>DAOUMD010000289.1:0-13867 GCA_034412795.1 Anaerolineae bacterium
CAAAGATCAGAGTGGCTTGGTGTCCGTTGCCCACCAAGCGCACGCCGATTCGCTTTAGCGAATCGGACGCGACCTTTGCCGCCCATCCCCCGGCTTGTGCCGGTTTCGGGCGAACGGGTCGCACCAAATCGTTGCAAGCGACCGCCCAACCTTCGCTCAAATTCGGTGGGGTGTTGCCTGCAAAGTTGGTTAAAATTCGGGGTGGTTTCGCTGACGAAGTTGATTTATAATCGAAGTGGTGTCTGTACTCCGGCCAAGCCTTCCCCAGACCGAGCCATCGGGCGGCGCTTGAACTCAAGCGTTAGGTGGCGTTGATGGTTTGTGGACCATGCGCTCAATGAAGGAAAATGAAAGGGAGGTGCCCAATGGCACGGAAGCTTTGTGAAGCAGGGGGAGTGATTCTCGGCTGGATCGTTGCGAATTTGCTGGGCGTTGCAGCCATCGGTGCGTTAATTCTCATCCTCCCGTTTCTGACATCCATTCCTGGAATGCTGGTATCATCTCTGAGCATCGGCCTCCCGATCGGTTTTGCTCAATGGATAGCGCTTCGACGTGTTGCCCCGATCTCAATTCTATGGGTCCTCACTATTTCCGCTGGTCTGCTCTTGGGATTGGTGGTTAGCCCAATACTTGCCGGAATTTGGGGATTTCTTGAGGATGAGTCTGTTCTTTCATTGACGGCAGCCTACACGACCATCGGCTTACTCGTTGGAATGGCTCAATGGTTATTCCTGCGGGGTCACTTTACCAAGTCATTGGTTTGGCTGTTGAGCAGTGCGGTCGGACTCGGGCTAGGAACCGGTCTGGCTTTAGTTTCGAACCTGATCAATCAGTCCGGGATAATTTCCATCATTCTGGTAATCCTTGTGTATGCCATTGCGACCGGATTAGTCATGTCATGGTTGCCAGCCTCGCACAGAAAGGCTGAGAGTAATCTGGTCAACGCCACCTAAGTTACGGTAGGGCGGGGCCTCCCGACCCCGCCCCCCGCTACAGAACGGAGCGAGAACCTTTCGCTTCACTCCGCTCCTGAGCAACCGGGCCTTTGTCACAGGCACTACCGGCACTGATTACTCAACCGCGTTCGCTTGGTCAATGCACCTTAAGAAGCAAATACCTTTTTGGGTATCTGGCTTTCAGTACGTCCCGCAGGACGCCTGCCTGAAGCTCAACTTCCTGCCAGTACCCTGACCTTCCCGGTCACCCGTCCCACGTCAGCATATCCTGGGCATTACCCCAGGCATTCGCTTCCCTTCGGCCTGGCTCAGGGCAGGCTTGGGACATCCTACTCCGTCACGGCATACGGCTTGGTTGCCTGCTCCTGCACAAGGCAGAGAGAGCGTGGCGGGTTTCCCCGTTCCGTGTGTCCATTTTGCGTGACCATAGGTGGGTGCTTTACGCCGGGTCCCATTCGGGTGCCGTCTTGCGCCGCCTGGCACGCAAGACCGGGATCCATCCCCATTTTGGGCCAGCCCATGTCCGCTTCTGGCAGACGTAAGCCAGCGTGGGCTGGTTCTCCATGACAATGCCTACACACCTTTACTTGCGTTAGCCACACCTGCACCTGCGCTGCAAGTGCAGGTGCAGCCACCTGCTTGGCGGGGTCGCCCTGTCTGGCTCAAGGCTTACCGCCTTTCCTTCCCGCTTCTGACGCCTGTCCTGGCCTGCCGAAGGAATTGATGACCAGTCGCATGCCAGGGGAGGGTGCTGTCACTTCTGCACCAAGAGGATAAGGGTTGATGTTTGCACGAAACGTGCTATCATCTCACCTATATGGACACACAGTTGTCAAAGATCAAACAACCTTTGCCGCCCATCCTCCGGTCCGGACTACGTCCGGTTTCGGGCGAACGGGTCGCACCAAGCGGATGGAGCCGTCGCTTGCGTCGTCGCGGCGCGCCCCCGCTTCGCGCCGCCAGCCTGGCGCCTCATCCGCCGTGCCGTTAGTGCGTCAAGCGAAGCTTGACGCTTCTTAAGGGGTGAAAGACCCCAGCTTAGGCCGGAATGCGGAAGCGAGTATTTCTGAAGGGCCCGGTGCGGGAAAATCGCATGCCGGGATCTGTGGGGAGCTGTCGGGTGACTGGCAGTCCTACCGCGATGACCGAAGGAAAGGATATATGAAAGACCACCCGCTACACAACGATCCGAGTCGCTTGCTCAGATATAGGGACTCGATTTATGCTTCGGATTTGCTGGTATGCGCGATCGCCTACTTTGATTTCTTCACATTTCTGAACAAAGGTTCCAAGACGTTTAATGAGATCTGCGACAAAATGCGATTTCAGTCGCGGCCGGCGGATGTCCTGGTATCGCTTCTTGTATCCATGGAATTGATCGAAACGTGTGAGCATAAATATGGATTGACCGAACTGTCTGCCACATACCTTGTCAGCGACAGCCCCGTCAGTTTAGTTCCTTATTATCGTTCTCTCAAGAACCGTCCTCAATGTGTGGAATTCCGTGAGATCCTCCAAACCGGAAAGCCTGCTGGATGGTCTAGTAAGAAAGAGGGCAAAGACTGGATGAAAAGCATGCAGGACCAGGAATTTGCAGATACCTTTACCGCCGCCATGGATAGCCGTGGCGCCTTTCTTGCTCAGAGGCTTGCCGAGAGGCTCAATCTCAGTCGGCACGATGCTCTTTTGGACATTGCCGGTGGATCGGGCATATACGCTTGTTCCATTGCGCGACTGAATAGCCATCTTGCCGCCACTGTTTTTGAGATACCGCCTGTGGACCTTGCAGCAGCACGCTCAATCGAAACAAAGAGCATGTCGTCCAGGGTTAACGTTGTCGCTGGAAATATGTTTGAAGAACTTCCCGCTAACTATGACGTCCATCTGTTTGCCAACGCTTTCCACGATTGGGATATAGATTCCGTGAAAAAATTATCAGCTAATTCCTTCAGGAGTCTGTCCCCAGGTGGTCTTATTGCGGTTTTTGACGCCCATTTGAATCAATTCAAGAATGGCCCTCTTCCCGTTGCCGAGTATTCCTGTCTTTTGATGCATTCGACGGAAGGCAAATGCTATTCAACAACAGAAATAGGTGATATTCTTACGTCTGCTGGTTTTGGTCAAATTGAAGTCACTGATGTAGCGGCAGACAGGACCTTAATTACTGGAAAGAAAGATTAAATTCTATGGAGCGATGAAGGATCAGTGAAATGGGAACACCCATCTTTTACTATTGCTGATCTTTACAGCTTGTACCAGTAACCAAAAAGCTACTCCTTCCCAATCTGTAGATACGATTCTTCTTGGTTATGCAGAAGAAATGTTCTTTTCCCGACCATACAAATAAAGCAATCGCGAAAAGATACTAGGACAAGCCTATGAGAGCAAAAAGATTGTTAATTGCCATACTTCGTTGGATCGGACGGATATTATTGGTAGTGCTGATTCTCTTTTTGGGCCTAATTACTTATATGCTGGTCCGTGAGTCCATTGCTCGAAGCAAATACCGGGCCGAGTATCCTCCCCCAGGTCAAATGGTGAGCCTCGAAACCCATAGTGTCCATTTGTACTGTGTGGGGAGCGGGAGCCCAACGGTTATCTTTGAAGCCGACCTTGATCAGTATGGATCGTTAAGCTGGGATTCTGTTCAGGGCGAAATAGGGGAATTTACCCGCGCATGTAGTTATGATAGGGCCGGGATCATGTGGAGTGAACCGGGACCACTCCCAAGAGATGGCGGGATGATTGCCAGTGAGCTTGGCGCTGTACTGGATGCGGCTGGAGAAGATGGCCCCTATGTGCTGGTAGGACATGCCTTTGGCGGCGCTTATATAAGAATATTTGCGGGGCAAAATCCTGATGATGTATGCGGCATGGTGCTGGTTGAGTCAAGCCATCCTGAGATGCTCACACGATTCGAGGAGTATGGCGTTGTGTCAGAAATCCCAGACAAAAATATCAGGCCATTGATCCTGCTTTTATCTCATCTGGGAATGCCGGGTCGCTACAAAGGCAATCTATATCACCTATCACCCGATGTTTATGATCCAGTACAGGCATTCTTACCCGAATCAAGTTTGGCTTGGTTTGATGAAAAGGTCGAAGCGCCAAACACACTGGCACAAGCGGGGCAGGTTGAATATCTCGGTGACTTTCCACTGATTGTGATTGCAACAGCAAGACCTTCCTCTACAGTAGCTCAGGGACAGATTCTACAGGATTTGTGGCTCGAATTGCAGCAGGAGTTACTCTTACTCAGTGAGAACAGTGAGATCAGAATTTATGAGGATGGGCATTATCCTCAGCTTCAAAGCCCCGAGTTGATAATTGAGGCAATTCAGGATGTACTCGGAAGATGTGAAGAAGCATCTTGAGACTTGACAAATGGCTGTCATGTTATTATAATATTAGTAAGCAGTTACTAATATAAGGTAAATGATGAAACCAGAACACCAAGGAAGGGAACGCCTCAGCGGCGCAGATAGAAAGGCCCAGATTATCGATATTGCCCTGACGCTCTTTGCCGAAAAGGGCTTCGCCGGCACCCGGACTCGTGAGATTGCCGAGGCTGCCAGCATCAGCGAGACGCTTATCTTCCAGCATTTCAAGACAAAGGATGGACTTATCAGGGCCGCACTGGCCGCACTATTCCATTCTCACCCGGTCAGCGGCGAATTGAAAGAGAGCTTGGGAAGGGCAGATGATGCCAGCTTCTTCCGGACGATTGCCATGCACTTTGTCAAGCATAACCGGGAAGATCCTAGGATCATGAAGCTGGCACTCTACAGCTCCCTGGAGGGCGGGCACTTCGGGGAGCTCACCCGTGCCGATGAAACAGGGCCTTCCATGCTCGCTCTGATAACCACACACATCCAGAAGAGGATTGATGAAGGGGCATTTGTTAAAATCAATGCCGAGGTTGCGGCGCGGTTGTTTGTGGAGGCGATTTTCATGTACATCGCCGACCAGACGGCAGCAATTACTGGCCCTGCACTACTCTTTTCTGATGAGGAAGTCGTAGACACATTGATTAACGTCTTCCTGGGCGGCCTGAAGAAAAAGTAAAGGAAGGTCATATCAGGTTGTCGTATTCCGACGCCTTTTTTAATGTGTAAATAACTTAGTAAGTACTAACTAATAGAAGGGGGTATTATCATAGAGATGCAAACGCTATCTAGAGAAACGCAAATCTACAAGTGCCCCTATGCTGGACCTCCAACTATTCCGTAATCCCCGCTTGTCGGCAGGCTCTGGCGGCATCGCCATCATGACGGTGGCTATGTTTGGCCTGCTCTTTGCCTTCACGATGTACATGCAGTTCGTTAAAGGCTACTCGGCGATGGAGACTGGCATCCGCTTTCTCCCCATCGCCTTCGGCTACGCCCTGGGCTCCATTTCGAGCAATCGTATTGTCGGTAGATGGGGAACCAAGGCCGTGGTAGCCGCCGGTTTCTTGGGTATTGCTGTGTTGTCTCCGGTAATCGCTTTCTGGCAGGTAGATACACCCTTCTGGCAGATAGGCTTATTGCTGTTCGCTTTAAGCTATTTTATGGGTAATATCATGACACCTTCCCTGAATGCGGTGCTGGGCGCGGTGCTGAAAACCCGAGCCGGAGTCGGCTCGGCCATCGGTAATATAGCTTTTCAGGCAGGGGGGGCTCTAGGCGTAGCGGCTCTAGGCTCAGCTCTTAGCAGCGTTTACCAGGTAAAGATGACAGCGGCGTTGGGGCATCTTGCTTCTCTCCCGGCTGAAGTTGCTAACGCAGCCAAAGGGTCGGTCGGGGCGGTGGTAACAGTGGCCTCGAAGCTTCCCGAGGACGCACGGCTAAGCCTGTTACAAATGGCAGTGGGAAGTTTCATGGAGGGGTGGCAGGTTATTCTGCTAATTATCAGCGCTATCGGAATCATCGGCTCTGTCTTGACCCTGAAATTCATGCCGGCAAGAGATATTACACAGTGACTCAGGATCAAGAGACAATGCCTCAAGCAACATCCTGGCCGCCTGTAAATCCGGCGTGTCAAAGCCTTCGGTAAACCAGTTATAAATATCAGCCAGCATTTGCCGAGCTTCTTCGCTCCAGGTCTTGGCTCCCTTCCACAGGTACTGAGCCGCATGATAGAAACCCAGAATACCCGTTCTCCACCAATTCTTGCAAAATTGGATCACTTTGAGCTATACTTGCTTAAATGAGACATCGGGATCTGTAACTCCCTTTTGAACACCGTGGTTGGCTATCAAAAGGTTACCCCTTCCCCGATGTTTTGTCATTCCCCCGACCTTTTACATACGTCCCACGATACGAAAAGTTGTTAAAGTGATATTGTTTAACGGGGGTAGGTTGTAAGACAAAACTCGTATACGCCAAAGTGCCGCCCAACAAAACGTTGCACTGGAATGGCCAATCTTGGCTTATTATCAACCTAAATTAGCCAACAAACTTGTATAAAATTGTGGGCGGTTTGGACTAACCCGCCATCCAGTGAACTCTATCGTTGGACCGTTGGATGTATAGCAATTAGGATGCAAAGGAGGATCTTTTGGCTGGCTGCAAAATCGCTCTCGTCTACTTCTCTGCTACCAATGTGACCCATACCTATGCCAGGGTCATGAAGGAAGCATTGCTTGATCACGGCTGTGAGGTGCAGATGTTCAATGTGACGGCGTATGCTTCTCGCCAGGAACCGCTGCCGATCGATGATTTTGATGGCTTCATCTTTGGGTTTCCTGTGTTTGGTGATTTTGCCCCTAGCGTGATCAATGCATGGCTGCCAACACTTGATGGACAGGAAAAAAGATGCGTGCAGTTCTTCACCTACGGTGCAAGAACGACTGGGTATGCGCATTTCCACACCAAGTTGCTCTTGGAGCAAGCCGGTTTTCAGGTCTTGCTCTCAGCGGAATTCCTGGGGCGACATTCGTTCAATGTGGGTGGTTGGCAGATCTTACCCGACCGTCCCAACGAGCAGGATTTCGCTGTAGCTCGGAAGTATGTGGCATTGGCCCTCGAACGCTTCTTGCAGGATGCACCGGCGGTTTTCAGGCTGCAGAAACCGTTTGGCTACAATCGTGCCATGGCCGCGTTGGAGAATCAACAGAAAAGGACCGAGCGAGAATGGACGCATCCCATACGCATGGCAGAGGAATGCAGTATGTGCCGCGATTGCGAGACTGAGTGCCCGATGCAGGCATTTGACGCCGATACGGGGTTGTCGGATCCGGAAAGATGTATCGAGTGTATGCATTGCGTGTACATCTGCCCGGACGAGGTTGTCAAGGTTGACGAGCGCCTGAAAGAGGCCTACGAGGGGTTTTTGACGTTTTGGCATTTGACAGAGGATATGATGAATGCCAAGAAGAGCAAGATCATCAGCGAAGCTTGGCAGACAGCTTTCTGATTGCTGGTTATTGTTTTTGCAGCGCTACGGGCCGTGGGCGGTGTCACTTGCGAAACCCGGCGGCGGCTCAGCTCCGGTCCGTTAGGGTTCACCAGATCACAACGAAAATGGAGTAAGAAAACTATGAATAGTGACAAAATCAAAAAAGGTTTTGAAAGAAGTGGGCAATGTGCGTTATTGTACGCCACCGGCTTGACTAAAAATGCGCTCGACAGGCCCTTTATTGGCATAGCCAGTGCCTTCACCGACTTGGTGCCAGGTCACATAGATATGCGTCAACTAGAACGGTACATCGAAAAAGGTATTCACTCAGGTGGTGGTTATGCGTTCATCTTTGGTGTACCTGCCATATGCGACGGCATCACCATGGGGCACATCGGGATGCATTATTCGTTGCCGTCCCGCGAGATAATCGCTGATACTATCGAATCAGTCGCCACTGCCCATGCTTTGGATGGTCTCGTTTTGTTAACAAATTGTGACAAGATCACGCCGGGAATGCTTATGGGGGCAATGAGGTTGGATATTCCTGTCATCGTTGTCACTGCGGGGCCTATGCTAACTGGCAGATACAAAGGACAAAAGTTGACTTTGGTAAAAGATGCTTTTGAGGCGGTCGGTTCTTTTCGGGCGGGGAAAATTACAGAAGAAGAACTGAACCAATTTCAGCTTGAAGCCTGTCCGGGCGTAGGTTCTTGTCAAGGCTTATATACGGCCAATACAATGGCTTGCTTATGCGAGGCGATGGGTATTTCTATGCCGGGTTGCGCCACTGCTCTGGCCGTATCGGCTAAAAAGAAACGGATCGCTTATGAAAGTGGTGAGCGGATCGTTGCTCTCGTTAAGGAAAATCTATCCATCCGGCAAATTTTGACCAGGGAGGCTTTTGAGAATGCGATTTATGCCGATATGGCTTTAGGGGGTTCTACCAATACAACACTTCACTTGCCAGCCATTGCGTATGAAGGTGGACTTGAAGTAAGCTATGATGATTTCACCCGTATCAATGCCCAAGCACCATACATCTCTAGCATTCAGCCCTGTGGTGACGATCACACGATGGAAGATTTGGAGTACGCCGGAGGCATTCCTGCGGTGATGAACACCATTAAACCGTTATTGAAGAACTCGCTTTCGGTTTCTGGAAAGACTATTTTGGAGTTGGCGGAAGCCGGTTGTGTGGTGGACTCTAACGTTATCAGGTCACTTGACAACCCCATCAGCCCGGAAGGTGGTATTGCTATTCTTTTTGGTAATTTGGCCCCGGACGGAGCGGTGGTCAAGGCTTCGGCGTTGAGTCCAGGGATGCGGAACTTCAAAGGTTCAGCCAAAGTGTTCAATTCCGAAGATGAGGCAATGGAAGCTATTCTTGACAATCAAATTGAAGCAGGAGATTTTATTGTCATCCGGTATGAGGGACCGAAAGGTGGTCCGGGCATGCGCGAAATGCTTGCTCCTACATCCGCCTTGATTGGCCTGGGGCTGAAAGACATGGTTGCTTTGTTGACAGATGGTAGATTCTCCGGGTGTACACGGGGGAACTGCATTGGTCATGTTGGCCCTGAAGCATACGAGGGTGGGCCAATTGCTCTGATTCAAGATGGTGATGAAATTGAGTATGACGTTGATAAAGGAAGTTTCAATCTCTTGGTTGACGACAATGAACTGGAAGAAAGAAAGAATAATTGGCAGTGTCCAGGTCCAAAGATAACCACAGGGTATTTGTCAAAATACATCAAATTGGTCTGCCCCAGCAGGCAAGGCGCTGTGTGTAGATAAAACGTTTTTCTACGAGAGTCGCTTTGCGTAGGTGAGTTGGCTTTTATTGTTGGGTGTCTTGCGGGCGGGTGAAAACAAACGTTAGCCGGATGACCATGTCCTGAGCCAAGGAGGTGAGGATGAAACGCTCATATCTGATAATCTCAGTCTTGTTACCGCTAATTTCGTGTGCCCTACTTGAAACACAAACTCCAAAGGCAACTGACATACCTACACACGAACCAACTACTGGAGACATTATTGGAACGGTGATTGATTCAGGCACTGGTGTTCCAGTACCGGCTGCCAATGTCAGCACAGATCCACCGACCAATTCAGTTACAACTGACGACAAGGGCATATACTCAATTCCCCGCGTCCGCCCTGGCGAATACACAATCACAGCGACAAAATCTAGTTACGCAAATGCGAGTGTAAGAATTTCGGTTGTTGCGGGTAGCACAACTACGGCTGATCTTCACTTAACCCAAAAAGTAACAAACGAACAAACTCCCACTGATGGCTTAGTTGCCTATTATCCATTTGATGGCAATGCCAATGACGAGAGTGGTAATGGGCATGACGGGGATGTCAGTGGAAAAATAGACTATGTTGATGGTATAGTTGGTAAAGCAGTTAATTTCAATGGAGGTGGTAAGAAGGTTAAAACAAACTTTGCCCTAAAAGATGACTTTTCAATATTGCTATGGGGATTTACAAAAGATGGCAATTATGACGATTATCTTATGTTATCGGCATCTGATCAAAATGGGCATTGGCTCTTTCAAATAAATGCTATAAGGCAAAATGATGGTAGATTCTTAATGAAAGTTGATAGTGATTTTATTGATACAACATATACCGTTATCAAGAATCAATGGGTACACTATAGTATAATAAGAAAAGATAGCCGTGTTTACTTTTTTGTTAATGGCGAATTGTTAATGTCTGAATCATGCGGAGACAAGAATATATCCAATCTTGTATTGGGCGGTCATTTTTCTGATACAGGTGATGGTGTCACAGAAAGATATGTGGGAATGTTAGATGAGGTTAGGTTTTACGACCGTGCCCTTTCAGATTCAGAAATACAGATGATTTATGAAGTCGATTGACTGAACCAGAAGGAATTATTGTTGCGTGATCTTTGTCGGTTGAGGTCAGTCATTTCGAGGGTCGTCGCCTGGGACGGTGTGCCGGTCACGCAGCGGGCCGCCAGAGACAAAGAGAGAATTTGAGGGCAGAAAAGCTGGCGCAGTCGGAGGCCAGCTTTGTTGTTCGGGCCAAAGGGAAAGGGCAGGGGTGGGGACGGCCCTCAGGGGCCATAAGCCCCGCTGCCGTCAACCGCTGAGAAATGAGTTGGTTGCGGTTGGTTTTGTTGGGCGGCCCTGCGCCCATCGGATGGGGTAAAATCGGTAATTGTGGCTTTGCAGGCAGCCAGGGTGGTCAAGCTTTGAGGGGGCGCAGAGCCGCTCGTCAGTTGGAGGGTTCCAGGGTAAGGCTGGCATCGGGCTAAGGCCGTCTAACACCGCAAATCAAGCTGACGCCTGGAGCGGCGCTTTTGATTGATGGTGGTGTTGCCTGTCACGTTGGTTCTGAATTGGGGTTGCCTTTGCTGGCCAAGTTGGTGTATGATGGGGGTGGTGTCACATGCCGAGCGTCACCTCTGGTTGTTGGGTTTCACGTGGCGCAGCTTATTTGCCAGCATTGGGCGGCTAAGCTGCTTCTGAAGTATAAATGGGAAAGTTTAACCTAGAAAGTAGTCTTTAGTTGTCGGGTTCCAAGCTAACCCGGCGCAAGTTAATTCGACCGTTGGGCTACTCACGCCTCACGGCAGTAACTTGGTAGCAGAGAGTAACAATGCATCTGACATTTTACGGGGTTAGAGGCTCCTACCCGATTGCACGTCGGGATCAGATACGCCATGGCGGCAATACGACCTGTCTTCACTTTTTGACTCGCTCCGGGCAAAACCTGATTCTGGATGGGGGGAGCGGAGTCCGGTTATTGGGTCAATCGCTGATGGAACAGGCTTTTAGCACAGGCCAAGGCGAGGCCGTCATTTTGATTGGACATACCCACTGGGACCATATTATGGGGTTTCCTTTTTTTACGCCGTTTTATCGCCAGGGAAATCGCTTTGTTTTTACTTCTGCCGGACAAACGGGAAGCCACATCCGCGACATTTTGGCTGGACAACACGCCAACCTCAATTTCCCGGTGCCGTTTGAATATCTGGCCGCTGACTTCGAATACATTTCTTTTGACCCTGGCGATAAACTGGAATTGGGGGATTTTCAAATAGAGACAGTCCAACTCAACCACCCGGGAAAAACCGTCGGATATCGGATAGAGGCAGACGGCTGCAGCGCAACGGTCTACACGGATACTGGCCGGGTGCGCCAGGTTCGATTGGGTGACGGGATGGGGGGGCCTGCCCCGGATGAGACCTTTACAAAGGTGTATTTAGAGCAGTTGGCTCATTGTGCCCGCAAGAGTGACATCCTGGTTCACGACACCCAATTTCTGGAATATGAGATGGTTGATCGCTACCATTGGGGACATTCCACCGTAGAGGACGCGTTAGAGATGGCCCGAATGGCCGGCGTGAAACAACTTGCCTTGTTTCATTATGAACCAGCACACTCGGATACTGTGGTAGACGAGCAATTGACTTTGGCCCGAGATTTAAGCGTAGGGGATACCTTTGAAGTGATAGCCCCTGCCGAAGGATGGCAACTGGAAATAGGACCTGGGGAGGTACAGTCATGATCCGCGTGAAGTTTTGGGGAACCAGAGGCTCGATTACCTCACCGGGCCGGGCAACTTGGCATTACGGGGGGCATACTCCTTGTGTCGAACTGATTGGTTTTCAGAATGACGAGCCGGGTGCGGCCATACAGCCGAGTAATCCACACCTTATCCTGGACGGAGGCTCTGGGCTGGCCGCGTTACAAACACGTCTGATGAAAGGGGCCTGTGGTCGGGGTCAGGGAGAATTACATTTCCTGGTAAGTCATTATCATTGGGATCACCTCATTGGCTTACCCTTTTTCGCGCCTATTTTTGTGAAGGGAAACTGGATCGTCTTTTATGGAGACTCCGTCAAGAATCTCCAACCCAGCATTGAGCGGTTGTTTGCTTCGGCTTATGCCCCTCAAATGCAGGACGTTGGGGCCAATCTGGCGTACCGTGAGGTGGAACCTGGGGGGATGGACGTGGCGGGTTTTCAGGTAAAGGCTGCGGAGAACCGGCATCCTGCTGGTGCAACTCTCTCTTACCGCATCCAATATGGTCCCCACGTGGTGGTCTACTCCACAGACCATGAAGCCGGTGTTCAGGCCGTGGATACGAAGCTGGTGGAACTGGCTCGTGGTGCTGACCTGTGGGTCTTGGATGCTATGTTTACTTGGGAAGAACGGCAGCAGCGTAACGGCTGGGGCCACAGCAGCTATCTGGAGGCTGTAAAGCTGGCTTTGGAGGCTGAGGTAAAGACAGCGGTGTTGTTTCATCATGCTCCTGATCACGACGACGGAATTCTGGATCAGATAGGTCTTGAGGCGGCTAAAGTAGTTGATGGCACTCAGACCAAAGTACTGATGGGGCGTGACGGGATGGTAGTGGACGTGGACGGAAGAAATGGTATGGATAATAACTACACTACGATGTAGCACATTGCCTTGGGCAAGTCAGCACAACAATGAGCGATAAAATGGATGCATCCCTTGAAATCGGGTCTATCCTCTTCACGGTTGATCTTCCGAGGAAACGTCCTTTTCAATGGCGCGTTTTCGTTGTTTTGGTCGCTCTATATTTCTTGGGGAATCTCGCAGGTATTCCTCTCCTTCGCAAAACAAATGTGCCTATCGAACCGGTCTGGTTGTGGGGAGTGGTGACCGTAGTTTCTGCCCTCGTGATTGCTCTTAGTCTGGCTATGGCAAACCGCACTGGTCTCGGTGCTCCCTTGCCTGAGGGTAGGATTTCCAAAGAAGATCTCCCGAGTTGGCTACGTAGCGGCTTGGCACTCACAGTGTTGATGCTCATAGTGGGGTTCCCCTTGAGCCTCATCGCCAATCTGGGTGCAGATCCGGCCACCTATCCGTTTGGTTGGGAATTGTTCCCTGCCTCGTTCAAAGCGGGGGTTGTGGAGGAGATGGGCTGCCGGCTTTTCATGGTTTCGTTATTTGTCTGGTTAGGGAGCTTACTCAAGCGCGATGATGAGGGGCGACCAACGCATGGTATCTATTGGGCGGCAATTGTTCTGGCGGGGCTTATCTTTGGGTGGGCGCATGTCGATGCCAGGCTTTCGAATCCAGCCGTACCTTTCTGGGGCTATGCATTGATCATGGTTCTGAGTTCTGTGCTGGGGATCTATTTTGGTTGGTTGTTCTGGAAGCTTGGGCTCGAGTGGGCAATGTTTGCGCACTTCATGTATGATGTCTTCATCAGTATGATTGTGATTCCTGTCTACTTACTGAAAAGCTCTGTCGGATGGGCGGTTTTGACAACTGGATTGGTAATCGCATCAGTGATATCCTGGCGTTTTCTGAGGCAAAACCAACTAGATGCAATACGGAAAAGGCAGATGTCAGGCTGGAGGTGAATTATTTCGGCCTAGCAGGTTGTCGGAGAGGGGATGCGCTTAACCTTCCTGGAAGCTTAAACGGCGCTCTGACCAGGCATTTGGGCACCCGTTTAGGCCGAATTTTTGCTCAAGTTGTACCGCCCAGAGCTTCCAGGAAGGTCTCTCCGACAAG
>DAOUMD010000290.1:0-113645 GCA_034412795.1 Anaerolineae bacterium
TGAAAACGCTCTCGAAGAACTTGAAAGGCTGGGTGTGTTTACCACACCGGTCACAGTGATTGACGGCGAGGTCGTGGTTGGCTTTGACAAGCTCAAGTTGGAGCGGCTGTTGGAGTAGATGGACGAAAGACGAAGGACGGACGACGATTATCCCCGTTTCTTCGTCCTCCGTCCTTCGTCTTTCGTTCCAATATTTATTCAGATACAGGAGGATTATCGACATGACAACCAAAACCTTTAAAGTCCCGAACATCAGTTGTGGTCATTGTGTGATGACCATTGAGCGAGAGGTGGGCGAGCTCGAAGGCGTGACCTCGGTGAAGGCCGAGGAGGCTGCCCAGATGGTCACCGTCGAGTGGAACGAGCCTCCCGCCAGTTGGGATAACATCCGGGCGTTGTTGGTAGAGATCAATTATCCACCAGAGAACTAACTCGACGAAGGACGAATGAAGAGATGACGAAAGACTAAGGACGAAGGACGGAAGACGGACGTCTCCGTTGCTGTAGCTTTCATCATTCGTCGTTCGTCAATTGTCATCTTTTCATTCGTCCTGGCAGGTGTTGTTATGACTGAAAAACAGGTATCCTTGCCCATCACGGGCATGCACTGTGCGAATTGTTCGAGCACGATTGAACGAAACTTAAACAAGCTAGACGGCGTGACCGAGGCCAACGTCAACTACGCCACCGAGAGGGCTACGGTGATTTACGATCCAACGGTGTTGGGTGAAGACGCCATCATCGGCAAAATCCAGGACGTGGGCTATAACGTGGCCACCGCCAAGGTCGAGTTGCCTATTACGGGTATGACCTGCGCCAACTGCGTGGCGACCGTCGAACGCACGCTCAACAAGAAGGTGCCGGGCGTGGTGGCGGCCAACGTTAATTTCGCCACCGAAAAGGCGACGGTGGAGTACGTCCCCGGCCAGGTGACGCGGGCTGACATGGTCGCCGCCATTGAAAAAGCCGGCTATGGCGTGGTCGAAGCCGAGGCCGGCCAATTGGAGGACGCGGAGCAGTCTGCCCGCGAGGCGGAGATTCGCGACCAGACGCGCAAGTTCTGGGTTGGCGTCCTTTTTGCTTTGCCCCTTTTCCTGCTGAGTATGGCCCGCGACTTCGGACTGTTGGGAGCGTGGGCGCACCAGCCCTGGGTGAACTGGCTGATGCTGGCCATGGCCGCGCCGGTGCAGTTTTACGTTGGCTGGGACTATTACACAGGTGGCTGGAAAGCGCTGCGCAATGGCTCGGCCAACATGGACGTACTGGTCGCCATGGGGTCTTCGGTTGCCTTCTTCTACAGCGTGTTGGTTACTATTGCCCTGACGCTGGGCAGCACCGCCCTGGGGATGCACGTCTACTTTGAGACGGCCGCCCTCATTATCACGCTCATCAAGTTGGGTAAGTTACTCGAGGCCCGCGCCAAAGGGCAAACTAGCGCTGCTATCAAGAAACTGATGGGATTGCGCGCCAAGACCGCCCGCGTCGTCAGAGATGGGGGTGAAGTTGATATCCCCATCGAGCAGGTGAAGACCGGCGACGTGGTCATCGTGCGACCGGGTGAGAAGATCCCGGTGGATGGGGTTGTGGTTGAGGGCCAGTCGGCTGTGGATGAGAGTATGCTCACCGGCGAAAGTCTGCCGGTGGACAAGAAAGCCGGCGACAAAGTGATCGGTGCTACGATCAACAAGCAGGGGATGCTCAAATTTGAAGCGACCAAGGTCGGTGCCGAGACAGCCCTGGCGCAGATCATCCGGCTGGTGCAGGAGGCGCAAGGCAGTAAAGCACCCATCCAGCGACTGGCTGACCAGGTGTCGGCTGTCTTTGTGCCGGTGGTTATAGGCATTGCCGTCCTCACCCTGCTGGTGTGGTGGCTGGTCGTAGGCGTCGGCTTTACGCCGGCCATGATCCGTTTGGTGGCCGTCTTGGTGATCGCTTGCCCCTGCGCGCTGGGCCTGGCCACGCCGACAGCCATTATGGTCGGCACCGGAAAGGGGGCTGAGCACGGCATCCTTTTCAAAAATAGCGAAGCACTGGAGCGTGCCCACTCGCTCAAGGCGATTGTGCTCGACAAGACGGGCACCATCACGGTCGGCGAACCGTCGGTGACAGATGTGGTAACCAGGTATCAGGTATTAGGAATCGGGGGCGTAGGTGAGGAGAGGACGAGTGCTCAGCGACCTGGTCTCCCGAGTCCCGATTCCCAGTTTCCGGATTCTCTCAGCCCCGATTCCTTGCTGCGACTGGCCGCCTCTGCTGAGCGAGGCAGCGAGCATCCCCTGGGCGAGGCCATTGTGCGGGCGGCGCAGGCACGCGGGCTATCGTTGGCCCAGCCCGATCGCTTTGAGGCGGTCTCCGGTCAGGGGATCGTCGCCGAGGTAGAAGGTCACCAGGTCGCCTTGGGCAATCTCAAGATGATGAACCAACACTCTATCAACCTAAATGGCCTGGGAACTGAGGCAGAACGGCTGGCATCGGAGGCCAAGACGGCCATGTGGGTGGCCCTTGACGGCCAGGCGGCGGGCGTCATCGCTGTGGCCGACACCATCAAGCCCGGCTCCAAGGAGGCTGTAGATAAGATGCACCGGCTGGGCCTACAGGTGGTGATGATGACGGGCGACAACCAAGCCACGGCGGAAACCATCGCCCAAGAGGTGGGCATTGATCGCGTGTTGGCTGAAGTGTTGCCGGGCGATAAAGCGGCCGAAGTCAAGAAGTTGCAGGAAGAAGGAATTGGGTTGGTGGCCATGGTCGGCGACGGTATCAACGACGCTCCAGCCCTGGCCCAGGCAGACGTGGGCATTGCCATTGGTACGGGAACCGACGTGGCCATGGAGACGGCTGACGTGACCTTAATGCGCGGCGATCTGCGCTCCGTGCCGCAGGCCATCGCGCTGAGCAAGGCGACCATGCGCACCATCAAGCAGAATCTCTTCTGGGCCTTTTTCTACAACGTCATCCTCATCCCGGTGGCGGCCGGCGTGCTCTATCCCTTCACGTTTGTGCCGAATATTCTGCGCTCACTGCATCCCGTGCTGGCCGCCTTTGCCATGGCGTTCTCCAGTGTGACCGTCGTCACCAACAGTCTCCGGCTGCGACGGGTGAAGATCGATTAGCTCAGCCAGGGGCTGGTTACGTAGCTGACGCATCCCCACTCTTCACGATATACTTGCAAATGCGTCAGCCTGGAGCGGAAACTGGATGAAACTCATCAAGTACATAAGGAATGAAGAATGAGCAAAACCACAAAGCGGAGAAAGCGGCGACTTGAGGGACGGGCAGCCGAGAGTCGCAAACGGAGCCAATGGATCTGGATCGGGGCCGGTGCGATTGTCGCCCTACTGCTGATCGGTGTCGTTGCCTGGTCGATTCAAAAAAACAACCAGCCCGCGCCGGGCGAGGCGGTGCCCATTCAAGGGCAGCAGCACATCGTTATTGGTCAGAGCCATCCCCCTTATAACTCCGATCCGCCGACGTCTGGCTGGCACTACGACGAGCCGGCCAGGGCGGGCTTCTACGATACCTCGTTGGCCGACGAGCAGTTGGTCCACAACCTGGAACACGGCCACGTGATTATCTCTTACGATTGCGGCAAGCTGGCTGATTGTGAGAACGTCAAAGCCGAATTGGTCCAAGTTGTGGATCGCTTCCAGCGATGGAAGATTGTGGCCGTAGCCCGTGAGAACGCCGACGCTGCAATCGCGCTAACCGCCTGGGGACGTATTGACAAGATGGACAGCTATGATGAGGATCGCATTGTGGCTTTCGTGAGACGTTGGCGAGACCAAGGTCCGGAAAATACACAAGAGTAAGACTATGAGACGAGGAGGCATTGACGAGTTGGACACACACGAAGAGAGGATTCAAGAGATGGACGAAGCCACGTCCGCCCCCAGGCCAACCACAGCCCGCAGCAGTCTACTGGTGATCGTCGTCGTTGGTTTGGTCATGTTGGTTGTAGGGACGTTGACCGGCTATTTTGGTCGCCCGTTGGTAACACCCCAGCCTTTGGAGGCAACACCGGCCGCCTTGGTGGAAACACCAGAGCCAAACGTCGCGAGCGACACAAGCGATGCCAATCCAGACCAGGGCAACCCTTCCGCGGAAACGTTGATGGATGCGATCGTGGCGGAGACGCGTCACTTCAAAGGGAGCCCCGACGCGCCGATAACCATCGTCGAATTCAGCGACTTTCGCTGTCCATACTGCGGGCGGTTCACGACTGGCGCGGGACGCGAGATCGATGAACGATACGTAGAAGAAGGATTGGTTCGTTTTGGCTACCAGCACTTTGCCATCCTGGGGCCCGAGTCGCAGCGGGCCGCCGAGGCCAGTGAATGTGCCGCCGAGCAGGGTGCTTTCTGGGCCTACCACGACCTGTTGTTTGAACGTCAGGCGGCTGTGAATGCCGAAAGCCTGAGGCAATTCGCGACTGAGCTGGGGTTGGACACCGAGGTCTTCAACACATGTCTGGACTCGGGCAAGTATACATCCTTGGTGCATAGCGAGACGGCCGCGGTCCAGTCGCTGGGGGTGACGGGCACACCCTCTTTCCTGGTCAATGGCCGGCCGCTGGTGGGCGCCCAGCCGTTTGAGATATTTGAACAGGTTATCGAGGCAGAGCTTGGAGCAAACTAATGAGTGAGCGAGCGGTAGTAACCGGCCAGGCCCGTGCCTTGGTGATTGGGGTTGATCGGCTGATTCTGGCAATGGCCCGTCGCTGGCTTCTTTTGGTCAACGTTTTCCTGGGGCTATATATCGGCCTGGCGGTACTGGCCCCGGCCCTAATGGCGTCCGGCTTCACCGGCCCTGGCCGGGCGATCTATCGTTTTTTCTCATTCCAGTGCCATCAGTTACCCCAGCGATCGTACTATCTTTTCAGTCAGGTGGGTGGCATCCAAACCTACTCGGTGGACCAGGTGGTGGCCTGGGGGGCAGATCCCAGCAGCCCGTTCACCTTGCGCGCCTTCATAGGCAGTCCAGAGGTAGGCTTCAAGGTGGCGATTGCCCACCGGCTGACTGCCATTCACACTGCTATGTTCATTGGCGGTTTGCTCTGGAGCGTTATTGGACGGCGCCTGCCCCGGCTAAGTGTGCTGGGCTACGTGTTGCTTGCCCTGCCTATGGCCTTAGACGGCGGGAGCCATATGCTCAGCGAAATCACCCGCCTGGGCTTCCGGGAAAGCAACACCTGGGCTGTATGGCTGACAGGCGGTCTCTTCCCATCCGGCTTTTACGTTGGGACGACCGTCGGCTCTTTGAATTGGTTGTTGCGCACCGTGACCGGAACGCTGTTTGGCTTGGCGACTATTTGGTTCATCTTTCCCTACCTGGACGAGGGTTTTCGTGACATTCGCCGCCAACTCGAGCCGAAGCTGCGCAGAGTGGGGACTATTAGCTGATGCATTGTGTGATACCGTCCCTCCAAACCAGCCAGGTTGTTGAGGGGGAGACAGATTTCGGCGAGTATGGGGAGGCCGATAACAATCAGTTCAAACAGGAGATATCTCAAACACATATGCTAAACCGTAGAGAATTCTTAAAAAACGTCGGTGGGACCGTCGTCTTGGCTGCCCTGGGAAGCCCAATGCTGGCTGCCAGCCAGATTGCCCCTCCGTCGGCGAAGGCCGGTGATGACCGGGCAAGTGTACCTGATGTGGCTGTTGATCTAACCTCAATATCGGTGTCTGATCCAAGGAGCGAGGCTGAGCCGCTACGCGAGTTTAGCTTGACGGCGGCGGTGACCCCTGTTGACCTGGGCACGGGCGAATTTTTGGCCTGGACCTACAACGGTCAGGTTCTCGGGCCGGAGATTCGGGTGACGGAGGGTGAGGTTATACGCGTGGCGGTGACCAACCAACTGCCTGACCCAACAACTGTCCACTGGCACGGCATCCCCCTTCCCAACGCGATGGACGGCGTGCCGGGCGTGACTCAGCCCCCCATTCAGCCGGGTGAGACCTTCGTCTATGAGTTTGTGGCCTGGCCCAGCGGGACGTACTGGTATCATCCTCACGTCGGGCATCAGTTAGATCGGGGCTTGGTCGGCCCTTTGATCATTGAGCCGAAGCAGGAGCCGGGCGATTACGATCGCGAATATACGTTGTTGCTGGATGATTGGGTGACGGTGGATGGATCTGGACCAGCGGTTGCACCGCGGGGCGTGCCTGGCATGATGGGGCAAGGTATGATGAGGCGCAGCGCAGGTATGGGGCGCAATTCTGGTCGAGGGAATACCGATGATGACGGTCCGCTTCAAGAACCGGTGTATAACGCATTCACTGTAAATGGGCAGGTGGCAGATGCTGCCAGCCCGCTGAGTGTCAAACAAGGGGAACGGGTGCGCCTGCGGATTATTAACGCAGGGGGTGCAACCACCTTCGCGCTGCGTCTGGCCGGCCACCCGCTGACCATCACGCATACTGATGGCCGCCCGGTTGAGCCGCTTGAGGTCGACGTGCTGCGTATCGGAATGGGCGAGCGCTACGACGTGACTTTTGCGGCGGACAACTCCGGTCGCTGGACGCTGTACGATCTTCTCAATGGCAGCGGCACGACCTATCTGCCTCTGGCTACTTTCCTGTACCAAGGCTCAACCGCCACACAGGATAGCGGAGACACGCTGGCGCAGGATTTTCGCTGGAATGACTATCGTCTCTTGGTCGGCTTGCCAGAAGAGGGGTTGCCGTCACTGGAGTCCATCCAGCGTACGAAAGCGTTCGACATGGTGTTGACGGGTGGGCATATGTCGCCCTACTGGGGCATTAACGGCAAATTCTACCCTGATACCGACAAGGTGGTGGCATCGTCCGGGCAGCGGCTTCGCTTCGATTATTTCAACCAAAGCCCAATGGCGCACCCTATGCATCTGCACGGCCATTTTTTCGAGGTGGTCGGTAGCAAGGGGTTGCGGAAGGATACATTGATCGTTGAGAGACACATGGGGCGGGCCAGTATTGAGTTTCTCGCCGACAACCCCGGCGATTGGATGCATCATTGCCACAACATCTACCACGCTGAAGCGGGTATGATGAACGTCGTGCGTGTGAATTCAGGGTAAGAGCTGAGACTCGGCTGTGAGCCGGAGTAGGTTGATTGACCCTGAAGAGTAACTTGCGTACTGTCGCGTGGTCGATGCCGTGTCCGATGTCTCTGAAGTAGCCGCTCTCCTTGAACCCGTCAGCCGACCAAGGTCTTGGTAGACTTTCTCTCCCCGCAGCTTCGCCCCGCGTTGAGAAAACACTTTGTGGTCGAAGTGATTCCCTGTTCGGAACTTTGAGAAGGTAGAAACAGTAGGAGTTGAAAAATGGATATGGATATCTCCCACGTTACTCATGGCCATCAACAACACGATCACCAACCCCATGCGCGGCAGCATAAGGCTCATACTGGCCACGATCACGAGCACGAGACCAACCACGATTCAGGCCACCGCGCCCACGTCGATCACACCGGCCACGAGCAGATGTTCCGGGATCGCTTCTGGGTCTGTCTGGTGCTCACCATACCGGTTTTGTTGTACAGTCCTATGCTCCAGGAGTGGTTTGGCTTTACCATGCCCGATTTTCCCGGGAGCCAGTGGATAGCTCCTCTGTTTTCCACCATCATCTTTCTCTATGGTGGCGTGCCTTTCTTGCGCATGGCCGTCCCGGAGGTGAAAAATGGCCAGCCAGGGATGATGACCTTGATCTCGCTGGCCATCGGTGTGGCCTTTGTCTACAGTTGGGCAGCCATTTTCATCGCCCCAGGTAGCGGTTTCTTTTGGGAGTTGGCGACTCTGATTGATGTTATGCTCCTGGGTCATTGGCTTGAAATGCGTAGTGTGCGCCGGGCCTCCGGTGCGCTGAATGAGTTGGCCAAACTGATGCCCGATACCGCTGAGCGGGTCCTCTCCGACGGCGGCATCGAGGAAGTATCGGTCGACCAGCTTGAGGGTGGTGATCTGGTATTAGTACGCCCGGGCGCCAGCATACCGGCCGACGGCGAGGTGGAAGAAGGCGCATCTGAAGTCAATGAGGCTATGATTACAGGTGAGTCCAATCCTGTTCCCAAAGAACCAGGAGACGAGGTCATCGGTGGGACAGTAAATGGCGACGGCAGTCTGCGGGTGCGGGTGATGGCCACTGGTGAGGAAACCGCGCTGGCTGGCATTATGCGCCTGGTAGATGAGGCTCAGCAAAGCAAGTCGCAAACCCAGTTGCTGGCCGACAAGGCGGCCGGCTGGCTCTTTTACGCAGCCGTGGGCGTGGCAATTATAACCACCATTGCCTGGACCGCGGCCATCGGCTTCGACGTGGAGGTGATTAAACGTGTGGCAACCGTTTTGGTCATCGCCTGCCCCCATGCCCTGGGCTTGGCCATCCCCTTGGTGGTGGCCATCACGACCTCAATGGGGGCCAATAGCGGTATCCTGGTGCGAGACCGGCTGGCGCTGGAGGAGGCCCGAGAGCTCGACACCGTCATCTTCGACAAGACAGGCACGCTGACAAAGGGCGAGTTCGGTGTGGTGGGGATGACCACGACCGATGGACTTGATGAAAACCAAGCCCTGGCCCTAACGGCAGCCATTGAGAGCGACTCCGAACACATGATTGCCCGGGGCATCCGGCAGACTGCGAAGGAAAAAGAGCTGTCTTTACCCAGTGTGTCTGATTTCGAAGCAATCAAAGGTCGCGGAGTGCAGGCTGTGCGTGACGGCCAGGCCGTTCATGTTGGAGGCCCTCGATTGCTGGAGATGTTGAAACTCGAGTTGCCGGAAAAGGTCGCTCGTTTCCGAGATGAAAGCAACCAGAAGGGGCAGACGGTGGTCTACCTGGTGCGGGACGAGCAAGTGTTGGCCGGGCTGGCACTAGCCGATGTGGTCCGCCCGGAGAGCAAACAAGCTGTGCGGCGACTACAGGAAATGGGGGTCGAAGTAGCTATGCTGACCGGCGACAGCGAAGCGGTGGCCAAGGCCGTGGCTGAGGAACTGGGCATTGATCGCTACTTTGCGGAAGTCTTGCCCGAGCATAAAGACAAGAAAGTGACCGAACTCCAGGGGCAAGGCAAGCGTGTGGCTATGGTCGGCGACGGTGTCAACGACGCACCCGCCCTGACTCGAGCCGATGTGGGTATTGCCATCGGCAGCGGCACCGACGTGGCGGTCGAGTCGGCGGGCATCATCCTGGTCAAGAGCAACCCGCTAGACGTGGTTAAGATTGTGGAGCTAAGCCGGGCCAGCTATCGCAAGATGGTCGAAAACCTGATCTGGGCCACTGGCTACAACGTCGTCGCCCTGCCCTTGGCCGCCGGCGTGCTGGCGCCTATCGGAATTTTGCTGTCGCCAGCAGTGGGAGCCCTGTTGATGTCCCTCAGCACCGTCATCGTGGCCATCAACGCCCAGATGCTGCGTCGGGCAGATCTGGCCGCTACTTAATCAACAAGCCCGTTACCCACAGGAGCAGCATTCCAGCGACAATACCCGAGAACACCGTCAGCGGCATCGGCTTTTCAATCGTACCCTTGTGCATCAGCTTGGCGATTTCGTAGACAACCTCGAATATGGCCCCGGTACCGATGGCCAGGAAGAGTACGGCTAACGTCGGTGACGGAGAAAAGGCGCCAATCCATGACCCCAGGATGGCTGGTGTACCTCCTAACAACCCCAACAGCGCCAGTTGCCTGATGCCTGGCCGATCGCGCAGGATCGGCGCGATGATGCCCAACCCTTCGGTAATATTTTGGATGATAAAGCCTACTACCAGGAAGGCGCCCAATGCGATCTCCCCGATATTGTAAGCGGCGCCAATAGCCAGTCCCTCGCCCAAATTGTGTAGGCCGATACCCAGGGCAATCATATAAGCCAGGGCCAGCCGCTGTGATGCCCCGCTCTCGGTGGTGGCCGTCTGGCGCTGGGCGAGAGCGTCAAGCAGAACAAAGGTAGCCACAACCCCAATGCCGATCAGGCCCACTCCCTGGAAGGGACCGGGCACCAGGACCACCAACTCCAACGCCTCAGCCAGAGTATCCAAGCCCAGGAAGATCAACAGCCCCGCGGTGGCGGCCAATAAGAAGACCATCCAACGCCGGCCTAGTTGGCGCAGCACTGGGAACCAGAGGAGACCCAGGTAAACCGGTATCACCCCAACGTAGATGCCGATCAGCGTAAAACCTAAAAAGGTGCGGCCGGTCGGTTGCGGCGTGGTGAAGGCCACCGGGATTTCCACGTCGAAGGCAATCGCATTCGTGGTGAACAGCGTGACGGCATAGGCCTCACCCTCAGCCCAATGGTAATCCAGGTGGACCGTCCCCTCACCCAAACGAGGGATGGTGCGGTTGGGCGAAACGGTCATAGGCCAGACGGCATCGTTGATGATGACTTGAGCAATCGTCACTTCTTCGGGACCCCCATTGCGTACCATGATGTCGATGCTGCCCGGTTTGAGGACCGTGCGCTCTACAGTCAGGGCCTCCACCGGCGCTGGCGCCGAGAGCTGAAGACCACCGCCCGTAGTCAAGAAGAGTACAATCACCCCTCCCAGGGCGATGAGGGGCAAGATCAACAAGACTGCCGTGATGGGGCTAAAGCGTTTCTGATTCCCAATTGGCATAGTCTGTTCAGACATGTTAACTTCCCTCCTTTGGCCGGACGTCGAAATTCCCGGTCCAACCTAGCTCGGCGAATTCCGTGTTATGCGCGTGGAACATGTACAGGCCGGGGAACTTATACGAGAACTCCAGCATACCTCGTTGCGCCTGGGTCTGCATAATAGTATCTGTATACTCACTCGGAGTCAGGCTGGTGCCGGTTGGATAATAGTGGAAGAAGTTGGCGTGTAGATGAAAGGAATTTAGCAAGTCAAACTCCAGTATGTTGATCAGGAAAAGGCGAACCTTTTCGTCCACTCGGATAGGGATGGGGTGTTTCTGATAATGGAATGGGATCGAGTTGACGGCGTAGAAATCATTTTCGTCGTCAAAGTCGACGTCGAAGCCGTTCATGACCATCACAAACTCGTGGTCAACCAAGGGCCATCCCTCTTTGGGGTCGACGATAAAACCCCCATATAACCCTTTGGCAATGTGCCGCGCCAATGGAAATGCGTGACAGTGGTAGAGGTGCACGCCGAAAGGCTAGGCGTCAAACTCGTAGGTGAAGTTCTGGCCGGTCTCGATCAAACCTGGCCCTGCCCCTGGCACTCCGTCCATATCAAAGGGGTGAATGCCGTGAAAGTGAATGGTGTGGGGATGGCTGCTGGCGTTGCCGAAGTGGACTCGAACCCGGTCCCCTTCCCTGGCGCGTAGAGTCGGCCCAGGGACGCGCCCGTTGTAGGTCCACGCCGGGAACTCAATGCCAGGCGCGACCTCAATAGTTTTTCTACCGCTGCGATACGAAATTCGCGCAGTGTCTGCCCGTTCTCCAGGGTGGACACCTCGCCATAATCAAAGTCGGTCAATATGTCGGTCGGGTTAAACCCATTGCGCTCGTGATCTACTTCGCCGACGACGGTCGGCATCAGATGACCTGTATCCTCCGCATCGGCCGGTGGCGAGGCCTTCGCATGTTCTGCGATCTGCGCCAGGGTAGCTGCGCCCGCGGTGCCCAGCAGGGTAACAGCGCCGGACCGGAGGAAATTGCGTCTGGATAGATTAGGCGTCATATCGTCTATCACCTCCAAGAACTTAACCTTCCGTCTCTTTTGGGCGTGGTAATGATGATTTTAGTCGTTGATGGCCGTCACCGAGATATGATTTGTCACAGCGCGCCCCAAAGCGTGCTCCGCTTCGCCGACTCGCAACGTAAGTGGCCCATCGAACGGCGCCACAGCAATCACACTGACTTGCGCGTTGGGATAGAGTCCCAGTTCTCCCAGGTGGCGCAACAAAGCTGCGTCGTGGTCACTGACCTCAGCCACGACCGCTGACTGCCCCGGGTGTAGGTCGCTTAGCTGGATGCGCTCCGTGTGGTCGATAGTGCCGTCGCGGGCTGGAATCGGGGCGCCATGGGGATCGCTGGTCGGGTGACCAAGGGCGGCATCTATTCGGTCTTCCAAGTCTTCTGATAACACGTGCTCGATTCTGTGGGCTTCTGCGTGAACCTGATCCCAGGGTACGCCTAACGCCTCGGCCAAAAATAGCTCTATCAGGCGGTGGTGGCGGATGACTTCCAGGGCGACCTTTTGACCAGCCTTGGTCAACACGACCCCTTGGTATGGCTCGTAAGCTACCAGACGCAGGTCAGCCAGTTTCTTGATCATGCTGGTCACCGAGGCGGGGGCCACCCTCAATCGGTCGGCCAACGCGCTGGTGGCCACCTTGCCCCGCACCTGTTGTATCTCGTAGATGGTTTTCAGGTAGTCTTCAACTGCCCGAGAGTGCATTTTGAATTTCCAAAATAATTATTTAGGTAGAGCTAAAATATTCAAGATAAATATACCTCTTTTTATCTAATTTGTCAAGTGGGGTGCTCAAGCTTCTTTACACATTCTTTAATTTAACTTCGTCGTTCCTTTACACATATTTCTTATAATAATGTCGAAGTAGTAGAAAGCGAGACATCAAAACCGCGCGTAGCTGCGCAGAAAAAAATAGGAGGTGCTGAAGGATGAGTTCAACATTACGTGGGATACTGATTGGGATTGTGGTGGTAGTCCTCGGCCTCAGCTTATTCGTGGGTGGCCTGACCGTCGGCCGCAACAACTGGGGAATGATGGGCTATGGTCCATTTAATATGATGGCAGGCTTTGTCCCAAATGCCTATGCGCAGACTGATGTCGGGTCAGTTCCTTGTGGCTACGGCACGACAGTTGCGCCCGCGCCGGGTGTAGGTTTGGGCCCCGGCACGATGATGGGCGGTGGCATGATGGGTAGCGTTGGGGCCGGTGGCCTTTACGGCGAGGAGGTTGAGCCCCTCTCATTGAACGAGGCGGAGACAGCGGTTGAGGATTACCTGGCTGCTCTGGACAACGACGACCTGGCTGTGGCAGAAGTGATGATCTTCGACAATCACGCCTACGCCGAGGTCGTTGAAGAAAGTACCGGCATTGGCGCCTTCGAGGTTCTGGTCGACCCCATTACGCTGGCTGTCTTTCCCGAGCCTGGCCCGAATATGATGTGGAATACCAAATATGGTCACATGGGCGGCTCTGGTATGTGGGGAAATTCCAGGTGGATGCGGCGAGGCATGATGGGTTCGGGTGGGATGATGGGGGGCAGGTTGGCACCTCAAAGCTCGGCCGAGATGCCGATCAGCCCTGGGCAAGCCATCGAAACTGCCCAGAGCTACCTGGGCCGTTATCTGCCCGGGACTCAGGTGGAAAATGAGGCGGACCCCTTTTATGGTTATTACACGCTGCATATCACACGCGATGGACAGACGATTGGGATGTTGAGCGTCAACGGCTATACCCAGCAGGTCTTCCCCCACACCTGGCACGGAGACTTCCTGGAGATGTCGGAAGAGGCACATAGCGACTAGTTTGGATGCCGACGGATGACAACAACCCCCGACACCCTCGGTGCTGGGGGTTTTCTCTTTTCATGTGGCCTACCCCGGTTCCACCGGCCTTGACAATTAGGCAAACGTGGATGTACCATTGGTGAGAAGTATCTACCGTGAACAACCGACGCTGGACCGCAAGGGATTCTGCTACCGGGGCGCATCGAATTCCTTTCATGTAGGAGCTCCATAGTGACCAACACAAAAATTCTGGTGATAGACGACGAGCAGAGCATCATTGACCTGGTGACTGCCTATCTGCGCCAGGAGGGCTACGACGTCTATACCGCTATGGACGGCCCATCTGGTTTGAAGGCGGCCCGAGCCTTCAAACCAGACTTGATCGTGCTGGATATCATGTTGCCAGGCATGGACGGCATCGAATTACTCACCCAATTGCGTCGAGAGTCGGACGTGTACGTCATTATGCTCACCGCCAAGTCTGAGGAGACCGACAAGATCGTGGGCCTGTCGGTGGGTGCTGATGATTACCTGACCAAGCCGTTCAGCCCACGAGAGCTGGTGGCCCGCATCAAAGCCGCCCTGCGCCGGTTGCGTATCGGGGGCGGTGCGGTAGAAGTGGCCATCCTAACTTTTCGCCACGTTCGAATCGACATCGGTCGCCGCCAGGTATGGGTGGACGACGAATCGCTCGAACTTACGGCCATTGAGTTTGACTTGCTCAAGACTCTGGCTGAACACCATGGATTGGTGCTCAGCCGCGAACAACTCCTGGAAAAGGTGTGGGGCTATGACTTTTACGGCGAGGAGCGAGTTGTAGACGTCCACATCGGCCACATCCGGCAAAAATTGGGCAATGAGCGCTTTATCGCCACCGTGCGCGGGGTCGGCTATCGGTTTGAAGATGAGGTAGTCTGAGTATGTTGAACCGTATTCGCCGTCATCTGAGTTGGAAGCTGTTTCTGTCATACCTGGTGGTCATTCTGGTCGGCATCGTGGTGCTAGCCTCAGCGACTGAGTTTGTGGTGCCCAGCGCCTTCGAGCGGCATCTGGCGGCCATGGCCGCCCTGATGGGTGGTGCTTCAGAGGAAATGGAGATGGATCTCTTCACCAATTTCCGCCGTGCCGTGAACGAAGCCCTAATCCTGTCAACCGCGGCCGCTTTTCTGTCAGCGGTGGCCGTCAGTGTCTTTGTCAGTCGGCGCATCGGCATCCCCGTGCGTGAGATGATGGTTGCCAGCCGGCGTATCGCCGAGGGGCACTATAATGAGCGGGTCAACGTTCCGAGCGATCTCACCTGGAACGAGTTGGACGAACTTGGCCGGCTGGCCCTCAGCTTTAACCAGATGGCAGCTCAGTTGGAACAGATCGAAGGCACACGCCGAGAACTCATCGGCACCGTGGCCCACGAGTTGCGCACCCCGTTGGCCAGCATTAAAGGCTCGATGGAGGGGTTGATTGATGGGGTGTTACCCGCCGAACCTTCGACCTTCCAACAAATCTACCGCGAGGCGGACCGCTTGCAGCGGCTGGTTTATGATTTACAGGAACTCAGCCGGGTAGAGGCAGGAGCCTTTGAATTGAACTTCAAGCCAGTACCGGTGGGCGATTTAGTCGAATCCACTGTTGCTCGCCTGGGCTACCAGTTTGAAGAAAAAGGGGTTGCCCTGGAAACCGATATCTCCGTCGACCTACCGCCGGTGCGGGCTGACGAGGATCGGATCAGCCAGGTGATGCTGAACTTGGTGGGCAATGCTTTGCAATATACCTCTGCCGGGGGGAAGGTGCGGATTAGCGCGCGCCGGCAGGGGGCTGAGGTACACATCTCGGTTAGTGATACAGGGGTTGGCATGGCTGCCGAGCATTTACTGCTGATCTTCACACGATTTTACCGGGTGGATAAGTCCCGCGCCCGGGCCGGTGGTGGCAGCGGTATCGGATTGACCGTTGCCAAACACCTGGTCGAGGCCCACGGAGGCCGCATCTGGGCCGAGAGCCCCGGCCCCGGCCAAGGGAGTACTTTCACCTTCACCCTGCCTGTTGCGACCTAGTACACCCCGGGGCTAAAGACTGTGACAGCCCCAGAAACAAGGCTATCAAACCGCCCCGCATAAACATGGCATTTGATGCGACCCACACAATTCTCCACGCACAAGTGACTTAACCAAAATATTCAAGAGAAAAAAACCTCCCACAAGATACTCATTGCGAACTCGTTTCTTCCCGGAAGTAACCAACTACCAATAACTCCGTAATGTAAGCCTCAAGAAACGCCGGCAGCGTCCAGTTCTTTACCAAATCTTTAAATTAGCTTCAAAGGACCTTTAAGGAACATGGTTACAATAATAGCTGAAAGTTGACAGTCTCAATGCGCCTACTGGTGGGCGTGAGTGGGTTATAAGAAAGGGGCGGATATTGCGATGGGTGGTATGATGGGGGGCTTTGGGGTATTCGGGCTGCTGTTTGTGCTTCTCTTCTGGGGCGGGCTGATCGGCTTGGCAGTGTGGCTCGTCAGTGCCCTCTTTCCGCGTAGTGATCGGAGGCTGCCAGATCCCAACCAGCGTGACCTGAGCGCCAGCCAGATTCTGGACAGACGCTACGCACGGGGTGAGATCACCCGCGAGCAGTACGAATTGATGAAGCAAGACCTGGGGTAGATGATGAAGTCGTCTTTCTTATTGATAGTGTTATTACTTATCCTGGTGATGCCGATTCTTAGTGCATGTGCCAGCCCTGGCGGCAAAACACAGGCGGAGCTGACGCTGGCCCCCGAGTCAGCGCTGCCCGATTCTATCAAAGATGCGCCTCCGCAGGTGAAAGAAGCCTATTGCTTCGCCGTCGCCAACCCTGAAGTGTTGAGTGCCTTTCCCTGCTATTGTGGCTGCGGAGCGGTCGGCCATCAAAATAACTTGCAGTGTTATATCAAGGACGTTCGTCCTGACGGGTCAATTGAGTTTGAGAATCACGCCTTTGGCTGAAGCATCTGCATTGATATCACGCGGGACGTGATGCGACTGATGCGTGAGGGCAAAGATTTGAAGACGATCCGGACCTTCATCGACGCCGAATACAGCCAGTACGGTTCACCAACCGATACCGAGCCGATCCAATGACTCGTACTCGACTCCTCAGTCTGGCCCCATTTGTCGGGCTGGCCCTGCTTGTTTTGCTGCTCCCGGTCCCCTTCGCTGCCACGCCAACCATTCACCAGGTCACGGTGACGGCCGAGCAGTTTTCCTTCGATCCGCCTGTGCTGCGTGTCAATCGGGGAGACCGGGTGTTCCTTACACTGCAAGCTGAAGACGTGGTGCACGGTTTCTATCTGGACGGTTATGACGTCCGGACGCGGGTTGAACCGGGTATCTCGCAGCAGGTGGAATTCATAGCGGATCGGGCTGGCAAGTATCGTTATCGGTGCTCGGTTAGTTGTGGCACGCTTCACCCCTTTATGAGCGGTGAGTTGGTCGTACGGCCGAATCTTACGTTTATCCGTGCCCTTGGGCTGACGATGGTTATTCTGACGGGCACATTGTTCTATCTCAGGCGTTTTCCACCCCGTGATACGGGGGAATATGGCGGCACGAGCTAGTAAATCTAACGAGGGGTTAAGGAGGACATATTTATGGGCAAGAAATCCCGGCACAGGAATCGGCCAGCGCCACGCCGATTTCCTTGGCTTTGGCTGGTAGCCGGCGGCGTACTGTTGCTGATTGCGGGTGGTCTGATACTGTGGACTTCGTCAAACCGTCCCGAAGTAGCGCCCAAGGTGGTCGGTGCGCCTCGCCTGTCGGTTGACCAGACGCTGGTAGATGAGGGCTACGTGGAATTTAATGTTCCCGTGCGTACCACCTATCGTTTGAGCAACGTGGGCGATCAACCGCTGGAAATTATGGCGGCACCAGTGGAGTTAGTGGAGGGCTGTTGACCGCCCAAAGCCGTCGTCGGTTCGACGACGCTCAAGCCTGGACAGGACACCTGGTTGATGATGGAATACACTATGCACCCTGGCATGGGAGGTCCCCACGAGTTTCGTGTACACCTACGCACCAATGACCCGGCTGAACCGGAGACAATACTAGTCGCCAAATCGAGCTGGGGGCCGTAATGCTCGGCCGTTTTGAGTTAACGCGTTCCGCCACCCTGAAAGCGATTCTCAAATTGCGTTGGTTTCAGCCGGCGTTGATGTTGCTGACCCTCTTTTTCTTCGTGGTTGCCATCCTGGCTGGCTTTTTCGGCACGCCGGCCGGTAGCCACAACTTCGGCATCATCTTCGTCTGGATCGTCTGGTGGGCGCTGCTCATTATCCTGATGGTGCCCTTCTTCGGGCGTATGTGGTGCACCGTCTGCCCTATTCCCGGCCCCGGTGAATGGCTCCAGCGGCGAGGGATCATCCGCCGCACGCCGGGGCGACCCCGCAGCCTGCGCTGGCGCTGGCCGCGTCGGCTGCGCAACATCTGGTTACAGAACTTTGGCTTTCTGGCGGTGGCTGTCTTCAGCACGGTCATCCTTACTCGCCCTGGTGTCACTGCCTGGTTGTTGCTGGCCATGATGACCCTGGGTGTGGTACTCAGTATCTTTTACGAAAACAGGGTCTTCTGCCGTTACGTGTGCCCGGTGGGCGGTTTTATCGGTCTCTATTCCCTCAGTTCGAGTATTGAGTTGCGGGTCAAGGATGCCCTGGTATGCAAGGAGCACACCACTAAGGACTGTGTGGTCGGCACCGAGCACAGCTACGGCTGTCCTTGGATGGTCTTCCCGGGCAACTTGGAGCGCAACACTTACTGTGGTCTGTGCACTGAGTGCCTCAAAGCCTGCCCCAAGGACAATGTGGCTGTCAATCTACGTCCCTTTGGCGTCGATCTGCTGGTGGCCAAGGGCCGCAGCTTGGACGAGGCCTACAAAGCTATGATTATGCTGGCTTGCGCCTTGATCTACAGTGGGGTATTGCTCGGACCATGGGGTTGGCTTAAGGACTGGGCGAATATGGCGACGTTGCCTGGCTGGGTCGCTTACGCGATTGGCTTTCTGGTCATCAACTTGCTGCTGGTGCCAGGTCTCTTCTGGCTGGCTACGGTCGCTGCCCGAGCGGTGGCCCGGCTGCAAGTCCCGGTCAAGCGCCTTTTCGTGGATTACGCCTACAGCCTGGTGCCGATGGGGTTGACTGGCTGGATCGCTTTCAGTTTCAGCTTCGTCTTTGTCAACGGCTCGTACGCCGTTTCTGTGCTCAGCGATCCCTTTGGCTGGGGCTGGGACCTGTTCGGGACTAGGTCTGTGCCGTGGACCCCGGTTCTGCCAGGCCTGGTGGTCGTGTTGCAGGTCGCTTTTCTGCTGGTCGGACTCGTTTTCTCGATGTTCATTGCCTACCGCATCGCTCGCCAGCACGCCCGGACAGAAGCTCAGGCCTGGCGCAGTATACTACCTGTATCGGCCTTCCTTGCGGGTATCACACTCGTCTTCTTGAGATTTTATTTGGGATGAGGTCGATGCCCAAGCTGCGTTTTGGACTTGTTGTCAAAGGGCGAGGAGAATTGTTTGCCCTGCTGGCCCTGTTATTGATTCTGGTCGTGTTACCGGCCGGTATCCTTGGCTATCAATTTGTCCTCCGGCCGAGCGTTGCGACGGTGCGTACTATTGACGTCCTGGCCGCAGCCCCGGAGGCGGGTGGTTTCCGGCCGGATACCATCCGCGTTCCAGCCGGTGAGACGTTGCGCCTGCGTTTCTCTGTGCCCGACGTCACCCATGGCATTGCTATCGGGCCGGGCCTGGGGTTGGACCTGGGACACATCGACCCGGGCCAATTGAGGGAAGTAGAGGTCAACTTTGAGCAACCGGGGCGCTACGTAGTCTACTGTAACACGTGGTGCAGTCCTAATCACTGGCGAATGCGGGCTACTATTGAGGTCTACGACCCGCGGAATCCGGAGGCGTTGCTGGTAAGTGACCTACCAGACCCGATCTTGGAATCTCTGGCAGCACGTGGGGTAGACATCGATGTGCCACATGAGGCTCAGATCGTGTCGACTGACCGACCCTCGGCGGCGTGCGGTGCCGACATAGTGGCGCGTCTGGGAGTAGGCCTTCCCACCGAGCTGACTGCCCGTGAGTGGCGGCGGACTCACACGCCGGTCGATGCCTGGGCACTTTTGGTGGAGACTGGGCTAAGTGAGGCTGAAGCATGGGACGCCGTAGCCTATCTCTGGCTCTCGGATATGAACGCTGAGCGGCTGGGATCCGCAGCCGCGATGTACGCCAAGAATTGCGCGGCCTGTCACGGTGAAACCGGCGACGGGCGGGGTCCCGGTGCTGACGCACTAGCCGTGCAAGGCATCGGGCAACACACGAATATGAACGTGACGGGAGAGCCGACTGCGTTTGCCGATGTGCACACTATGCTGGGGGGATCCAGCGATGTTTACTATGCCAAAGTGCGGCGTGGGGGGATGGGCACCGGCATGCCCAGTTTTGGCCCCCTCTTCACCCCAGACGAGACCTGGATGTTGGTGAATTATTTGTGGACGTTTGTCTTTCATGCCGGAGAGTAGGGGGAATTGAGCGAGAAGCGATGAGTGAGCGGCTGCACTAGTTCTGGACCATGAGCCTGAGATTATTGTGCGATAATGTGCCGCATACGGGGTCCAGCCTGATAGGCGGCTGGGCACCAGCCGCCTATCAGGCACGTTGAGGGATTTAATCCACCGGGATTGATAAGATCAAAGCAGTGAAGGTTATACCCGATCTGTGTGTGCAAAGGCTGTCTATTGCATCATCGATTCGGTGGCCGTAATGGTGACTCGGATAGTGGCCGAAGTATCGGGGTAGGTGAACTCGTCAGACACGATCTGAACCACCCCGTTTTCGTCTGGGCCGGTATCGGGTCCGGCCTGGCGCGGGGCCTGGTCTGGGCCAACGCCCGGCTCCTGGTTCACCTCAGTGCCCGCATCCCAGAGCTGGATCTGCCCGGTCACGTCCCCGCTTACTGGTGTCCCATCGCTGTTGAAGAGGGTGATCCCCGCCCCATCCGGCGCGTAGAAGAGGTCGTTGGATTGGACGAACATAGTGGCGAAGGAGAGCAGGTCTCCCGGCACGGCCACGATGGTGAACTCGTAGGCCTCACCGGGCAGCAGTGGGCCAGGTTCTGCGGCCCCAACCGGGGTATTGAAGACACCGCTGGCGTTGATGCCGGCCTGGCTGGCCACGGCGGCCGCCAGGCCTGAAGGATCACCATCCTCGGCCAGGGCTTCCAGCCCGTCGCCACGATCGGCTTGGCCGGCGCTGAACAATGGGTCGGCGGCGGTATGCACCGTCCAAACGCCTGGGGCGAAGGGCGTGCTCGAAGCCGACTGGTCCGCATCGCTGACGTTTTCGATGCGCACGGTGAAGCTGATCTCCTCACCCATCATTTCTTCACCCATCATTTCCTCGCCCGTCATGTCCTCATCCGTCATGTCCTCATCCATCATTTCCTCGCCCGTCATCTCTTCGCCCGTCATCTCCTCGCCCATCATCTCCTCACCCATCATGGCTTGGGCGTCGGCCGCGCTGGGGATGCACAGTTTCCAGCCGATTTCGATCAGGTCAGGGTTGGCGATGGTGGCGTAGCTGCCGTCGGCCTGGGCGGCGGCGTTGGTAGCTTCGACAATAGCCGGGTAGGCCAGCACGTCGGCGAAGTACTTGTCGGCTAATTTGCTCAACCAGTCGTCGGCCTGGGCAACATAATCCGTCTCGCAGGTCATCATTTGGTGGGCCGGGGCCGCGAAGGCGGACGTTGAGGCTGTGGCCAGCAGGATCAGCGATAGCAGAGAGGTGGTCAGTTTTCTGAATGTCCTTAACATTTCTCAATTCTCCTTTTGGATTTCGTCGTGGGCAAGCTCTCATATGGGGGGGCGTGGCTAAATATCCCTGTTACCTGCCCTGCCAACTCTTTCGCCCCTATTTCCATTACCTGGCTCGCGGCGCCTGCGAACTACTTTCCCAGAATCTACTAATCAAAGGTTACGAGAGCCTTACCAGAAGATTACCTATTTATTAACGATGTTTCCCAACATTCAATAACTCTCATTACCCGGTCAGTGCGTCTTCTGCGTGGGGAACGCAAAAGAAGGCCGTCCCGACTGTTGGTGGGACGGACTTCCGCGACAGAGTGCAGTGCCTGCTTCCGGCCTACAGGACAAAGGTGTGGCGTCGAGCAGATGCTAGCAGGGCATTACTACCTTTCTAGTGCACGCGCTTAATGATGACGACGGCCACAGGGTCACGCCATCTATGCTCTCTCTGTAAGTCACCCACGCCCCGGATGCCAGGATGATGTCGGATTAGCTGCTGCGGATCCGTGTCCACGGCGGCATCCTCATTTCCGTTCGGGTCGCCGGCAAGGACTACACGGCCAAGGTCGCTACAGGCATCTACGATGTCCGGGCTCTTCTCGGTGTTGTCCTCAGTACCCGCATCGTAACCCGCGATCTGGTAAACCTTGTGCCCCTTCATGGGCAGCCTCACCCGATCCAAACCCGTAAAGCCGTCGTTGGTGCAGATAAGCATAGTTGCCAGAGAGAACCGGTCATTTGGATAAGCCGTGATTTCGAATGTTACAGAATCGGTGAAGTCACCGACGACATGTCCCCTGGGGGTCAGAGGCGTGCCGACGTTCACGACCTCGGTCACCTTGTCAGAGGCGCTGAAGAGGTCAAACATCTGGATTTGGTTCCCATCTTCGGCTATGGCCTCCAATTGGGATGAGGCCGGTGCTCTCACCCGGAACATCTGAATCCCCGGCTTGTGAGTCGCAGCCACTGGTGGCGAGAGTGGCTGGCCACGAGAGCCATTCTTGATGGTTACACGATAGGTCACCATCTTGTGAGGGCCGTCGGCGTAGACCACGCTGCTACCTAAAGTCAAGAGCAGCGCAAGCAAAATCGCGACCGTCATGGTTGATCTCTGATCTCGGAACTTCATTTGTTTTCTCCTTTCGAGTTGAACTTCCTATCTGAGTAGTTACTCACACTGTATCGTCACTACATTGGTATCGGGATTGTAAACGTAGCCGTCCTTGGTCACATCGGTAACTTCGAAACACCATACGCCTTGCGGATTGCGTACCAGGTCCGTTCTCAGGACCACTCGGCCATTATCCCCGGTGGTACCACTCACCTGGCCTTGGTTAGGGCCGGAATAGGCCGCCGTGACGGTAGCCCCGGCCACCGGTTGATTGTTCTGGTCGGTGATCAGCACTCTGTCGAGACCGCGCCAGGCATTGCGGCGCTTGCGCCGGATCACAGTCTGGTCTTGCACGTGCATTTCATCTTGGCTGGTCGGCGTGACCGTGATGACAAGCGTATCGCTTTGAGATGCGCCGGCGTCATCAGTGACGGTCAGGGTAGCGTTGTAGGTGCCGACGGCATTGTACGTGTAGCTTGGGTTGGCTTCGGTTAAGCTGCCTCCATCGCCGAAGTCCCAGGCGTAAGCGACGATGCTTCCATCAGGATCGTGCGAACCATCTGAGCTGAACTGAACGCTCAGCGGCGCGGCCCCACTCTGCGGATTGGCTGAGGCTGCCGCCACCGGTGGTTGGTTGGTGCTGGGTGTTGGCGTGGGGGGTGGTGCGCCGTCATCGGAGATCTTGGCCACGTAAAGTTGGGACGGCACATTTTGCCCTCCGGTAATGTAGACGTTGTCTGAATTGTCGAGGGCGATACCGTGGCTCGTGTTAGCTACCGGCGAGTTGATTTTGACCGTGTAGAACAAGTCACTGCCGCTGGCATTCAGTTTGGCGACAATGATGTTTACGTCCAGGCCAGACCCGCCGTCCGGCGGAAAGTCGGCTGACTGGGTGTAGCCTACGACAAGGACACGTCCGCTGCTGTCCACGGCAACGCCGTCGCTGACATCGTCCAGGCCTCCACCCAGGTAGGTGCTATAGGCCAGGGCGCTGCCGTCCGGCAACAGCTTGGTTACGAACATATCATCGCAGTCGCGAGGGCCCCCGAACCCCGAGGTGCCACAGTCCAAAATCCCCCCCACGAACTGTTCTTGAAACGCACCCGAGGTAGTGGGGAAGTTCCTGGAGCGAGTGGTGCCGGCCAGGTAAGCGTTCCCGGTGCCGTCTACCGCGATGCGGCGCACACGGTCCCAATTATCCCCTCCAAGATACGTACTGTAGACGAGGCTGTCCCCATTGGCCGCAATCTTGGCAACAAAAAGATCTTCGTCCTGATACTGTCCGGCGCGGTTCGGTTGTATGGCGGCCTGGGTCGGGAAATCGTCCGACTGGGTGCGTCCGGTGATGTACATGTTGTCGTTGGCATCGAGCGCGATGCTCTCACCGTAATCTTCAAAGGAGCCGCCCAGATAGGTGCTGTAAAGAACCGTGAGGGCATCGGGCGAGAGCTTGGTGACAAAGACATCTTCACAGAAACATTGGTTCAAGTTGAGCCCACCCTGAATCGGGTTTAGCGTGGGGAAGTCCGTAGATTCCGTGTAGCCGACCAGGTAGATTTGGCCAGCGCTGTTAAGCGTTATGTCGTGGATTTCGTCGCTGCGGCTGCCACCGAAGTAGGTACTGAACAGCAAGCTGCCGTCTTGCCCGGCCAACTTGGCGATGAAGGCATCACGCGTCACGCCGTTCTTCTGCGATTGTATGGCGTTCAAGATGGGGAAGTCGGCTGAATCCGTCGAGCCTGCGATGTAAACACTGCCCGAGTCGTCCAGCGCAATCCCCCCGCCGAAGTCTCCTTTGGAACCACGCAAGAAGGTGGTGTAAAGCAGCGTGCCGTCTGCGGATAGCTTGGCCACCATCACATCGTTATTCGTGTCGTATACGCGTGCGATGATGTAAGCGTTCCCGGCGCCATCTACCGCTATATCATAGCCGGAGGTTGCGCCGCCGATGATGGTTTCATAGACGATGGTCGGGTCAATTGTGAGTGGCGCAGCGGTGTCGTAGCTGCCCAGGGCAAAGCCGACGCTGCCATCGCCAGCAATGGCGTAGGCAACCGATATGGGGACGCGCCGGCCATCGATCTCCTGCCAGGCGACTGGCGCTTGCTCGACGACATGGGCCTCACCGGGAAGCCCGATTTGCAGGTTGCCAGCGTTATCCAGCGTCACCGCTTCTGCCTCACTGTATTGCCAGCGGATACGGGTGGGGTTTGCGCCGGGGGCAACGATAAAGGTGCTCTTTAGCTGTCCATCTGTCCCTTCGTAACGCAGATCAATACCGGGGTAGAGTTGGCGGTAGCTGATGTCTGCGTAAGTCGGCAGATTGGTATACCACTGAGCTGAATCGCCACCCAGGTAATAGTTGGCTTCACCTGGAAGCGAACTGCCCCCCTCAAGCACGGGTACCGGGTTTGCGCCTACAAAACGAAGCCGCAGCGTTTGATCAACGTTGCTGATCGTTTCGGCGTTCGGTGCATCCTGGGTTCCGGGGAGGGTGAGCACGATTTCCTGCGGCGCAAAAGTGAGCGTGCCGCTCACTCCGCGAACTTCAAAGCGAGCCGGGGCGTCGGTTTGGCCTACATTCGGAACAAAGGAGAGTGGGAGACGACCGAATGCCGAGGCGGCGTTGGGGACTCCTTCCAGTGGCCTGAGAGCAGGCGCTGGCGGATGTCCCAGCAATGGGAACGCCGATAGTGCCACTATCAGACCCAGCATAGCCAGATAGAAAACTGGTGAAAAACTCAGTCGAGGGAAGGTGGGTAAGATTTGCATAGCGGACGTTCTTGAAGGTAGTGCAGGTGTTGAAATTTTGAACTCGATTCTGTGCGACATTAACCTATCTCCTTTCACTTGATTAGGTAGCATTCACATCTGAAACCGTCTTATCTACTTGCACTTATCCTTATATCATCTCCTCGCTGGAGAGATCTCTCGGAAAGTCAGCCAACACAACAACGAATTGGGAAAGGAACGAATTCTTGTGCGCTCACCCAGTCATTCGTTTTATTCTAAATTCGTTGTTGTCTTGCGCCATAGTCACTTTCCGAAAAGTCTCTGGAAGAGCTTTCCTAGCGCATGGTCGCACCTGGCCCTCGATGTCGAGACTTGTGTGGTCTGCTGGCTCAGAAAGCCTCGATCGCTGGAGATTCTTTTGGTATCTGGTGCTCCAGATACTCAAACCAGGTCATAGAGTCTCACACCGGGCATGCCGTGCCATGGCTGGGAGGTGCTTCGGCATCTTTTAATCTTGTTCACTGGCGGGGAAGGGACAATGCGGTGGTGATACATGTTGCTGGTGGCGCCAAGGACGTAAAGTGTAACCCTATGGGTAAGAGTCTATCACACCTGTTCAGTAGAAAACAGACCCAAACTGTCTAGATTCTTAACTCATTTGTGCTATTTTCGTACCAGTAGTCTATGCCCAATGGAGCAGCACCAAGGACGAGAATTAGCCGTAGTGCGGACATTACATTACCTCCTGTGTCATCAATCCTCAGAAACGAGTCCGTGCTTATAAGCCTGGACAACCGCTTCCAGTCGGCTGTGAACGTGAATCTTCTGGAGGATGTTTCGGATGTGGTTCCGTGCCGTGGAAGGACTGATGGAGAGTGACCGTGCGATATCGTTGGTTCTGAATCCTTGAGCCAGTAGAGATAGAACTTCGCGTTCACGCTCTGTCAGGTCTGTGATCGCGTGCTCGGTTGAGGTAGAGGGATCCACCTGGGGTGGACTTCCGTTTTGCAAGTCCTTGGCCGCCTTGAGTACCTGGTAGATGAGCTGCTCAAGTTGTTTCTTTTGCGTGACGTCTCGAAATAAATGGAGGATTATCCCGGTCTCATCACCATTGGTGGCTCGAAAAGTTAGGGTGCTGATGTTTATCCAGCGCGCCTCGTCTGATTTGTTGTAAACTAACATGTCATAGTCCCTTACGGACCTATCACTGATCGCGCTGGCCGCTACGCGGCAATGTTCACAGCAAATCAGCTTTCCTTGATCGTTACGTCCTTCCAGGATCTCATAACACGGCAGACCCGTGACTTCCTCATACGTGTAACCTATGATCTCCGCTGCAGCTTGATTCCAGAAGATGATTCGCTGATCATCGTCCGTAACGAAGGCGCCATCACCTGCTTTGGTGAGCGTCTGGAATAGAATCTTTTTCATAAGATACTTCCTGTCGGATCTTTGGGCAGGGGGGAGGAAGGTGGCATGTGGCATCAAGTCTACGGTTTGTTGTTTCCTGACCATAGAATTTTGCGGCTTTGTGCAAATCAATTGCCTTCAATTTACATTTCGAATATTACAAGAGCCTTTCAAAGGTGTTACACATTTGTTAACAATCTTTCGTCTTTTGAGTCAGAGCAGTATTGACGTTGCGGCGTCCCTCCTTATAATATCCGCACATACAGTTTCCAACGGTGCACCCCATATCCCGTTCACGGCTTAAATCTGCCTCCGAGCGGGTGGGTACATCCATCCTATCGTTCACACATACATCCTAAGCCTGGAGGGAGCGGCTATGCTCAAGAAAACCATCCTGGTGAATAAGCCTATCCACACCGCAGCGCTCGACAAGCTGCAAGATGAAGTAACTGTCCTCACTCCCTACACCGCGCCACCGGACGAGCTTCTGAAATTGCTGCCTCGAGCGCACGCCATTTTGCTCTGCTTTGGGTTTGATATGGGCGGGGCCGAGATGGACCTGGCCGAAAACCTGGAGGTGATCGGGCGGCACGGAGTAGGTTTGGACAGCGTGGATGTAGATGCTGCCTCGGAGCGGGGTATCCCGGTTGTTTTTACCCCCTACGGCCCTACTCAGTCCACGGCAGAACACACTCTCTTGCTGATCTTGGCCACAGCCCGCCACCTGCCCCGGCTTGATCAAGCCACGCGATGCGGAGATTTTGAGATACGAGAACGGCCGGATGGGATGGGTCGCGAAATGCACGGCAAGGCCCTGGGCGTGGTGGGCTTTGGTCGCATCGGCCAGTGTCTGGCCGCAATGTGCCGGGATGCGCTGAATATGTCGGTCTACGTCTATGACCCTTACCTGGACCCAGGGATCGTGTCAGCGTGGGGGGGCACCTATGTGGAGGATTTAGTCGAACTGGCTGGCCGGGTGGATGTGCTTACCATACACACTCCTCACACTCCCAAAACTCATCACCTGATCAACCGCGAGGTTATGCGTGCCATGAAACCAGAGGGGATTCTGATCAACGCTTCTCGCGGCGCGGTGGTAGACGAGCAGGCCTTGATTGAGGCTCTAAAGGATGGACATTTTGGCGGCGTGGGGCTGGACGTATTTGACCCAGAGCCGCCTGCCCCTGATAACGTGCTATTTCAATTCGAGCAGGTGGTGCTTACCCCCCATGTGGCCAGCTACACCGACGAAGGGCGGCGGCGCATGAGCCTTACTGTTGTGGAAGACATGCTTCGGGTCTTGCGCGGGGAGCGACCGCAGTACCTGGCGAACCCAGAGATTTGGGCGTAATAACCATCGTGATTCGTAGCACAAAACACACCATGTTATACTGTTGGCCAGGTAGCGCTCCTGGCTGGCTAAGGACTAAGGATTTAATAACTTACCCATTGGTCGACTGAATCAGGCTAGTATTTCGCTTGCATTTGAGGAAGTTATTCAATTCCCAATCCTAAGTACGGCGGCTCTCCTGGTTGCCACGTTACAGCAGGCCAGAAGATTAAAATTCTTTACAATGGCGTAACCATCTCAGGAAAGGCAGGCAAAAAATGAAAAACCGAAAATTACTCATGATCCCCGGACCCATCGAGTTCACCCCAGAGGTGCTGCGAGCTATGGGTATGGCGACCACCAGCCACATAGATCCCAACTTCATTGAGGTCTTCGGTCAGGCGCTGGAACGGCTGCGCGAGGTGTTCTTGTGTCCCGGTGGACAGCCCTTCGTGGTGGCCGGTTCTGGCACGCTGGCCATGGATATGCCGGCTGCCAACCTCATCGAGCCCGGCGACAAGGCTTTGGTGGTAAATACCGGCTATTTCAGTGATCGCTTCGTCGCTGTCCTGGAGCGCTACGGTGCGGATGTGACCCAGGTGCACGCCCCGGCCGTCGGGGATGCACCTCCCCTGGAGGAGGTGGAGGCTGCTCTGAAGGCTGGTTCCTATAAGCTGATGACTATTACTCACGTGGATACGTCCACCGGCGTGGGGACCGACATCAAGGGTCTGGCCGCCTTGGGGCGCAAGTATGAAGTGCTGGTGGTGGTGGACGGTGTATGCTCCGTAGCGGCTGAGGCGATGTACCAGGATGAGTGGGGTATTGACCTGGCGCTCACCGCCTCCCAGAAGGCCATCGGCGTGCCGCCGGGTCTGGCTCTGATGGTGGCCGGGCCAAGAGCGATGGACGCTTTCCGCAAGCGCAAGGCTCCGGTGAGTAACTATTATGCTGACTGGAACGAATGGCTGCCCATTATGGAAGCCTACGAGGCGCGCCGGCCGGGCTACTTTGGTACGCCGTCTGTCAATCTCATTTGGGCTCTCAATGTGAGCTTGGGTCAAATCTTGGACGAGGGGATGGACGCCCGTTTCGCCCGCCACCGGCGGCTGAGCGAGGCCTTTAAGGCGGCCATCACCGCCCTGGGGATGAAGCAGGTACCGGTGAGTCCCCAGGTGACCGCCACCACTCTGACCGTGCCTTATTATCCGCAGGGCGTGGATGCCGCGCTATTGGGCCACGTGAAGGAGGCGGGTGTAATCCTGGCCGGTGGGCTATATCCTTCGATCAAGACCAAGTACTTCCGGATCGGTCACATGGGGGCTGTGACCGGCTCCGATGTGCTGGCCACACTAGGGGCTATCGAGAAAGGGCTGGCCCAGGTCGGTTACAAGTTTGAGGCCGGCGTGGGGTTAGCGGCTGCGCAGGCGGTCCTAGTCGGGTGATGTGAAGGCCTGAACGTCACAGCAGTCCGTGTTCCCGATACCATGTATACGCGTCCGCCGCCGCCTGGCGGAAGGGAGTTTGAGGCAGTCCCAATTCGTGGACTGCCTTACTGTTATTCACGTAAAAGGTTTCACCGCCTAATAATATCTGTTCACCGGCTACCAGTGGTGGCTGGGGGTTGAGTGCGTTGAAGGCATCAATGAAACGCGCCAGGGGAGGCAGGGGCCAGTGCGGCAACACCAACCTGGGCCGCGCCCCCCCGGTGACCGAAGCGATCGTCTCCGCTGCCTCCCAATGAGACAGGTTTTCGCCACCCAAAATATAACGCTCGCCGACACGCCCTCGCCTGGCGGCGGCCAGGTGGCCAGCTACCACGTCATCTACATGGATGATGTTGGAGCCACCCGGCGGCACCACGCGCAGTTGTCCCTTGACCGACGCTCGAATGAGGCTGCCCGATATGAAATTTACGTCCTTGGGGCCGATAACAATAGTTGGGTTGACGATGACGGCGGGCAGCCCTCGCTCCACTGCCTTACCCACTTCGAGCTCGGCCATATATTTGCTGTGGCCGTACGGCCACCAGCTCAGTTCCGGGGGGAAGATTTGTGACTCATCGGCGATGGTGCCGCGTGGTGGATAACCCAGGGCCGCTACCGAACTGGTATGAATGACCCGCTGCACCTTGGCGGCCAAGGCTGCGTGCATGACATTGTGAGTCCCTTCCACGTTCACCCGATAGACGGTGTCCTTGTTGCTGCGCCAGTACTGCGACATGGCCGCCACGTGGAAGACCAGCTCGCGATCCTGCATAGCCGCCATTAGAGAATCGGGGTCGAGGATGTCGCCGACGACGTATTCCACCGCCACCCCCTCCAATGCGTCCAGACGTGACGTGGCCCGGCGCAGCACGCGTACGTGATCGCCACGCGCCGCCAGCGCCGCCGCGATGTTCGATCCAACGAAACCAGTCGCGCCGGTGACCAATGCCTTCATGTCGCTCGCCTCCGACCCCCGAATCCTTCCAGCCTTCTAATCCTCCAACCACCCACCCAACTAACTACCCAACCAACCAACTAACTAACCACCCAACCCCCCACCCACCCAACAAACCAACAAGCCAACCAACCACCCCCCCACCCCTCAGTATAAGACAAGAGTCAGGGAATCGTCAATCTTGAGGCCAGATTTTAAGCTATCGTTCTGAAATTTTTAAGATAACCCTCTTGACTCTTACCCCCTATTTGAGGTATCATCAAGCTAGCGTATAACCCCAGGATTTGTGGGCAGACATTCAAACCCTACTACATATAGTACCACTGACTATCTCCGGTCTACAATCCATGCATGCTGGGAGGTCCCACTTGGTGCGCTACCCGTACATTGCCATTGAGGGAGTCATCGGCGTGGGCAAGACAACTCTTGCCCGCCTGATACGTGACTCCTTCCAAGCAGAATTGCTGCTCGAAGTCTTTGAGGAGAATCCCTTCCTCAGCGACTTCTACTCTGATCGTGAGCGTTATGCTTTTCAGACCCAGATATTCTTCCTCCTGAGCCGCTATCGACAGCAACATCGGGTCATCGCCCCGACCCTGGCCCACTCAACTCTCGTCAGCGATTATAGCTTTGCCAAAGACCGGCTCTTTGCCCATTTGAATCTGTCGGGCGATGAGTTGGAGATGTATGGACGTGTTCACCACGTGTTGGCCGAGAAGATCCCATTGCCAGACCTTGTCGTCTACCTGCGGGCCGAAGTGGATACGCTGATGGACCGCATCGCTATGCGCGACCGGCCCTACGAGCGCGCTATGAGCCGCGACTATATCGCCGATTTGAGTGGGGCCTACGGGCGATTTTTTGCTGACTATCACGATGCGCCGGTGTTGATCATTGACACGGACGACCTGAATTGGGTTAGCGATCCCGATGCACTGGCGTACGTAGTGGGACGGGTGCGAATCGCGCTGGACGATGGCTTTGAGCAGCCACCACTCCCCATGTTTGAGACCGGGTATATACCGCATACGGCACATGCGACGGATGAGGGGCTTGCCGGCCCACCTCGGCGCCGGCTGGCTGACTTCCAGCGCTGGCAGCAGGCTCTCGACCAGAGCGACGCTGCCTTGAGTGACCTTTACTTCAATTTTATGGGACTCACTCAAGAGGTGGGCGAACTGGGGGCAGAGATGACGGCCATCTGGCGCCAGCAGAAGGTTCTATTTCAGAAGGTCGGCAACCGGCCTGAGGCCCAGGAACTGGCGATGAGCGAGTGTCTGCCTCATCTGCGCGCCGAACTGGCCGATTGCCTGGCGTACCTGCTTAAGCTGGCCAATAACGCGGGGATCGATTTGGAGGCGGCCTATTTGGAGAAAGTGGAGGGGTAGACGCTAGACACAAGTCAGAAGACGCTAGACAGGCGTAAGGTAGGCAGGGGTTACAGATCAGTGGTCAGAAGCAAGAAGGGGAGGGAGGTTAGAGATGAAGAACCATTTTGTTGCCATCGCTGGTAATGTGGGCGTGGGTAAGAGCACATTAACCACGATGCTGTCAGAGAGCTTTGGTTGGGAACCGTTCTACGAGGCAGTCGGTGACAATCCTTACCTGGCCGATTTCTACAAGGATATGCGCCGCTGGAGTTTCCATTCTCAGATTTTTTTCCTGTCACGCCGGCTGCGTCACCATCACCAGTTGCTGAACAGCCCCAACTCGGTGGTGCAGGACCGAAGTGTGTACGAAGACGCCGAGGTTTTTGCCCGTAACCTGTATCAGCAGGGCAATATGAGCGACCGTGACTACCACAGCTATCGCGAATTGTACGAAGTGCTGGTGCTGTTCCTGCCTCCTCCCGACCTGGTGGTTTATCTCAAGGCCTCGGTGCCCACCCTGCTGGAGCGTATTCGCAAGCGGGGGCGCGACTTTGAGCGCGAGATTTCCCCCCTCTACTTGCAGCAGCTCAACGAATTATACGATGCCTGGATTGAGGATTTCACCCTGTGCCCGGTGCTCACCATTCCCGCCGATGACCTGGACTTCGTTCGCTTCAACGGGCATCTGGACGTGATCGGCAACCAGGTGTTGGAGAGGTTGGGCGTCGAAGTATCCCTCATAGGGCACTAACGAAGCTTCACCTCAAACCGACGAGAGGCCAACCATCTCCCCACAGACGGAAAGGAACACGGACAACAGAAAAGAGAAGATAGGTCCGTGTTTCTTTCTGTCCGTGAGGAAAACTTGACTCATTTGTCAAGAATCTGGCTTATGAAGATGTCTAGGCGAAGGAAGCAGTGATTTTGTTTGCGATTCGCCACCGAGATTAAGAACACGGATGTGTGGGACCTTCGGTGGATTTAACAATTGCCAGAACGGCATGGTTCAGAAGTACCTGAGATTAGGATTACAATTACAGACGAAGGACGAAAGACGAAGGACCAATTGTTGGCCCATATCTCATCGTCGTTCGTCATTCGTCCTTCGTCCAGTTGAGAAGGTGTTACACTATTTCTGAACCATCCTGCTAGAACGTAGTTACTATTCCGGCTTTTGGAAGATAATCACATATTCGTGCTTAAAGATGTAGTATCCACCCGCCAGCGCCCGGTAGCGCCACAGGTTGCTGGTTCGTCCCTTGCCCCGTTCGTTGCCCTCGATGTTTTTCACCACAATCGCCTTGCTCCTGAAGCCGACCCGGTTCATACGCTCCATGCACCAGAAGCTGAGGGGGATCAACTCGCCCTTCTCGTACTTGTCGCCGATGATGAGCACGGCGAAGCGACCGGGGCTCAGCAACTCGTAGCCGTGGCGGGCGACCGTCTCAAACATATCCAGGAAGGCCTCGTCGTCCGGGGCGTTGGACAGGTCTTCGGCCCGGTCCGAAAAGAGGATGATGTCGTGGTAAGGTGGGTGCAGCACCAACAGATGGGCGTGGGTCTCACCCATGTCCGCCAGTGCGACGCGCACAGCATCGACGGTTGCCTGGGCTGTGCTGTTACCCTGGATGAGGTGCACTTCGCTATCCAGGCGGTCGGGGGGGATTTTGGCGCGCACGTATTCGACGAGGTCGGGCTTCAACTCCACACCGATGCAGCGTCGCTCCAGGTTGAGCGCCTCGATGGCCGACGTGCCGGAGCCCAGGAACATATCCAGTACTATCTCTCCTGCTTTGGTGTAACGCGTGAAGGTTTGGGTGGCGATTTGGGGGATGAAGTTGCCGTGATAATCCAGCGTGTGGCCTTCGCCACTGGCGCGATTGGGGAAGATCCACAGGCTGTCGGTCAGCACGTCCTCGTAGTCGCGCCAGTGATTGAGGTCGATGTCGCTCCAGGGCTTGGTTTTTTCGGGGCGGTCCTTTTCAGTTGCCATCTACCAACCCGTGTTCGCGCAGAAATGATTCTGCCTCCTGGGCCGCCAACGCGTGGCCGGCCGGCGTCCAGTGGAAGTCGAAGCGAAAATAGAGAGGAAGTGTTTCGGGCTGCGTGGCTGCCTCTCGAAAGGCGGGCAGCAAGTCCAGGTAAGGGATGCCTGCCTCATCCAGTATGCCCGCCAGGCGGCGGTTGGGGGCTTCCGGATCCCAACTGATACCATCGGTTGGGGCCATTGCCTTGGAGGCAGCCGCCCAGCGCTCGTCATATACCTGTTCAGGCGCGTTGACGATGATCACCCCCAGCCGCGCGTCACGTGCTTGTACTTCCTCGTCCAGTCGGCGGATGAGGGCGCCGGTCAAGGCCCAGGCTTCCTCCCACTCTTGAGAGGGAGGGGTTTGGTAAACCTCAAACGTTACCGGCAGGCTAGGCTCATCGGCCAGCGCCACGCCTACCCCGCCCAACAGGCCGAGCGGACCCAGCGCCCGACGCGTGGCCGGGATGTTGCGCAGGTAGGGCATCATCAGCCGGTACAGCGCCGACCGAGCGCGAAGCCAGTCGCCGAAGGCCAGCAGCGGTGGTGGCGGGGACCCCGTCCCGGGCGGTGGTTCGAAGGGGAAGGACGGCGTCACTAATTCGTTCCCCTCCAGGTTAAAAAAAGGTTTCTGGACGGCCTCTACTCGGGCCGTTTCCAACGGGCCGTAGTTGTTGAGTATGTCATTGCGCGTAAACAGGAGTAGTAACACCAGATCAGGTTCGTAGCGGAAGCCCTCGATGGCGTAAAAGATGGCCTCCTGGTCGGTGCCCCAGCCGCTAACGCCCCCGTTGATGACCTCTACCGGTTGCTCGCCGCCGGCCAGCCGTGTCTCCAGTTGTTTGGGGAAGGTCTCCTCCAGTGCTACGTGTAACCCCTCGGCGTAAGAGTCGCCTAACACCAGGATGCGATAGGCGTTCTGTGGATCATCATAGCCGATCTCGCGGTCGCGCAGGCCGCGCGCGTTGATGTGCACGTCGGCCTGGTACTCGCCGTATTCGCTGTACCACACACCGCCGCTGTTGGGGATGTGGAACCACCCCAGGTAGGGATGCGGTTCCCACAGAGGGGGAAGGGGGGCGGCCGGCGGCGCGATACCCATGAGCCGTACACCTCCCTCTAACAACAGCAGCGCCAGGGCCAGCCCCAATACTGCCAGCGCGGCCCGGCCCAAGACCTTTCCCATCAGTTTCACGATAGGCACTTCAATCGATTTCACGTTAAGATTATAGCTGGCACGCGGGCAACTGACAAACACCACAATCTGTATTGGACGAATGACGGACGACGAAGGACGAAAACATCTGGGGGGGTGATTGGTTCTTCGTCGTTCGTCCTTCGTCCTTCGTCATTGTCTACAATTCTCAGCCTTTTTTATTACTCTTTGCTTCTTTGGTTCTTGACCCTTGGCCCGCTTGCGCTGCGGCGCGACCGGCAAGCCAGCCGCTAGAAAATGCCGCTTGCAGGTTATAGCCGCCGGTGTCGGCGTCTATATCCAGCACCTCGCCCGCGAAATAAAGACCCTCCACCAGGCGCGACGCCATCGAGCGCGGGTCAACTTCGTGGGTGTCCACCCCGCCAGCCGTAATGATGGCCTGCGTAAAAGGGCGGTGCCCGCTCACCTCCAGGCGAAAGTCCTTCAGCCAGGTTCGTAGACGTTTGCGCTCCTCGGCCGTGATCTGGTGCCCGACTTTGTCTGGGGGGATGCCTGTCAGGTCGAAACAAACCGGGATGAGTTTTCTGGGGAGCAACCCTTTGAGCAAGGTACGAAACTGTTGTTTGCCGTGGGCATCCAGGTCGCGGAGAAGCCGGGCATCCAGCTTACGTTCGTCGAGGGCCGGTTTGAGATCGATGGAAATTGTCACTCTCTGGCCCTGGCGCAGTGCGTCTACCACCTGTCTGCTCAAAGAGAGGATGATCGGCCCAGAAACGCCAAAGTGGGTAAACATCATCTCGCCAAATGCCTCCGCTTGCTCTCTCCCCACCGGCCCTGTGCTTCTATCCGGCTGATGGGACCGGGGAACCATCCACATCCGCGCCGTCACATTGCGCAGGCTCAGGCCTTGCAGCCTGGCTGCAACGTCGCCGGCCGTTTCCAGGGGAACCAATGCCGGTCGAATGGGGACGATGGTATGTCCCACTGAACCGGCGAGCCGGTACCCATCCCCGGTTGACCCGGTGGCAGGATAGGAAGCCCCACCCGTAGCGACGATCACGGCGTCCCCGCGATATACCCGCCCCGGCGGGCGGGACACGTGTACCCCGACTACCCGTCTCCCCTCGACGAGCAACCGCTCCACGGGCGATTGGGTCCTGAGTCTTACACCGCGTTCGCCAATCCATCCTAGCAGTGCATCCACGACGTCCTGGGCCTGGCCTTCGACTGGAAAGACTCGCCCGCCTCGCTCGGTCAGCGTCCGCACTCCAAGATCTTCAAAAAATCCTACCAGCTCAGGGGTGAAAAAGCGGTGAAAAGCCTGGCGCAGGAAACGTCCATTGGGTCCAAAATGCGCCATAAACTCGGACATGGGAGCCACATTGGTCAGATTGCAGCGTCCCTTGCCGGTGATACGCAGCTTGCGTCCCGGGCGATCCATCTTTTCGAGGAGCAGTGTTTCGGCCCCCAGCTCGGCCGCCTGCCCGGCAGCCATCAGACCGGCTGCGCCTCCTCCAACCACGATCACCCGGCGCTTGTGTCTATCGATATTCGGGTCTGTCATCAGATCACGAATTCCACGAAATTGTGCACTCCAAACATGGCCTTCATCGCCCGGTAAGACAACTCTCGATGGCTTACCTTGTTGCCGGTCATATCTCCTCCTAACGGCATTCGTGTCATTCGCGATCTATGGATCGTCAAGCTCTGTCTGGCGGCGCAGGTTGAGGCTGATCGCCTCTCATCAGGCTGGCCTGGATTGCGATGCCGATGACGACCAGGATTATGAACAGCAGACCCTCGATCGGGCGGCGAAGCTGAATCGGCTGAATCGCCTGAAGGATGAGACCGGCCCCGACGAGGGAGGAGAGGACGATCAAGGCCCAATCGAACAGGGCAATCATCAACACCAGACCGATGATCCCGCCAATGAGGAAGGGCAGCCAGGAAGCCGGCCCTGGGTTCTGTCCCAGGGCATTCAGCAAAATCAGGGCGATGTAGCCGCCCCCAATGAACCCGGCCACCGCGATGGCAATTTCTTGCAGGAATACGGCCAACAGAGCGCCTAACAGGCCGGCCCCCAAAGCGATGACCAGAATCAGCCAGTCAGGCTGGCCCTGGAACAACTGGGTCCCCAACGCCGCACCGAAAGCGAAACCGAGCACGGCCACAAACAGCCAGAAAAGCTTGCGGCCCAGTATGAGGACCAGGATGCCGATTAGGATTCTTAGGATGTTCATCGATGGACCTCCTTCAAAGACTGGTAGGTTGGATGATTGGAAGGTCGGAAGATTGGGGGATTGGCCAGGGTGGCTTCATTCATCCTTCGTCTTCCGTACTTCGTCGTCCCTCTTTTAAGAAAGCGATCTTTGGACTCGCCAGCCGAGAGAGGCGGAGTTGGTCACGTAAACGCCGGCGCTGACCAGGATCGCCCCCAGCAGTAGGGATGGAGTAAGCGGTTCTCTCAGTGTCAAAAACGCCATGATAACGGCGCTGATGGGCACGAAATTGATAAAGATGCTGGCTTTCATAGGGCCGACAGCTTTGATGCCTTCATAGTACCACTGAAATCCCAGCACGGTCCCGAACAACGCCAGGTAAAAAAGCCCCAGCCAGCTTGGGGCGGAATAGTGAACGAAATTCTGGGTCACGCCTTCCAGGTAGGCGGGGAGGAGGAGGGCAAGCGTGCCGGCCACGGCGGAATAAGCCACTGTGATCAGGGGCGTCAGCTCGGCCATTACGACCTTGCCGATCAGCGAGTAAGCCACCCAGCTCAACACGCAGCCAAAGATGAAGAGTTCGCCCCAGCCCAGGCTTCCGGTCAATACCTGGCCGGGATCCCCCCTGGAGATGACAACCACCGCCCCGGTGACCGAAATCAGAATCCCGGCTGCTTTGATGGGAGTCAGCTTCTCTTTGAAGAAGAAAGCCGAGAAGAGGGTGATGAAGATGGGATTGGTGGCCACGATGACCGAGGCGCGGCCGGCGCCCACTGTTTGCATTCCCTTAAAGAAAAAGACATTGTAGCCGAAGACGCCCGTCATGCCTAGCAGGATGATGGGCATGATATGCCCGCGCTTGATGCCAGGCAGCTTGCCTTCGACGCGCCAGGTTAGCAGGAGCAGCAGCGCGGACGCAATGACGAAACGGGTAAAGGCGGCCGAGAAGGGCTGCACGTCGCGTGCGATGACGCGCCCGGCGATGAAGGTGCCGCCCCAAGAGACGGCCATAAGCAATAACTTGACATAAGTAATCATGATGAGAGCCAATCTCGCGTGGATAGGTTTGGTGGGGGCAGTATAGCATGGAGCCTGGGGCTGGCAAAGCGAGAGGGGCGAGGCATCGCCTCGCCCTTTGATTAAATGCGGAGTCATTGTATCTGTGTTTTACTTCACCCACAGGGGGTCCCAATCGTTGAAAGGACCACCACCCACGTAGCGTGTTTCGCCGGTCAAAGTGTCATAAATGTAAATCTGTTTCAGGCCATATTGGGAGTTGGACCAAAATGCCACATACCGGCCATCAGGGGACCAGGTGGGGTGTCTGTCGAAGGAATCTTTGTTGAAGGTAATGCGCTCCGCCGCGAAGCCTAGGGGGGTAGAGATGTAAATATCTCCGTTTCCGGTCTTTTCGGAGACATAAGCGATGAGGTCTCCCGCCGGTGACCAGGCGGGATCGAAGTCATTCTCAGCGGTGTAGGTGATGCGCCACTCGTCCTGGTTGCCATCGAGGGTGATCAGCCACAGTTCAGCGTTGCCTTCGGTGCGGACCCTAATCTGTTGCTTGCCATCGGGGGAGAGGGCTTCCGATGCTGCCAGTTGATTGTAGATGACCGCGTCTGGGACCGGTTGCTGATCACTGCCGTCAGGTTTCATGGAATAGACGCGCGTCATGCCATCCCGGTCAGTCTTGAACAAGATGCGATTGTACAAGTCGGCGGGGCCAATTGGCACTGGAGTTGGAGACGGCGGCTCGACCGTCGGCGTGGATGTTGGCGTGTCAGTTGGGATCGGCGACAGTGTGGACGTGGGCGTCCGCGTGGACGTTGCCGTCGGGCTAGGAACCGGGGTGTGAGTGCTGGTTGGCGAAGGCGTTATGGTGGTCGTCGTCTCACCGCAGGGGCTTGTGCTTTGCTGTACCGTGTTACTCGGCAACGACTCGCCTCTTTCGTTGAAGGAGGCCAGATGAAAGCTGTAGGACGTCCCACATGCTACACCGCGAATTGCGCCGCTCGTCGTATTGGCAGGAAAGATCGCCACCTTCAGCCCCGTGCTGGCGTCATACAGCCGAAAGCTCTGCTCGTCGCTGCTGGAATCCATCCACGTGAAATCAAAGCCATCGACGTGGACGCCGGTGACAGTGAGATTGGCAGGTGTTTCAGGTGGTGCCTCAGGGGTAGGCCCAGGCTGGATCATCAACGTGATAGTACGTTCCACACTGGCTGCTTCACTGAGGACAACAAGACTATAGCTGGTGGCGGTACTGGGTGCGACCGCTAGGGAACCACTAGGCCCAACGACCAGGTCGCCAGGGGAGAGACTGGCAGTCATTCCATAAATATATTCCCAATAAATCGTCGCTTGCTCTCCCTGGATGATAATCTCTGGCACGACTTCAAAGCGAGTGATAACCGGTAGGGGCACTAACCCAAATTCCCACAGATCTGGATATTCCGAGCTTCCAGCTCTTACCAGGAAGTCGGCCAGATCCGGATTATCTGAGATCAAATTCCTAACCGCGCTTATCATCTGCCCAGTATTTGCGAAATCTGAAGAGAAAGAGACCGGCACAGCTGTCGGCGTCGGGGTTGGCGTTTCTGTAGGTGATACAGTGGTTGAGGTAACTACAGCACCAGTGGGAGGGGACTTGGTTGACTTTGGAGATGTATCTGTGGCGGTGGTATTGGTTGGAGTTGCTGTAAAAGAAGGGGCAAGTGTAGGCGTGCGTGTAGTAGTTGGAGTAATAGTAGGCGTGGCAAGTGATGTTCTGGTCAGTTGATCAGATGATACTGGAGTTGGTGTGGGGGCCCGTACTTGTCTGGCGATGATCACAACTCGGTCTAGATCGCTCAATGCTCGCGTATAGTCCGGCTCCGGCAGCGCAATCAAGACTCGTGCTCTTTCATATAGTGTGGCTGGGTTGTCGCCGTTTAGCTTTATTGCGTTGTCGTATGCATTAAGCGCCTCATCATATTGGTCTTGCTTTGCATGCTCTCTCCCATCCAGCCAACTAGTAATCTCTTTTTCTAAGTGTTTCAATTTATCTGTCTCATTGCGTTCATCTAGTGCGTTGGCCATTCCTTCTAGAAGGGATTGCGTACTATCTGTACTACCATCTACATCTGCCAATGTAATATATAGGTTCTGGATGAGGATATTGAGATCAGGATCATCGACGCCGTCAATGCCGAAGAGGGCCAACTGTTCTTCTCTTGAAAGCCCGTAGAATAGTTCCCGGGCCTTATAGTCGTAGTCTGTAGGCCCAAAAAGGCCCCGCATCCCAAACAGTCTCACCAAGTGAGTAACTCGCTCTTCGGGTTCATTTGCTTGGTAGAAGTTGGCAACACAGTCTTGAACTTGGATGCCAACCCAGGCATTGTACAGGATAGCACCAACTGCCAGTATAGCGACAATGCCTGCAACTCCCGTCAAAACGTAGGCCCAGTTGATTGGCGTATTTTCCTTTACCCAGTTAGCGTTGAACGCACGACGGTATATCTCATTGCGAACTTGCAGATATCCGTTCTCGGCTTTGACCAGCCCGCACAACTTCAATTGGTTTTGTAACGTTGATTGTCCGTCGTCGCTGATTTTTCTCCTCTCAAGGACCTCTCTATAAAGACCAAGCAATCTGCGGCGAACGAACCACGCATACGATAATATCTTGTCCTGAACAAATTGGATATTAGTCTCTCTTTTCCGTGCTTCTTCTGAGAGAAAGAGCTTGTCAACCAAGCCATCAATCTGCTCATCTGTCCAGTGTCTCTGTTCACTCTCAGTTACGGTCAGGCACAGTTTTTGAGTCAGGTATGGGTGACCACTTGTCCAGTGATAAATGCGCGTAAGGGTTGCTTTGCCTTGTCCGTGATACAATGCCTCCAGACCATCTTGCAGTACTGTGGCATCAGCCTGACTAAACTCTTGAAGGGAAATGCCCCGACCAACATTGAAGGGCGTTCGGGCGCGGTCTTTGATCAAGTCGGGCGGGGAGGCCACGCCAAGCAGAACAAAGGTTAGTCGCTCGAGTTCAAGATCATCAGCGCGATCGTTGTACATAGCCCGGATGGCAGCAAAAAAGTCGTCTCTGAAATCGAGCTTGAGAGTAGTATCAATCTCGTCAATGAAAATGACAATTGGCCCCTCTATCTCCTCCAGGACTACGTCACGTAGGAAATCGGTGAAGCGCTGTACTTGACCCAGCAGGTTGCGCTCCTGCCACCAGGTTTCTGGGTTTACTGAGAGATTTAATTCTCTCTTCAAACGGGTCAGCAGGCCCAAATACCACTGGTCAATCGCGACAGTGCCGATTTTCGTTAAATCGATAATAGCCGTGTTCACATCTTTGTCTCTTAATCGGCGAGCGGTTCGCACCATTAGGCTCGATTTACCCATCTGGCGTGGCGTAAGCACGTAACAGAATTCGCCAGCCATTGCCAGATGGAACAGCTCATCGTCCGCCGGTCGCTTCACATAGGAGGGTGAATCGGGACGGAGTGTGCCACCAGCGACGAAGAAATCTGAGGGGCTCGAATAGCCGCTCATCACAGCTTATCCTCGAAGTACATCCGGTACAGGTCACAGCGACACTTGCAGACGTCGCCACTCCCCTTTACCAGGCCGGCCCGCAGCAAGCGAAAGAAGGCCATCTCGTCCTTGCAGCGTTCATCGTGTACGATTCGTTTCAAAGCCTCCCTCAAGTCTGGCTCATCGCGTAACAGCCAATGATTATGCCGTAAGTGGTCGCCAAAGGGACCCTGGTCTCTGGGAGCGACGCGGGCCAACTCTGCCCAGGTCAAGTGTTCTGTGACCAAAGTGTAGAGCGCTTTGCGCGTGAGGTAGGGGTGACCGTTCAGTAATCTTATCAAATGGGGAAGGTCACTCGCTTGTACTGGCGAGCCGTATCGCTGGTTAAGATCAAGTATCTGGGCTTTTTCGAAGTCCTTCAGATACAGGCTGAGTCCCACATTAAAGGGCGACTGGTTCATATCGGCAATGAGCAGATAGGGTTCTGTGGAAATGACCATAACAATGTTGAGCTTATTCCATTGTTCATCAAGAGCCCGGCTGTTGTGCCACGAGCGAACCAGGCTAAAGAAGTCTTTATAAAAGTCGGTTTGCAGTAGACGGTCCGCTTCGTCCAGAGCCAAGACGACGCCGGGATCACTCTCAGGAAGGATATAGTCCTCTAGCAAGTAAGTCAGTTTGTCCTGCGGTCCCAGCGAGCCCCGCCATAACTTCTCTACCTCGGCTAAGTCCAGCCGGAGCTTGCGGACAATGAACTCAGCCAGGTAGCGTAAGAAACTGTCAGGCGTCTGTAGGAAATCAGTGTCAACACGCTGCAAGTCGAGGTTTACGACCTTTGCTCCATACTCCCGAGCGTATTGCACACCTCTCACCAGCAGCGAACTCTTGCCTGTCTGGCGCGAAGCCCGGATCGTAGTTGTTGTGCCTGGTTTCACAACCTCGCGTTTGAGACGAGTATCGGCGTTCCGCTCGACGTAGAATTTGTCGGCCAGCTTGACCGCCCCACCCGGCGCCTCCAGTTCTTCAAGAAAGCGTGGGTCGAACTCTGGCAGTGGGGGTTGCAAGGTTGCGTCGTCGGTAACAGGCCGCCCATCCTCAGAGATGATGAGTCCCTCCCTCACTGGCGTGGCCTGGACAGGGAGGCGCATTGGCAAGCGCCTCTCGATGGCCGCCAAGATGTCTTGAGCTACGCTTTCGTTGTCTGCCTCATTCTGCCAAACCACGTATTGAAGTGAGTCGATAAAGACATCGATAGAATAAGGAAGCAGGCCCTCGTAGGCGATACGCACCGGCAGTGTATGGGGGCGTCTCTGTCGCTTTCGATACTCATAGGCACGCCGCACCTCGGCCTGCACCATTTCACTATCAGCCGACTCCTTGGACAACAACGCAATCAGGAAGTCACTTGCCTTGATCTGTTGGTCAATCTCTTCAAGCCAGGTTTCACCTGCCCGCAGGGTCTCGTCTATGAAAACATCGTGGCCTAGACCGGTGAGGAACCGATGAAGGTATTTCGCCAGTTTTTGATCGGGGTCGACATTGCGCTTGTAACAGATGAAGAGATGGGATCGTCGTAGGGTATTGACGAGACGTTGCCACGTGTCTTCGTCAGGTTTTCGCATATCCAATGAGACCAAGACTTGCAGTCGTGAAGGTAACTCACATTGCTCAACTATGACAGGAATAGCTGGCCACTCACCGATGTCGAGTCCGTAGCTGCTGACCAGGATAGAATCAAATTGCCGCCAGTCGCTGGTGAGATAGGCGGGACTTAGGATAAGCAACGTCCTGCGACTCTGAACAATTGCGCGCTCTATCTCTTCCAGCTTCGAGCGGCCCAACTCAAATCGGAGTTGTTCGAAGTACCTTATGCCTGCTGCCTCCAGCCGAGGCAACAGCTCGCCTTCGACCCACGCCTGGTCGGCGCGACTGTAGCTAATAAATACGTCGTACCGGTATTCTGCCGTCTCAGTCATCAGCACGTGCTCCTTCGCAACGATTCGTTCCTAACAGACGACATTACCACCGTGAGGGGGGAAGTTGTTTAGATTAAGCCTTAGGGAGGTGGGTGGATAAACCTACTGATCTAATCATATCATATCTGACAGCTTATTTCAACTTGTATCCGCACTCCGCACTTTGCGGAAGATGATTTACTGCCCCCACGCCAATTGTTCTTCATACCAACCAAACGATTTTCCAGGGGGGACGTTGATAGGATAGCCATCAATAGACCCCGGCAAATCAAACAGCTTGGTTTGGCCGGTTCCGTTAGCTCGCATCACGTAGACAGCCCAGTTGTTGTCTCCCTGATCTCTTACATAGGCAAAGTACTGCCCATCTGGGGACCAGACCGGCAACCGTTCGCGTTCCGGTGTGGTAAGTACTGGCTGGGGTTCGCTCACACCGTCAGTGACTTCCAACACATAAAGGTCGTCGTTGTAACTGAATATGACCTCGTTGCTGTGAGGCGCGCCCTTGGGAGCAACTATTATGGGTGACGACCAGAGCAGGCGGATGCCACCTCCATCCCTGTTCATCACGTACAGTCCTCTTCCAGCAGGTTCGCCGGAGGCATACACAATTCGGCCGTCAGGCAGCCACGTTGGATTCTCACCGATGGCCAGCTCAGGCCGGCTGTTTGGATCTTCCAGTGCACCCTCCCAGAGCCCCTTGAGATAGACACGAGCGCTGGCGCCAGCAGGGCGGCTGTGATATAGGATCGGAATCTCAAAGTTGCTCCAGTGAGGCCGAGCATCTTCTGGATGCGTAGTAACCAGGCGGTCATACGAACCACTTAGCGCGCGGATTACGAGTTGCTCGGCATAGGGAGTTGACTCGCCGCCCCACGAGCGGAAGATAATCTGGCTTCCATCAGGTGAAAAAGCAGGTTGGCTGGCGCCCGTTTGGAACCGTTCCGGCTGCCACTCCGGGGCAGAGGCGATGTAGAGGTCATATGTTTCAGTTTGGGTATTGAAGGCTGGCGCGGCGATTTTGCCGCGTAATGTGGCAGGATTGATAGTCACTGGCGGAGGGATGGTCTCGGTTGAAGTTGGAGTTGGTATAGGCGTTGCTGCTTGAGTAGTGGGTGTATTGGTTGGAACTTCTGTAATCACATCTGTGGGCTTGATCTCTATCGGTGTTTCAGTCGTCGGCATTATCTCGATTGTTGGAGTTGATGTCGCAGTTACTTCAGTTGTAGGGATCTGAGTGATCTCCGGCGTGTTCGTACGGGTCGGCACCTCAGAGGTAAGAGTTGTCGGTGGGTGCAGGGGGCAACGGGGTAGCATTCTTTGGGAAGAAGAGAAGGACAGCACCTACCACCACGCCGGCGCAAAGAACTAGAATAACAACTCCGGCTAAGAGCGTTAGTGGCCTCTTGGGAAAGTGAATGAATTGCTGTCTGCGAACATCTCTTATCTCGTCTCTAGCGTCGGGTAAATCGTTTAGGTTGTCAGCCACTATAAATGCTCCCTCCTTTTAGGTTAAATTGCTTCTATTCAGCCAGGGAGAGCTATCTTTTTCGTATTGATAGGCTTCAAACTCCTGGCTTGATTCTCTGAATCGTTTTTCTTTCTTCAGTCTTTGGGCGTATTGAAATCTTTCAAGCAACGCAGCGCGGTGATCTTGGATAGCTTGCTGCAGCCTGTGCTGGACGTCCTCATATTCTGGTTCTCGCTCCACGATTTCCTGTAACAATGGGATGCCCTCGGTGAATCGCCGTGCTTCCAGTGCCTGTAATGCTTTTTGATAAAGTTGCGCTAATTCCAGAGCCTTACTCAATTCGTTGGCTTTGGCAGTGACGTCATTGAGGTTGGGATCCAGTTCGACAATGGACTGATACTGCTGAAGTGCGCTGACCAGGTCGCCCTTGCTTTCAAATCGAATCGCGCTCTTGTAAAGTTCCTGAATTTGCAGCGATCGCTTAGCTCTAACCAACCTGGCTTCTGCATCGCGATACTCAGGGGCGAGGGATACAATTGCCTCATAGCGAGTGATTGCCTTCTTCCAGTCCTCTTCGGCTGTCGCTTGTTCGCCCGCAGCGTAAAAATCAGCCAGTCGCTTTTGGTACTCGGACTCCCTCAGCCGCCGTTCCGCGTCTTGATAACCGGGATCTATTTCAAGCACTTGCCGGTAGGCTTCAATGGATTCCTCCCAGCGTCCAGCGGTAAAAGCTCCTCGAGCCCGGTTATATAGAGACAGCAGTCGCTTTTGACGGCGTACTTGAGCCAACCTCACCTGCACGTCTCGATAGCCCTCGTCGATTTCCGCCGCTGCAGACAAAGCTGCCTCGGCCGCTTCAAGATCCGAATCAGTCAGGGCGACGTCGCTTTCCTCATATAGCTCGTCCAGGCGCCGGTGACGCTCAGCGTGCTCGTACAATATCGCTACATCCTTGTAGTCGCCTGTCACGTGTGCTTTGATTTTCTGGAGCAGGTCGACAGCTCTGGCCCAGTCCTCATTTTCAAAGGCCTGGCGTGCATCCGTGTACCACTCGGCAAGCTGCTGCTGGTGTCGAACTTCTTTCTGCAAGTCCTTTGTGTCGGCGTAGTCGGGTCGGCGTCTTTGAATCTTTTCTAAGGTGGCAGCCGCCTTGCTCCACTCTTCGGTAGCCTGGTATTGCTTGGTCTGTTGGTATAGGTTTTCTAACCAGTGTTCCTCTTCAACTTGCTCCAATAGTACTGGCACGTTCAGGTAATCCTCCCGAAGCGTCTGGATTTCCTTTAAGGTGATGATGGCTTTTTCCCATTGCCCGTCGCTGATAAGATGTGTAGCATCGGCGTATAACTCCTGTAATCGTAACTCCAGTCGCGCCTTCTCCAACTCAACGCCCGCGTCGAGGTAGCCCTCACGTTCGATCTCAAACAGGCGATCGAAGGCCTGGATAGCAGCGCGCCACTCTTGTCTTTCGAGGTAGGTCTTGCCCTCTTCATAGGCGATTCGAACTTCAACTTCCTTCTTCCAGGCCGCCAGCAGCCGCTTGGCCTCACCGTCGCAGTAAGTTTCGTCTTCATCGATTACCTGCTGCAAGCTGGCAATAGCAGCTACGCGCTGGTTGTCACTATAATTTTGCATAGCCTGGGCGAAGTGTCCAGCCAGGCGAATTTCCTTTTCGGCTCTTTTTAACAGCGTGGTGGCATCCCGATAGGTTTCATCCTCGTCGACGACGGTCTGAAACTCATCGCGTGCTTCCTGCCAACTCTTCCAAGTCAGGTATCTTTGTCCCTTCTCGTAATGTTCGGCCAGGCGATTCCGAGCTTGAGCTGTCTCTAATTGTTCTCGAACGTCGCGATAGTTGGTGTTTTCTCTGGTGATTAGCTCGAAGGTCTGGATGGCAGCCACCCAATTCTCCTTGATCGCATATTGCTTGGCTTCCTCATATAACTTAGCCCAGCGGGCCTGACGGCGCGCCTCTTGGCTAACCCGCGCCGCATCCCGGTAGCCAGGACTATCATATACGATGGGGCTCAGGAGACTGATGGTCGCCTCCCAGTCCGCAGGGCAATCGACTTGTTGATCGGCCTTTTCCATCGCTTGGCTGTAGGCTTGCATGGCTTGCGCATAGGCCAGGTCGCGCATTTGGCCGCGCCTATGCCCCGTATCCGGTTGGACTTGATCTAACACTTCCACCGCACTATTCCAGTCTCCATGTTCCAGATAGGCCAGTCCCTCGTCGAAAAGTTTGTCCCAGCGCAATTGTTGGCGGGCATCGGCAAGTTTGACCGATACGTCTCGATAATCTCCCTGCAACGATTCGATATTCCCAAAGTGTTCCATGGCTTGTGCCCAGTTGCGACTTCTGTAGGCCGACTCGCCCTGAGCGTATAGATCGGCCAGGTGAGCTTGGCGGGTGGCGGTTTGCAGCAACGCTGATGCATCTCGATAGCCTGGGCTATCTTCCACCACGCTCTCTAGCAGGTTAATAGCTTGCTCCCAGTTTTGTTCACCAGCGGCACGTTTGGCGGCGCCGTAGAGCGTTTCCAGTCTTTCTCGGTTTTTTTTATCTTTCAGGTACGCATCGTAAGCTGTCTTGACTTCATTCTGCAGTCGTGCGGCCTCTCCATGGGCAAAGTCAGGCTTCTCTACCAATATGTCGTTCAGTAAATCCAGTGCTTTTTGCCATTCACTCTTTTCCCCCTCTTGACCTGCCTGCCAATGGCTCCTTGCTGCATCCAGCAAAGCCGTAAGCCGCTGCTTATGCAGTTGTTGCTGCCGTATTTTGCCTTGCTCCTGACGCGCTTCTTGCAGCAAATCCTTTGCATCGCGAAAACTGGGCCAGGTATGGGTGATCTCCTCCAGAAAGTTTATTGCCTCATCCCATTCCTGGTTTGTGAAGTGCTCTACAGCCTGGTTGTACAGAGTCTGGAGCTTGGGGTCGGGGCTGATTGGATCCGTCGACTCGGCGCCAGCTTCTGACGACTGTGGCTCTGGTGAGATGAACTCGTACTCAACTTGCTCGCCCAGCTTCGCCAACTCTTCCTCGAGACGTTTAACTGTCGCCTCTTCTTTTTCGATCTGGCTAATAATTGCTGATTTTTCTTTGGGCTGGCTTAAGGTATCAGGCGACGGGCTCCGCCTGTCCCACCTAACTCTCTGTTCTTCCAGCCGCTTTAGATTACGGCGATGGGCATTAAGCTGCTCACACAGCCTGCGTACGTCCTCGCCTTGACCTGCACCTGGCGTGCTGGGCGTTATCCCTGCGGCAACGGTTTGAGCTTGTCGGTCATATGTCTGTCTCGATGCCAGGGACTGCACCAGTCTTTCCATCTGTGCTCCGCGCTCTGCCTCTCGCGTAAAATCGGCATGAGTGAGCATGGCTATGCGAGAGGGCATTTTGCACGGTTTGAGCAATAGCGGCATCAACTTTCGCTGCCGCGCTGCCGGATCATCTGTTCCTACAAGCAGGCTTTCGAATTCGGTCCACTCACTCTCAAGCCAATCTGGTGTAAGCACAATCAATGTAAATCGGCTGTTGTTCAACGCCCGATCCATATTGACCAGGTTGGGTACACCAATCTCAAAATCCCGGTAATCAATAAAGACCCTTAATCCTGCTTCCTCCAGGTGAGGCAGGAGTTCATCTTGCACCCAAACCCGGTCCGCGCTGCTATGGCTTATGAACACATCGTATTCGTGCTCTGGAGCTGGACTTTGCCTCTGTAGTAGATCTTTGAAGAGATGCGCATCGGATGCCTGGAGATAAAGGATGGGTGTGGCCCATTCCAGGTTTGGGCTGTCCCCCCCTCGTAATCCTTGAACGGTAATGCGTCCCCACAGCACGGCTTCATCCACCGGTAAGTTGCCGGCCAGCACCCGGTAGAACTCGTCCCTGATTTCACGCGCCGCATCTTCTCGCGCTGGAAACTGATTGGTTACAACCGCTGGGATGCCTGCTCGACTCAGAGCATATGCAAGCCCCGAGTTCTCCTGAGACTTGGCAACGGACGTTTCGCAAGCGTTAAGATAAATCAATCGTAACGAAGGAATGTTCTGGACCGTTGCGGTAAGATTTGCTTCTGGAACGGCAAATGCCGCGTTTTTGGCATGGTCCTCCAGTAAAAGACGACCGGCGCCCCCATGCCCTATAAAGTGCAATATATGTGGGTCAAAGTTCCGTAATGTAGCCCTAAACTTCTTAGGCGATGGTCCAGGCAGATCTTCAATTCTCAGTCTGACATAGGGAGCGATTTCCTGAAAGGCAAGTCGTATTTGCTGCGCCTCTGCCTGTAAATCTAGATGCTTGGTATCAGGCGGATTGGAGGTCACCAGGAGGATCCGCCATTCAGGATCGAAAGTCAGTCGACGCACCGGGCGCTCGGGGATGAAACGGATAATTGGGGTGCGGCGATCAAATGCAAGGAAACCTTGCTCGGGATCGCACATCAGCTCCCAAGGTATGTTGGCAAGATCGTATGTAGTCGGTCTGATCTTTATGATCAGACGTGGATCGACTAAGACTGACGATTCAAGTTCTCGTCGGCAGGCCTGATAGAGTTCGAGAGCCTCGCCATGGAAAAGTGAGCTGAATAGATTTTGCCCAAAGGCGCGGGGTTGATCGCGTTCTTGGTCGGTGCGCAGGTTCATTCCCCGGACATTCCGGGCGATGCTCTCTCTCAGTGCAGCCAGTTCCTCATCAATATCGGGTCGCAAGAGCAGCTTAAATGGGGCGACAGCCACGCCCTCCGACGTCTTGAAACGAGTTACATACTCGCCCGTCTCGTCGTCCTGGAAAATGGAAGCTTCTATGAAGAGGTTGTCACGTTCTAACCTCAATTCGGGAATAGAGATTCTTCTAGCACCAGGCCTCCTCATTCTGGAGTCCCGCGGAGTGAGCTCCACAAGAACTTGTAGGAGCCGCTCATAGGCTTGTTCCAACTCCAGAGACCGTTGCATACTACTAGTTTCATTAACAGCAACTATCTCTTCAAATGCGTAAAGCGGAACGTACGGAATCTCAAGTTGCTCAAAAAAATCCCGATTAGCCCGGAATTCAGCAGGGATATATCGAGCAAAAGTGTCACTGAACCTCTGGCGGAAATTATTGAGTTTTGTCGTTTCAGAGATTATTTCAATTCTGGCGGGCACGACAACGGTTCTCAACGGTCTGCCATAACGTAATTCCTGAAGCTCGGGATCTGAAAAACTCTTTACCATTTGGAGGGTGCCATCTATGTTCTGTTCATTAGCTCCACAGAACATCACAATGGCATCGGCTAGCTGATATGTACACACTCCCCCCATTTCGGTGACGCCAGTGCGACTGTCAATCAGCACGACATCTGCAATCTTCTCAAACTCCTCGCGCAACCACTCGAAATATATCTCTCCTTCCCAATTCTCATAAAAGTCTTGCCAATCGAACGTTTTCACGACGTTGGAGTATTCGGCAAATTGGCTTTCTGCCCTCCGGCCAGACGGAAGCAGCCGGAGTCTGCCCGAGCCGCTTGGCTTTTCACTTAAATCGATCAGATAATCCTCAACCTTACATACGGGAAAGAGCTGTCTTCCACGCCCGGGGTTAAATCGTGATGCTTCGCCCTTGTAGGTCAATAGCATTTCAATGACACCTGGGCTCTCAAGTGCCTGCGCTACGCGGTCAGGGAAAAATCGTTCAAGGCCTGGCGCCTCAAGATCCCAGTCGACTATCAGCACTTTCAAGCCAGCTTGATACAAGAGCGTCGCAATGTTAACCAAGGCCATCGAGCGGCCAACGCCTCCTTTGTAGGAATAAAAGGTAAAAATCATTATCTGCTACTCCCTACAATCCGATTGGCAATTCCTCGGGGAGATTGGTTAGGTTTCACTTCCGCACGAATGGCAGATCGGATCTCTTGACTCAGACGACGCTTTTCGAGATCCAGGTTCGGCAAGGTCGAAACAAGCCATCGACGCAGGTTACAAACGTCACCAACACCAAATTCATAGAGCGGATCAAAGTTCTTGGTAAAGTAACGGTATGCCGTTTCCATAGATGAACTGTATATCTGTTCTTCAAGCAGTTGATTTGTCTTGAATAATTTCGGTTCCAGCGGTGAAATAACGACCATCGCGATCCGATTTTTTCCTGTCAATTGGCTGTTGATCAAAGCCTTTCTTACCCGAGGATGATACATTGAAATTGCATCGATAATGATTACTCCCCCATACCGTTCAAGTGTGTCCAGGGCAAAAGAGCGTTCCTCATTTTCCATAGAGAAAAACCACTCGGATAGATAATCGAGGGTAAAGGTTGATCTCCCCGTCTCTTCTCGGTACCTGTTCAACGTATCCACTATCTCTCCTAAGATCTTATTGATAGACAATTCATCAGTTGTTAAGGGTTTCCATTCATCCCTATTCTCTCCGTAGCAAGAAGTAAAATCTTCTATTCCGTCCGTTTGCATGGCTGCCTTCAGTTCTCTAAATATCTCAAGTTCTCCTTGATTATCGAAGGCAGTTTCATCGTTGAGATCGATAGCCTGTTCTTGGGTCATAGACACGACTACAATTTGTATGGTATGCTCTTTTTGAGCGAGTTGCTGGAACTCGTTTCTCAATGCCTGAAGTTCCGGCTCCAGGGCAAGGCCTATGACAAAGAAAATCGTATTACTCAGTATGATGTCTAGGGCGTGTCTTCCTGTCTTTGGAATTGCCCCGCATTCTTTTGCTCCTGCCACAATGCTCGCCAAATCTGCAAAAGGTTTATCGTATCGGGCTATATTCAGGCTAATAGATGCAGGAAGATTACGCAAGAGAGTGTCCCGATTCGCGCGATCTTTTAGTGCAGGAACTTTGTTCAGGAGTTCTAGAAGGCGGTTCTCAAATGTATCAAGTTTATGTGGCATAATCAGTTCCTCAAGCTATTCCTGACTTTCAAGCTATCTTTGAATGGAGGTACTGAGTTATCTACGTCCACTTCTGCGCAGATTGGATTTCCTGGCGTAAAGCATCGGGTAGACTTTTAAGGATAGAGTGGATCAAAATACCCTGATTATTATATTTTATCACTTCACCCTTGTATTTGGTCTCCGGTACCCGCACTGAGGCGTGATGTAGGGCAATGGCCTCCCAGGCGTCATTAAGAACCGGTGACCCTGACGAGCCGGGTTCAGTGTCTGTTAAATAACGAATACGATAAGGCATGTCGGCAGTAGATATCGTGTCCACGTAGAAATTACTCCGAATAGCGAATCGCTTAGGGCCACCCTGAGGATGTTGGATGATATTCAAGCGGTCCCCTCTGATTGGCGTGGGTGGCATTTGTGGAATCGATATATGGCCCCACGTTGACACCGGTATATCGGGTCCGGATATTGGCTTTGACGATAAGCGCAGCATAGCATAGTCGAGTTTGACGTCGAAGTGAGCCAATTCCGTGCAGTCATAGTCCGAGTGTTCTTTGTCCCAATCAAGGTAATCAAACCACGCCACAGTTTTTAGGGCCTGTGCCCTTAATTCGTCTATCCTGGCGGCTGGCTCATTTCGACGGTCGCGAGCTGCGATAACGTGATAGTTGGTGACAAGCAAATCTGAAGCAATCAACCATCCCGTGCCATAGGTAGCCCTGTCTTGTAGAACGCCATGGACGACCCGAGGAACCAGCACTTTGGCAACTGCCTTCGCAGCAAGCAAACCACGCTCTAAGAAGCTGGACAGGATTCGCTCGTCTTGGCCGATAACGATTTCTTCTATGGGATCAAGGTCATTGGTTGGTGGCAATGTCTCAAGTTCTGCCAGCAAAGCTTCCAGCTCTCGCCCTGCCTGTGTTCCTGTTGCAAAACGTAGTGCGTTTCGGGCTACAATTGCTAGCGCCCACTCCCCAGAATGTTCTAGTTGTCCCCAGGATTCGGCTGCGCTAATGATGTTGTGCAAATCGGCAAGGCGAGCAGTAGGTCGGCTTAGCGCACTAACTGGTCCCGGTGGCAGGTTCCGCAATAGGACATTGCGATTATCCTGATTTTCAAACGCTGGGATGACCAGGAGAATGTCGAGCAGATTATCACCAAAATCCGAGCTGGGTTGAATCATTTTGCCTCCGATCTTACAGATAGTGATGTCTGAAGTGGTTTACCTGGTATGCTGAGACCCTAGCGATACCAACTTACCTGCTCCTGAAGCCAACCGGCCTGGCTTGGTGGGCCGTCTTCCACGAAGCCGTTCGGACTGCCTTCCATATCAAATAAGTGCTGTGGCTCCCCCCGGGCAGCCGGCATAATCCACATCGCCCATTGCCCACTCCGGTCAGATACAAAGGTGATCCAGTGACCGTCGGGGGACCAAGCTGGCAACACGTCCGCGGCTGGGCTGGTCGTCAGACGGGTCGGTTGCGCCTGCGAGCCGTCCGCGGCAATGAGGTAAATATCCCAGTTATTGTCTCGGTGTGACATGAATGCCACTTGATTCCCGGCCGGAGATGGGACTGGATTAAGGTCGTGGTTACTGGAGGTCAATTGGAGCAGTTCGCTGCCGTCTGTGTTGGCTGCGAACAAGCCGCAGCCATCCGTGACGCAGCCGTGGAATGTGAGTCGGTTTGGAGCAAGCCAGGCAGGTCCATCTAAAGAGCCATCAATCGGCACCATTTGGCCGTCTATGTACAGATGCCATTTTTCGTCTGGTTGGTTATTGGCTGTGAAGGCGATACTCCCCGTGAGCGACCAGGCTGGGTGCATAGCCTCATAGATCCTGGTTGCCTCTGACGTGTCTTGTGATTGGAGGTCCATAACCAAGATCCCTTGCCTTCCAGGGGCCCACGAGCGATAAGCCAATTTGGCGCCGCTTTTTTGAGCGGCTGGCTGTCCCGCTTGGGGAATGACTTGGATTGGATTGAGGTCCGGCCAAGCTCGCAGGTAGATATTATAAGTGCCTATCTTCTCATCGAATATGGGATAGGCAATGACACCATAAGGGGTTGGCATTGGAACTGGCGGAAATGGAGTATTGCTTGTTGTAGATATGGGGGTTGAGGTGGACGGAATGGTATCGAGTGTCGGCGTGGGCGTGGCGATGGATGAAGGCGTTTCGATCGACGTTGTGGCCCCCGCTGGGGTAACACTAGGATTGGATATACGAGTGGCGGTGTTGTTCGACGTATGTGAGGGTGTAATCTGCGAGTCCCTCGTTACTGATGGTGGGGGACTAGAAGGCGTGAGTGTAGAAGGAATTGGCCCGAGCAAGTTATAGACCAGTAGACTTCCTCCGCCCAAAAACACCACGGCCACGACGAGCAGAACCGCCACCATCGGCCTGCGATCAGACCTGTCATCTGGAGCTGATAACGGTTGTGGCGGCTGGAGTGGGCGAAATCCCGGCTGCCCGGCTTGCCACTCCCCTTCAGGCGTTTGGCGTCGCCACGTGTCGTCCGTGAAGAGCCGCCATTGTTGACCAACTGCATCGGTCAAAAGGAGGAACGCCCGCTGAGTTTCGTACTCCTCCCAAGTCAATACCCCCTCGGCAAAATCTTTATTCAGACTCTCAGCCGCCTGGAGAATTCGTGTCTCCAATTCCCGGTAAGAGATTTCACCATTGGCTGCTTGTGCATTCCAGGTCGCTATCTGGTGTTCAAGGCCCTGTTCATTATCCATGGATTGTGTCGCTCCTACAGTAAGCCGATTTGGGAATATTCTGGATTGGCCCCACGTCGGTCACACGGACAGGTCAACATAGTTCTTGCGGCAAATGATGATTTGACAAGGACTCGACTCAGTGAATACTTATGGAATCTTGCTTGTCAATCTTAGCACAGCCCGGTAACTTTGTCAATAATTTCACAAATAAAAGATAAAGCAGGTGATAATTGTCATTTACATCATGCGATAGCTTGTGGGAACCTTGGAGAAAGTAAGTGCATTGTCTTCCTCACTCCCTCACCTGCCCCTCTCCAAACACCACCCACTTATACGTCGTCAGCTCCCTCAAACCCATCGGGCCGCGGGCGTGGAGACGCTGGGTGCTGACGGCCACCTCGGCGCCCAGGCCGAACTGGCCGCCGTCGGTGAAGCGGGTGCTGGCGTTGACGTACACCGCCGCCGAGTCGACCACGTTGATGAAGCGCATGGCCTGGCTGTAGTTCTCGGTGATGATGGCATCGGAGTGCTGGGTGCTGTGTTTGTGGATGTGGTCCAGGGCCTGGTCCAGGTTATCGACCACTTTGACGGCCAGCACCAGCGACAGGAACTCGGTGTCGAAGTCGTCGGGGCCGGCCGAGCGGACCGACGTGTGGCCCATCAGGATTTGTAGTGCACGCGGGTCGCAGCGCAGCTCAACTCCGGCGCTGGCCAGGTCCTCGGCAATTTTGGGCAGCAGGTCCTGGGCCACGTCGGCGTGGATGAGCAGCGTGTCCAGCGCGTTGCATACCGTGGGCCGCTGCACTTTTGAGTTGTGGACGATGGGGATAACCTTCGCCGGGTCGGCGTTGCGGTCCACGTAGATGTGGCACACGCCGATGCCACCCGTGATGACGGGGATGGTTGCGTTCTCCAGGGCGAAGGTGTGCAGGCCGGCCCCACCGCGCGGGATGATCATGTCGACGTATTGGTTGGCCGTCAGCATCTCTTTGACCAGCGTCCGGTCCTGGGAGTGGATGAGCTGGATGGCTCCCACGGGTATTTTGCTCTTTTCACAAGCTTCGGCAATGGCCTCGGCCAGCGCCCGGTTGGTGTGCACCGCCTCTTTGCCGCCCCGCAAAATGACCGCGTTGCCCGACTTGAGGCACAGCGCCGAGATGTCTACGGTGACATTGGGCCGTGATTCGTAGATAACGCCGATGACGCCCACCGGCACCCGGCGTTTGCTGATGCGCAGCCCGTTGGGCAGACTGCGGGCGTCGAAGGTCTCGCCCACGGGATCAGGCAGCCCGGCTACGGCGTGCACGTCCTGGGCGATGGCCTCCAGTCGGTGGACTGTCAACAGTAGCCGGTCCAGATAAGCTTCGCTTAACCCTGCTTCTTGCCCGGCGTCAATGTCATGGTCATTGGCGCTCAAAATCTCAGGCTCTTGCTCCATAATGGTTTCGGCGATAGCCTTAAGGGCTTTATTTTTGGTAGCTGTGTCCAGGACTGCCAGTTGGCGGGAAGCCTGGCGGGCCCGTTCTCCCTTCTCCCTGAGTTCTGCAAACATAAATCCTTCTCCCCTTCTTTAGGATCCAGGGCTGCCAGTCCTTACAGAGGACCGGCAGTCCTGCGAGTAGTCACGTTAGCTGAATAATTTCACCTTGTATCCCGTCTTGGTTCACGGCGAGGATGCCTACCGTAGCCTGGCCGCCTCTGCCGCGGGTGGCGGAACCTGGGTTGATGATAAGAACCCCTTGGTAGCTCTCGAGGTGCGCCTGATGCGTGTGGCCGTATACGATGCAATCTACCTTCTCGTCCCGGAATTCGCCCAGCAGATAATCATGCATGGCCGGAAAGTCAAGCGATGGGGCTAACACCTGGTTGGGGTTTGGCACGCGGTGGCCGTGGATCAGCCCAATCCGATGCCCCTCGGCTTCAATCACCGTCTTCACTGGCAGGTAAAGACGGACACGCGTCATGTCCATATTGCCTTGCACGGCGGTGACCGGCGCGATGGTCTCCAGGTGGCGCAGCATAGGCAGCGTCACCACGTCGCCGGCGTGCAGGATCAAATCTACCCCCTGAAAGGCGTCTATGATCACCTGGGGCATCTTGCCCGACGACAGATGCGTATCGCTAATCAGCCCGACCTTCATCGCTAATCTCTGATCTCCAATCTCTAATCTCTAACTTCTTACACCATCACCATGTCGTCTCGGTGGACGACGGTGGGACCGTATTGATAGCCAAGGACGGCCGGGATGTCGTCGGACCGATGACCCTGAATGGCGGCCAGGTCGCTGGCGTTGTAGTTGGTGATGCCCCGCGCGATTTCGTTTCCGTCCGGTCCCATCAGGCGCACCGTCTGGCCCCGCCTGAACTCGCCGCTGACGCCGGTGACGCCCACTGCCAGGAGGCTCTTGCCCCCCTGGATCAAGGCTAACGCCGCTCCCTCGTCAACCCCAACCTTGCCGCGAGCTGGCTCGGCCAGGATCCATCGCTTGCGACTCTCGACGTGGCTGACCGCCGCCGGAAAGCGCGTGCCCAGTGCTTCACCCCGGGCCAGGCGGGTTAGAACCTCGGGCTCCCTGCCGTCGGCGATGGCTACGTGCGTGCCCGAGCGGGTCGCCAGTTCGGCGGCCTGGATTTTGGTTGACATACCGCCAGTGCCCACCGCCGACCGGCTGCCCCCAGCCACGCGATAAACCTCTTCGTCAATGGTTGCGACCTCAGGGATGAGCCGGGCGTCTGGGTTCACGCGTGGGTCGGCGGTGAGGAGGCCGGCCTGGTCGGTCAGCATCATCAGCCGATCGGCATCTACCAGGTTGGCTACCAGGGCCGACAGATTGTCGTTGTCACCTATCTTGATCTCTTCTATCGCCACCACGTCGTTTTCGTTGATAATCGGCACCACCTTCAATTGGAGCAGCAAGAGCAGTGTGTTGCGCGCGTTCAGGTAACGTCCCCGGTCGGCCAGGTCGCCGCGTGTCAGCAGTGCCTGAGCGACGGGCGTATCGTACAAGGCAAAGAACTGCTCGTATAGTCCCATGAGCCGTACCTGGCCCGCAGCGGCCAGAGTCTGCTTAAACGGGATGTCCTTGCGACGCGGGGGAGGGCCCAACATCTCGCGACCGGCGAAGATGGCACCCGATGACACCAATAGCATTTCGTGTCCTTCCGCGCGCAATTGCGCCATCTGCTTCACCAGCTCAAGCATACGTGGCCGGCTGAGACGGTCACCGCCGTCAGTCAGGATATGGGTTCCGAGTTTAACAACTATACGCATGGACAAATATCAAATGGCAAATGGCAAATGACAAATGGCAAGTGGCGAATATCAAATATCAAATATCAAATGGCAAATATCAAATGGCAAATGGCAAATGGCAAATAAATAGTTTCAGACCTTTTGACGGGCTTTGGTGACGATGGTGCTCAGGATACGGACAAGTTCGTCGCTCTCCTGCAGGAGCGTTGACTTCATCGTCATTGACTATGGTCTCCTTCACAAGTCGCAACCAATATCTTGTCTCTCGTACTTCTTTGCAAGCAATCCCCATCTTATGAACGAAATCACGCTGGCTTTCTGCCCCATGAGCTTCTTCTACGTTTGCGCCAACGGATGTTGCCGCTCGCAGCAATTGGCGGCCAATCTCTATCGCATCCAGTGTGCGAGGAAATCGCTTAACTAACTTCACAACCCGCACTGCAAAAACAAAAGTTCGCTCGCGAATTTCGAATGGCGGTTCAGTCATCTCGATTCCTCTACCGCTTCTCATTTGTTATTTGTCATTTGTTATTTGCCATTTGTCATTTGTTATTTGATATTTGATCTCTGTATACGCTGGTCGCGGCGTGCGGTCGGGATTGAGAATGGCATACCAGCGCATTGGTTCGGCGGCGATGTACCAGGGCACGCTGCTGAAATCCAGGTTGAACAGGAACATAGCCTCCACCCACGGCCATTCGGCCTGTACCTTTTGATAGGCACGGGCCAGGTAGTCAGCCTGCTGGGCTTGGTCCACGGCGATGGCTTCGTGCTCGACCAGGTCCCAATTGGTGTGTAATACCCAACCGGTCTCAGTGATCCAGATGGGAGTTTCAACATCCCCGTTATTTGTCATCACCTCCCGCTGCTGGACCACGCGGGACAGAGAAAGCCCCCACGGATCTTCGTAATCGGGATCGTGGCCGAAGGCATAGGGATGGCTGCCCAGCGCATCGAAATAGCCCTGCGCGCCAGCGTCGTACATAGCTTGCAGAAAGTCCAGATCACCCATAGCGGTTGGAGAACCGTCGCCCGTCGTGGACAGCCCGCCACTGATGACCAGAGCGCCGGGGTCCACGGCTTTCACGGCCTGATAAGCTGCTTTGAGCATAGCTGTGTATCCGGCTGGGTCCGGCTCCAGATAGCCCCATTCGTAGTTCAAGTTGGGTTCGTTCCAGATTTCGTAAGCCGCGACCTGGCCTTTGTATCGAGTGGCCAGGGCTTCCATAAAGCGAGCGAAATCGGCCATGTCGTCAGGCGGGTGGCTAAGAAAGGTGTCTTTCGGTCTGGCCCAGGCCGGGGTGCCGTGAACGCGCATCAGGATGTGCACGCCGTAGCCCTCAAAGGCGTCTACGATGTTGTCGGGGTCCGCCCAGCGGAAAACGCCAGGGTCCGGCTCTATCGTTTCCCAGTTGACATAACTCTTGACCCAATCAAAGTCCATGTCGCGTACCAGATAGGCCTTGCCCAAATCGGCCATGTTCACACCAAACGCGAAGCTTTTTTCGCGCGCGAAGCTCGATTCGCCGGGAGCCGCGTCAGTGGCTTCGGGCTGGGCTGGGACCGTCTCAGTGGTTCCCGGCGCAAAGGACACGCCAGGCCGGAGGGCGGGGAAGTCATCCCAGGCCAGGTCGTGCGTGAGACGGATCGGTGTCCCGCCAGCCGCCGGCAGGGCATAGATTTCGTGATTCCCGTCTTGCCAGGAGGTGAAGAACAGCCATCCCTCCCCGTCTCCGGGGCCCGGATCGGGCGCCCAGGTTAACGATCCAATCCAGGCATTGCCTTCCCACAATGTCTGGATGTTTTCTGGCTCGGGACCGACGATGTAGATCCCAGTCCGGTTCTCTTGGTTCCAACCTATGAAGGCGATACGGCGGCCGTCAGGGGACCAGGCCGGGGCGGTGCCTTTCAGCGGCCAGGCAGTAACGGCGCGCTCGTGACTTCCACAGCCTTCGGACGAACTTGCGCACTCAGTGTTGATAACGTGGATTTCTTCAACACCGTTGCGAATGGCAGCGAAGGCGATGCGTGATCCATCAGGGGACCAGGCGGGTAAGCGATCGGCCTCGTCGTTGAAGGTCAATTGGATCGCGTCCTGGGAGTCTTCGGCCTGGATAAACAGTTCCGGGTCCCCGTCTCGCTCCGAGACATATGCCAAGGTTTGGCCGTCGGGCGACCAGGCGGGCCAGTAGTCCCAGGCAGGGTGCTGGGTGACGTTTCGCAGGTTGCGCCCTTGAGCGTCCATAGTCCAGATTTCGCTGTCACCGCTGCGATGGCTGGTGAAGGCGATGCGGCAGGTCTTGGTTGGCTCGGCACAGGCGGGCGACCAGGCCGGGTCCCAATCGCCGGCCGGATGATCGGTCAGGTTGGTCAATTGCCCTCCGGACGTGGTGACAAAAATGTCCCCGGCGCCAGCCCGGTCGGAGGCAAACACCAGTTGTTGCTGCGCGGCGAACGGCACCCGGGGGGCCGTCGTAGCCCTGGTGGCCTGCGTTGTTATTAGCCCAGGTGGTGTACGTGTTACACTGGGACTCGGCTGGCTGGTCGCGGACTGTGTCGGTGTGGGAAGGGAAGTCGACGTCGATAGAGTAGCTCCTGGCGACAAGCTTGCGCAGGCTGTAAGGGCTGATAAAAAGACGCCGCCAACGGCTCCGAAACGGAGCGCCTTCAGTTTTCCTTTACGCTGGTATGCTAAGGGTTTCATAAGTAAAGTTAGTATAACATAAGTGGGTAAGACAAGCAATGAGCGTTATGTCCAGGGGAAAGATGGGGGGCGGGAAAGATTAAAAAAAACCGGCAGATGTGCATCTCATCTGCCGGTTGGAGGAGGAGAGTCAGGGGGATGTTAATGCCCCTTTAAACTGTCCGATGTCGCGCCTCAAGCATACCACAGGTAACGGGGCTTAACCAGTACCACCTGTCATCTACACTTAGTGACGTTTGTCACTAGCCTGGTTGCTTTTACCAAATGCAGATAGGGGCATCTCGGTCCACAATAGAGTGGAAGAACCATTCGTGGACTGAGAGACTCAGGGCTGTCTTCTCAGACTTTGCACGAGCCGGGCCGGGAGAATGGCGCGGCCTTGACGTGGGGCTGTTAGTTCGGTAAAATCGAATTGATTCTGTCTTAGGTGTACGTCACGATTGCGCCTGTGTACGGGCGTATTTCAGTCCTGGGGTGAACCCTTGCGAAGGTGTGCGACCTACGGTCGCCTGAACCTTCACAAGGGTGGCTCCCCCAAATTGAAATGCCCCCTTGTGTACTCAAGGTAAGTTGAGGTCAGAGAAATGAGCCAAACCATTCAGATACAGATGATCGGCGTTGACGAAGCGCTCGAACAGATCCTGCGCCGCATTACTCCGCTTGACAGCCAGATGATGCCCATAACTGAGGCGTTGGATCGGGTGCTGGCTGAGGATGTTGTCTCAACCATAGATATTCCTCCCTTCGCCAATTCGGCGATGGACGGCTATGCTGTGCGTTCTGAGGACGTTGCGAGCGCTGATCCCGAAGCTCCAGTGACGTTGGAGGTGATCGCGGAGGTTCAGGCTGGCGCTGTGCCCGACCGTCGGGTGCAGCCCGGCACAGCGGTGCGCATAATGACCGGTGCGCCTGTACCGCCGGGGAGCGATGCCGTTGTCCCCTTCGAACTGACCAGCGAAGGTCGGGGCGAGATCGACCTGGCTGCCGGCCAGGTAGCTATCTATAAGCGGGTGAAGGTTGGCGACAACGTGCGCAAGGCGGGGGAGGATATCCGCGTAGGGCAGACGATGCTCTCAGCCGGTCGCGTACTGCGACCGCCAGACATCGGCATCCTGGCCGCAATGGGCTATCCGCGGGTCCGTGTGACCCGCCGCCCGCGCGTAGCCATTCTGGCGACCGGTGACGAACTGGTGGATGTCGACGAACCGATCACACCCGGCAAAATTCGTAACTCCAACGAATACACTTCGATTGCATTGGTCAAACGCTATGGCGGCGAGGCTGTGCCGTTGGGTATTGCGCGCGACACGGCCGGGGATCTGAGCGCCAAGATTCGAGAGGGATTGGAGCAGAACGTCGATCTCTTTCTGACCTCGGCGGGTGTGTCGGTCGGTGACTTTGACATGGTCAAGAATGTGCTGGCCGCTGAGGGTGAAATGCACTTCTGGCAGGTTGCCATCAAGCCCGGCAAACCGCTTGCCTTTGGCAGCGTGGGAGATGTGACATTGCTAGGTCTGCCGGGTAATCCGGTGGCGGCCATGGTTGCCTTTGAAGTCTTCGCCCGGCCAGCCATTCTTAAGTTAGGGGGATACGCAAGCTGGGACAAGCCGTCGGTACGCGCCGTGCTCGACGAGGACGTGTACAACAGTGGTCGGCGGCACTTTATGCGAGCCCGGGTGCGCCGCGAAGCTGACGGCTATTACGTAACGACGCGGGGGAGTGACGTCCAGGTACAGGGATCCGGTATCCTGTCTTCGCTTGTATGGGCAAATGGTCTGGTAGTGGTGCCCGAGGAAGTTACCTTTATCGAAGCCGGCAGCAGCGTAGACGTTTGGATGCTCGATTGGCCCCAGTACGTAATCTGAGCTCGATTCCAACCAACTAACCATCCATCCAACCAACCAACCAACTAACCAACTAACCAACCAACCATCCATCCATCCATCCATCCATCCAACCATCCATCATTCAAGGAAAACGTTGTCTTCCTCGTGCCAGGCTGGCGCGCAAGCGACGATCATCACCACGTCGGTGGCGCCCACGTTCACGATTTTGTGACGGGCACCAGGGGGGATGACAATGGTATCGCCCGGCCCGACGATACGTGTTTCATCGTTGACCGTTAGTCGGGCCTGACCATGCAACAGGTAATACACCTCTTCCATCTGGCGATGATAGTGCTCGCTGGCGCCTCCGTTTGGTGTGATGGTCACCTCGGCCAGGCTGAGAAGCTGAGCGTTGGTCCGGGCCAGCCCAGCCAGTTCGCGGATTAGCTCGCCCGGTCCCCCTTCGAGCACTGGAACTTCGTCTCGTTTTACCACGTTCATTGGCATCTTACAGATCAATCCTCTTCAGACGTTGGTTGAGAGTGAGGCCCGGGATGCGTCCCCGCTTAGCCACAGGCCGTCCCTCAATCTCCTTGATATCGGCCGTGAAGTCGATGGGGGGCGCGCCGGAGATGGCGCTTCCGACGCCGAAAGCATCGACAGGCGCAGCCCGCTCCCGGAAGAGCCCGATGCGCGCTGGATCGATGCCCCCAGAGACGACGATTTTTACGTGCCCATAGCCAGCCTGGTCAAGTCGGACACGGACTTCACGTACCAGGTCGGGCGTCACTCGGCCCCGCTCGCGGGGGGTATCGAGCCGAACACCCCACAGGTGATCTCCCAGTGCTTGGGCCACCCTCAGGCTCTCCTCTGCTTCGTCCTTAAAGGTATCGACTAACGCGATGCGTCTCACGTCGGTGGGAATGTAGTGATCGAACGCCTCGGTCGCCTTCACGGTGTCACCCATAATCAGGCACAGGGCATGAGGAATGGTACCGCTGGGCACGATGCCAGCCAGTTCCGCGCCAGCGGAGGTGGCACAGCCGGTGCAGCCTCCTATGATTGCCGCATACTCCATATAAGGTGCTACACTGGGATGCACGTGCCGGGCGCCGAAACTGATGACCGGGATGTCTCCGGCCGCCTGCACGCAGGCTCGTGCCGCCGTTGCCCAGCCACTTTCGTGGGCCAGAATTCCCAGATAGGCCGTTTCGTAGAGCACAAAGGAGCGGTAAGGGGCTGTAATACGCAGTACGACTTCTTTGGACTGCATCAAGGTGTTCTCTTCCAAGGCCCACACTTCGGCGTCTTGCGGTAACACCCGCCGCAGCAAAGTGATCGCCTCCTTGATGCCACATAATACCCCGTCGGCGCTGGGAAAGACTTCCATCGAGACGATGGGGTTCAAGTCCTCCATCTCCATAATGTGCTTGGTGCGTACGAAATACACGTCGGATGTCTGGCCCGATAGAATTGGATCGAGTTGGTCAGCCATGGTACGCTCCTAAATAAGAAAGGGTCGGCATGGTTCAGATGCTCCTGAAATTAGGGTAACAATTGCAGACGAAGGACGAAAGACGAAGGACCAATTACTGGCTCAGAATGACATGACCTCTTTTGGCAGTCTGAATTGTTCATCTACCCCACTAATCTGCGTAGAGCTACTCTTGATTCTTGCTGTCTGGATTATACGCTACCCGCATATGAGGGGCAAAGAGGGGGGATAGAATAGGATGTTCGCAGACCCTCTAAAATTTGACAGCCAGCGCGAGGTGTGGTATGGTAGCCCTGTGCGGTAAATGTACCGCTATGTTTTGTGTACCTTTCGGGTAGAAAGTAGTTTGTGCGGCACCCGGCATCATGAGCAGATCGCCAGCAGCACCAACTGCTGGCGTTTTTTTGTGCCGATAATTCCACCCGCAGCCCCCGGGGCGACGTAACGGGGCAGCCGGGGTACTTCATTAAGTTCGAGAATATCTTCAGGAAGGAGGCATACCCGGTGGAACAAAAGACTGGTATCGTCAAGTGGTTCAGCCGCGCGAAGGGCTATGGCTTTATTACGCCCGACGACGGCGGCGACGATGTGTTTGTCCACTACAGCGCCATCACAGGGGAAGGTTTCCGTAACCTCTACCAGGATGAGCGGGTGGATTTCACCATTGAGGACACGCCAAAAGGGCCACAGGCTGCGAACGTCATGCGTCAGGCTTCGACCGAGGAGGGGTAGACTTCCTCTGGCGCGACTTCAAAATCAAGATGTCAAGTAACCTTCGTTAGAAGGTTTAGTCAGAGCCCGGTTGGTGTCGCCACGACCGGGCTTGGTCTTGGGCTTTTCCAAGAATTAGTTTGCGCAAACGTCCCGTTAAGACTCGTTGAAACAAAGCCAGACAAACAGCCTGATGCTTGGAAAAGCCCAAGCAATGCCCAATGCCCGAATATTTTCCTGGCAATGCTTTGGTAAGAGAGCTCGGTTTCCTGGACTGGTCGTCAGAGCAGGCTGGCCCGCGTGGCGGAGCCAGGACGGGCGAAAACCCTTGGGGTCTCAGGAATTTGCGGTTGAATTTGACAGGCGCGTGTGCCAAAGGGTATAATGTCTTGATGTAAGTTACCTTTCAGTAGCAACAAGGAATCAGGAGACAATTGTCCAATGCCTAAGCGGACTTATCAACCAAAGAAGCGGCGCCGGGCACGCGTTCATGGCTTTCGGGCGCGCTCGCGAACCAGAGGCGGGCGCAATGTGTTAAAGGCGCGGCGTTTGAAGGGGCGGCGTAAGCTGGCTCCTCAAGCCCGTCATCCGAAACGAATAAACTGGAACGCCGGTTAGCTTTTTGAAAAAACCCTCTTGCAAGTTCGAGATTGGTTCACCAGGGCAACGAGCGAGTCCTAAGTCACTGAAGTGTTCATTTGGCTACAGTATATGGATCGATGGAGCGCAAATATCGTTTGAGGCTCAGCGCCGATTTCAGGCAAGTTCGGCAAAGGGGCAAATCCTGGGCTAATCATTTAATGGTTTTGTGCGCTCTTCCCAATGATTTGGAACACAGCCGCTTCGGCTTCGCCGCCAGTAAACGCATCGGCAAGGCAGTGGTACGCAATCGTGTCAGGCGGCGCATGCGCGAAGCGGTTCGTCTGCGTCGTGCCTTGATCCCTGATGGTTGGGATATGGTCTTCATCGCCCGTTCAGCCATAGGAGGCGCTTCCTACGCCGAAATAGCGCGGGGCGTTGAGAATCTTTTGAGGCGAGCTGACTTGTATAAACCTGTGAATAGTCGAAACAGGTCCAAGTGATGAAATACATAGCCTTGGTGTCGATCCGTTTTTATCAGCGGTTCATTTCTCCGCTTCTCCCGCCTTCCTGCCGGTTTGAGCCAAGTTGCTCACATTATGGATACGAAGCTATCAATAGATATGGTATTTTGCGAGGTGGGTGGCTGACCATCAAACGGATCGGCCGTTGCCAACCCTTCAATCCGGGGGGCTACGACCCGGTGCCTGAGTTGCACAAGGATTGACGAATAGCAGATATGACCAGTTGGTAGCCAGATGGTAGAGAAAGATGACGGGTCGCAGAACATTGTCCGCTAAGGAAGCGTCCAGAAATAACTTTCTATTTTCGGGCCAAAATTCCGAGTGAAATATTTCAAAATGCACAAAGTTATTCTTGGACGCGGCCTAAGTACCAACCATCGGCTATTTTGGAGGTTTTAAGAATATGAACATCTGGCAGGCCTTCATTGGCGTGATCGCAGCCGCCCTGACAACGTTTGCCACTTTGATTGGTGGATTGGGCATTCCCTACTCATGGGGCTTCGCGATCATTCTTTTCACCCTCATCATCAAATTACTAACGATGCCCCTTACCTTGCAACAATTGCGTGCCTCCAGGGCGATGCAGGAGTTGCAGCCTGAGATTCAAAAACTGCAAAAGAAGTATAAGGGTGACAAGGAAAAAATGTCCCAGGCCCAAATGGAATTGTATAAGGAGGCGGGTGTCAATCCTTTGGGCGGCTGTTTGCCTATGCTTGTCCAATTGCCTATCTGGTTCGCACTCTATCGGGCTCTTTTTCAGTTGGCCGAACAGGGGCTGCTTGACGAGGGCTTTTTCTGGGTTCCCAGCCTGGCCGGGCCGGTCAATGAGTATGCAGGATTGAGTTGGTTATGGCCTCCTACGCCACCTGCCGCCGGCTGGGAGGACGCCATTGCCTATCTGATACTACCTGTCCTCACTGTTGTCACGCAGATCATCGTTCAGAAAATGACGACAACCACCAACCCCGACCCGCAGCAGGCATCCATGAATCAAATGATGTTGTTGATGCCTTTCATGTTCGGCTTCTTTGCGTTGCAGGTGCCACAGGGTCTGGTGCTTTACTGGGTGACGTCGAACATCTTCAGTCTGATCCAGCAATACTTCATAACTGGATGGGGATCCCTTAAGCCGGCACCGACGGCGGCCGAAGCTTCGGCGGCACCCGTGAGTGAAACTCCGCCTGATGCGAAAAGGACCAAAAAAGATGGCAAGCGAAAAAGAAAGCGTTGAAATCTCTGCGAAGACAGTAGAAGAAGCAATCAAGCTCGGTCTGAGCGAGCTAGGTCTGGCTCGGGATCAGGTTGAAGTTGAGGTTGTGAACCCGGGTCGAGGCGGTGTTTTGGGTATTGGTGCCGAAGATGCGCGGGTGCGAATAGTAGCCGTGCCGGAAAAGCCACCGACCGACGCGGAGTCCACCCCCGTTGAAGAGGAGGCTGAGGCGCCAGTTCCTTCGGTGGAACCAGCGACCGTGTCAGAGTTGCCCGATCCCGAGGTCGCTGAGGTGGCAATCAGCCTTCTGGAGGGGCTGCTTGACGGTATGAGGGTCCAGGCCCAGGTAAACGTACGGGTAGGAACTGATCTGGCCGAAGTGGGAGAAGATCCGTCGCTTATCCTCGACGTCACCGGTAATGACTTGGGCATCCTAATTGGTCGCCGGGGCGAAACGCTTCGCGCTCTGCAATATATGACCCGCCTGTTGTTAAGTAGAAAATTGGGGCGGTGGGAGTCGGTCGTTGTTGATGTAGAGTCATATCGAGTGCGTCGCAGGCGTTCGTTGCGCCAGCTTGCCAACCGCATGGCCGACCGGGTGGCCTTCAGCCAGCAGCGAGTCGTTCTGGAAGCGATGCCCGCCAACGAGCGACGTATTATTCACATAGCGCTCCGCGACCATCCCCAGGTGACGACCATGAGCATTGGGGAAGGGGATCATCGCAAAGTCACCATCCTTCCTAAGTGAGTGGCGTGCCATTGCACCGGCATCGCACACACATGGGCGAAAGGTGATGGATCAGGCGCCGAGCCCTGATTCTGATTTCCTGAGCCTTTGTCCCTATTGACCCACAACTATGACAATTCCTGATTATCTAGTCATCGGTACTATCACAAAAGACCTGGTTCCTGGTGGATTTACCATCGGGGGGACTGTCACCTATGCGGCTGTCACGGCCAGCAGATTGGGAAAACGAGCGGCTATTGTCACCAGTGCCGAGGCTGATTTGATACTGCCGGACACCTTGGCCGACGTAGAGGTCGCGCGTGTGCCGTCTCAGGCCACGACCACCTTTCAAAATGTCTACTTAGACGGTGTACGCGAGCAGTATATCAGTGCATTGGCTGACCCGATTGGGCCTGATGCTGTCCCAACCGAATGGCGTCAGGCCTCTTTGGTTCACTTGGGGCCCCTGGTCAGCGAAATAGACGAATCGCTTGTGCACTTGTTCCCTGACTCACGCGTCATCGCCACGGCACAAGGTTGGTTTCGTTCCTGGGATGAGGCGGGCCGTGTCTCACTCGGCACGTGGACTGGCGCTGAACGGCTGCTGCCGCATCTGACCGCCTTGATCCTGGGCGAAGAGGATATCTGTGGCGACCCGTGGTGCATCGAACGTTACGTTTCTTCGGCGCGGACGGTGGTCTTAACTCACGGAGCGCACGGTTCCACGGTGTATCACGCCGGTCAGGTTCGCCATTTCCCTACTCGCCCGGCCAATGAGGTGGATCTCACGGGCGCTGGCGACGTCTTCGCCGCGGCTTTTTTGATCCGCTTGGATGAGACGGCCCAATCGTCGGAGGGCGAAGACCCCTGGGAAGCAGCCCGTTTTGCAAATGTCGTTGCTTCCTTCTCCGTAGAAGGACAAGGTACTTCTGCGATTCCCAGCCGGGAACAGGTGGATGAATATTTGAACCGAATGGATCGAACGTAAACTCCTTCATCTTGGAAAAACCTCTCTCGCCGGGGCATACCGCCGTGACCAGAATCTACACTTTCGCCAATCAAAAGGGGGGTGTTGGCAAAACAACCTCTGCGGTCAACATCGGCGCTTTTCTGTCAGCGCACGGTCGTAGTGTGTTGGTGGTAGATGTCGATCCTCAGGCCAACGCTACCTCCAGCCTGGGATTGGATGACCAGCTAGTTGAGTCCTTGAAGCAGGGGAATAGGGCGAACGTCTATCACACGCTCATTGAGAAAACACCAGTCAGGCAGATTATCCAGACGACGCAACGCCCGCGTTTGCACCTGGTGCCCTCGTCTCCGATCCTGGCCGGTGCCGAAGTGGAACTGGTCGGGATGATTGCCCGAGAATCGCTTCTGCGCAAGGCCTTGGCTCCCATCTTGCAGCATTACGACTACGTCCTGATCGATACACCACCCAGCCTGGGGCTGTTGACGGTCAATGCCCTCACCGCCGCCGATAACGGCGTGATCATCCCCGTGCAGTGCGAGTATCTGGCGTTGGAAGGCCTGGGGCAACTGGCGCGTACCATCAATCTTGTTCGCGATAGCCTCAACCCGCATTTGACCATCGCTGGCGTGGCGCTGACGATGTATGATACGCGCACTCGCCTGTCGCAGGAAGTGGCCGACGAGGTGCGGCGTTATTTCCCCAAACAGGTTTTTAAGACGGTGATCCCGCGCAACGTCCGGCTGAGCGAAGCGCCCAGCTTTGGCGAGACGATTCTGACCTACTCGCCCGGCTCGGCCGGGGCGTTGGCTTATGCTGCCCTGACCGAAGAACTCCTGGCCAGAGAGGTGTGAGCGGGCTATTCCCGGTCGTGCATGAGAGGTAACTGTGAGCAAATCGAGACGTGCCCTCGGACGAGGACTGGATGCCCTGATTCCTGCCAGTGAGAGCAAGGCAGGTGCCGCCGAGGTAACTATTGCCCTCGTGTCCCCCAACCCACACCAGCCGCGCCAATCCATCAGCGAAGACTCGTTGGCGGAACTGGTTGCTTCCATTCGTGAACATGGTGTGATCCAGCCATTGGTCGTTACCCAAATTGGTGACGAATACCAACTTATCGCCGGTGAGCGACGTTGGCGTGCTGCCCAGTTGGCCGGACTGACGACCGTGCCCGTGATCATCAAAGAGACTACGCCTCAGCAGATGCTCGAGCTGGCCTTGGTGGAGAACGTACAGCGCGCTGACTTGAACCCCCTGGAAGAGGCGGGCGCTTATCGACAATTGATGGACGAATTCGGGCTGACTCAGGAAGAAGTTGCTGATCGGGTGGGCAAGAGCCGGACGGCCGTGGCCAACACGGTGCGCCTGCTGCGCTTACCCGAAGACATCAAGGAGGCGCTGGCCGCCGAACGTATCAGCGAGGGGCACGCCCGGGCGCTTCTGGCGCTGCCCAGCGCCCGGCTCCAACGCCAGGCGCTGGCCGTCATTGAAGAGCGTGGCCTCAACGTCCGCCAAGCCGAGGCGCTGGTCCGTCAGATGCTGGCTGAACCCAAAGAGCCGGCTCCCAGAGCCGAGCTGTCGCCGCAAGACCAGGACGCCGTGGACAGATTCCAGCAACGCCTGGGGACCAAGGTCAACCTGGTGCGGGGCAAGAAAGGCGGGCGATTGGTGATTCACTTCTATTCGGAAGAGGAGTTGCAGGCGATTTATGAGGCGATTGTTGGGGATGAATGAGAAAGTTGGTAGTGGTTTTGCTTCGCGCAGGGTTTCGGACTAAAATACTCTGGATTTTACCATTGGATTAGTAGGAGGAGTTAGTAATGCCGATCACCATAGCAGTTGCTGGCAAAGGCGGCACTGGAAAAACAACGGTGACCGCCGTGATCATCGATCACCTGGTCCGGCTGGGGGTGGGGAATGTCCTGGCCGTCGATGCCGACCCCAGCACCAACCTGAACCTGGCCCTGGGGGTGGAGCTGGACGATACCGTCGGCGGCGAGCGCGAGGCCTTACTGGAAGATATCCAGACTGGACGTTACAACCTGGGGCTGGAGAAACGACAATACTTCGAATTGAAGATTCACGAAGCGTTGGTTGAATCCGACGCCTTCGACTTGATGGCTATGGGCCGGCCCGAGGGCCCTGGGTGCTATTGTGCGCCCAATCACATTTTACGCGAGAGCATTGACACCATCGCCGGTGCCTACGACTTCGTCGTGATAGACAACGAGGCTGGCCTGGAACACATCAGCCGGCGCACCACCCGCGACGTGGACTTGTTGCTGGCCATCTCCGACCCGACGGTGCGTGGCCTCATCGCCGCCCAGCGTGTGTTTGAACTGGTTGATGAGCTGGGCACGCGCATAGGACAGGCGCATTTGCTTATCAACCGGGTGCCGTTAGATGAGGCCGGGGAGCCGGTGCTTGTCCCCGGACTGGCGGCCAAGGTAGAAGAACTGGGCCTGCCCTTGTTAGGCTTGCTCCCGCAGGACCCGCTTGTGTTTGATCTCGATGCATTGGGCAAGCCGCTGGTCGACCTACCCGACGATTCGCTCTTGCGCCAGCAATTGGTGTCCCTCATTGGCCGGGTGTTGCCGGTGGCTTTGCCTGTGTGAGGCTGCCGTAGTGACCTACGAGTTGATGCAGCGCGAGCTGGTCGTGGACCTGACCAGTGGCGATTATCAAGTCAATCCGATTTCCGATCCACGCATCATTGGCCCAGTTGATTATGGCTGGGCCAAGTTTGTCGAGGCGCCTGACGTGACGACTTGGGGAGGCGGGCCGCTGGCTGGATCGCGTATCCCTGGCACGCGACGGTTGGTCTTCTGTGGTTACTCACCTCAGTGGGAAGGGTTTTACGTTTCCAGCTTGGGCGGCGGGGCTTATGTGATGCATCGGGTTGGGGCAGACTTCGTGTGCATCAAAGGAGTTGCATCCCAGGACTCGGTTCTTTTACTCAATCACCGGCAGGGGCAGATTAGTGTGCGGCTGGAGCCGATTGACCCCGATGTCCTTTGGGCTGGTTATGCCGGCCCTGAGGAGGAGTACCTGATCGGCTTTTATGCTCTTCAGCAGGCGGTGTTTGACCGTTACCGGGATGAGTATGAAGGCGACTGGGTACGGGTCTTCGCCGTTGGCCCGGCGGCGCGGCATACCAATGAAGGTGTGATCGGCAGTAACCAGGTGCGCAAAGGCTGCGTCACCCCCATTGACGACTGGGCCGGGCGGGGTGGCCTCGGCAGCCGGCTGCTCCAACATCACCGTATCGCCGCTTGTATTTTTGGCGGTGATTGGGAAGACCCTGATCTGAAGGACTCGAAGGAGATAGACAGTTACTTCCAGGCACACTATGGCCAACCGATGATCAAGGTAGACCTGGGTGCCACGGAGAAGTATCGTTACGTTCCGGGTTTCCGCACTGGCGGCACCTTCGGGGTGAATATGCACACCGCCGACGATAAGCTCTTCAGCTATAATTACACGTCGGTCTATCAGAGCGACGAAGTGCGGCTCGCCCAACACAGCGCCTTCATCCTCGATCACTATTTGAAGCAGTTCAACCAGGAGATCATCGAACCCAAGAACTTTGCCCATTGCGGCGAGCCTTGCTCGGTCGCCTGCAAGAAGTTTGATCGGGTTTACAAGAAAGACTATGAGCCCTACCAGGCCCTTGGACCATTGTGTGGTGTCTTCGACCAGCGGGCGGCCGAGGAGCTGAATCACTTTGTGGATGCCATGGGGCTGGACTCAATCCAAACCGGTGGAACCGTTTCCTGGATTATGGAGTTGGTACACAGAGGGCTCATTCCCCCCGCTGATTTTGGCCTGCCCCCTGCCGATGAAATGCGATTTGACTTTGCCTCTGACCCTCAAGCCTTCGACTTGGAGATGGACTCGCGCCGCAATGCCGATTACGCCTATCAGGTGGTATATATGATGCTCTTCGACGAGCGCGGCGCGCCTTTCCGCCAGGGGATGCGGGCTGCTGCGAAAGCGCTTGATGCGCGCTACGGGTTGAGCGAGCCGGGGCGGCGGACGCTAGATCGTGCCGTCTTTACTGCCCACGGGGAGGGGGGATGTATGGTGCCCAACCAATACTGGGTGCCAGGTATGCTCAGCCCGATGCCGATGATGGGCAAGTACTTCGTCTACTACGGTCTGGACTTCCTGCCGCCGCGTGAGCTGGGCCGCAGGTGTGTGGAACGAATGGTATACGAGTTGTTCAGCGAAAACAGCGGCGTGTGTCGCTTCCATCGAAAGTGGGCCGAGGCTATTGTGGACGACATCATCACCTGTCACTACGATTTCGTGGTGGATTACAAGGCGCACCAGTTCGAAATGGCGCGTCAGATTTATGAGCGCGATGGTGTGAGCGTGGTCCACTGGGAGAGCGAGCGGACGATAGACGTGATATGGCAATATCTGGAGAAGTGGGATCGTTTTGGGTTGGACGACGACGATTTGCGAGAATGGGTGGGCCGTTTTCGATCTGGGAAGTGGGCCGCGGCGTGGGCTTACTGGGAAGAGTTACGCGCTGGCATCGCCGAAGCTTTCCAGGCTGGACCCGAGACCATACCCGAGATTGTGTCGCCGTATCAGGCGGCCAAAATGGACGTGATGGAGAAGCGATAGATCGAGTGGGTGATAGGTTGATTAGCTTGGAGAAATGCCGATGGATAGTCTATTCCAGGCCCTTGCGAACTCGGCCGATGGTGCTTTTGTCATAGATGAGGATCAACGCATCATCTATTGGAACCAGGCCGCGCAGGACCTTTTAGGTTATGTCTCTGACGAGGTTGTTGGCCGGGCTTGTCATGAGATTCTGGGGGGGCGAGGCGACAGAGGGCAGACGATATGTCGCCATAATTGTTATGTGGCTGCGATCGCTGCTGCTGGCAGCCCCGTGACCAGCTATGATACCCGGGTCCGCACCAAGTCTGGCGAACTGTGTTGGATCAACGTCAGTATCCTCACATTTGGAGCCTCTGATAATTCCACGCCTCTGGTGGTCCACCTGTTTCGCGATGCCACGCAAAAAAGAGAAAGCGAGCAATTCACTCAACAGGTATTGGATGTAGCCCGGCGCATGCGAGCCGGTGACTTTTCCGCCCCCTCCTTCTCTGCGTCCGTGAACCCACCCGCCCACGATCTGACGGATCGTGAACGTGAAGTGCTCTCCCTCCTGGCGCAGGGACTCAGCACTCGTGACATTGTCCAAACCCTCTCCATCAGTCCTGCGACCGCGCGTAACCATATCCAGAATATCCTCCACAAGCTCAACGTCCACAGTCGGCTAGAGGCGGTGGCCTATGCTTTTGAGCATGGGCTTGTCTGATGTTGGCCTCCGGACAGTTGTCCAGACCTTAGAACAATGTGACAATTGGCACTAAATGATGCAAATGCACTAGCAAAGATAGGTTATTTGCATCTTTCTCACAAGCCAAATGTGGGGTATATTATTGTGCGCAGCGCGCAAAACGCGCAAAACGCGCAAGGTGTGCACACACGCTAACTGTCAAGGAAGTCGGGAGGCGTGTGTCTTTGTTGCCGAGTGGGAGGGTAAGATGCCTATGAAAAAGCTCGATGACCCTGATGGCCGCCTGCTGACACGTGCGGAAGTGGCTGAGATGTTTCAGGTGTCTCCCAGTACGATTACCCGTTGGGCTGAGGCGGGCAAGCTCCCTTCGGTCAAGACCTTGGGAGGTCACCGTCGTTACGAAGCCAAGTCCGTAATGGCACTAGTCCAACACTTAATGAAAGAGGAGGCAAGTATGGAAAACGTACTGTTTGATGTTCCGACCATGTACGCCGATCATCACGTGATCGGCGTGCGCCAGGCCCTGCTAGCGGTGGCGGGTGTGGAGGAGGTTTTGGCCAGCTCGGCCTGGAAGCAAGTGCAGGTGACATATGATGCGTCAACTGTCTCCACCGACGGCATCCACCAGGCACTTGAACAGGCAGGATATCCGGTGGGCAATGGACAGCTTCCCTCTGGCCCTTCCGCTGGTCCGAAAGCCAAGGATCCGGCCTGGGATGCGCTCGGCACTCGGGTGACCGAGACAAATCAGGCGGACTTGAAGATGAGTGGCGAATTCCGGATGTACTAGGTAGTGTTGACATTTGCGCATTCCCAGAGGTGCATTTTGTTATTTGTTGCGGAGAGGCGCAAAGACTCACAGTCAACACGGCCTAGGTAGTGTTGACAATTGCGCATTCCCAAAGGTGCATTTCGTTATTTGGTGTGGGATTCTCAGGCGCAAAGACTCAAATGTCAATACGGCCCAGTTACAGCTACTGGTGAATAGGGAATGGCACTTACCAAAGTAAAGGAGTAATTATTATGCCTAAAGCACGAACACCTGAGGAACGTACGGTAGACCCAGCAGCCATCGAAATGTTAGAGTTTGCTGAAGAGTTTGGCCTGGGTACCGCGTTTAGTCGGGCCGATTCTATGCAGCCGTGCCCGATTGGATCTGATGGTTTGTGTTGCAAGAACTGCTTTATGGGACCCTGCCGGGTTGTCAAAGAAGGGCAAACCGGCGTGTGCGGCGCGACCGTAGATACCATCGTGGCCCGCAACTTCGCTCGAGCGGTGGCCGCAGGCGCGTCTGCCCACTCAGACCACGGGCGTGACATGGCCTTCACCCTCAAAGAAGCCGCCACCGGCGAAGCCAGTGATTACAAAATCCGTGATCCTCACAAATTGTTTAGTATGGCCCAGGCACTGGGTGTCCCTGTAGACGGTCGCTCGGTCGAAGAAATCGCCTCCGATGTGGCCGATATCGCCATCGCTCAGTTTGGTCAGCAGACTGGCGAAGTCGCCTACATTAAACGCGCACCGGCCAAGCGACAGAAGATATGGCGCGAACTGGGATACGTCCCACGCGGCGTTGACCGAGAAGTGGTAGAGCTGCTGCATCGCACGCACATTGGCGATGACCAGGAGGCTGAGCACATCTTGGAATCGGCCGTGCGTTGCGCTCTCTCCGATGGCTGGGGGGGAAGTATGCTGGCCACCGACATCTCCGACGTGCTCTTCGGCACCCCCGGCCCGTTGCTGTCACAGGCGAACCTGGGTGTCCTCAAAGAGGACGAAGTCAACATTATCGTCCACGGCCACGAGCCGACCCTGAGCGAAATGATTGTAGCTGCTACCGGCGATCCAGAGGTGCTTGAGTATGCCAAAAGCAAAGGGGCCAAAGGGGTCAACCTGTCCGGGATTTGCTGTACCGCCAATGAGACACTGATGCGCCAGGGTGTACCTCTGGCTGGAAACTTCTTGAACCAGGAGCTGGCCATCCTCACCGGTGCCGTCGAAGCTATGGTCGTGGACGTTCAGTGTATTATGCAGGCCATAGCCCCGCTGTCTGATAGTTTCCATACCGAGGTTATTACCACTTCTAAGAAGGTGAAAATCAGCGGTGCCACCCACGTAGAATTTGACGAGCACCACGCAATGGATATCGCCAGACAGATTGTGCGGCGGGCCATTGACAATTTCCCCAACCGGGGCAAGACTGAGATGCCCGTTCACATTCCGGACATCGTCTCTGACGTAGTGCCTGGTTTCTCTCACGAATATATCAACTATGCCTTGGGGGGCGTCATGCGGGGTTCTTTCCGTCCTCTCAACGACGCCATTATGGCCGGGCGCATCCGGGGCGTGGTGGCCAACATCGGCTGCAACAACCCCCGCGTGAAACACGACTCGCTACACCAATACCTGGTAAAGGAATTTCTCAAGAACGACATACTCGTGGTGGAGACCGGCTGTGGTGCGATTGCCAGCGCCAAGGAAGGTCTCATGCTGGGCGAGGCGGCTTTGGAATATGCTGGCCCTGGCCTGCGCGAAGTGTGCGAGGCGGTGGGTATGCCGCCGGTGCTGCACATGGGTTCTTGTGTGGATAACGCCCGTATTCTCACCGTGCTGACCCAGATGGCCAGCGAAGGCGGCTTGGGTGATGACATCAGTGATATCCCAGCCGTTGGCTTGGCGCCCGAGTGGATGAGCGAGAAGGCCCTTTCGATCGCCACCTACTGCGTTTCCTCAGGTGCTTACGTGATTATGGGGGTGACCAACCCGGTGAAAGGGAGCGAAGAGGTCATGCGCCTTATGAACGAAGACTGGGGCCAGAAACTCGGTGGTCGGCTGGAGTTCATCCTCGATCCCGAGGAAATCGTTCAGAAGACCCTGGCGCATATCGATGAGCGACGCGCTGCCCTCAAGCTCCCCGAATACGATGCCAGCAAGTGGGGCACTAGCGGTGACAAGCGTATGCTGGAACTGGTCGAATTACCATTCGCAGAGCGCCAGGCTGCCCTCTACGGTGAACCGGCCTGATAAAGGAGAGAGATACAATGAGTCGATATATTGCTACCCGTGCCATCCGTGGCGCGACGATGATTATCAACGAAGCCGAGGCTATGCTGCAACAGGCTATCGACGAAAAGGGGGCTGACACGCCGGTAACTTTCCCCAATACGGCCTATTACTTGCCTACCATCATGGGGCTGACCGGTCGTGAGGTGAGCACGTTGGGCGAACTGGTCCCAGCCTTGGAGCATGCCAAGAGCCTGCTGCACCCCATCCCGTCTGAGCGGCGCTGGACACCCTACCTGGGCGAGACCCTCGACAGCGGTGTTGCCACCCTGCTGGCCGAAGAAATAATCGAGGGTGTTCGCTTCGTTCAAGGCCAGCAGCCAGAGCTTTATCCTGGATTTGAGCTGGCTGGCAGCACAGACTACCCCGCCCTGGGCACCAACGGCGACGGGCATCTCAATGGTCCCATTGACGACATCCAGCTCCGCAGTTGGGGTATCCAGCTTGTGGACGGACGCATGCCCGGCTTCGCTGCTATTGTCGGTTGTGCACGGAGCAATGAGGTAGCCGTCAAGATCGTCCGCGAGTTGCAGCGCCGCAACATCCTGACTTTCTTATGCGGCAACGTCAACGGGCGCTCCATCATCCACCAGTTGCAAGAAGAGGGGGTGGAGATGGGCTATGATACCTACATCGTTCCCTTTGGTACCGATACTATCAGCGCCATCTACGCCTTGGGCTTTGCCACGCGTTCGGCCCTGACCTTCGGTGGCCTCAAGGGTGGGCAGGCTCGCAATATCCTGCTTTACAACAGGGCTCGCGTCTTTGCCTTCGTATTGGCCTTGGGTGAGGTGGATGACCTGAAGTACGCGACGGCCGCGGGTGCCATCAGTTACGGCTTCCCCGTCATTGCCGACACCGTCATCCCCCAGATATTGCCGACCGGTGTCACCACCTACGAGCACGTCATCTCCATGCCCTGGAATGAAATCCCCGGCGCGGATGACTTGGAAAGGGCCGAGCGGCTGGTACAGAAGGCCATCGAGGTCCGCGGTGTCAAGGTACAGGTAGCCGACGTACCGGTTCCCGTCCCCTACGGTTCCGCCTTTGAGGGCGAAGTGGTGCGCCGGGCTGACATGCAGGTCGAGTTCGGTGGCAAGAACTCGCGTGCCTTTGAATACCTGCGTATGGCCGAGATGGATGAGGTAGAAGACGGCAAGATCGAGATCCTCGGTCCCGACTTCGGGGATGTGGAAGTCGGCGGCGCTATGGACCTGGGCATCGTCATGGAAGTTGCCGGCCGCAAGATGCAGCTTGACTTTGAGCCGGTGCTGGAGCGTCAGGTGCACTATTTCGTCAACGGCGCCTCGGGCATCCAGCACATCGGCCAGCGTGATATCGCCTGGATCCGCATCAGCAAGACGGCCGCCGAAAAGGGCTTCAACTTGCAGCACTTCGGTGATATCCTCCACGCCCGCTTCCACGCCGACTTCGGCAGCATCGTCGACAAAGTCCAGGTGAAGATCATCACCGACCCGGACCTGCACGCCGAATGGTTAGATATGGCCCGGGCTGCCTACGACTATCGCAACCAACGACTGGCCGACCTGACCGATGACAGGGTAGACGAGTTTTACTCTTGTACGCTTTGCCAGAGTTTTGCACCTGACCACGTCTGCATCGTCTCACCGGAGCGATTGGGTCTGTGCGGTGCTTACAACTGGCTCGACTGCAAGGCCAGCTATGAGATCAATCCTACCGGACCCAACCAGCCTATCGTTAAAGGCCGCATAATTGACGAGGAGAAAGGGTATTGGGAGGGTACAAACGCATACGCCGAGCAGGGTTCTCACGGCAGTGTCCAAGAGGTCACTATGTACTCTATCATGGAGAACCCGATGACAGCCTGTGGCTGCTTCGAGTGTATCGTCATGGTTGTCCCTGAGGCCAACGGTGTGATGGTTGTCTCTCGTGAAGATCCCAGCATGACGCCGGCGGGTATGACGTTCAGCACCCTGGCCGGCATTGCTGGCGGTGGTCTGCAAACGCCCGGCGTCATGGGTGTGGGTAAATTCTACCTCACCAGCCCCAAGTTCATCTCGGCTGATGGCGGCTTTAAGCGGGTAGTGTGGATGAGCAGCTTCCTCAAAGAGAGCATGGCTGAGGAGTTCAAGGCTGCCGCCGAACGTGAAGGCGATCCGGATCTCATCGACAAAATCGCCGACGAAACTGTCTGCACCGATGTTGAAGGCCTGCTCGCCCATCTGGAGACGGTCGGCCATCCGGCGCTGATGATGGATCCGATGTTCTAGCCAATGGCTGCTACAAGTGATTAGCAACAGTAGCAGGTAGCCCAAAGCTACCTGCTACTGCTGCGTGTGAAAAGAGGGACTTGAATGAGCTACAAACTGGTCCGAGATGTGATGCACCGTGGGGTCATCACCTGTTGGGCCGATGAACCGGTCATTGATGTGGCCCAACGTTTGCGCGAGTACGCTATCAATGCTATATTTGTCTTGGATCATAGTGGACGGGCTGAAGGCGTCATTTCTCAAACTGACCTGGCCCGTGCCTATGTACGGGGCAGATGGGAAAGTCACACAGCGGACGAGATTATGACCCCTGAAGTAGTCACCATTGGTGGTGATATCCCTCTTGATGTTGCCGTCCAAATCATGCTCGACAAACATATCCACCGACTACTTATCGTACAGGGGGGACTCACCCCCAATCGGCCGGTCGGTGTACTTTCGTTAAGCGATGTGGTGCGCGAGATGGCCGGTGTGGTCGAGGAGTGAGGGGGTTGACTTGGTGGCTACCAAACTGGTGCGTGATTTGATGCACATTGGCGTTGTGACTTGCCAGGCCGACACGCTCCTGGTAGAAGCTGTACGTACCCTTCTCCGCGAGGGCCTAGAGTCGCTCATCGTACTTGACGAAAACAGCCACGCTGCGGGAATATTCAGCCGTCGCGAGGCGGTTGCCGTCTATGGCCGGTCGGGGGCCGACATGCGCGACATCAGGACCCTGACCGTCGCTGATGCAATGAAGCCCGATATCCCCGAAGTTCCTCCAGATATCCCTGCTACGGCTGCTGCTCAAATTATGCTCGACCGAAGCATACGTGAGATTTATCTGATGCATCACGGCGGTGGCGCTAGCTGGCCAGCGGCTGTGTTGCGTTTTGAGGATTTATTGCGTTTTCTGTCGGCCGAGTCCGAAGCCGATGTGGCTGACTTGGGCGCTGGTGCGCCCCGCACGTCGCCCATTGAGGCGTTTATGGAACGTTACAAAAGGCCAGTCGATCAGACCTGACAGGTTTCAGCCGACGGCACGTCGGACAACTTGCCAGGTCTCGGTAGTGCAATCAATAAATTATTGAAGGAGGTTGTCGTAGATGCCAACCATCGAAATTCCCAAAGAAAAGTGGAGTGGAAAAGTCCGCGAGATCACCTTGGGCGCTACTGCCGCCGATGGCGGCACCCGTGCCAAAACTGTCACGGTGGGCGGGGAGACTACGCTCCCCTTCCTCCACTTCGAGGGTGAGATCCCCCATCCGCCTGTTATCGCCATCGAAGTGCAAGACCGGAAGCCCGCCGATTGGTCGCCCGTGTTGCTAGATGCGTGGGGTGAGGTGACAGAGGATGTTGCCGCCTGGGCCAAAGCGGTTGAGGAAGCCGGCGCTGACGTTATCTTGCTTAAGTTCGGCCTGCGCGACGATCTGACTGCTGACTATGCCCAGCAGACGCTGCGCAAGGTGCTTGATGCTACGGGGCTCCCAATCGTTGTTTTCGGTCCGGGCCAGGTGGAACTGGATAACGAGGTGCTGGTCGCGGTTGCCGAAGAGGGCAAGGGTGAGAATCTGGTGCTGGGTGTGTGCGAGGACAAGAACTATCGCACGATCGTGGCTGCTGCCCTGGCCCACGGACATATGGTGAACGCCCGTTGCCCGATGGATGTGAACCTTTCCAAGCAACTCAACATTCTCATTAGTGACATGGGCTTGCCGCTGGAGCGTGTCGTGATGGACCCGACTACCGGTGCTCTAGGCTACGGCATGGAATACGGTTACAGCGTGATGGAACGTTTGCGACTGGCGGCCTTACAAGGGGACGGAATGACCCAGCAACCGATGTTGGTCACCCCTGGCGAAGAAGCCTGGCGCACAAAAGAAGCCCGTACTGAGGAGGGCATCCCTGAGGCGTGGGGCGATTGGGCCGAACGGGCCGTCAACTGGGAGACGTTGACAGCCAGTACCCTTGTCGAATCAGGCGCCGACATCCTGGTGATGCGCCATCCCGAGGCGGTCAATCGGGTGCGAGCCATGATCGGCGCGCTGATGAGTGAGTGAAACGTAAAGCGTAAAACGTGAAGCGTAAAGCGTAAAACGTAAAACGTAATAAGTGACTTGGACTGTCTCATCTTACGCGAAACGTTTCCCTGAAGGAAACCTACGGATTACGCGGTACGCAGTACGTAATAACCCTTGGAGGTAAACCAATGGCTCTTTCTGGTCTTGAAATCTATAAACTTCTCCCTGCCAGTAGCAAGAATCCAGAAGTCAAGAAACACGGCAATTGCAAGGAATGTGGTTTTCCTACATGCCTGGCTTTTGCGATGAAGCTTGGACAGAAGCAGGCCGAACTGTCCCAGTGTCCCTACGTTGAAGAAGAGTCAAAAGCCCAGCTCGAAGCCTCGGCTGCGCCGCCCATCCGACTCATCACTGTGTCGGGTGATGGGAAAAAGCTGGAGGTGGGCAACGAGACTGTTATCTTCCGTCACGAAAAGACCTTCTATCACCAGCCAGGTCTGTTCGTACGTGTCAAGGACACCCAGTCCGACGCGGCTGACGTGGCCAAGGCTGTGGGCGAATATAGCGTGGATTATGTCGGTATGGACCTTACCCTGGATGGTATCGCCGTTGAAGCCGATGGCGGTGATTTTGCGGCGACCGTGGCTGCCGTGAAAGGCGCCTGTCCCTTCCCGCTCGTTCTACTGACCGAAGACCCGGCCACTGCTGAAGCTGGCCTGAAGGCTGCCGAGGGGACCCAATCGCTACTTTGGGCCGCCACCCCCGATAATTGGGAGGCGATGGCCAAATTGGCTGCGGAATATAAAGTTCCACTCGCGGTGCGCGTAGACGGGGGTGATTTGGATGCCCTAGTGGCTTTGGCCGAGCAGGTGAAGGGCGCAGGCGTTGAGGATATTGTGCTTGACCCAGGTGCGCGCGACTACGCCAGTAGCCTGAGTGTCTTTACCCAATTGCGGCGGCTGGCACTGAAGAAGAACGAGCGCAAAGTCGGCTATCCTCTCATTGCCTTTGCGGGTGATGACCCTGTTTTGGCTGGTCAGCACATCGCCAAATATGCTGGCTTCGTTGTCCTCGACAGCTTCAGCCCAGGCACTGCCTATCCGCTGCTGGTGATGCGGGCCAACATCTTCACCGACCCGCAGAAACCGATCCAGGTTAAGCCTGGTATCTACGAGATCAACAACCCGAAACCGGGCGATCCGTTGATGGTCACCACCAATTTCTCCATCACCTACTTCTCAGTAGCCAACGAAATCGAGAGCAGTGGGACCCCCGGCTGGCTGTTGGTCGCCGATGCCGAGGGTATGAGTGTGCTGACGGCTTGGGCGGCCGGTAAGTTCGACGCCGAGCGAATTGCAAAGAGCGTGACCAGTACCGGTATTGGTGAGAAGTTGGATCACCAGCGTATCATCATCCCTGGCCACGTGGCGGTTTTGATGGGTGAGTTAGAAGAGGAACTACCTGATTGGGAGATCAACGTCGGTCCACGCGAAGCAGTGGATCTGCCCAATTTCCTCAAGATGCAGTGGGGATAGAGACTAGAAACAGGCGTAGAGGAGGGCAGCCATCGCTTCGCATACCGTACGCTTTGAACCATCTGGCGAGACTGTAGAGGCTCCTACCGGCGCCCTCCTCTCTGAGGTGGCGCGCCAGGCGGGTTTCGACCTTAATATGCCTTGTGGCGGGCAGGGGCGTTGTGGGCGTTGTGCCGTCATCGTGCAGGATGGGGTGGGAGTGCGCCGTCGCTCCACGCTGCGTCTCACCGCCGACGACCTGGACGCTGGTTATGCCCTGGCCTGCCAGACTGTAGTCGAAGGGGACGCGGTAGTTACCATCCCGCCGCAAGAGAAGATCGAGCGACGCCTGGTGACCGACAAGACGGCGACCAGGGTAACCCTGCCGTTCGTCTACGATTCCGTTCAGCACCAGTCGATGCGCCTGTTTCCGGTGGAGCTCGATTCGCCCGATATGGCGGACCAGACTGACGATTGGTCTCGCCTGAAACGGGTTATGGCGACCACCTACGACGTTTCGGATCTGACCGCTGATTTACCCACCTTGCGCCGGCTGGGGTCAGTATTGCGCGAGCACAATTGGACTGCTACTGCGGTCGTCGAGATGGACACCTGGGATCGACCTAACGGCTTGCACCGTCTGGTTGACTTGTTACCTCCTGGCAGCGCACAGCATCTGTGGGGTGCTGCAGTGGACATCGGCACTACCACGGTCAGCCTATATCTGGTGGATTTGCTGACCGGCGAAGTCGCCACCAAGGCTGCTGAATACAACGGGCAGATAAAGCGTGGCGAGGATGTCATCTCGCGCATTATCTTTGCCAGCTCTAATAAGTCCTCTGGCAAAAACGGTGGGCTGAGTGAGTTGCAGTCCCTGGTTGTTGGCACCATCAATGAGTTGCTCGAACGGGCGGCGCGACGGGCCAAGATCAGTTCTTCCGAGGTCTATAAGATGACGGTTGCTGGCAACAGCACCATGGTCCATCTCTTCCTGGGACTGCCGCCCAGTTCGATTCGATTCGAACCCTTCGTAACCGCTATCAATCATCCACCGCCTGTGCGTGCCAGCGAATTAGGGGTCAACATCCACCCTCAGGCAAATGTGGATTGCTTGCCCGGCGTAGCCAGCTACGTGGGCGCCGATATCTCGGCGGGGGTGATTGGCTCGCAGATGTGTGACAGCAGTGCCCTCACCCTTTTCCTTGATGTAGGTACCAACGGTGAGATGGTGTTGGGCGACTGCGACTGGTTGATCAGTTGTGCCTGCTCGGCTGGCCCGGCTTTTGAGGGAGCTGGCGTACGGGATGGTATGCGTGCCACGATCGGTGCCATAGAGGAGGTGTGGATCAACAGCGAAACCTACGAGCCTGCTTACCGGGTGATTCCTAATCCCAAGCTCGAATCTCAGGGCTTGCCGACGCCACCGCGCGGCCTGTGTGGGTCAGGGTTGATCTCGTTGCTTTCGGAGATGTTCATCACCAGTGTGATAGACAAAGGCGGCCACCTTAGTTTCGATTTGGGCTCTCCCCATATCCGTCAGGGGGAGCACGGCCCCGAATATGTCGTTGCTTGGGGTAACCAAACCGAGCATGGCCGTGACATCGTCATCACTGAGGTAGACATTGATAATCTAATCCGAGCCAAGGCTGCCATCTACGCTGGTTTCACCGTGCTGGCCCAGGGCGTGGGAGTTGAGCTAAGCATGGTCGAGCGCGTGCTCGTCGGTGGCTCTTTTGGCCAATACATCAACATCGAAAAGGCGGTCCAGATTGGGCTGCTGCCTGACTTACCCTGGGAGAAGTTCCACTTCCTGGGTAACACCGCCTTGCAAGGCGCGTTGCTGGCGCTGCTCAATCGGGAATATCGTCAGCGGGTGAGTGAAGCAGCTCAGATGATGACCTATCTGGAGCTCTCGGCTGACAACACCTTTTATGAGGCTTTTACTTCGGCTCTCTTTCTGCCCCATACCGACCTTACCCAATTCCCGTCGGTGGCCGAGGTGTTAGCAGATCGGGACGGGCAATGGGTATAAATCTCATTTAGTCTAAACTCGAACATAAACCAAGGAGGGTAAAACATGTATATCATCGGAGAAAACATCCATATCATCTCACCGTCGGTCAAGGAAGCCGTCGCTGAGCGTAACATCAAATTCTTTCAAGATCTGGCGGTGAGGCAAGTCGAGGCTGGCGCCGATGCTCTGGACCTGAATATCGGGCCTCAGAAGAAAGCTGGCCACGAGATTATGCCCTGGTTGGTAAAAGGTGTCCAGGAAGTGGTGGATGTACCCATCTCCCTCGATACCACCAACCTGACCGCTATAGAAGAAGGACTCAAGGTATCTAAGAGCCAGTGTATCATTAACTCCACCTCCGCTGAGGAGGAACGGTTAGAAAAGGTTCCGCCCCTGGCCAAGCAGTATGGCGCGAAGATCATCGCCCTCACGATGGGAAAGGGGGGTATCCCGGTTGGTGCCGAAGAGCGGGTGAACATCGCTTTGGAGAAGCTTATTCCCCGTGCGATGGAGCTTGATATTCCTATGGAGGACTTGCTCATTGATCCCCTGGTGCTGACGGTGAGCGGTTGCCAGGAGTACTGCCCCGAGTGTGTGGAAGCGGTTCGAATTCTTAAGGTCGCGGGTGACCCGCCGCCGATGACCAACGTTGGTCTGAGCAACGTGTCCAACGCGGTGCCTCGCGAAATGCGGCCTCTCATCAACCGCACCTACTGCGTTATGCTGATGGCCGCTGGTGTGGATTACGCCATCGTAGACCCGCTGGATGAAGATTTGAAAGAGTTTATCCGCATCGTCAACGAGCGCGACGATAGCACCGGAGTCGGCAATTTGCTTGTGGCGCTCTATGACAAGACCGCCGCGATGGACAGGCTCACTGCCGATGACGTAGATATGAATGATCCTGCGCAAGTGGACATCTTTAAGACGGTGCAGATACTCTACAATGACATCATTTACACCGATTCATATCTGCGAGTGTGATCAGTAGTCAGTACTCAGTAGTCAGTAGTCATCAGTCTAACTAACCATCGGCCTTGGGCTAGTGGTGGGAGCAGCGATTATAAGCTTATGACGTCTGGCATCTGACTACTGAAATCTGATCACTGATTACAGGAGGAAAATCATGCTCAAGGACGAGAGCCTCATCAACGTTGATGAACTGTTGGCCAAGGCTGAAAAGCCTTCGGCCGATGCAATGGAGCTCCACCCTTTCTACCGAGGAAAAGTAGAGACGGCTGTCAAGTGTACTGTACGCGATTTTAACGACTTTGCCATTTGGTACACCCCCGGTGTGGCTGCACCCTGCCGGGCTATCACTGAAGACCCGGAGAAAGTATATGACTACACCAACAAGTGGAACACGGTGGCAGTTGTCAGTGATGGCACCCGGGTGCTGGGACTGGGGGACATAGGCCCCAAGGCTGGCTTGCCAGTGATGGAGGGCAAAGCCCTTCTTTACAAGTATCTGGGCGGTGTAGATGGCGTGGCCATCATGCTCGACACCAAAGATCCCGACGAAATCATCAAGACCGTCCTGATGTTGCAGCCTTCCTTCGGTGGTGTGAATTTGGAAGATCTTTCACAACCTAAATGTTTCCGGATTCTTGACACTTTGCGCCAAAAGGCCGAAATCCCTGTGTGGCACGACGATCAGCAGGGAACAGCAACTGTTACCCTGGCTGGCCTGATCAATGCTCTAAAGGTGGTAGGCAAGAAAATTGACGAAGTGCGTATTACCTTTATCGGCAGTGGAGCCGCTAATGTGGCTTGCTCGCGTCTGATTTTCGGCTGGGGGGCCGACCCTGCCAAGTGCTCAATGGTGGATAGCAAGGGCATCTTGGGAAAACACCGCCAAGACCTGGAGATTCGCAAAGCGGAATTTGTGGACAAGTGGCGGCTGTGCCAAATCACCAATGCCGAGGGGCGCGAAGGCGGTATCCCTGAGGCAATGCAGGGTGCCGACGTGGTGATAGCCCTATCCAGGCCTGGGCCGGGTACCATTTTATCAGAATGGGTGGCCGGAATGAACCGAGATGCTATCCTCTTTGCCTGCGCCAACCCGGTACCCGAGATCTGGCCTTGGGAGGCCAAAGCCGCCGGTGCTGCAGTCGTGGCTACGGGACGCTCTGATTTTCCCAACCAGGTGAATAATTCTCTTGGTTTTCCGGGCATATTCCGGGGAACCCTGGATGTGCGCGCCCGCACCATAACCGACGAGATGTGTTTTGCGGCTTCTGAGGCAATGGCTAATCAGATTGGTGACCGGCTCGATGAGGAGCATATCTTGCCTAACATGGATGACTGGGAGGTCTTCCCACGTGAGGCGGCCGCCGTTGGGATGAAAGCCCAGGAGCAAGGCGTGGCCCGGCTCCAAATGAGCTACGACAATTTGCTCAATCATGCCAGAACCATTATCAAGCGCTCCCGTGATCTAACGCAGGTGATGATGCACCAAGGTTTCATCCCTGAACCACCGAATTCAGACCAGTTTTATGATAATTGACACTGGCAAAACGAGACGAAATGCACTGACGTTGGGAGGTAGAATGATGTACGATTTAATCGTCGTCGGAGGGGGGCCTGCGGGACTCACGGCAACTATGTACGCCATCCGTAAGCGGCTGAATGTGCTCCTGGTGTCGAAGGATCTGGGCGGCAAGACTAATTTCCGCCTGGAATTGCCCGGTGTAGAGGAATATCAAGTCATCCGGGGGCTCGAAATCGTCGGTAAGTTCAGATCTGAGCTGGAGTATCTGGACTTTGCCCGTCACATGGAACCGGTCGAGCAGGTCACTCAGCATCATGATGTGTTTGCGGTCCAAACGAAAGGTAGTGGCGAACTACTGGCCAAGGCAGTCGTCGTCGCTGCTGGCACTCAGCAGCAGCGGTTGAACGTGCCGGGCGAGAAAGAATTCTTGATGCGTGGTCTCTGCTATTCGGCCATCAGCTATGCACCTCTCTTCCTTGATAAGACAGCCGTTGTCATCGGGGATGGCGACCTTGCGCTGCGCTCGGCGGCCGAACTGGGAACAGTGACTGAACATGTCTACCTGGTGGGCTTAGCCGAAGAGGAGCTCCAATCAACCTTGGGTAAAAAGCTGGAAGCTGCTGGTAACGTCACGGTTCTTGCAGACTATCGGGTAATCCAGATACTGGGAGGGGACTACGCCGAACGTGTGGTTGTTCAAGGTCCTGAAGGTCAGGAAGCGGAGATCGGCGCAGACGGTATCTTCATCGAGATGGCCCTGATTCCCAACTCGGGGATGGTGGCTGGCTTGGTTGACCTCGACCCTCAAGGCCGTATCAAGATCGACGCCCGCAATCGCACCAGTGTGCCTGGTATCTTCGCCGCTGGCGATGTCACGGATACCTATGCTGAGCAAGTGTTGGTGGCGGCGGGCGAAGGCGCCAAAGCTGCACTGAGTGCTTATGAGTATCTCTTGCCGACTCTTGGACGTTGATATATAATTGCCAAGTTGTCAAAAAATGAATGGGGGGAGACGGAAGTGTAACCCTCCCCCCACTGTGTGTTGTCTAAGGAAGTTCCAGAGTTTAAATCATCCCAGAAATCACGAGTATGACGGTGAAATCGATGAAACTTGTTGGGACAACTATTGTTCTGGAACGGCCTAAACTGAATAGATAAGGAGTTTAGTAATGCCGTTATTCTCACCGAGACGTTATCAACCCCCCTTCCATCCTTCCAGACACGATGAATCTTTTCCGATGCGGGCCTTTACCTCCTTTGAGCGGGCCGTCAAGGGGTGGCTTTTCGGCTGCCGGATGTGCGGCAATTGTATCTTGCAGGAGACGGCCTTCGCCTGTCCTATGACCTGTCCGAAGGGTTTGCGTAACGGTTTGTGTGGCGGTGCTACCCCCGAAGCCTGCGAGGTGGACCCATCACGACCTTGTACCTGGTATGTGATCTACGAGCGGGCCGAGCGCATGGGGCGACTGGATAAGCTTCTGGAGATCAATGCGCCGATTGACGGCACACGTGCCGGGCGTGAAACGTGGCTGGATATGTTCAACCTCTGGCGCGAGCGGAAGAAGGGGCCGTATCCCTTGGACTTCTTATTCAAGCGGGAGAAGTTTAGCGAGGAATGGGACAGTTTCTTCTACGACCTGCGCCAGCCAGCTTGGTGGCAAGGGGATGCTGTCTACCATCCACCCGCCTACGAAGAGTCTGTTTCTCTGCTGGAGGCAAATCTGCGTACAGGCGTGTTTGTCACCACGGGCGAGATCGCGCCGCCGTTGGGGGCATCGGGCGACATCATCCTCAAGAAGGTCGGCTGGCTTAAGGACTATGTGGTAGCCGCCAACTTCACCGACAACGCGTCGGCCTCGGCCCGTATGAACAGTATGGCCTCCAGCAAAATCTGCATAGACGCCGGGTTGGAGCCGGTTATGCAGCTCCAGGCGCGAGACCGGAGTCGGGTGGTTATCGAGTCTGATGCTATGGGAGCGGCCGGCTTAGGTATTCGCAACGTTCTGTGCCTGAGTGGTGACCATCATCGCTTTGGACCGACACCCATGGCCAAGCCCGATCAGTTCGATATGGATGCGGTGCAGATGCTGTGGATGCTGCGCCGCATGCGCGATGATGGCAAGTATCTGGATGGGCGCAACATCAAGAACCCGCCGCGCTTCTTCCTGGGTGCCGCCGCGTCGCCATTCGGTGCTCCGCCCAAATACGAAGCTATCCGCGCTGAGAAGAAGGTAAACGCCGGTGCTCAGTTCATCCAGACCCAGCCTATCTTCGATTACGAGGGCTTCGTCGACTGGCTGGAAGCTCTGGACAAGCGAAACTTGCTGGACAAAGTGTACATTCTGGCCGGACTCATCCCGCTCAAGAGCGCGCGGGCCGCGCACTTCATGGCCGATGACGTACCGGGTGTGGTGCTACCGCCTGAAATTGTCAAGCGCATGGACGAGGCGGGAGACAAAGACGGGCAGCAGGAAGAAGGGGTGGCCATCGCCCTGGAGATGATCGAGAAGTTGAAGAACACGCCAGGCATCAATGGCATGCACTTGATGGCGGTTCACTGGGAGGCAATCGTCCCCAGATTGGTGGAGGAATCGGGCGTGCCTCGGCCGGTTGTCCAAAGCCTGGAAGAAGAAGGTTCCGAGCCAACTGCAGAGAGGCCGGCGGACGTGGCCCAACCTGCTTGATCGTAGGGGCCCTCCAAAGTAGTGGATTGTCCTTAGTGCACCCGGGTGAAATTTACCGGTAGCTGCACAGCATCCTGGGCTTGACTTCGGCGAGCTCAGTCGAGCCGTCGAAGGATGCGGGTCCAATAGAGTTCGCCGGTTGAGTTGGCTCTCCGATACATTGGTCGCCAACTCAACTGACACAGCCAGGGGCAGGTCATCATACCTGCCCCTGCTTGGTGAGTTGGTTAATAAAATACCTCTGCAATCGGCCTGCCAGTCCTGAAAGAAAGAGAGCTATCTGCTAATGACGCGTGTCATAATCTTTGGTGATCTTCACGCCAATTGGGAGGCGTTGCTGGCCTTGCAGCAGGCGGAGCAACGCCCCGATGCCGTGCTATGTCTGGGTGACTTCGTAGGCTATGGTCCCGATCCCAAGCGTTGCCTGGATGCCGTCCGGGCGGGTGGGACGCACTTGATTGGGGGACGACACGACTTGGCTATGGGGGGCCTCATCCCAGCAGTCAGTGCCGAGGACGACCCGGACGACGAGAGTGAGCTGTTGGAGACCACCTGGGCCCATGCGCGTTCCGTGTTGTCCGCACAAGATCGTGATTATTTGGCTTCGCTGCCCGGAGGGCTGACCGTCGAGATCGCCGGCACGCGCTTTTTTCTCACCCGTTTGGCACCGGATGACATGGAAACCGAAACTCAGATGCTCATTACCATGCCCCGGTCGCGGCTGGAGGAATTCGTCGACGACGTGGAGGCCGACATCATCTTGTTGGGCGGACCGCACGTGCCCGCTTTGCGCCAGGTTGAAGATCGGCTCATCGTATGTCCGGGCAGCCTGGGGTGGCCTCGCTACGGCGTGCCCGATCCAACGTTCGCTGCCTGGGAAGATGGACATGTGCAGATCCATCACCTGCACTACCATCCCGAGAATACCATTCGCAAGCTGTCGCTCTTACCCTTGTCTCCAGAACACGCGCTGCGTTTGGGTTCTGTCTTGCGCACGGGCGGATTGGAGTAGGAAAACGAAAAAGGAAAAACGTGATGCGGTAAAACGTGATGCGTGATGCGTGACACGTGAACTGCAAGCAGTGTAGGTGTCCGTGGATTTGCCTTCACGCATCACGCATCACGCATCACGTTTTACGCTTCATCAACGAGGGTCAAGTATATGCAAACCAGACAGCTAGGTTTTACCGACCTGCACCTGACGAAAGTCGGATTAGGCGCCTGGGCCATCGGTGGTCCCTGGCAGTACGGCTGGGGACCCCAAGATGATGAAGAGTCAGTTGCTACCATCCGGCGCGCGCTGGAGTTGGGAGTCAATTGGATAGACACCGCGCCCGCCTATGGACTGGGCCACTCGGAAGCGGTAATTGGTGAGACACTTCAGGGACTGTCTGAGAAGCCGATCATTGCCACCAAATGCGGTCGGAATTGGGATGAGGCAGGCCAATTGGTCCCCAATCTGAAGAAGGAGAGCATCCGTGCTGAGGCCGAGGCCAGCTTGAGTCGGCTCAGAGTAGAAGCCATCGACTTGTATCAGGTCCATTGGCCGCGCCCTGACGAAGATATTGAAGAGGCTTGGGGCGTAATCGCCGATTTGGTCAAAGAGGGCAAGGTGCGTTACGCGGGCGCTTGCAATTTCAACGTCCAGCAGCTCGATCGTGTCCAACCCATACACCCGGTTGCGTCGTTGCAGCCTCCATACAGTATGCTGGCTCGTGGGGTTGAGGCCGAACACCTGGCCTTCTGTGCGGCGAACAACATTGGCGTCATCCCCTACAGTCCAATGCAGAAAGGGCTGTTGACCGGGAAGGTCACCAGAGAATGGGTGCAGGGCCTGGACGAGAGCGACCACCGGCGCAGAGATCCCAACTTTCAGGACCCGAAACTGAGTAAGAATCTTGAAATAGTTGACGGCCTACGCGCCATTGCCGGGAAGAAGGGCAAAACGGTAGCACAACTGGCCATCGCCTGGGTGTTGCGCCGTCCTGAAGTGACCGCGGCCATCGTCGGCGCGAGACGCCCGTCTCAGATTGAGGAGACAGTCCTGGCCGCGGATTGGGAGCTCTCTCAAGAGGATATCGCGGCCACTGAAGTATTTCTCACTACAAGGAAGGGTTAAATGCCAAAGATAGCCATTACCGGTAAAGGCGGGGTGGGGAAAACCACCCTGGCCGCCTTAATAGCTCATATTTACGCTGAGGCGGGGAACTCCGTCATCGCCATCGACGCCGATCCGGCGGCCAGTCTGGCCTACGCCTTGGGCATGCCCGACGAGTTGGCAGACCAGGTGACACCCATCGCCGAAATGGATGATCTGATCTACGAGCGGACCGGCGCCAAACCGGGCACCACCGGTGGCTTTTTTAAGCTCAACCCCCGCGTGGACGACATCCCCGATCGTTTTAGCGTGACCCATCGCGGGATTCGATTATTGCAGTTGGGCACCATCAGCACCGGCGGCAGCGGCTGCATCTGCCCCGAAAGTGCGATGTTAAAAACACTGGTAACCCACCTCGTCCTGTATCGGGACGAAGTGATGATTCTGGATATGGAGGCCGGCGTCGAGCACCTGGGGCGCGCCACGGCCGGCGCGGTGGATGCTTTTCTGATCGTGGTTGAGCCGGGGCGGCGCAGTTTGGGTACGGCCCAGAATATCCAGAGTTTGGCGGCCGACATCGGCATCAAGCGCTGCTACGTGGTCGGCAACAAGGTGCGGGACCAGGCCGACCGGGACTACATCGTGAGGGGGCTCCCCAGCCTGGAGGTCATCGGTTTCCTATCGGCCAACTCCCGCGCCGTCGAGGCCGACATGCGCGGCGAGGCTATCTTCGACGCCGTGCCGGAGTTGGTGGACGAATCGCGTCACATCGCGGCGGCTTTTGATGAGGCGATAGTTGCCTCGTAGCTGTGGATGCCCGTTGCACCGCTCATCTGATCGATTTGGTTTATCACCTCAAACTTTACGCAAACTTCTTCTGCCCGCGACCATACTCCTGAACCCAGCCCGTGGCCAGGACAACAGAATCACGCCGCTCACAATCAGAACCGCGCCCAGAATCTGCCAGCCATCCAGGCGCTCGCCCAGCGCGATGTAGGAGACGGCTGCGGCAAAAGGGACCTCTGTGGTGGCCACGATAGCCGCCACGCTGGCTTGCAAGCGCCGCAAACCGGTGGTATATAGCGCGAAGCCGGAGATGGTGGACAGGAGAATCAGCCCAACGTAATAACCCACCACCTGCGGTGAAAGAGGCCAGGGGATAGCGACTCGGATCTGGAAGGGGAGCAGAATCAAAGCGCCGAACCCGAATGCATAGAGGAGAATCGTCCACGAGCTGTAATCGCCGACCAGCTTTTTGCCGAACAGGCTGAACCCGCCGTAAGCGAAGGCCGCCGCCAGGGCGATCAACAGCCCAAATAGAGTGATTTGTCTCGCTCCCAGGCCGTCGAGGCGTGAGATGAGAACCGTGCCAACGAAGGCCAGGCCGATGGCAATCATCTTGCGCCGTGTCAGCGGCTCCCGCCACAGCAGCCAGGCCATAACGGTGACAAAAATCGGCGCGTTGGCCTGAATGACTGTGGCCACCGACACGCCGTTGATCAGCACCGCCATGTTCCACATCACGTGGAACAGACCGATGCTGATAGCGCCCATGGCGGCCAACCAGGGTAGATCCCGCCGTTTCACCCGCAATTGTGTGTGGGATCCGAGCAGCAGCATACCTATCAGCAGGCAGGTGAAGGTGCCCAGGTCGCGCCAGAAGGCCAGGCCCCAGGGCGAAATGCCGCTGCCTCTCACCACCAGGCTGATAAAAAGACCCGAGGTAGACCAACACGCCGTTGCCAGCACCACCAGGATCAAGCCAATCCCTTTGGATTCCTCTTGTTCATTCATGCTTGCATCAGCCTGATCCATCCGGGGTGAGTGACATGGCGTTGACGTATCGCATGTTAAAGTCAGGATCCAAGTCCAGATCGATTTGCTCGGCATGGGCAGCCAGTTTCTCACCCAAGGCAAATCCTTCTTTGGACAGGAACATGGCTGCGCCCAGACCGGCCCCGTTGGGGATGGTCTCCACCACCTCGCGGCGCACTGGCGGGATCATGCCCAGGGTCAATACGGCATCTATGTCGATCTGACCGCCAAAAGAACCGGTCAGGATGACTCGTTCCAGGTCGGGCGGCTTCAAATCAAGCTCTCCCAGCAAGATGTCCACTGCGGCGCGGATGGCCCCCTTGGCCTTTTGCAGCTCGCGCACGTCCCATTGGGAGAGCGATAGGCGTCCGTCGGGTGTCAAAGGGATAAGCCGCGCTCCGAGAGAGTCTTCCGACATCCGATCGGCGAACACGGGCGGACGGGAAGCGATACGCCCGCTGGCCTCGATGACACCCGCCCGTCGCAGTTCATAGATCACGCTCAGCAGTCCAGAGCCAGTTAGTCCGACCGGCGGCTCGTCGCCGATGGTGTCGAAGACCAGCTCATCGTCATCTAGGCAAACGCGGACAATGGCCCCATCCACCGCGCGCGTGCCACTTGAGATGTTCACCCCTTCGAAGGCAGGACCAGCCGCCGTCGAACCCGTCACGATACGCCGACCATCGGTGATCATCACTTCGCCGTTGGTACCCAGGTCAATGGCGGCCATAGGACCCGATGCATCCGCAAAACCGAAGTAAGCCAGGCAAGCCAATGCATCGGAGCCGACGAAGCCACCCACCAGGGGAGGCAACGAAACCCGGGTACTCTCAGGGAAGATGCGGCCCATCAGGTGCGTGGCGTCCCGGATGGCGTCCTTGCTATGTGGTTGGAAGGGTAATACTGCCAACGTATCCAGCGGCAGGCGGGCCAACAAGTGATGCATGGCCACGTTGCCCACCACCGTGGCCCGTTCCACCCGCTGGCGGACGCGAGACGACAACTTGAGCGAATCGACCGCTTGGTTGATAGAGGCCAGCGCCAGTTTGTGCAGCCGCTCGGCATCAGCCGGATCGTCGGTGGCGGCCGCCAGCCGCGAGATAACATCTGCGCCGAAGACCGTCTGTTGGTTGAGGCTGGCCGCCCCGGCACACACCTCGCTGTTGTCCATCGTGGTCAAAAAGGCGGCCACTGTGGTGGAGCCCAGATCAATCGCTAACCCTAATGGCATATCGCCCCGCTTATAGCGGGTGCTGGCCCGGAAGATCTTGTTCGAGTAGACCACGATAGGTGCCAGAGTAACCTTCACGTCATTCTGCACCCGGGCGCGACAGGCCAGACGGTTTCCGACTGCCAACTCACCAGGGGTAAGATTCGCCATTTCCACCTCGTCGGGCGGGGCTAAGCCTACCTCTGCGAGTACTTTACATTTGCCGCAAGTTCCGCGTCCGGCACAGGGCTGCTCCAATGGCAACTCTGTAGCAGCGATGGCGTCTCCCAAAACGCTATCAACCGCTGCTTCAACTGTTACACTCTTTTCACCATAGACTACTATAACTTTGGGCATGATTATCCTTTAACTACTGAACCGCTGATTCGAAAGAACAAGGCCCAATGGCACACTTGCCGCACACCTCAACCAGAGCCAGATGTTCATAATCTTTGGCCACGCTGCGCAAACGTTGGTAGCAACGCTGCCTGTTTATGGGATCGTTCTCGTCCAAGGCATCCACCGGGCAACGTAGGATGCACTCCAGGCAGCTACCGTCGTGGAAGTAGAGACATCGTTCCTTAGGCTTAGCTGGGGTAATGGGTAAGTCGGCGTCAATAACCAGGCTGCCAAAACGACCAGCGCAACCGGAGTCGGTGATAACCATATGATGCAGGCCAAAGCTCCCCAATCCCGCGATGACGGCTATGCTTTTGTGGGACCAGTGACTGACCAGGCTGATCGGATCGAAGTTGTGGGTGGGTGGTTCGGCGGCGGCGCGAATTCCCTGATCGGCTAAGGACTTGATGATGTGCTTTGTGATGCGTTCGATGAGACGGTTCGTCTCCACATAGGCCTCAGCCCATTCGCGGGCGACCTCCTCTCTGTGCTGGGCGTTGGCTTCGAGCACCCCATAATCAAAGGGCAGGAAGAACGAGATGACTGAGCGGGCTCCAGGCAATAAGTCATTGGGCATCATATGGGTTGGCTGTGCCACGCGACGCAGGTCAGCAAAGCGTGGGTCATCAGCTTCAACAAAAGCGACCAGTGGTTCGCGATAGTCAGTGATGGTACTTGCCTCGGCTACCCCGTGCCGGACGGTCGCGGTGATGAACTTGGCCAATTTCGTCGAGTCTTTGTTCAGCAGTATTTTAGTCCCCTTGAGCTTCGGCTTGCTCTCTCTCTGACCCTCTTCGTGTCATAGGATGGTGAGAGGATGAGTCTGTCTGCTCTCCTGCTGCTAAGACCTCTCGCACCTTGTCGTAAAAGTCTCGCACGTGACTGCTCATGACCTGCTCGGCCCGATCGGCATCTCCGGCCTTGATGGCCTCTACCAGGTCCAGGTGCTTTTCGACGGCGCCGGGCAAAAACTCTATGTGGGGCAAGGCCAGGTACCACAGTCGTTGCGATAAACCAAAAAGATGATCCAGAGTACGGGCCAGGTATTTGTTGTGCGCTGCCCGGGCAATAGCCTGGTGGAATCTGTGATCGAAATCAAAAAGCCGTCGGCTGTCCTCAGGTGGGATGGTGGCCTGTTCCTGGCTTAGCGCTTCCAGCACGACCAGGTCGTCGGGAGTGGCCCGTCGGGCAGCCAGCCGGGCACACAACGACTCTAACGAAAGGCGCATTTCGCTGATGCGCTCCAGGTCGGGAACGTCGACATCGGCCACGTATAGGCCGTGACGAGGGGTGATGACCACCAGGTCATCGTGAGCCAGCAGTTTGAGCGCCTCACGCACCGGCACCAGGCCCATATCCAGGCCCTCGGCCAGACGTTGCTCGTTGATGGCTGCACCTGGACTTAGTTCAAGGGTGGTGATCTTTTCCCGGATCAGTTCGTAGGCGCGTTGGGTATCAACTCGCACCAACTCCATAGAAATCACCTCCAAATCATCAGCTACCATCCTGCACTAGCCAGCCGCCAGGCGTGGATTGCCCACAGCCCTGGCCCGGATGCGATACGTATCCAGCCCATCAGCCAATTCTTCGATGATAACCTGCGGATTGTCGGCGCCCGAGCGGAGAGCGGCACCCAGGGCACGCTCCTGGCCCAAGTCGCGGGCGTGCGTCAGCGCATCATCCGCTTCTTCGAACTCCTGTCGCTCGTCACTGGTTTGTACGTAGTAGCCGAGCACCTCCAATCCCTCACCTGACAAGCGCGGGTAGACCAGAATCTCCTCCGTCACCATCACGCTGCCGGCGATAGCGCCCACCGCGTTGGCCACCTGATGATGTTCTGGCAGAACCAGGTCGGTGTGCAGGGTGTCGGCGACGTCCTGCAAAAAAACACTGGCTGGCGCGCCGATGCCAATGATGGGTTGTCGCAGCCGAAAGCTGGTCTCCAATTGTGGATGAGTGGGGTACAAGCTGTTATAGAAAAACCAACGCCCCATATCCCTATCCTCAGGCAAGGCAGGCGGCGGCAGCACCTTACCGCTCAGAAAGGTAAGAATGGCGTGGACCATGGCCTCGGTCATGCGTGACCAGACTCGCCGACGGAGTTCGGTCGGCTCCCAGAACTGGAAACGGCAAAAAACATTCAGAGCCAGCGATGCGGCCTCGATATCCCAGGGGGTGTAGTGGCCCTCGACGTGAAGCAGGTCGGTCGGGGTGAGGCCTGATTTGCCGATGATCTCCTGGCGTAGCAGTTCGCGAGCGTCGACTTGGGATACGTGGAGCAAGTCCAGACGCTTGAGTATCTCCGGCACAGGCTGTGGCCCATCGCGCAAAAAATCGACCAACGACTTTTGATGCGCTGTCTTCAAAAGACTCTCGTCCGGTTCACGTAACAGGAACCAGTATTCCAGCCACTCGGGGGTGGCCTGGGTCCAGGTCCGTCTCGACACAGTCTTGAGGCGGCTGTGTACCTGGGAGTGTTCATGTGCCAGGTATGCCAGGGGGACCACCCGTTCCGGACCGATGCTGAGTTCCTTGTCGCGCCCCAGGTTGATATGGCTGTCGCCACCCAGGGCGATGGAGAGCAGGTTGGCAGCCTTAACCGCCGTCTTGTAATCACCCACGCTGGCTCCTTCTTCGGTCACCATCACCTGGCCCGCCTGGATGAGCGCAATGTCGGTCGTGGTGCCACCGATGTCCACAACCAGGGCATCGTCCAGACGAGATAGGAAGCGTCCACCGATGGCGCTGGCTGCGGGACCTGAGTGAATCGTCTCCACCGGCGTGCGGGCGGCGAATTCATCACTCATCAGCGTGCCGTCGCCGCGCACGACCATGAGGGGAGCGTCAATCTCACGACGTTCCATCGCTCGCCGCACGGCGATGATGAAGTCCTGCAATATGGCCAGCAACGAGGCGTTGAGAGCGGCCGTTGTGGCTCGTTCTATTGAGCCCAACTTGGTCGAAAGTTGATGCCCAAGGACGATGGGCAGATCGCAGATACTGGACACAGCGTGGTACACCCGGTTCTCGTGCTCCGGGTTCAGGGGACTGAAATAGCCAGAGACAGCGATGGCGTCTACCTGGTCTTTGATCTGGTTGATCTTGGCCAGTATGGCTGGCAGGTCAAGCCCCTCCTTCTCGCGACCGTACAGGTCGTGACCGCCGGCAAAGTAATGGTAATTGGGCGTAGCGAAGCGTCCTTCCATTCTGAACGAGCTAACCAGGTCAGGGTCATAGCCAATGAGCAACAAGGCAACCCGCTTGCCCTTGCCCTCGGCAATGGCATTCGTGGCCAGGGTCGTGGAGATAGAGACCATCTTGACTACCGAGGGGTCTGGAATATGGATGCCCTCTATGACCTGCTCAATACCGATGGAGAAATCACGCTTGGTGGTGAGGCTTTTTTGCGAAGCCAGCACCCGACGCGAATGGTATTCCAGGAGCACGCCATCAGTGTATGTACCTCCGGTGTCTATGCCCAACACCAAGCTATCCGCGCCCGCCGGGGTGCTGCCTTCAGTTGGAATATGAGTGTCTTCTGGGGGGTGGTGGGAGATGTTATCTACGTCCAAGACTTTGCCTCAAACCGCCCAGTTGATGGCTCACGGATGAACACAGATTTACACGGATAGGATAACAATTTGAAATATCTGTGTTCATCCGTGAGCATCCGTGAGCTAAATTCTTGTCTCGTTTGTCAGATATCTGTCTTATAACCTTCCTGGAAGCTTAAACGGCGCTCTGACCAGGCATTTGGGCACCCGTTTAGGCCGAATTTTGCTCAAGTTGTACCGCCCAGAGCTTCCAGGAAAGTCTCTCCGACAAGCTGCTAGGTAAACATTTTCACGTCTAGCTCTTCGTCTTTGTGACGGGCGTCGGCCAACTCACAGACGCGGCGTAGCTCTTTGTACATCGCCTCGTCAAAGAGGGGGTCTGTCTCGGTTTCCAGGAGTTCAATAACGCGCTCGTGCACCCGTTCGCCATAGCGTTTACCCCCGGACGCGGTCCAGTTCTCCCAGTTATTGCGGTCCAGCAACTTGGGCCGCCAGATTTCGGTCTTGAAGCGGCTATAGGTGTGATCGTGTTCCAGATAGTGACCGCCCGGGCCAACTGTATCCATCACGTCCAAGGCCATAGTCTCATCGTCGACGGAGATTCCGCGTAGGATGCGCTTCACCATGTCGATGATCTCGTCAGAGGCGACCATCAGCTCCATCGAGCTGGTCAGGCCCTGTTCAATGTAGCCCACGTCGTGGATCATGTTGCCGCCGATGAGGGCGGCGGTGGCAATGTTGATGGTGGCTTCCATAGCCGCCTGTTCGTCGAAGACCTTGACGTCGGAGCAGCCTGCCGTCTCGTACTCGGGCACCTCCAGCCACTTGGTGATATCTGTGTACGCCGCACTCAGTAGCGCCATCTCCGGCGAGCCGTAGCAGTAGACGGTGGTCAGCATATCCATGTTCGACATCAGGCCGCCGATGATGAGCGACGCGCCCGGTTTGCGTAACTGGCTGAGGACGATGCCGAACAGACTTTCGGTCAGCGCCTGCACCGCCGTGCCGGCCAGCGTGGTGGGCGCCGTGGCACCTGCCAAAGGACATGGCGTGTAGACGAAGGGAATGTCGTGATCCGCAGCGAACAGGAGTTTCTGCACCACTTCCTGGGAATGGCTCAGGGGAGACACAGGCTCGATATACAAGGAGAAACTGGGGCCTTTCTTCCACTCTTCCTCCCCGCCCAACCGGATGTAGGCCATCTCCAACTGGTCGCGGACGCCATCCAGGTCCACCGCCGTGATGTTGATGGGCTTATTGGTACCCTCCAGCATGGCCAGGTACTGCCAGCGGTCATAGGTACCTACCGCCGTGTCTTGAACGATGCCCAAGGACATGTGAAAATCTATGTTGGGCAACGCCTCCGCCAGCCGGGCGAAGTTCTTGACGTCTTGGTAGGTTGCACGCCGCCGCTTGCCCGTATAGGGGTCGATGGTAAAGGGTGTGTCGGATCCGGCGCCGAAATAGATCTGGTTCTTATACAGCTCCATGCGATACTTGCGGTCGGGGCCGACTACTACGACCTTTCGAGGGAGCGTAGCCCGCGCCTTGTCCACCATCCAGGGAGGCATTTTCACCAGGCTGCTGTCTTCGGTCGTGTCCTCGACAATCGCGCCCCCGGAGTAGGCGACCTCGACTCCCTCTTTATCGTATACACGAACGCCAGTCTCGTACAACACTCGCAAGGCTGCGTGGTAGATGGCTTCGATCTCTTCCTCGCTGAGCACCTGAAATTTAGGCGTGGCGTTCACTTCATAATTTGTTTTGCGCACTTGCATGGTCTATCTCCTATCCTTATGTAGCCGGTGGTCGAAGGCCAAGGCATAGTGGTTTATGCCGGGATCAACCCCATAACCCTTTGTTCACCACCGGCTAGCGTATAAATTCGTTTTGAGAGATTTCACCACCGGGCGGGATCACCAAAAAATCGCCGTCGGCCCTATCCAAGGCAGCGGTCGTCTCAACCAGACGACGCACGTAGTCATCCGAGCCGAGGATTTCCTGGTAGCGCATACCCCATCGCTCGCAATAGCGGGCTACCTCCTGGGCCTGAGAGCGGTACTTATCCATGTCCGCCTCGCTGTGAGTCACCAACACCAGGCGCTCGTAATGCTGGTATTGCTGGTCCATGAGCCACTCCGCCTCGGTAGGACCGTATTTTTCTGAGTACTCCTGGTATTCCTTGAGTGGGTGACTACCCGATTCCAGCCAGCCTTTGCTCAAGTAATAAGTACCCGGCACGGCCTCAAATTCGCGCATATAGGCCTGACGAGAGCCCAACAAAATCGCGATGCAGTCGTCGGTACGCGGGACCAGCAGGGTATGCCTGCCAGCTTTGATGCCGTCCAGGCCATTCCCGCACAGGCCGTAGCCCAACACTACCAGGCTCGGCTCTTCGACGCTGTCTATGGCGTCTTGCAAGGTCCAGGTCATCTTGCTGGGCACGCGATGCAGGCCATAGTCCATGAAGGTGACTTGCTTGGCCAGTCCCTGCGGAAGCAACTGTTCCAACATTGATTGCAGCACCTGGCAGGCGATGACGACGATAGGTAATTTGTCCGGTGACGACACCGCTACCTCCTTCGCCACGAACCGTGGGGTCACAACGCGCCGGCGAGGCGCTTGGCCAGGTCGGAACCGGCTGGCGCGTTGGAGCCATAACCATCGGCACCGATGCGCTCAGCAAACTCGGCATCCACCGGTGCGCCGCCGACCATAATCTTAACCTGGTCACGCAGGCCAGCTTCCTCAATTGCCTGAATGGTGTGACCCATGGCTCGCATGGTCGTCGTCAGCAAGGCCGACATGCCCACAATATTGGGTTGGTGCTCCTTGATGGCCTCAATAAACTTCTCGGGCTCGACATTAAAGCCCAGGTCAATGACCTCGAAGCCGGCCCCCTCGCACATCATGCCCACCAGGTTTTTGCCGATATCGTGCAGATCACCCTTGACGGTTCCCATCACGATCTTCCCGATAAGTTGTGCTCCGCTGGCTACCAGTTCCGGACGCAGCACGGTCAGCCCTGCCTGCATGGACTTGGCCGCCATCAGAACTTCAGGCACAAACATTTCACCACGCTTGAAGCGTGCTCCCACTTCGTCCATTCCCACGATTAAGCCGTTGTCCAGGATGTCCTTGGGGGCCAGCCCTTCGTCCAGCCCTTTTTGTACCAGCCTGGGTACTCTTTCCTCTTTGCCTTCCAGGACAGCGGTTGACAGTCGCTCGTATGTCGTACTCATAGTGTTTTCTCCTGATCCATTCTCTTGGATTGGCTTATGCCTCTTCCTTGACCCGATCCTCGGCAGCTTCCAGCACCTCCTGGATCACCTTTTCGGTCTCCGGCCTGATGGGAGACGGCTGGTGCGTGGCCAGGATGTCTCGAACACGACCGATAACGCGGTCACGCATCGTCATACGACCCATCTCCTCCCACTCCTCGTAGTTGCGTCGATCGCACAGGTTGGGATACCAGAATTCAGTCTTGTAGTAACGGTGCGTGTGCGGCTCATAGAGATAGTGGCCGTTAGGACCGACGTTGTGGATCACGTCCACGGCCAGCGTATCATCGTTGACCTCAATGCCGCGGGTGATGCGCCGTGAGTAGCCGATGGCCTCGTCCATCATCGCCAATTGGAAGACGGAGCCGGTCATGGCGCTCTCGGTGTAGCCCACGTCGTGGCACAAGTCACCGCCGCTGAGGGCTGAGAAGAAGCAGGAAAGCGAGCCCTCGATGGCTGCTTGTTCGTCGAGTGTTTTGGAATCGGTGCAGCCGCCGGTCTGCCACAGAGGGAGACCGGCATAGTGGGCCAACTCGGTGATGCCCGCCATCATCAGCGAAAGTTCGGGTGCGCCATAGGACAGGATCATGGCACTCATATCCATGACCGAGAGCACGCCGCCCATAAAGTAGGGCAGACCGGGCTGGATGGCCTGGGCGACCACCAATCCCATCCACGACTCGGCGGCAGCCTGGATGATCATACCGCCAGCGGTAACTGGCCCGGTCCCGCCCGCGATGGGACAGGGCGTGAAGATCAAGGGCACCCGGTGTTTAGCAGCAAAGATGAGTTTGTCAATTGCCTCGAAGGTGCTGACCAATGGCGACAGTGGCTCACAATAGTGGACGTAGTTGGGCCGTTTCTCGAAAGCCTCCTGTCCACCCGCTTCGGCAACGGCGATCTTGTGGATGTCGGCCGAGTCGTCCCAACTGTAAGACCAGGCTACGATGGGCTTGCTGGTGTTGGGGAACATGCCGGCGAATTCGTAGGTGGCCCCCAGTTCGTGGTGGACATCGTTGACAGTGCCCAGCGACTCACAGAAGTCGATATTGGGTAGGGCATCTACCACCTTGGCGACGAGGGGCACATCATCCTTGACATAGGGCCGGCGCTCCAGCGTCTCCACGTCGATGAAATTGGGACAGGTGGGTCCAGGGCCGAAGTGCGCTCGACCAGGGCCGATTCGAATGTTGTGCTTGGCATTGCCGTCCCGGGCGAATATGGTGAAGCTGCGCGGTGCCATATCCAGCGAGCGTTTGACCAGATAGGATGGAATGCGCACCCGGATACCGTCTACCCAGGCGCCGGCCTTCTTGAGGATGTCCCGTGCTTCCTCGTGATGCACATCCAGGCCGGTGTACTCCAATACGTGGAGCACGCCCTCAAACAGCTCTTGTAACTGGTCATTCGAGAGCATTTGAAAGCGTACCCCTGAATTAACGCGATAGTTGGTCCTCATTGAGAGGTCTCCTTTCATAAAAACTGTCGGCTGATGGCGGCAGTCAGCTACTGAAGATTCCTCGATCCCTACGTTCTGACTACCTGTTACGCCGCGCTCACAAACTTTTTGGCCATATCAGCCGCCGAGGCAGCGTTTGAAGCGTAGCCGTCGGCGCCAATCTGGTCGGCGAAGGATTGAGTCACCGGCGCACCACCAATCATAATCTTCACTGTGTCACGTACCCCAGCCTCTTCCAGGGCCTTAACGGTATGTTCCATGGCACGCATGGTGGTGGTCAGCAGCGCCGACATCCCGACTACGTCGGGCTCAAACTCTTTCACCGCTTCCACGAAGCCTTCGGGTGCTATATCTTTGCCCAGATCTTGCACCTCAAAGCCAGCGCCTTCGCACATCATGCCGACCAGGTTCTTGCCGATGTCGTGCAGGTCGCCCTTTACCGTGCCCAGGAGCACCTTGCCGACCATCTTTACACCGCTCTCGGCTAGCAATGGTTTGAGGATGTTCATTGAAGATTGCATAGCCCGAGCTGAGCGCAATACTTCTGGCACAAACATATTGCCCGCTCTGAACTCGACGCCTACGTGGTCCATCCCAGGCATCAACCCGTTGTTGAGAATTTCCTGGGCGTCCAATCCTTCATCCAGAGCATCTTCCGTCAAATCAACGATGTCGTCCAGGTTGCCCTCGATGACGGCAGTGGAGATTTCAGACAAGATCTCGCTCATGTTAGATTTCCCTCCTGTTTGAACAAACGCTTGTTTTTGCCAAAAGGCCGGGACATAGCATCCTGGCCCATCTGCTTCTGTGGCTCGCCAGCTTAAAGGTGTAATTTGATCGTGTCGTGGAAGTGTCGAATGTGCTCACGCATCCTTCGTTCACTTCCATCGCAGTCCTGGGTTTCAATCGCATGTGCAATTTCAAAGTGGGCGTCTACATCGACGTCCTGGGACTGGATGGAGTTGATCGCCAGATACCAAACGCGCAATGAAAGATTGTAGAACTTTTCAACTTCGCTACGCAGGAACTTGTTACCAGCCGCCTCGGCCATCAACTGGTGAAAACGACGGTCCAGGGACAAGATCAATTCTTTGTCGCCTTCGTCTGACTCGCGGCACTCGGCCATCAGGCCCTTCAAGTCGCTGAGTTGTTCTGGTGTGATACGCTGGGCTGCCAGCCGGGCGCAGAGCGATTCAATCTCGACCCGCACTTCGTAGATTTGCTGCAAGTCGGTGATGGCCACATCAGACACAAACATGCCCCGGCGCGGTGCGACGACAACCAAGTTTTCGGATTGAAGCTGTTTGAGCGCCTCCCGGATGGGGGTACGTCCCAGACCCAGTTCGTCAATCAACCTGGCCTCTTGAATAACCGAGCCTGGTGGCATCTGAACCGTGATTATCTTCTCTTTGATTTGAAGATAGGCCCTGTCCGCATCCGTGAGATTCATCGCGTCCCTTTTGAACACTTCCACCAGCCTCAGCTCTGCCCCGCTTTCTCTCGTTGGCGATAGGCCTGGATCCAGCGCATGCCGTAATCATCGCGGCCCATGGCCAGGTCGGCAGCCAACACGGCAGCGTTCACCTCCGTTACCAGTGGGTTGGTGATGGGACAGGTCAGGCCGGCGTGGATGGCCATGGCAATAAAGGCGGCGTTGATGTACTTGCGGTCGGGCATTCCAAATGAGATGTTGCTGGCTCCCATAGTGATGTTGACGCCAAACTCCTCGATCACCAACTTGATGGCCTCCAAGGCGACGCGGCCGGCGTTGCTGTCGGCGCCCATGGTCAGTGCCAGCGGGTCGATGACGACGTCCTCGGGCGGGATGCCCAATTTACCGGCGCGCTCGATGATGTTACCGGCCACGGCCAGTCGTTTTTGAGGCGTATCCGGGATGCCGTCGTCGTCCATACACAAGCCAATTACCGCAGCGCCGTACTCTTTGACCAGGGGCAACACCGCCTCCAGCGCGCGCTCTTCCCCGTTGACCGAGTTGACCAGCGCCTTGCCCTCGTAAAGAGATAGAGCCGCTTCCAACGCCTCCGGGTCGGCCGTGTCGATACACAAGGGCACATCAGTTACCTCTAGCACAGTGCCCATTACCTGCTTGAGCAAGGCTGGCTCATCCGCGCCGGGCACGCCGGCGTTCACATCCAGAATCACCGCGCCGGCAGCTACCTGGCTCGTTGCGTCCTCACGCACCATGTCGAAGTTGCCTTCTTGGAGCGCCTTCAGCACCTTCTTGCGCCCGGTGGGGTTGATGCGTTCGCCGATAATGACTGTTGGTTTGGCCCGATTAATCTCGACGGTCTGAGTTTTGGTTGAGACAACAGTTGTGAGATTTTCTACCATGTTTCACCTCAAACGATGTGGATTCTATGCTACCTTCCTGACAATTCGGGGTAGGGGCAGTGCCTTGTGCCTGCCCAACAGGGCAACCACAAGGGCTCGCCCCTACATTCTGAGAAGAAATATTCTACATTTCCCGAATGTCGGTTATTTCCAATACGTGTGGTTTGATTGCCTCCAACAATTCGTCCATGGTTATATCGCCTACCTTGAGAGTGCATCCCCAGTTAGAGGGATCTTCACCCAGAAAAATGTTCAGTGACACGATCAGGCCTCCCTTTTCTGTGATCGCGGTGCTTATCGCAGCCAGCGAACCCTTGTAGTAGGGGGCAAGCAGCGTCACTCGAATGCCCTTCTCTCTCGCGCCAAAGAGTTCCAGGAAAGTCTTGAATAGATCGGACTCGGTGATAATACCTACCACCATGCTGTCACGCATCACGGGCAGGCTGCCGATCTTGTTATCGGCCATGATGCGGGATGCTTCTTCCAGAGGAACATCCTCTGTGGTAGTGATTACGTTTTTGGTCATCACCTCCTTCACTTTTACCTGGGAGAGGAGGTAGCTAACCTCCCACATGTTCAGGGAGGTGACAGAAGACGGCGAGGCGTGAAGTAGATCCTCACGGGTAACGATGCCTATCAACTTCCCTTTTTTGTCCACCACCGGAAAGCGACGTACTTTCTCGCGCCGCATCCATTCCATAGCTTCAGCAATCGAGACGTCCGGGGGGATGGTAATGGGATTGCGTGTCATTCTTTTGCCAACTAACATTGTATTTTCCCCCTTTCTGCTTTTATGGGCAATATTGTATCTTCTCAAAATGTAGGAGTGAACTTGGGTGTCTGCCCCAAGGGCGAACATCCGGGTCTGCCCCTACCCCGAATCATTGAGAAGATACGCAATATCTGCCGTTTCACAACGTGCGTTCTTCTACATATGTCCGCAACTGGCTGGCCGTCGTGGCATCCAATGGCGGGTCCTGGTGCTCAGTTAATAACTGCTGCCAGCGCCCACGCGCCCGTTGTGCGACATCTGGTCGACCGCCAGTCATCCACGCCTCCAGGCTTTCGCGCGAGCAAACCTCTGGCGGCCAAAACTCGGTACGGCAACGCGCCACAGTTTGTGGCTCCATCAAGAAGTTGCCCCCGGGGCCGACATCTGCAATTGCCTCATAGGCCAGGGTCTCAGGGGTAACCATAGTGCCGCGCCGGAACCAACGCAGCATGCCACACATCTCATCATCTAATACAAACTTCTCGTAAGAGAAAGCCAGGTAAGAACTGAGAATGCCCGCCGCGTGGAGTACAAAATCTACGCCACTGTTGACCGTGGTCAGCAAGCTGAGCATAGACTCCAGGCCGGACTGAGCGTCAGGGCTGTGGGCATCAGTCAGCGCCCCTCCGCTGCGAGAGGGCAGACCATAGTGACGGGCCATCTGGGCTGTCGCAGTCACGATTAGCGCCAGCTCCGGGCTACCAATCGACAACGCACCTGTCTTCATCAGTATGTTGGTTGAGGTAGAGCCATAGATGACGGGGGTGCCGGGGCTGATGAGCTGTGCCAACGTGACGCCCGCCAGGATCTCGGCGTTTTGCTGGGCTAACACGCCAGCCAAGGTGATAGGACCCGTGGAGCCAGCCATGACCAGCAAAGCAATGATGACCGGTTGGCGACAGCGGGCATACTCTATCAGCGCCTCGATCATCTCCCGGCTGTAGCCCAGGGGACTGAGGCTGTTGATCAGCCCCACCGTTACCGGCCACCCCCCGATCTCTTCGCCGTAGAGAATAGATGCCATCTGCATCGTGTTGTGCGCCCCGACTCTGCCGTGGGTGCTGCCCATAAAGGGTTTATCCGAATGCACCATTGAGGCATACAACATCTGCAGGTGGGCCGTTCCTGCCGGCACGTCGCTCGGCTCGACCATCAAGTGTCCGCTCAGATCTTGGTTGGGCAGTATGTGACCTAACCGCGCCAGGTTGTGATAGTCTTCCAGGGTTGGCGTACGCTTCCCAACCTCAAGATCGATCAGGAAGGGCGCGCCATAGGCAGGCACGAAAACCGGCTGCCCATTGCCTACCGTCACGTTTCGCTCGGGGTTGCGACTGTGAAGCGTGAACTGCGCCGGGGCTGCCTCCACGGCGCGCATCACCTGCTCTTCGGTCAGGTAGACGAGTTGCCCCTCCGTCTTGAACCCGTGTTTCTTAAAGACGGCAATGGCTTCGTCCTCGGGAAACCGAACGCCGACCTCGTTCAGCAGCTTCATACTGGTCTGGTGGATTTGCTCGATGTCTTGGGTTGGCAGGAATTCTTGAAACATACTGGTATCCTTTAGAAGACTGTCGGCTAGTGTCGGCCGCGCAAGAAACTGTCGCCGCTATAAGTGAGTCCTTCTTCGTAGCGGGTAGGACGCAGGGGGTTGTCCTGCGCGTCCATCACACCCGTGACCAAATCAGCCACTCGCTTGCCCGCCCCGGGGGAAAGCATCACGCCGGCCCAGTAGCCGCAATTCAAGTGGAATCCAGTTACCTCGGGTACCGGCCCAATGAGCGGCTGATCGTCGGGCGTGTATACATACTGGCCGGAACTGACCTGGACGTCGGGCTTCTTTAAGTCAGCGGCCACTTCCTGCCAGAAGGGACAGAGCGACATCAGTTTCTCCAGGGTGATGGCCGGAAAATCCCAGTCGGTCGGCAGCTCCTCGGCCGGCTCGCCCACGAGCTCGTCGGGATCTACCCATCCGATGTAAGCGCCGCCTGTCTCGGGTCGCCAGTAAGCATCGCGCACCAGGTCGATGGTCATGGGCGCATCTTGGGGGATCTGAGGTTTGGGAGCGATGAAGGCCTTTTGACGACGCACCGGCTCCAGCGGCAAGTCCAGGTCGACCATGCGTCCAACCAGCCCGGCGAAGGGGCCGGCAGCGTTCACCACCGTGCGAGTGGCAATCGTCCCACGATTGGTCTCCACGCCACTCACCCCTTGAGCGTCTCTTGGAATGCCAGTTGCCTCAGTGCGCAGCAAAAAGCGGACACTGCTGCCTTTGGCAAAACCTTGAGTGGCTTCGTGAGACGACAACCAACCGTCTTCCTGGCGGAAAGTGGCAGCCACAGCACTGGATGAGATATACGGGAACCGTGCCCGCACCTGGTCGCCGGTCAGGAATTCCGAGTCGGTCACGCCCAGTTTGTGGTGTGTTTCTACAGCGCCCTTTAGATCATCCACCACGTGTGGATCATCCGTGACAAAGAGATAGCCTCGATGATGCAAAGAGATATCATAGCCAGGGATACCAATGACCTCGGCGAAGTTTTCGAAAATTTCAATACTTGCTTTGGCCAAGTCGGCCATAGGTGGTTCGGTGAACTGAGCGCGAAAACATTCAACCGAATTGGGTGTGGTTAGCGTGGACAATCCATCCCGCATTTCGACCAGCACGGTATCTAACCCGGCCCGCGATAGCCAAAAAGCGGTGGCTACACCGACGATGCCGCCGCCGATCACAACGGCCTCAGCGGTTTTGGGAAACGTCTCATCAGTGGGTGTGAATAGGTGGCCCATCTGGTTTTTTCCCTTCCTCTACGCTTCGCGCCTGGAACGCAAGGCCCTGACCTTTTTCGAGAGCCAGTTGTAGGCACCTGCCAGACCGTCCGGGTAATAAACCATCACCAGGATCATCAGGATGCCGTAAATCACCAGATGCAACCCGGGAAGCTCAGTCAGATTCGATCGGAGAAACTCAATAAAAAAAACAAAGGGAAAGGCGATGGCGATCCCACCCCACAGACTTCCACGACCGCCAATGTAGGCAATCGCCAGAACTTCAACTGTCTTTGACGTGTGCATCAGCGTCTGGGGTGTCAGAGCCCCGAAATAATGCGCGTAGAAACCGCCTAACCAGCCGGCGAAAAAGGCCGACAGGGTAAAATTGAACACCCGGTACTTGGTAGGGTTGATGCCCGAGGCACGGGCCGCCTCGAAGTTCTGACCGATCCCTTTGAAGGCCAGTCCAAAGTGAGAATTAGTCACCAGCCTGAGCGTTATATACACAACAAGCATCATCACCAGAATGATATAGAAGTAGGGCCGGTTGGAGGTTGTCTCTAGAAACGAATGGGGATGCAAGCCGAGTGGGCCACGCGTCAGATCCGTTAGGTTGCGCACCAGGCCCATCAAGGCAATGCCCACGAACCAGGCCATAACGGCAGCGAAGATACCCCGCAGGCGCAAGGTAAGCATACCCAGCAAAAACCCCAATATCCCGGCCAGGATGGCGCCGATCCAAATGCCAACCCAGGGAGAAATACCAGGCTGGACCATCAGGACAGGCGACGTATTGGCCAGGATGGCCGAGGTGTATGCCCCCAAACCTAATATGGCAGCGAAGCCAAAGTTGACCACGTTGATGTAACCAGCAGTAAAGTCGAAAGCGACGGCCTGGGCTGCGAGAAATGCTCCCATGATAAGCCAGCGGATCATATGCTCTTGGTTGAAGGGTGGGATAAAGGGTAGGGCGACGATGACGATCAACAAAGCTAAACCAAGCGGGTTGAAGCCCACTCGTTTCAGCCCGGCCACAATGCCTTTCCACAACCCGGTGCTCTTCTTCTCTTTTACCTCAACTGTGATTTCCATGTGCTATCTCCTCCTAGGGATCACTGTTCCTGGATGCCCTTGACTTCGCTGCCGAAGATACCTGACGGAACCAGCAAGAGCACCAGGATCATGACCACAGTGGGGACGACATCCTCCCAGGCGATGCCGATGAACTGTTGGGTGGCTGTCTGTAAGAGGGCAACGATGAATCCGCCGACGATTGCCCCGTACACGTTCCCCAGGCCAACCAGCATCACCACGTACCACGAAAAATATAGTGGCTTGAGTCCTACGGTTGGATAGGCTTGGAACATAAACAGCAGCGTCGCACCGGCCATAGCAGCTATAGCCGTTGCCAGGGAGAAGGTCAAAGTATGAATGAAGTTGAGATTGATGCCCACGAGTTGCGCCCCGGTCTCGTCCTGCGAGACAGCGCGGATGGCCCGTCCAGTTCGAGTCCTTTGCATGAAAATGGTCAGGGTGGCGATAGTAATGACGGCGATGACAAAGGCCAGGATCCGGTCGGCGGCAATGCGCATGCCCAGAAATTCAAAGGGTGGTACATCATAGTAGCGGGGAATGCCTCGGAAGTTGGGTCCTAGGACCAGCGTAGTGCCGTTGATCAAGACGAAGGACAAGCCCACCGTGAGCAAAAAGGTATTCATCACCCACCCAGCCCGTGTTCTTCGGCGCAGCCGGGCGAAGATCAGTCGCTCCAGTACTGCGCCCATAATGGCCCCGACGATTAATGCAGTTAGGATGCCTATCAACGGCGCCAAAAAGCTCAATACGGGGCTGGGATTCTCTTTAAGATAGTTATTCAATGGCGTGAAAACGAAGTAACCGACGTAGGCTCCCACCATAAAGGATTCGCCGTGGGCAAAATGGGGGATGTTCATTACCCCAAACACCAGGGCCAATCCGACTGCCAGTAGTGCCCACATGCCGCCTGTAATCACCGTGTTAGCAATCTGGGATGGCCCGGTCTGGACCGCGATTATAACCGCCAGCAGCAGAGAAAATACGATCACGATCACGGCAGGCAGCTTGCTCCGAAGCGTGATCAACAAAGAGTCCACGAATGATCTTTGTCTCATCGTGCGTTCCATAGAATTCATCTCCTAAAGTGTAACGTCAGATGCCCAGATACGCGCTGCGGACGTGCTCGTTGGCCTTCAGGTCTTGGCTCGGACCTTCTAGCGTGATCCGACCATGTTCCAGGATGTAGGCCCGATCGGTGATCTCCAGCGTAGCATTCACGTTCTGCTCCACCAGCAGGATCGTCACACCCCTGTCTCGCAGCTCCGTCAAGGCGCGAAACACGTCGTGGGTCAGGTGGGGAGCCAGACCCAGGGACGGCTCGTCAACCAGCAAAAGCTCTGGATCGGACATTATGCCTCGCGCAATCGCCAGCATCTTTCGTTCGCCGCCGCTCATAGTGCCGGCCAATTGCTTCTCCCGCTCTTTCAGCCGAGGAAAGAGATGATATACAAACTCCAGAGTCTCCAGTTCTTTTTTCTTGTCGTTCACGGCATATGCGCCCAGCAGCAGATTCTCCCGAACCGACATGTTGGTGAAGAGATTAAGATCCTCCGAGATGTAACTGATCCCTATACGGCTGACCGCGTGGGCCGGCATTCGGTTGATGGGTTTGTCCTTGAACAGGATGTCACCACTCTTGGCCGTAATCAGCCCGGCAGTGGTTCGTAGCGTGGTTGTTTTGCCAGCGCCGTTCGGCCCCAGTAACGCCACGAATTCCCCCTCAGTTACGTGGAGCGATACATCCCACAGAATCTGGAGAAAGTCATAACTGGCGTTGACATTCGTTAATTGAAGCAATTCCATCCCTCCTTCTCTTGCGCTGTTGTGCCAGGACCGTGCCCTTACACCGCTGCGCCAGGACAGTCCTTGCATTGTTGCGCCACGACACAGTTTCCCCATGAGCTGGGGTTTGGGCCTAGGCAGTGACCATCTCTTCGCCCAGATACGCCTCAATGACTTTGGGATCCTCCATAACCTGGGTCGGGGGGCCTTCGGCAATCGGCGATCCATATTGGATCACCAACGCCTGTCCGCAGATCCCGACGATGACCTTCATGATGTGCTCAACCACGATCATACCCACACCGCTGGTATCGCGTATTTTCAGAATTAAGGCCATCATAGCATCCAACTCTGCGGAAGTAAGCCCCGACGCTAACTCGTCCAGAAATAGTAGCTTGGGTCCACAAGCCAGCGCCCGGGCCAGGTCCAGGCGCTTAAGCTGCGCCGTGTTCAGACGGTCAGCCGGCGTGTCAATGTCCAGCGGGAATTGAACAAAGTCGAGCGCATCCTCCGCTCGTTGCCTGGCTGGCTTCTCGTGTCCGTGGTTAGCGCCAAATCTAGCGCCCACCATCACGTTTTCCAGGGCCGTCAGCTTGGGGAAAGGCCGCGGGATCTGAAAGGTACGCGATAGCCCTTTGCGGCACATAGTGTCGGCCGATGCGCCGGTGGTCTCCTCGCCTTGCAAGAACACTTTCCCAGACGAGGGTCTATAGGTGCCGGCTACGCAGTTTAGAAAGGTGGTCTTGCCAGCGCCGTTAGGCCCAATGAGACCGACAATCTCCCCTGCTTCCACCTGCAGTGATACGTGGTTCACCGCCGTCAGTCCACCAAAGTTTTTGACTACTCTTTGTGCATCTAGAAGCATCCGCCATCACCTTTTGATACTTGTTCAAGTATGAACAAGTGCTCAGATTTGGGGTGGCGGGGATACCCGCCACCCCAAAATCGAAGTCTATAGACCTATTGCTTGGGGCTCAATTCCTGAACGGCCCATTCGGGTGGATAGACGACCTTGCCTTCACCGTCAAAGTACTGGAGAACGGGGAAGATGTAGTATCCCTTGCCGACGACGGGATCGGGAACCGTCTCGGCCGTGTACTTGTACTCGC
>DAOUMD010000291.1:0-7515 GCA_034412795.1 Anaerolineae bacterium
AAAACGTAAAACGTGATGCGTGAGTAATCCACCGAAATTATCTGCACTGTTCTGGTGTTGCTATGAAGCCTGGAAGCCCGCGTCTCCGTGTAATTTATTTCGGTGGATTACTTGAAGGCACATTCGCCCAGAATCATTACGCTTTACGCCTTACGTTTTACGGATGTGTCTGGCAAAGCGGGCCAAATTGTCAACCAGTTCTCTCGGCAAAATGAACCATGCCTTTTGGGATTAGTGGAAAGACGCTAAATGGAATGTACACGGGTTCTGGCAGAGTTGGCTATTGAAACTCCTGATTCTGCCTTGGGAGAGGCTGCAGACCCGGCGACCCGGCGACTGATCCTGGATACCCTGGGAGCAGCAATCGCCGGCTGGCAGGCATCGGGCATTCCCTCTGTCGTACGTACGATGCAACGCTGGGGTGGGGTACCTGAGGCCAGTGTGTGGGCATACGGAGAACGGCTGCCCGTGCCGAACGCTGCCTTTGCCAACTCCTGCATGGTGCATGCTATGGACTACGACGACGTGCACCTCACCAGCGTTTTGCACATCACGTCCTCCCTTTTACCAGCCACGCTGGCAGTTGCAGAGATGATGCATCTATCGGGGCGCGCGTTGATGACCGCTGTCGCGCTGGGCATCGAAGTCGCCGTTCGCATGGGTATCATTGCCAAACAGCGAGGTATGGGCTTCGGCTATCTGCCCTCTTCAACAGTCGGAATCTTTGGTGTTACAGCGGCTTGCTGCCGTCTGTTGGGACTTGACGTGGAGCAAACCATGAACGCCCTGGGCATCGCCTATGCTCAGTCTTCAGGCAGCCGCCAGGCGCTTCTGGATCATACGCTCACTAAGCGCGTCCAGCCGGCCCTCACGGCCCGCTCGGCGCTGTGGGCAGCTTTCCTGGCAGCAGATGGCATCACCGGGCCGCATCGGGCTCTGGAGGGCGATGCGGGTTTCTTCAAATTGTACGTCGGCTCCGATCCGCCTGCCAGTTCTGAACTGGCCGACCACCGCGATCATTGGGAGGTCGAGCGTGTGTGGCTCAAGCGTTTCCCATCGTGTGGGGCGACCCACGCATCCACGCTCGCGGCCATAGAACTCGCGATAGAGGAGGATCTGGACCCCACCGATATCCGAGAGGTTGTCCTCGACCTGGGGTACAAAGACGTATGGTTTGTGGGCAAACCCTGGAAGCTCGGCAAAGACCCTCAGGTGGATGCTCAATTCAGTGCGGCTTATAGCGCCGCACTCGGCTTTTTGCGGCGACGGGCTGGGCTAAAAGAATACACAACCGAACGTGTGCTGGCTGACCGGCAAGTCTCTCAACTCGCATCACAGGTACAAATCCGCGAGATCCCCAACACCAGGCACTTACGCACCGATCAGGTTACAGCCCAGGTAACAGTAGTTACCCACGGTGGGCGTAGGCTGGTTCGTAGCGGTGATTGGAGCAAACCCCTCACCTTTGATGAAGTATTAGACAAGTTCTATGAATGTGTGGAGTTCTCGGACCTATGGACACGGGAGCAGGCTGAGTCCATTGTCCAGGTGGTTAGCACGCTCGAGACGGTGGCCGACGTGAATGCGCTCACTCATAAACTGCTTGTCGCGGACGGCGCACGGTCCGAAATAGATCGCTGACAATAATGTAAATATATATCAAACCAGAAGGGGCAAAGATGGGATACAGTCAAGAAATCATAGAGTTTCACCGTTATACACCTGGAGTGCCGGAGGCCGAAGAGTGGGGCAACATCCTGGAGAGGTTTAAGAAGTTCACGGCCGCTACGGAAAAGGACCCCACCAAGCATAGCGGCGGGCCTAACCGTCTGAAAGTAGACTTGGCGTGGATTGTTTGTATGCACGAAGGGAACATCATAGACAAGGATGCAGCCCAAAAACTACTCGATGCAACCTTGAGCCTGCAACAAGGCCAGAAGCAGACCGTGGAGACGCGCAGTCACGGATTTGCGGAGAGGAGCCTGATCGCTGCTCTGGATGGGGATGAAGACTTAGCCAGTATGGTCAATCTGGGACGAACCCTCCAGGAACCGATGACTAGGCTGGACTTGAGAGACATGATGATAGAAGTGTTTGACGATCTCATAATGCTCTTGAATACAGTGTTGATTGTGGCAGACAGAAACATAGACACCATCATGCCTGGACACACGCATATGTCGCAAGCTCAACCAATTACGTTCGGTCACTATTTGTTGTCGGTCTACGACGGGTTGCGCCGGGGGGTATCCCAGTTTGAGCTTGCCTATAAGGATACTAATCGGAACAGTGGTGGCTGCGGAGCATGTTCGGGGATCACCTGGCCTATAGATAGATTGCATATGACTGAGCTGCTGGGATTTGATGGCCTGGTGGAACCCACATATGACTCGGAAGCAAGCCAGGATCATTCTCTAAGCATCTTGTTTGCCCTGACGAACATCACCCTGCTCATAAGTAAATCCTCGATGGATATGAACATCTGGGGCCTGGAAGAAGTAGATATGCTCAAAACGGATCCTGCCTGGTGTGGCGTAAGCTCTATGATGCCCAACAAGTGCATACCCGGTACCCTGTTCGAAAGGGCCAGGATCGAAGCGGTCTATGTAGCCGGCCAGATGATGCAGGGGGTCATGTTTAACAAAGGCGAACCGCATGGCGACATGCTTCCCATGCTCGAACTCCCCAAGATCGCGCTGAAGGCTATGGCCCATGCGCTGGTATGTGTAGGTTATTACAACGGTATGCTCAAGAACGTCAGTCCCCAAAAGGACAAAATGCTTGAGTACGTGCGGGAGGGATACTCCTGTACTTCGGAAGTCGTCACCCACATGGTGAGAGAATTGGACTACGGCCCCAGACGAGCGCACAGAATTGTGGCCACGTTTGTGAGGATGGCCCGAGAGCGTGGGCTGAAGGCGTATGAATCAACCGGTGAGCTGCTGGATGAAGCAGCCAGATTTGCGGACGAAAAGCCGGCGGAGATTGACACCCAGACGCTACGAAGGCTGTTGGATCCTGAAGAGTTTATCAAGTCTCACAATAACACCGGCGGCACGGCACCGGAGGAAGCCAATCGTATGTTATCCGATAGAAGAAGGGAACTTGACGAAGTGCGCGAGCGACAGCAGCAGAGAAAAGCCAGGCTTCAAAGTGCCGGAGATCTGTTACAGCAAGAAATAAAGGAAATCACAGGGAAATAGACTATGAAGACACTGACAGAAGCATTCGCGGAGATGGCTATTGAGACCAAGGGAGAAGATCTGCCCGAGGCGGCGGTCCTGGCAACCAAGCGCTTGATTCTCGATACGGTGGCTACCATCATTGCTGGCTGGAAAGAGCCGGGCATCCCTCCAGTGGTTAGGCGTATGCAGGCTTGGGGAGGACGCCCGGAAGCTACTATCTTGACGTACGGCATCAAAGTACCCTCGCCCAATGCTGCTTTCGCTAATGGCTGCATGAGCCACGCCTTGGACTACGATGATGCCTACTTTGAGGCCAGTCTTCACATTATGGCGTCGGTATTGCCAGTCAGTCTCGCCAATGGCGAGATTGTGGATGCCTCTGGCCAAGACATTATTGAGGCGGTAGCTCTGGGAGTCGAAGTCGCGGGGCGTATTGGCGTGGTTATGCAGGCAGCCAACACCAGTTACGGCTACCTGCCATCATCGGTGGTCGGAGGCTGGGGAGCCACATTGTCTGCCTGCCGATTGTTGGGGCTGAACGTAGAACAGACTGTCAACGCTCTTGGCATCAACTACGCCCAGGCCTCCGGTAACCGTCAGGCTCTCCTGGACACCACACTCACCAAGCGCATACAGCCAGCTTTTGCCGGGCGTTCGGCGCTGTGGGCCGCGACGCTCGCCGCCGATGGCGTAACAGGTCCGCACCGTGCTTTGGAGGGTGAAGCCGGTTTCTTCAAGCTGTATGTGGGGTGCGAGCCGCCCTCGCTGGAGGAGATGACTGCCGCGCACGACTACTGGCAGATCGAACGTTTTGCAATAAAACCCTACCCCTCGTGCGGCGGCAATCACAAGGCTACCCAGGCGGCCATTACGCTGGCCATTGAGGAGGATCTCGACCCGGCCGACGTCGAGCGAGTGGAGGTATGGGTGCCCTACATCGACGTCTGGTTTGTGGGACAACCTTTTGAGATCCGTGAGGATCCGCAGGTTGATGCGCAGTTCAGCGTGGCCTATTCGACTGCCCTGGGCCTGGTTCGTCGCAAGGCAGGCCTGGAACAGTTCAGGGCAGAGAATGTGGTGTCCGATAAAACGGTCCTTGACCTGGCGCAGCGTACCAAAGTCTGTGAGATCCCCAACTCTAAGAGCCTGCGAACGCACGAATGCCACCACGAGGTGAAGGTGTGGACCCGAGACGGCCGCGAACTCTCGCGCCGGGTACAGATTGTTCATGGCCAGTGGCAAGATCCGTTCAGCTTCGAAGATACTGAGGATAAGCTCCGCGAATGTGCCCAGTTCGCGGGGTTGTGGTCGACGGCGCGCATCGAAGAGCTGATCGCCACGCTCGGAAACCTGGAAGGGGTACGCAGTATGCGCTCTTTTGTCGAAACCCGACTTGTTGTACCCGGAGCTGATCAGCAACTTCAGTCGTAGCCAGAGAAGGGAGGAGTTTTATGGAATACCGAGAATTGGGACGAACAGGCGTAAGGGTATCGCCTCTATGTCTGGGGTCGATGAACTTCGGTGGCCCGACAAGCATGGAAGAATCAATCGCCATCATCAACCGTGCGCTGGATGCCGGTATCAATTTCATTGACACCGCCAACAAGTATATTGACGGCGAGAGCGAGCGGATCGTGGGGCAGGCACTGAAAGAGAATGGGAAACGCGATCAAGTGGTGCTGGCCACCAAGGTCTACAATCCCATGGGAGATGGCCCCAATGATCGTGGCGTATCCCGCTATCATATCATCAAAGCTTGTGAGGATTCGCTGCGCCGCTTGCAGACGGATCGCATCGACCTCTACCAGTTACACCGGCCTTCACTGACGGTTCCACAGGACGAGACATTGCGCACCTTTGATGACCTGATTCGCGCCGGCAAAGTGCGTTACATCGGCTGCTCCACCCATCCGGCATGGATGGTGATGGAAGCCCTGGCAACCAGTGAGCGGCTCGGCCTGAACCGCTACGTTAGCGAACAGCCGCCTTACAACTTGCTCGACCGTCGCATCGAGAATGAGCTGATCCCGTTATGCCAGAAGTATGGCCTGGCCGTACTTCCCTGGTCGCCGTTGGGTGGTGGCATCCTGGCTGGCCGTTATTCGTTTGACGGCGAGATACCGACTGACTCTCGCGCCGCGCGCGGACGCAGGCAATTCCTGGCGCGCATCACGCGTAGAGCTCGGGAAGTCGCGATCCAGGTGGCAGAGATGGCGCAGGAACGTGGTTTAACGCCTACCCAACTTGCGCTGCTGTGGGTTAAAGATCAACCAGGCATCACTTCACCTATCGTCGGCCCACGCACCATGGAGCACTTAGAAGACGCGATACCGCTATTGGATAGGCAACTCGACGACGCTGACCGCGCCGTGTTTGACAAACTGGTCCACCCGGGGAATGCTGTGGCCGACTACCATAATAGCAATCCATGGATGCGGGCACGCGTCACAGATGAGGGCGCGCCACTAGTGGTATAAGCAGCTTCTTGAAAACCGTGGTGTCCATGGCGGCCGCACTCAAGCTGTAGTTGTCACGGCACCATAACGGACGGGTTGCGCACATTCGTTTTTAGGCAGAAGGAGTAGACAATGGTAAACGATGGTTTTTACGAAGTCGTTGAGCAAGTCACTCGAGATTTATACATTCAGGGGCTAAAGGACGTACCGCCCGATGTGCGCGCTGCGCTATCCAAGGCATTGGAGAAAGAGTCTTCTCCCACAGCCCGCCAGATACTTCAAACTATGTTCAAGGCCATTGAGCTTGGCGATCAGGAGGAGATGATCGTGTGCCAGGATACTGGCATCCCCGTTTATTGGGTTCATATCGGCACCGGTCTGCATATTGATGGCCTGCGCATGCAACAAGCCATCGAGCGTGGGACCGAACGGGCTACTCAAGAACATCCTTTTCGCTCCAGTATCGTGTCCCCTCTGGGGCGCGAAAACCGCCAGACCAGCACCGGAAAACGTATACCATACGTTCACCTGGACTTTACGGACAAGCACGGTGATCTAGAGATCCTGATAATGCCAAAAGGGTCGGGATCGGAGAATATGTCATTTCTTAATATGCTCGTCCCTGCTGATGGGGTGAGGGGAATCAAGAAATTTGTGCTGGACTGTGTCATTGAAGCTGCTGGAAAGACCTGCCCTCCATCGGTTGTAGGCGTGGGCATCGGAGGTACTGCCGATCAATGTGTCTATTTGGCCAAAATGGCTCTCACACGACCGGTCGGCAGTCACAATCCCGACCCTGTCATTGCGACTATGGAAGATGAGTTGTTGGAAGCAATCAACCAGACAGGCATCGGCCCCATGGGCCTGGGAGGGGACACGACCTCACTGGCGGTCCACATTGAGGACGCGTGGACCCATATCACGATGAATCCGGTTGCTGTCAATTTGCAATGCTGGCGCGGTCTTCGTCGGCGGGCATACATTCACCCCGCTGGAACTGTTGACTTTGGATATTGAGGTCTCGGCCCGTCGCTGCGATGAGGAGCGAGGCATCCCTAGATGCCGAAGTGTCGCCCCCGATTGGTGAACTTTCCGAGAGATCTCAGTGGAGAATGGAGGTATTATGGCAGAGCATCATTTACCATCACCACTAAGCCCCCAAGCAGTCCGTAGCCTGAAAGTGGGTGATACGGTCTATTTGGACGGCATCATTTTCGGCATCCGCGATGCCACGCTGATTCGTATTTTTGACAAAGGCCAAAAGCCACCTGCCAATATACAAGGTGCCACGCTGCTGCACACAGCACCCAACGTGCGCAAGGCTGGGGATGGATATGAGCCTGTTTGTATTGGCACCACGACCAGCATGCGGATGGACCGCTTCACAGGGCCGTTGCTGGAGCGATATAGCATCAGAGCCATCCTTGGTAAAGGGGGCCTCTCTCAGACCAGCGTATCACTGATGCAGAAATATGGTGCCTGCTACTTGGCGGTTGTAGGTGGCGCAGCATCGCTTCAGACCACCCAGATTGAGGAAATCGAGGAAGTCTACTGGGAAGACCTGATGCCCGAGTGCCTGTGGCAGATTCGCTACAAAGGCCTGGGACCGCTGACGGTTGCCATAGACTCCCACGGCAATAACCTCTATGGTGATGTGATCGGCGAGGTTGAACAGCGCCGCCAGAAGTTATACGCGCGGCTTGACATCTCTGAGAATTGAAAGAATTGGATACAGGAGGAACATTCAAATGGCAGCACACGGTGCAGTGATGCACGAAACCGAAGACGCCGTCGCCGTGGCAATCGAAGACCTGGCGGCAGGCACCACAGTGAAAGTGATGACCATCGAAGGTCAAGAGGTTGGCACCTTCACC
>DAOUMD010000292.1:0-71511 GCA_034412795.1 Anaerolineae bacterium
CGGCCACCCGGTAGCGGTCGATGGGAAAGGCCGTGCCTGCCAGCGCGCCACAGCCCATAGTCGACTGGTTAGTTGTCTCGTAGGCCATCTCCAGCCACCTGGTCGAGCGTTCCAGGGGATCGTGGATGGCCAGGAGATAAGCACCGAAGGTGGTGGGCTGGGCGTGTTGCTGGTGGGTGTAGCCGGGCATCACCGCGTCGCGGTGCTGCTCGGCGGCCTTCAGCAGCGTGTCGCGGAAGTGCAAAAGTTGGTCAATGCAGTCCAGGATGTAGCCCCGGAAGTACATGCGAAACAGGGGTTCGGGCCGGGTGCGAGCCAGGGAGAGATGGGCGGTGGCCTCCGCGCCTGCCCGTTCCTTCAGCCACTGTTCCACGTGCGTATACACGTCGTGATAGCCAGGAACATAAGCTACTGCATCAGGCCCGGCAGCCTTCAGGTCCTTGAGTGCGACCAGGACTTTCGTTGTATCTTCCCTGGGCACGATGCCTTGCTCAACCAGCATAACCAGCCACGCCCGGTGCGTGTCGATGAGCGTGTAGAATTGGTAGTCCATCTCCTCCCAAAAACGCGGGCGGTCAAAATAATCCACGTAGAGTGGATCGTGTGGCACGTTGATGCGTTCAGAAGTTGTCGCGAATTTCTCCATCTCTTGTCTCCCTCTACTTAGACAATCAAACTGATTAGTTCTAGGTGCAAACCTCCGTAGCTGTCGCATCCCAATGCGTCAGCGGGGCAATGGAGATTAAGCTCGTATTTCTTCCAGGCCACCCAGCGTTTCCTGTTGGCTGCCATTCTATCTGCTGGGTACTCGATGTCTACCTCGTATCTCATCAGCGCACCTTCAACCACTCGCCTCGTTCTCAGACACCACCCGGCGAGCGATGTCGATCCACTGCTTCACTTTTGCAATGTCCGCTTCAAGATTGCCCCATGGCTGGATGGCATCGGCCCGTAAGCACAATGCACTTACGTCGTAGCGACGACAAAGACTCAATGTCTTTCTCAGCCGTGTCTCGATCTGCTCAGGACTGGCTTCGTGCAAGTCTGCCACCGGTTTGAAACGGATCTCGACTCGCTGGTCTGTGGCACTATTGGACGCCTCGCCCTGCGATATCGACGAGAGAACTTGTTCCAGGTCCGTCCAGCCGCTAACGTCCAATAGCTCAATATGCCCGATGCTCAAGACGTCGGCCGCTATAGGGCTGGTGTTGCCGCAACTGTGCCAGTATGAAATCCGCTGGTGGAAATCACTTATCTCCTTTTCGTAAGGCAAGATGAAATCACGGTAATGGCGCGGGCCGATCACGCCAGTATCCACTTCGTCGTCCAGAATGGTAGCCGGGGGCACCGGTTGGCCCAGATAGCGGGCGCGAGCCTCAAACCAGGCTTGGCGCTCGCGCGTTATACGGGTCATAACCGCGTGGGCGAAACCCGGGTCAGCCGCCAGGTCGGCCAACATATCCTCATAGCCACGTACGTAGAGAGCCACCCCGAACGGGCCGCGCAGCCACTCAGAGAACACGACCGTGAACTCATCCGGCACCATCTCTCGCACGCCCTCGTACAGACGATGGGCCAGGGGCATCATACCTGACTCATAGAAATCAACCGGTTTTAACCGGTCCAGGTCGTGCCGGGAAAGCACCGGCGGCTCGTGTGCCTGGTTGATGACAGGGTCCTGATTGGGAAAGAAATGGTAGGGTATCCCAAAGAAACTGGCCTCAAAGGGGGATCGAAAGCAGACGCGGATGACTCGATCCAGCGGAATGTCGTCGGGCACGTACCGGAAGGCCCAGATACGCTTTTGAAGCTCGAAGCGAAGGTAAGCGGTCGGTTCTTGATAGAACTCCGCCAGGTTAGACTGGAATATCTCGATGAAGTATGGATGCTGCAACGTTGTCTGAACCGGTGCCAGTCCCTCTTCACGAAACGAGCCCAGGCGTGGTGGGCGGTGCCACTCCAAAGTGCCGACTATTATTGGCTCCCAGTTACCCAGCCGACGTTGGTTCTCTTCGCTTTCGCTTAGCATCAGATATTCGTCTATCAGTCGTCGTATATCATCCGAAGTTTTAGCCATCGCTTATGATGCACTACCGATCAGTTCTTGTACGGTCTTTTCCAGCAGCTTGTCTCCCTCCACAAGGCGTGCTTTACGTTTCGCTTGGCGCTCGCGCGCCTCGGCCAGGCGCTCTCGACGCACACCGATGGTGCGCAGCACCTCCTGGGACGCTGGCCCTCCTATGTGATCGTGACTCTCGACAAAGGCTACCGGATCAAGAGCCTGCAGGATATCCTCTTGAGACATATTGAGCGGCTTGCCGATCACCTTCTCCGCTGCCTGGTCCACCATTTCGCTGGTGATATCCGTCGGCTTCAGGCCTTGATCCAAGGCCTGGTTAACAACGTCGACGACAATGCCGTGCGAGGTGCGATAGGGTAGCCCTGTCCGGCGATAGATTTCGTCGGCCAACTCGCTGACCGTGGCGAAGCCATCCCACGCCAGCTCCAGCATCTTATCCTTATAGATAATCATGGTATCTACGCCGGCACCGAACAACCGCATGGTGTCCGTCGCGTTGTCCAGGGCCTCGAAGGTTGGATACCAGACTTGATCGACCTCGCGCACGTCACCATAGTGACTCTTCATCATAATGCTGGCAACGTTCTGGGCCAGGGCCACACCGTGTCCAGCGTGGAAGCGGGTCAGCTCCAACACACTTGGGTTATATTTCTGGGGCATCAGGCTGCTTATATCAGAGAACTGGGGTGCAGTCAGCATCATTCTTACTTCAAAAGCACACCACTCGTTAAGATCCTGAGCTACGCGGCTCAACGTTACCATGGTGTCGACGACGGCATTGGCACTCAACACAAAGCAGTCATTGGACCCCACGCAGGCGAAAGTGTTCTCGAACACGCCGTCGAAGCCCAGCAAATCAGCGATTCGATAGCGGTCAATAGGAAAGGAAGTCCCAGCCAGAGCGCCACATCCCAATGTACACTGATTGACGTTGTCATAGGCATCCTCAAGAGACTTGGTACCGTATTCAATCGGATCATAGGTACCCATCAGATAGTGACCGAAGGTGGTGGGCTGTGCCGGTTGAGAATGTGTGTAACCGGGCATCACCGTATGCACATTGCGCTCGGCGGTGTCCAGGATGTTCTGGCGCAGGGTGAGACTGGCATCCATGGCTTTGATTAGCTTCTCGCGCAGATTCATACGCGCAATCGGCTCGGGTCTGGTTCGGCCCAGCGCCAGGTGCCCCACGTGCTCCTCGCCAAGCTGTCTGACCAGGTATTTCTCCATGTGAACGTAGACGTCACTCCACTCCGGCACAAAAGGTAGTAGAACCTCAGGCTTCTGTTCCCTGAGCTCCAGCAATGCCTTACATAATTCAGTCGCACTGTCGTTCGGGACGATGTCCTGCTCAGCTAGCATAGTGACCCATGCTAAGTGTGTCTTAATTAGCTGGTAAAACCAGTAGGGGAACTGAGCTGCAAACGCTTTTTTGTGGTGTGTTTCAACGTACAGGGGATCATATCCCACCGGTACACGCTCTGAGATGGTATGGTATTCTGTCACATCTTCCTCCTTGTCATCCATCGAATCAATTGGCAGGAGAGCCACTGCTCAACTGCAAACCGGTTTAGATACCCGGTGAATAACTACTCAGCCACCCTTACGAAGGTTGCGCAAATTCTGTCAAGGGGGCAGTTTTCGACTAGGCAAAGGCACCTTAATCCTGAAAATTCTCACAAAACCTCCACAAGGGTTATCCAGCGTAGTTAACCCATTGAGAGGCTTAAGGAGATATTAGCGATGCCGAAGCCGGGGGTCCAGCGCGTCTCGCAGGCCGTCGCCCAAGACGTTCAGAGACAACACGACGACGAAGATGGCCAACCCGGGCAAGATGATGAGGTGTGGGTGGGTGCGGATGAGACTGCGCCCAGACGCGATCATGTTCCCCCAATCCGATGCTGGCGGCTGCGTGCCCAGCCCCAGGAAGCTCAGGCTTGAGGTCAAGATGATCATCGCCCCGATGTCCAGCGTGTAGGTCACCAGTATCGGTGCAAACACGTTGGGCAGCAAGTGCCGCTGCATAATGCGGCGGTTGCCCACGCCAATCATGCGCGCCGCCAGGACGTAGTCCATCTCTCGCGCCGATAGCACTGAGCCGCGTACCACCCGCGCGTAGAGGGGGAACCCAGCTATGGCGGCAGCCAACATGGCGTTGAAAAGACCAGGGCCAAGAGCTGCGATGATCCCAATAGCCAGCAGAAAGACCGGGAAAGCCAGCACCACGTCGGTGATCCGCATGAGGACGGTGTCCACGTGGTCTCCGTAGAAGCCGGCAAAGAGGCCTATGGTCACGCCAATGACCAGGGCGATTGAACTCGCCACAATGCCCGCGGTCAGCGACACGCGCCCTCCCCAAATGAGCCGGCTGAGGTTGTCGCGTCCCAGTTGATCGGAGCCAAGAACATAGCCCTTCTCTCCGGGAAATGCCAGCTTGTCACGGGGGTGTATCTCATTAGGCGGCGCGATAGGCAATAGGGGTGCTGTCACAGCAAGCCCGATGACGACCAACAGCACCGCCAGCGCAACGACTGCGGATTTGTTGCGCCATATGCGCCGCCACAGAGGCTGCGACCGTCCGACGGCAACAGGCAGCGAAGTCGTCTCTTCTGGAGTGGAATGCTGGTCCCCAGCGCCCGGTTCCACACTATCGGCCGGCCGGGGAGTCTCTACTGATATCATGAGTATCTGATCCTTGGGTCTATCCATGCATAGATCATGTCAACCAAAAAGTTGACCAGGATAAAAGCGGTGGCGATGAACAGAACTGAACCCTGTACCAGCGGAAAGTCTCGCTGCAGAATCCCCGTCACCGTCAGCGTCCCCAGACCAGGCCAGCCAAATACTGTCTCCACCACCACCGCTCCCCCCAACAGCCGACCCACACTTACGCCGGCCACAGTGATTATGGGGATGAGCGTGTTTCGCAAAGCATGCCCCATGGTAACCGCCCTTTCGCGCAGACCCTTGGCACGCGCTGTCCGGATGTAGTCCTCACCCAGAACCTCAAGCATGGACGAGCGTGTCAGCCGGGCCACGTAAGACATGTGCCGCAAGCCAAGCGTTAGGGCAGGTAGGATCAGGTGCACCGCAACATCGGGGACAGTGGGTTTCAACGCGCTGATACTGTACATGCCCCCCGTGGGCAGCCAGTGCAGCTTCACCGCGAACAGGATGATCAGCACCAGCCCAAGCCAGAACGACGGCATGCTCCAGCCCATTACCGAGCCGACCATCGTCAACCGATCCAGCGGCGTATCCCGCCGCAGCGCCGCCACAAGCCCCAAGGGGACACCCACGGTGATCGCGAACCCCATCGCCGCAGCGGTCAGGAGTAGGGTTGCTGGAAAGCGCTCAAGCACCAGATCGATCACCGGCTGGCTGGCGAAGATCGACATTCCCAGGTCGCCCGTCAGCACTTTCCCCAGCCAGGAAAGATACTGGATGGGGAGAGGCCTGTCCAATCCCAGCCCATGCCGGACTTCTTGGATCTCCTCCATAGTGGCGCCACTGGGCACCAGAAGCAGAACTGGATCGCCCGGCGACAGATGGATGATGCCGAAGGTGACCAACGACACACCGAAGAGAACAGGGATCAATTGAATGAGACGTTGTAAGAAAATGCGTAGGTTCATAACGGCGTCCGCAAACAGGGAAGGACCCATCCACCGGTCCAACCGGGCCGAGATACGTGGCGAGTCCTTCCCGACATAGCCAGTGCTAGGCCTGTAGCCAGGCCCAGTTTGCACCGGCGGCGCGGCCGCCTGGCCACGCAACGTAGTCCATCAACTTCTCACTGTACGCCTCGAAGGCGACCTCGTGGTCGATGAAGACCCACGGCGCCAGTTCCGCGATGCGCTTCTGGGCATCGTGGAACGCCTGTATCCGCTTGGGAATATCGATGGTCGACATAGCCGTGTCCAGGAGGCTGTTGACTTCGTCATCGTTCAGGTAGGTCACGTTACGGCCGTCTGGCGGCCTCATTTCTCCGTGGAAGTTCTGGTGCACGAGACCGTCCGGGTCCGCGGTGGACGGCGTCCAGCCCCGGGTGGCCATGGCGAACTCACCCGCCACACGCTTTTCCTCAAAAGCGCCGAAGTCCATCACCTCGATGCCGACGTTCACGCCGACATCTTGCCACTGGGCCTGGATAAACTCACACATCTCGACCGGCTTCTGCGCCCCGATGCGCCCGGTGTAGGTATAGAGAGTGGCTTTCTCCCCATCGATTTCGTCGAAACCGTTAGGGAAGCCGGCCTCCGCCAGCAGGTCTTTGGCCTTCTGCGGGTCGTAGTCATAGTGTTTGACCACGTCACCCGCGTAGTAGGGGCCAAACTCCGGACCCAGTGGTCCGTACGACCGCTGACCGGCACCGCCGAGGATGTCCCTGATCAAGGTCTCCTTGTCCACGGCATAGTTCAAAGCCTGGCGTACCCGCACGTCGTCAAGCGGTGGTTTGCGCATGTCCAGCGTGATGTACCAGACATAGAGGGTGTTGCGCCGGGCTACCTTGATGCCCGGCGTGGTGGCCAGTCGCAAGGCTTCATTAACCGGGACGTCACCCATCCAGTGGATCTCACCCGCCTCCAGGGCAGCGATCATCGCCTGCTGCTCGGGGATGGGACGGAAGATGATCTGGCCGGCCTTGCCCTCCTCCGGATCCCAGAACTTGTCGTGCCTCTCCAGTACCGTACGCGTCCCCTTCTGCCACTCGAGAAGCTTGTACGGGCCAAGACCATCGGGCTGGTTCACGATCTCCTCTTCCAGCTCCATGATCGTCTCGGGGTTGTAAGGGCCCCACTCGTGGGCACTGGTCAGCCAATCCGGCTCGGCTGGGAACACACTGGTAAGATAGATGTCAAGCGTGTACTTGTCCACTGCCTCCAGGTGATCAACGTTGCGCGCCCGGGATTGGCCTCGTACGGCCAGGTGATGGTATGGATGATCCTCCTGGATCTCCATATGCAAGTACCATACCGAGTCCTCCGCCTCATACGGTTTACCGCTGTGGAAGTAGGCGTCATCTCGCAGGTGCATTCGATATCGCAGACCGTCATCCAGGACCTCGTACTCTTTAGCAAGGGCGGGGACTACGTCGAAGCTGCCTCCCTTGTAGTCGTACGCAAGCAGCCCGCGGCTGAGGAAGAAGCCTGGGTAGTCAAAATGTGTTAATGGATAGAAATAGCCCTGGTCCTCAGTAGGTGTACCGATCACGATCGGCGTGTCCTTCTTGACGGGCGCCGGCGCCGCGGTGACCACCTTCTCCACCTCGACCGTTTCCTGGACGAGCTTCTCGACTTCTTTTTCGACGACGACAGTCTCGACCACCGTCTGCGGGGCAGATGCAACGCAGGCCGACGCGATACCTGCGCTAGTTGCAATACCCGCAAACTTCAGAAATTCCCTCCGCGTGAGGCGCTTCTTTGTCTCACTCATTTTGCTCTCCTTTTTTGTAGTACGGTAAAAAATGCAGCCAGAGCCGTTCGTTTACTCATCCGCCTGTTTGATATGCTCACCACCTCCTCCCCTCTTGCCTAAGACGGCGCTTCGTCCATCGTGGCGAATTCTGGCGTCTTGGCGCACAAGGTGACGACGGCAATTACCCCGCGTCAGGCAGCCCACAAAGAGCCGAGTTCCTGAGACAGTCCTGATTATTTCCTCAACGTTGTTCTCAAGCAGACTGTGCCTGAAGAGCTTGTATTCTGAGTCGAGATTTGGAACAGACAAAGTGGGACCAGAATTGGAGATACTGATCATTGTAGGGCAGGCTTCCTTAGCCTATCGTGGCCGTCCGTGCTCACTGAGGAAGGATGGCCACAGCGTGTGGATAGATATTGATTGACGATGACATTATACCATCTGCTAAATCATTTGTCAAGACCCGATAAAAGTTCTCAAATACCCTTGTTAAAAGATGCTTTTTTTGCCGCAAAATGTGTCCTATCGAGAGAAATAACACCTGAATGCAAAGTCTTTTTCCGATACCAGGGAAAAGGGGTCTCCAAAGTCTCATGCGGCTTATCCGATTGAACCCTCGGAGATCATGTGCTCGGTAACCTGATCTAGTTTATATTAGCGGCAGTTTGCAAGCTGGTGCGTCGTTTGGTTTACCGTAGCAACGCAGTTTCTATGTATTTGGCCTACATCTTGGATAAGGAGTAAAATTACGAGAAGACTAAGGGAGAATCGGACAGCATTGTAGCACGCACACCTATTTCTGTCAAGAGTCGGAAAAAGTTATCGTTCAAACTTGACTTTTTAGCACATAATCGGATAATAGACACAGGAAGGAGGCTAAAAATGTCAACTTCTTCTTACTATAAGAAAAATACCTCTTTTTTTCCAGTGTCTGCCTTTGGCATCGCCCCAGCCAGGGATGCCAGCGCAGTCGGACGCGCTAACCGCTCCACCGTGCTACGCGCTACGCGTTGGCATGGTCCCGTTTCACGCCGTCAGTTGTCCGAGATCACCGGTTTGGGATCAGCCACGGTCTTTTCCATTGTGGATGAACTCACCACCATGGGGTTGCTGGTCGACGATGGCATTGGAGAGTCTACGGGCGGCAGAAAACCAACCCTTTATCGATTCAATCCCGAGGCATTCTATGCAGTTGGCGTAGACGTTGGCGGAATGGGACACCTACGAACTGCCCTCACCGATCTGGATGGGAACGTCCTATCCAGAGTTATCAGCCAAATACCAGTCGATGCTTTACCTGATCTACTGATCGAGAGGATCGCTACTGCCACAGACCAAGCTGTTATGGAAGCCGGCGTCGAAAAAAAGAATATCAAGGGCATTGGCGTGGCCATGAACGGCAAGACCGACATTGCCAGTGGCATCGTGCTATACGACGCCCGCCGTATTTGGCCCGATGTACCCGTTCCACTTGCCCAAATGATCACCGACGAAATAGGTCTTCCCGGTTACGTGGTCAATCACTCAAACGCCATCCCATTGGGTGAGAAGTGGTGTGGTGCTGGTCGTGACCTTGAGACATTTGTATGTATCAACGTAGGCGTCAACGTGGGCGCCGGTATGATCCTGGATGGCAAGCTGTACACCGGGTCGACCCATCTGGCCGGGCAACTGGGGCATACCGTCGTGGATGACAATGGCCCGTTGTGTTGGTGTGGAAAGCACGGATGCATTGGAACCATTGCTGGGGGAGACGCGATCGCTAAGCGTGTTATTCGGGATATTCGATTGGGGGCATCCAGTTCTATTTGCTCTCTGGTGAACGGTAGGCTAGACCTGGTAAGACCAGCCGTAATCGCCCAGGCGGCGGAGGAGGGTGACCCGTATGCGGTCCAAGTTGTCCAAGACGTGGGGCGTTATCTGGGGATTGGCGTCGCCCTTCTTAACAATCTGTTCAATCCACAGGCGGTCATGGTGGGAGGTAGCATCGTTCAAGCAGGAGATGTTCTCTTCCAGGCAATCAGGCAAGCGGCAGCGGCTCGGGCCGTGAGGGAACTTGCCGATGTCCCGATCATGCCCGTTGGCCTGGGCGTGGAGGCCAGAGCGGTTGGCGCCGCCATCGTCGTGCTCGAGAGACAGTTGACCCTTTAGGATTATCTTCCGCCGCTTACTTCATATTTCCAAGTGGAGCAAGCCATAGTGTCCACCACCTATGCAAACGACTTCCTGGACCTTGGATGGTTCCGAGATCACTTGACACAGGAGATTCTACCCAAATGGCTCCACCACTCGGTAACCGATGAGGGGTTCTTCTTTACACAGTTTGACAGGCAATGGAGGCGCCACCCGAGAGAGTATAACACTCTCGTTTCCCACTGCCGGTTACTGTATAATTTCTCGATGGGCCACGAACTTACGGGCGGGGAGGAATATCGTAAAGCGGTCGAAGCAGGCGCGCGCTTCTTGATCGAAGCCTATCGAGATCGTGAGTTTGGGGGATGGTTCCGATCATGCACCAGGGACGGGAGTATAGCAGACTCAAACAAAGATAGTTACGGGCACGCCTTCGCTATGTTTGGCCTATCTCACGCGTTTCGCTGCACAGGTAATCAAGACTATCGCAAAGCAGCTTGGGAGACGTGGGAGGTGTTAAGCACACATTTCAAGGACAGGCACGGTGGTTTGATACCCACCATGACCCGAGATTTCAAGGACTTTGAGGATATCAGATCGCAAAACCCCATTATGCACCTCTTCGAGGCTCTCCTTGCTTTGGGAAGTTTGGAAGGAATGAACCATGCGTTGGATGAAGCTCAGAAGACGGCTGACTTCGTATTAAAACGACTGTTGCGAAAGGGTGATGGATTACTGCCTGAGTGGTATTCGGAAAATTGGAACGAACTTCCTGAAGACCAGGGCGGCCGGATTGATATCGGTCACGCGTTCGAATGGGCTTACCTGCTTTCAACATCAGTTGAGAGAGGTTTACCCAAGGCCTACCTTACCCACGCAACGAACTTCCTCGAATATGGTTTGCGAATTGGCTACGATGCCATAGATGGAGGAGTATTTCGCTTGGCTTCACCGGATGGCAAATCTCTTTCAGAGGACAAGCGATGGTGGCCGCAGTGTGAAGCTATCAGGGCCCTCATGCACTTCGCTATCCTACGCGGAAATGATGCCCTCTGGACCCCACTGCTGAAGACAATACACTTCGTCAAGGAAAACTTTGTTGATGGCAAATACGGCGGATGGTATACATTTAGAGAACCGGGTGTGAGCCTGGTGAGCCAAAATGCAGGCACAGATAAAGGAGGGGAGTGGAAGGTCGACTATCACGTTGTTGGAACGTGTGTAGAAGCAATACGATTGCAACAAAAACTGTAGTACCTCAAATAACGAGTTTGGATTCCCTCTGTTGTCACAGTTCCATTTTTTTCTCAACAATCCCGCTAGCCGATGAATGCTCGGCTCAGGAAACTTCGATTGTGAAGAATCCACTAGCCATTCAAAAACTCCGAAGCATTTCACGCTCTAAGCCGTTGTGTACGGAGACTGCCAGCTATGCCATCGAGGGTGCCCTGGAGCGCGCCCGGGATTCTCGGGCAATTCTGGTTGGGCTGATGATGCCCACTGTTACGGTGACGCTTTATGTCTCAATGTTTGCAGTGGCCCTGCCTTCTATCCGTAGTAGCTTCGATGCCCAGGCCGATCTGATAGCTTGGATTGTCACTGGTTATTCTCTGTCCTTTGTGATCCTAATGCCGCTTTATGGACGGTTGGGTGATGGGCTGGGAAAGCGTAAGCTCTTTCTGATCGGCATCGTCGTTTTCTTAATCGGTACGTGTATAAGCTTCTTGGCCCCGGATCTACGCCTTCTGGTGATGGGCAGAGTGATCCAGGGGGCCGGGGCTTCGGGCATCATCCCCTTGGCCATAGCCATCATCTCCGAACTCTTTCCAGTCAGCCAAAGGGGCAAAGCATTAGGCACGTGGAACTCCATTGGTCCGGTCGCTCGCATAGCCGGGCCGCTTATGGCCGGATTGTTGATCGTAGTGTGGGGCTGGCGCACCATCTTTGGCCCGCCATTATTGGTTGGGCTGTTGGCCCCCTTTGTGGTGTGCAGATGCATACCATCCGTGAGAGGCAATGCCCGATCTGGCTTCCTTCATGGTTTCGACTGGATGGGCGTGGTGCTGCTTGGCGCCGGGGTGATGACCTTTCTTTTTTACGTCTCCAGCAGACCCATTACCGGGATCTCACCTTTCCAAGACGTGCGACTGCTGGCGGCGGCGTTGCTTCTGATGGGCGGCTTCGTCTTTTGGGAAAGACGACAAACTAGCCCTTTCATATCCTTCGAACTCTTTTCTCGAAGGCTGTTCACTAGCGCCTCGCTGTGTGCCGGTCTGCGTATGTTCACTATGAGTGGCATTGGTTTTCTTTTGCCACTCTATCTGACAGACGTTCGGGGGCTGAGTGCGGCGTGGATTGGCGTTGTGCTTGTCATTCACTCTGGTGGGCTTCTGGTGACTTTGCGTCTTGGTGGGCAGTTGGCAGATCGATTGGGCAGTAGTCGCTGGCCGGTGGTGTTGGGCATGTCTATGCAAATTGGGGCGATGATCACCTTTGCCACTTTGTCTGGCGGCGCCGCTCTGTCATTGGTAATCATTGGACTGGCGGTCCATGGCCTGGGTGCCGGGTTGGCCTTGGCTGCACTACACCGGGCCGCCATGGGACAAATACCTCAGGCGCAGATGGGGTTAGCAGCCGGCTTATATAGCATGATCCGCTTCTTTGGCACAGCCCTCGGCATGACCTTGGGAGGCGCCCTACTACAGCAAGGTCTGGATCGGGGATTGCCGACGATTGACGCCTACCAGACGGTCTATTGGGTCATCGCCGGATCTGGGCTGGCGGGAGTAATTACCGGTTTGACTTTGAATGAGAAGAAGGCAACGGGGCAGACGAGCTCGTGAGGGCCGGGGATGATACACTGATACACATCTTTGCTGCTATAATCGCTCTGGCAGCGCTTTTTGCGCGAGGATTCAGCGGTTTTGGTTCATCTCTGGTGATGATGCCTTTCTTGATGCTTTTCCTCGACGTTAAGACGGCCGTGGTAGCAGCAGCACTGACACAAGTGCCGGTGGGATTCTCCATCGCATTTCATTCCCGGTCTGATATTGATAAACCGTCTCTAATCTTATTGCTACCCCCCAGCTTATTGGGCATCATCGCAGGTTCATTTGCCTTAATCAATGTAAACAGCGACCTTCTCAAACGTGTATTCGGAGCTATCACGGTTTTCTTTGCACTCAGGATCATACTGGCACTTCGTCACAACGCTACAGCTCACAAGAAGTGGCCAGCAAGCGTTGGCTTTATGGTCGGCGCTTTGGGTGGTGTGTTAGGGGGCGTCTTCGGCACCAGCGGACCGCCGGTGGTTGTGTACCTTGAACAACAAATCTTTAGAAAAGACGTTCTCAGAGCCACGTTACTGGCCTACTTCCTAGTCATCGATAGCCTGCGGCTGGTCGGCTACACCGTATCCGGGCTAGTCACCTGGCAGGCGGTTACCATCGGCCTGGCGATGATACCCGCTGCGCTGATAGGCGCCTATTGGGGTACCCGGCTCAATGCCAGCGTCGACGAGCGCACCTTCAGAGTAGCCGTCGGCGCCCTGTTGCTTGCCACAGGGGTGCTTCTGATAGTCGGTCGTTAAGCAGCTCTGGGACTTGACGTATCTTCTCAGAAAGGTAGGTAGGTAGGTAGGTAGGTAGGTAGGTAAAGATTTACATAAATCCTCTTGTTTTGCCAGCCAAGATGTTGTATAATGAATGGGGGATGTGGGCACGGTAGAGGAGTAAAGAGAAGCCAATGGCCGATCAGGCTGAACGTGTCTACGACGTCTTCATCTCCTACGCCCAAACCGACCGGACCTGGGTGGAAGGTTATCTGCTGCCCGCGCTTGGCTTGCCCCCTGAACGTGTCATTACCCCTAAGGACTTCCGCCCCGGCGCGGCCGTCGTGGTCGAGTTTGAGCGTGCCGTCATCGACAGCCGCTACACCGTGCTGGTGCTTAGCCCTGCCTACCTGGCCGACGAATGGTCCACCTTTGGTGAGCAGTTGACCTCCCACGCGAGTGTAGCGAAAGGGTGCGACCGATTAATCCCACTGCTCTTGCAACCCTGCACACTTCCCTTGCGCGTCGACTTCCGCGTGCGCCTGGATTGCACCGACGAAGCCAATTGGGAGGGAGAGACCGCCCGCCTGCGTGATCTACTGGATCAGCCGGAGCCAACGCCAGAGCGCATCCCATGCCCCTACCCCGGCATGGTACCCTTCCGCGCCGAGGATGCCCGCTTCTTCTATGGACGCGAAGACGAGATCGATGAGCTATTGCGGCGGCTGCGCCACCAGAGATACCTGTTCATCATCGGTCCGTCGGGCTCAGGTAAAACGTCGTTCCTGTTTGCCGGGCTTATCCCCAAGTTGTACAAAGTGCATCCAGATCAATGGCTAGTGCGGCAACTGCGTCCGGGACCGAGACCTCTGGACACGCTAAGACAAGTGCTGGGCGTGGAGGATGCCTCGGATGTAGCGGACTGGCAGCGTTTCGTTGAGAGGCTATTGGCTCAACACCCGCCCTGCCAGCGCCTGTTGTTGGTCATCGACCAGCTCGAGGAGCTCTTCGCCCAGGTATCGAAGGCGGAGCAGACGACCTTCATTGCAGCCATCCATGTCCTGCAGGAGGTGCAGGCCTGCACCCTGTTACTGACGTTGCGCGCCGACTTCTACCCTGACCTGATGACCAGCGACCTATGGCCAGTACAGCCCGCCGAGCGATTGGACATCGCGCCGTTGCGGGGCGATGCCCTGCGCGATGCCATTACCCTGCCCGCCCAACGCCAGGGCGTCTACCTGGAGGCGGGGCTACTGGAACGCCTGCTGGCTGATGCCGCGGAAGAGCCTGGAGTTCTCCCCCTCGTCCAAGAAACCATGCAACTACTGTGGGGGCAGATGGAGCGCCGGCTGCTGCCCCTAAAAGCTTACCAGCGGCTGGGCGGGGATGGTCGCAGCGGTCTAGCCGTGGCTGTGGCGACAAAGGCCGACGCCACGCTGGCTGAGCTCTCCTCTGAGCAGCAGTCCATTGCCCGCCGCATCTTTCTGCGCCTTGTGCAGTTCGGCGAGGGGCGGGCCGACACCCGCCGCCGGCAGCCCCTGTCCGCCCTGCGCGCTGCCGGCGACGAACCAGACCTATTTGATCAGACACTGCGTCACTTGATGGGCCACCGCCTGCTAACGCTCAGCGGTGAGGAAGGAGACTCCGACCGTCTGGCAGATCTCGCTCACGAAGCGCTCATCAGCGGTTGGCCCACCTTCCAGAAGTGGCTGACCGAGCGCCGAGAGGAGGAGCAGATCCGGCGGCGGCTCGTGAGCGACGTCAAAGAGTGGGAGCGGAGGGACCGTGACGGCTTCTTCCTCTATGAGGGTACCAGGCTGAAACCGGCACAGGAATGGGCGGCACAAAATGAGAGTGAGCTCAACCAGGCGCTGAGCGAATTCCTGGCAGCCAGCAAGCGGCGAGAGATAAGGCGTAGGGCATTACAGCGGTTCATCCAGGCCGTAGTTGTGTTATTCGCCATCTTGGGACTCATCTCAGTTGGGCAAGCTTTGCGTGTGAACCTCCTACGCCTCCAGGCACGGGGCGAAATGGTAAACATTCCTGCTGGTACCGCCCTGCTCGGCACGGATGATCAAAACATACAGCGTGCCTGTCCTCAGCGCGAAGTGGAATTAGCCGCCTTCTCTCTGCACAAGTACGAAGTGAGCAACCGACAATACGGCTTATGTGTCAAGGCCGGTGTTTGCGATACCCCGATCACATTTGCCAATGAGATAGACTTCGAAGAGGAAGACCCAAGATTGCCGGTAACCTGGGTGACAGCATTTCAGGCTGCGAAGTTCTGTCGCTGGATTGGAGGTCGGTTACCTACCGAGGCTGAGTGGGAGCGAGCTGCACGGGGCAGCGATGGTCGACCCTGGCCCTGGGGTAACGAGAATCCGACTCCCCAGCGTGTCAACCTGTTTCTGCCTGAGTATGGAAACTCTGTTACTAATACAGTCCGCGTGGATGCCCCCTATTTCATTGGGGGTGCCACGCCTGAGCCTGAAGCGGGCATTATGCACCTGCTAGGTAATGTGTGGGAGTGGACGAGTACTCCGACCACGTGCGATGCTGCTTATGACTGTCCAACAGCTTGGGATGGCGAGAGCGAAGTGAAAGCCCTCTACCTGCGCGGGATGTCGTGGCAAGACGAGCTAGCGAATGATCCATCTCTGGTCAGTCTTGGTAAAGAATGTGTGCCGTTTGGCTTTGCAGACGATGTTGGTTTTCGTTGTGCTGGCCCGTGAGAAATGTCTAATGGAAAGCCAGTGAGAAACAAGAGGTGAGATCGAGCAATCACCAGATGGCAGGCGTGTCGACAAGATGGCGCGCATAACGTGCTGGAAGTTGTGCAGACGCTCGGCGCTCTGGCATCAATCTGACTGGCTCGTAACCTTATATGGAGGGTTAGGAAGCATGTTAAAGAAGCTAATGATCCCCACCCTGCTCTCAGTTATTCTGGCCCTGATGGCCGCGCAGTGTAATGCACCGACCCCAGAGGTGGCTCAAAGGGAAGAGATTGCCGCCGAGGAAGTAGAAGTGGAGGTTCTCATTACTCAAGAGACACAGGTGGAAGAAGTATTAGTCGAACCCATGGCATCCACGGAGGGTGGGGAAAAGCCAATAGAGACTGGAGAAAGAATTGATCTGGACCAGATCTTTGATCTTGACGACTGGCCGACCCCGGTGAGTTGCAGCCCAGAAAATCCTGAACTCACCCGAGTTACGTCTGAACATATAGAATCAGAGAGCGAATCAGACAGTCTTTATATTGTTACCCTGATATATCAGAACACAGAAAATCAGGTGTTCCGCATAACCATTCAAGGCCCGAGCAAAGATGCCGTTTGGACCTATTTGGAAGAGTTGGAAATATGTCTTGAAGCGGTCGGATGGGACAAAACAGAGGAGGTCGTCGAAGATATACCCGAAGAGGAAATGCTCGAAGAGGAGGTCTGGGCTGAAGAGGTTGTTGAAGAGACTGTTATGGAGGAAGTTAGCAAAGAGGATACCCAGGCTGATACTTATGCTGAAACCGCAGAAGAACTGATCATCACAATGGAATTACTGGCGGCAGAGGTGAAAGACACCGCCATGTTCTTCGTCGTATACTACATCTTCGACCCTAAGATTGGCGATATGCCCCATTACTATGAAACCAAAATTCAGCGGGCAGCGATAGTCTGGACAGACGTTTGGATGGGCACGGTGAGAACCTCTATGCTGATATTCAGCTATGGATTCCCGTCGATCACTTCTGAGACTGTCAAAGCTGGCGATGGTCCAGTTCGAATAGTAGACCCACCTGGTGGAGGAGTACATCCAAACAATGCACAGTATAATGTCTACGTCGAAAATCAGGATGCGAAAGGTGTTGATAGTGAATACAAGATAGGCGGGGGCTGGAAATTCTTCGGAACAAGGTCACCGCTAGATGCAACACCAACCCCCACACCGACGAACACCAAGCCATAGGTAAAACGGAGGCACCATATGTCTGCTATGGACGACGCCCACGCGCTGGTAATCGGCATCGCTAACTACCAGCACATCCATAAACTGCCGCGGACCGTACTCAAGGACGCCCAGAACATCCGCGACCTGCTGACCGATCCCAAGCACTGCGGGTATCCAAAAGAGAAGGTGCAGTTGCTGCTGGATGGCGCAGCGACTCAGCAGGCCATACACCAGGCTATGACTAATCTGGCTGCCCGCGCCGATGAGGACTCGACTGTCTTCATCTACATCTCCAGCCATGGCGGCCGTATCAAGTTTGGACCCAACGCCGGCGAGTATCTGCTGCCCGTGGAGGTGGACGTGGAAAGGGATGCCGACGGCAACGTGAAACTGGACAAGGACGGAGAACCCATTCTGGCGGTCAAAACCGCCATCTCCAGCGTTGAACTCACCACGGCGCTGGAAGCGATCAAAGCCCGCAAGCAGGTCATCATCTTTGACTGCTGTCACTCGGCCGGCCTGACAAAAGGCGTCGAAGACGCGGTGGACCTCGAAGCACTGGGGATCAAAAGTGGCTTTCCGGACCATTACTATGCAAAGCTGGCGGCGGGACGGGGGCGGGCCATCCTGGCCTCGTCGCGCAACACCGAGTACTCCTACGTGCTACCCGGCGCCGAAAACAGCCTCTTCACCCAGCACCTGCTGGCCGGCCTGCGCGGGGACATCCCCAGTGACGATGGCCTGATCCGCATCTTCGATCTCTTTGAGTATCTCCAACCCAAAGTCACCGCCGAGCAGCCGGACCAGCACCCCATCTTCAAGGCCGAAGTGGAGGAGAACTTCCCGGTGGCCCTCTACCTGGGGGGTCAGAAGGGGATCATACCCAAAGACGAAGAGGGCTTTCGCTATGATGCGTACATCAGCTATGTGGATCAGGAACCGGACGCGACGTGGGTGTGGGACACGTTGGCCCCGCGTCTGGAGGAGGCCCGCTTGCGGGTGGCCGTCTCCGGCGATGTGGAGGAGCCAGGTGTGGCGCGCGTGGTGAACATTGAGCGCGGTATCAAGCAGTCCAAACGAACCGTGCTCGTCTTATCAGAGGCCTACCTGGCCGACCATATAGCCAACTTCGAGAATGTCCTGACACAGACCATGGGGATTCAAGAGGGGAGCTATCGGCTGCTGCCAGTGAAGATTGAGCCGGTTGCTGAGAGCCGATTGCCGACTCGGCTCAGCATGCTGACTACACTGGATCTTGCGCATCCCCGTCGTGCTGAACGGGAGTTTGAACGACTGGTGCGAGCGTTGCAGGGCCCACTGCCGCGAAGATAAAACCATATCCTGGGAACTTACGATGAGCGTTGAAGCAATCCTGCTGGGTACCGCTCAAGACGGGGGCCTGCCACAGGCCGGCTGTTTTTGTGCCCTGTGTACCGGGGCGCGTAGCGACCCCAACCGGCGTCAATGGGTGGCGTGCTTGGGACTGGTGGACCACGCTGCCCGCCAGAGTTGGTTGATCGATGCCACCCCCGACTTGCGAGAGCAACTCAGTACGTTGCAGGGTCTGTTTCCAGGTTGCCCGCTGGCCGGAATAACCTTGACCCACGCCCACGTCGGGCACTATACCGGCCTGATCCATCTGGGACGCGAGGCCTGGAACACCCCGGGTCTGCCGGTGTATGCCTCGCCACGAATGGCGGACTTCTTGCGTGAGAATGGCCCCTGGTCGCAACTTGTCGACTTGGACAATATCAAGCTGCGTACCCTTGACCCCGACCACGAGGCTCAACTCAGCCCCAATCTTCATCTGACGCCAGTACCGGTTCCCCACCGCGAGGAGTTCAGCGATACGCTGGCTTTCATCGTGCGCGGCCCCGCCCGGCGGCTGTTCTACTGCCCCGATATCGACGGATGGGATGGCTGGGGACACGACCTGAGGGGGTTTGTGACCAGGATGGATGTGGCTCTGTTGGACGGGACGTTTTTCAGCGCCGAGGAGCTTGGCGGGCGCGACCTGGGTCACATCCCGCATCCCCCGGTCACCGATACGGTCGAGCGGCTGGCGGGAGTCGATTGTGACGTCCGGCTGATCCATCTCAACCATAACAACCCGCTGCATCGGCCGGGCCCGGAGCGGGATTGGCTGGCGGCGCAGGGGGTTGGCGTGGGGGTCTTTGGCGCTCGATGGAGCCTGGATTGACGACGGACAAAGGAGGATTGCCCATGCAGCAGAGGGACAACACATTGCCGACCTTCGAGTATTTTCGGCTCGAGCCGGTCACCGAGGGTGTGTACGCGGCCATTGGGGTGGAAGGGGGAGCCGCTCACTGCAACGCCGGGATCATTGACCTGGGCGATCACACCCTGATCTTCGACACGTTCATGACGCCCAGAGCGGGAGAGGACTTGCGGGCTGCGGCCGAGCACCTGACAAGACGACCGGCCAGTTACGTGGCCAACAGCCACGTCCATTCCGATCATTGGCTTGGGAATCAAGTCTTCGCCCCGGGGGCGACCATTATCTCGACCCATAAGAACCACGAGCTGATGGCGAGGGAGGTGGCTGATTTCATCAATCAGCACAAGGCAGATCCTACACCCTTGGAAGAGCAGATACAGGCGATGGAAGAACGTCTCAGAACAGAAAGCGACGAGCGTTGGCGAGCATCCCTCCAGGCTTCGGTGGAGCAGTTGGGCCACATCGTGGCCGCTTTGCCAGGGCTGACCCTGTGCTTCCCCAACCAGACATTTGAAGGCAAGCTCGTCTTCCACGGGGCACACAGGCGCGCGGAGTTGCTCAGCTACGACGGCGGGCACACGCCCAGCGACGTTTTGCTTGTTTTGCCGGAAGAACGCATCGCGTTCACGGGGGATCTGGCCTTCTTCGAGTGCCATCCCTTCCTGAGCAGCGGTGATCTGGGGACGTGGTGCGAAGTCCTGGAAAAAGTGGAAGGGGCGGATATCGAGACCTTTGTGCCGGGTCACGGGCCGGTTGGGACCAAAGCGGACATAGGCTTGATGCGGCGCTACATCACCACGCTGGAAGAACTGGCAGCCCAGGTGGTGGAAGATGGTGAATCAATTGACAAAGCCCTCAGGCAACCCCTCATCCCACCTTTTGATGGTTGGTCAAAGGGGCTGCTTCGCTTTGAAACCAACATGCGGTTTCTAAAACAGCGCCTGTCGGACCAGGAAGACCGCGGGTAAGCGACCTGCCCCACTCCCCAGCGGTTGACAAGACCATGTTGCGTGGTGACTTAGTTATGCGGAACGTTGCGATACTGATACTCATCTCGATTTACGGCGGCCTGGCTCTTTTGGGGACGCCTCTTTCGATGTGGTTGTTATTAAACGCTCAGACCTGGACCGGGAGAGGTCTGGCGGTTGCGGGCATCATCGTGATTATCTTGCCTGCCACGCTCTTTCTCTGGTACCGGGGGCAAAGCAATCGTAGCTTCTGGGGTTGGGGAAGTGTGGCCCTGGGCTTAACCCTGGTCGGGGTCCTGGCGGGCATGTTGTTAAGCACGCCGACCGGGTATCCGCCACCCGACTCACCGGTGCGGCATCGCTTTACCAGAGGTGGTAGCTTTCGGTCATACAGGTTAGCCAACATCGTCCCCGAGATTGAACAAATCAACCTCGGGTTCTTGATCATGCCCTACCTGGACCCGATTCTTACCCACGATCAAGCCCGCCGGGTATCCGTCTTCACACTGGACTTGTACCGAGACATGGAACGCGACCGGGATTTTCACCGGCTTGGCTCCGCGATGGGCTGGGCCTATGCCGAACTGCTGGGTCAGCCCTCCGATGTGGGACATTACTACCTCTACGTTCCCCGAAATCGAGGGAGTGGCCCAGCCCCGGCGATTGTATTTCTGCACGGCAGCGCCGGGAACTTCAAGGCCTACACCTGGGTCTGGTCCAAGCTGGCCGAGGAGCAAGGCCTGGTCGTCATCGCCCCCAGCTATGGCTTTGGCAACTGGGATCGTGCCGGCGTGGTCGCGGTTTTGAGAGCGATTGACGACGCAGCGACAGTGGTGGACATCGATCAGGATCGGGTTTATTTGGTCGGCCTGTCCAACGGTGGTTTGGGAGTCTCTCAATTGGCCGAGGTGGCGTCTGGGCGGTTTCGTGGCCTGGTTTTCATCTCGCCGGTGATGGCGACGGAGATTGTAGATGGAAGCACGTTCCACGACACCTGGCGAGGCCGTCCAGTGTTGCTGGTGACAGGCGAAGCGGACCGGCGCATTCCGCTCAGTTACGTCAGACAGAGGGCCTCGAATTTGAAGGCGGGTGGGGTGCAGGTCACAGAGGCCACCTATCCCGGCGAGGACCATTTCTTGTTTTTCTCGCAGCCGGAAAAGGTTTTGGGTGATATCTCCAACTGGCTGTCGCTGGGCGAAGAGCCGCGGCTACAGCCTTAATTCAGCAGAATGGGAGGTCCGATTATGAACGTACAACGAGGTTTTCTTCTCCTGATCCTTCTGACAGGCTTGCTTGTATTGCCCTTAGCTCCCGCCCGCGCGGCGGCCACCCTGGAACTGTACGGCACCTTCCACGCCATGGGCGTCATCATCACCCTCGACCCCACTGACGACCCCGACGGCGACGCCACGGCCAACGTCGAGTATCGTCTCAGCGGGAGCGGGTCTTACCAGCCAGGCTTCCCCCTCTCGCGCATCAGCAGCACCCGCTTCGTGGGCAGCCTCTTCTGGCTGGAGCCGGGCACGACCTACGACGTGCGCGTTACCTTCAGCGACCCCGACGGCTCACTGCACGGGGTCAGTGTGACCGGCACCGCCTCCACGCGCGACGAAGTCACCATCCCGGCAGCGGTCAACTCTTACTACGTCAGCCCCGGCGGGGTCGGGACGGCCTGCACCCCCGCCTCACCCTGCTCCCTGGACGACGGCTTGGACCAGGCCGAAGCTGGGGATGAGGTCGTCCTGCGCGACGGCGTCTACTACCAGGGGGGCATCTCCCTGTCGAATTCCGGATCCCCGGGCGCGCCCATCGTCATCCGGGGCTACGCAGGCGAGACGGCGATACTGGACGGGGCCGACCCCGGCTCCGCCAGCTTTTCCTGGACGGCCGATGGGGGCGGCGTCTACCACACCACCGTCAACGAGGAGGACACCCACCTGGTCACCGCCGACGGGCAGCGGCTCTTTCCCTATGACAACCTGGCCAATCTGCAAACCCTGAGCCGGGATAACACGCCCGGCTTCTACCCCAGCGGAACCACCCTCTACGTGCACCTGGCCGGGGACGCCGACCCCAACGGCGCGACGATACTCGTCTCCCGCTACGGCAACGCCTTCACCGTCGAACGGGACTACATCTACTTCCTGAACCTGACCTTCCGTCACTACGGGCAGGGAGATTATCCGAAAGCCATCTATTTCAACGGCGCCAGCCATAACCTAGTGCAGGGCTGCACCTTTGCTTCCAACGACCTGGGGATCGGCATCAAGCGTGAGTCCCACCGCAACGTGATCCAGGACAACGAGTTCTACGACACCATCTTCGACTGGCCCTGGGACGATATCAAGGAGCTGGGCGGCCTGGAGGACGGCGGGGTGGCTTTCTACAATCCGGTCACCGGGCGCGGCAACGTCATCCGACGCAACACCTTTCACGACGATTTCGACGGCCTGGGCGTCTGCCCCTCGGATGACGCAGCGACGACCAACGAGACCGACGTCTACGAGAATCTGATCTACAACATGGGCGACGACGGCCTGGAGACCGATGGCCAGTGTAGCAACGTGCGCATATGGAGCAACACCTTCCACGACGTGCTGATGGGCATCTCACTGGCCCCGGTTTACGACGGGCCGGTGTACGCCGTGCGTAACCTGGTGTATCGCACCGGCGTGGGCAACAACAGCTACAGCGGCAGCCCCTTCAAGTTCAACAGCGGCTATGGCCTGTCCGGCCCTATGTACCTGTTTCACAACACGGCCGACGCCGCCTTGCCGGACAATAACGGACTTTATGTCAAGGCACCGGGCTCGTGGGACCTGATCTACGCCCGCAACAACGTCTGGGCCGGGACCGACTACGCGCTCAACAACTACAACACCGGCCAGCCGGTGGACCTGGACTACGACGACCTGTGGAACGGAAACAGCGGCAACCTGGTACGCTGGGACAGCACCAACTACGCCACCCTGACCGCCTTCAGCGCCGCCACGGGCCAGGAGCCGCACGGCCTTAGCGTCGCTCCCGGCTTTGCCGACAGCGCCGGCGGTGATTATGCCCTGGACCAGGCCAGCGACCTGATCGACGCCGGCCTGGTCATCCCCGGTATCAACGACGACTACGTGGGAGCCGCACCCGACATCGGCGCCTTCGAGTACCAGGGCTATGGCTTTACTTTGGACGCTGCACCTTCCCTGGGGGTCATTGACCCGGGCGGAGTGGCCACCTACACGTTGAGCGTGGGGTCCCTGGGCGGCTTTGCCGAGTTGGTAAGCCTGGTGACCGCCAGCCCGTCGCCCAGCCTGACGCTGAGCCTGGTCCCCAACAGCGTCACCCCACCCGGGGAGGCAACGCTGACCGTCACCGACACCCACACGGGGCCCCTGCCGCCCGGCCTGTGGTATACGCTGCCCATCACCGCCAGCGGTGCGGTTTTTACCCAGACCACCAGCGTGGATCTGCTGGTCGGCGGGACACAGATCTACCTGCCCCTGGTTATCAAAGAGTGAAGGATGATGAAAACTCTCTGCGTCTTGTCCTTGTTTTTCGTCCTCATAAGTTGTACAGCGGTAGGTATGCCCTCCAAACAAACGATTCCCCCCGCTTCGATTTCTGAGTTTCTTGAGCTGGTCGAGAGCGAAGACTTTCACAAGATGGCTCGGGATGGGAAAGAGATTTTCACACAAGGCATGTACATCCCCAACCATACAACGCTGTTCGCGCAATTCCCTTCGTCTGAAACCGAACGAGGCCATATTCGATACGTCTTCTACAGTTTTCAGGGTGAAGCAAGCGGCGGGGAGGTGTATTTGATACTTGAGCAAGACTCGGGGAAAGTCGTCGAATTCAACTACTTTGAGGCATTGTTCGAGTGAGGCATAGCACGGATCGTTAGCCACTGGGAAGAGACAGGGGTGGGGTAGTGAACTGGAAGTGTCCAAGGAAGAGCACAAAGGAGGCTGAAGCGTGATGGAAATTATCAAGGTCGTGGTTGTCTCTGCCCTGCTTTTGGTTGCGGCCGGTCTCATATTCGGCCGCGTCCGGCGTGACTACCAATCCCTCGGCAAGCTCACGTCGTTCTCCACCTTCCTCGAGGTCCTCATCTTCTTCCTGCACGGTTCCGCCTCGTACGCCTTCCTGGATTCCAATTTGGGCCACATCAACACGGCCAGCCCGCTTTTCTTCCTCTCTATTCTGTGTATGCTGGTTGGCCTTGTGCTGGTCGCCATTGCTATGGGGCGTCTCGGCATGGGAGAATCGGTGGGACAGCAGGTAAGCGGCGTGCAACAGTCGGGCCTGTATCGCTACTCCCGCAATCCGCAGATCGTGGCCTACGGCCTGGTGGTGATCGGCTACGCCTTGCTCTGGCCTGCGTGGTCGGGCCTGGTCTGGGTGGGGCTGTACCTGGCCATCGCCCATCTGATGGTGTGCGTCGAGGAGGAGCACCTGCGCCAGGCCTACGGCGAAGCGTACCGGCGCTACTGTGCGGAGACGCCCAGGTACCTGGGCCTGCCGGGGCGGCGCTAGCTTTTCCAGGGGGTTGAAGCCAGGGCAATCTGATAGTCGAGTGAGGAGGTATCAACATGGGTCATCTGCTGACCATCCCCCATCTTCGGGCGCACGGCATGTGCCCCGTCAACGGCGTCCGTGACCTGGTTCACTGGCGTTCCGGCCGGGACTGGTCTAACCAATTTGTGTACGGCCTGGGACAGGGCGGGGGCTTTGCCTATCTCCGCTTCAAATCGGCCGATCCACCACGCCAGGTGTATTGGGGTGTGGCCGGGCCAAGACAGCACGAGTACCTGGCCGGGCTATTGGGCGCCGAGTACAGTGCGATTGAAAACCGCTCCTTCAAGTTCGCCTGGCGCAAGGCGTGCCAGGCGGTGGACGCGGGTACCGCGCCGGTGCTGGGGCCGCTGGATATGTTCTACCTGCACTACTACCCGGGCATCTATGGCCAGCGGCACATCCCCATCCACTACGTGCTGCTGGTGGGCTATGACGAGGAGAAAGCTCACATCCACGATACCGATAAGGACGAGGTGCAGACCATCCCGCTGGAGGAACTGCAGTCGGCCTGGGATGTGAATGTGCCGGGCCTGGGCAAGCGTCACCGGCTGGCCATCTTTGACATCCCTGAGGATCTGGCGCCGACCGAATCGCTGATACGCACGTCCATCGCCGATCAATGCCGCACCATGCTGCGCCCGCCCGTCAGCATGGTGGGGGTGCCGGCCATGGAGAAATTGGCGCGCGAGATTGCGGGCTGGCCGGAAGAGTTGGGCCAGGAGGTCGCGGCTGCGTGTCTGCGACAGGTGCGCGAGTACCTGAACTCCCCGCCCGACCTAGTCGGGCATCACCTGACAGCCGGGCGCGACCTGTATATCACGTTTCTGCAAGAGGCTGGGGCCATGGCGGGGTTGGATTTCTCCGAGGCCATCCATCGGCTGCGGCCCTCGATGGAAATCATCCCCCAGTTGGCCGAGGCGATCGGGCAGGGTCGCCTCGATGAAGCAGCGGCCCACATAGGCCACATCGCGCAAGAAGAAACCGAAGCCTTCGGAGCGTTGAGCGAGATGGTAGAGGCGCTCTAGTTCTCCCCAGGACTACCAATTTGATCCCGCCGTCAATGGCTTCGTGGCCATCGTGCACACCCCTGACCACCAATACCAGTTGGGCCGGCACCATCCACATGGTCCTGTCCCTGGTCTCCGAATTCGGCCCTCCGCTGGCTGCGGACCCTACCCGCACGCCTTTCCCCCCCCGACCGATTGGCCGCTGCGGACGCCGAGACGCTGCGCCCGGCGGCAAGGCTGGGCTATCGCACACCCTACGTTCTGGAGCTAGCCCGTATTGTGGCGCTCAGCCCGTTGTCTTTGACTCTATGTCGTGGTATACTTTTATGAAAAGAGAACGCCTCCTAGCTAATTGACCAGGTCGTCTACCGGTTGTATGGGTTGACGGGCGAGGAGATTGCGGTGGTGGAGGGAGCATAGCAGAGGTAATGGATGGCTAAAGAACTGAACCGCATCAGTGTAAAAGGCTATAAATCCATACGCGAATTAGAAGACTTGGAGCTACGCTCGCTCAACGTGCTGATTGGCGCCAACGGCTCGGGCAAAACCAATTTCATCTCCCTCTTCACCCTGCTGCGGCAAATCGTCGAAGAGAACCTGGAGTTTCACGTGGCCCAATCCGGCGGTGCCGATACATTTCTCTATTTCGGCCAGAAGACTACGGACGAAATCACTGTTGATCTCGCTTTCGGTCGTAATGGCTATTATTGTGGATTAGTACCTGCGGCTGGCGACACTCTCATTTTTGGCAATGAGGAATGCCGGTATCACGGATCCGAATACGAGCGTCCCTTTGAAGTTTCTCTGGGCAGTGGCCACAAGGAAACCCACCTCTATCGGGAATCCCGCCAACGCACAGAGATGAGCATCGTCGACCACGTCCTCTACGCAATGCGGAGTTGGCGTGTTTATCACTTTCACGATACCAGCCCCAGTGCCGGGGTTAAGTTAAAGGGAAAAATCGACGACAACCGGGCGCTGCAACCCAATGCCGCTAACCTGGCAGCCTTCCTGTATTTGCTGCAAGAGCAGCATCACGAGGATTATCGCAAAATTGTAAACACCATTCGGCTGGTGGCTCCTTTCTTCAATGACTTTGCCCTGCGCCCCGACCCACTCAACCCCAGCACGATCAAACTCGAATGGCGCGAGCGAGGTTCGGAGGACTACTTCGATGCCAACTATCTCTCGGATGGCACGCTGCGCTTTATGTGCCTGGCCACGCTGCTGCAACAGCCTGACATGCCGGCCACCATCCTGATTGACGAGCCAGAACTGGGTCTGCATCCTTATGCGATTACCCTATTGGCTTCCCTGATACGTAGCGCCGCCACCCAAACTCAGGTCATCGTCTCCACCCAGTCGGCACCCCTGGTCAACCAGTTCGGCCCCGAAGATATCATTGTCGTCGACCGGGAGGAGGGGCAGTCTGTCTTCAAGCGCCTCACCCAGGCCGATCTGGAGTCCTGGCTGGATGACTATGGAATGGGCGACCTGTGGGAAAAGAATTTGCTGGGGGGGGCGACCACTACAACTTTGGGGACTGGATTCAGCACCGCATCACCCTGGAAGAGATCGGCGAAGCGGAGAAGCGGGTCAAGTATCCCCGCATCGTCGCCCGGAACAAGCCACGATACAGGAACTGCCAAACCTGTCAAGACCAAGGCCGCAAGAGCCGGGCGACCTGGATCTGCATCGAGTGCTCCGACCGGCAGCAGCGCGAGGTGCTGCTCTGCGAGGACTGCCTGGACCGGGAGCACGAAGATCACTATGCTCAGGAGATCCTGTATTGAGCGCGACCATGACGCCTGATCGCAAACGCCCCATCCAAGTCTCCCTCCCCTTGGCCTAGATCAGTGCGCAATCCGCCTGCGAGAAGTCCATCCGCCACAGGCACATCTCCACCCTGCACATCTGGTGGGCGCGCCGGCCGCTGGCCGCTATGCGCGCCGTCATCTTCGCCTCGCTGATCCCCGCCCCCGAGGGCGATGAGGAACGCGAATGGCTGGAGCGCCTCATCGTCACCATCTGGAGGGCTTCTTAGCCGGGCGGGATACCCTGCCGGATGTGCCGAGGCAGGAGCGGTTGTTGTGAGATTCAGTTCTGGAGCAGTGCGGTCTCAATCTCATAGGTCAGAAACGAGAGATTGGGAGCCGAAAGACTCAAGCCAGCAGCAGGGATACGGTAATGCGTGGAAGAAAGGTCAGTGAGTAAGAAGACAAAACCCCGAACACGACGACGAAAACGCCAAGCAAGAGCAAAAACCTACCCCTCGCCCGCCGAGCGCGAGCGCATCATCAAGCGGCGAGACAAGTTGCTGCGTGAGTTGATCAGCGTCCTGGTCGTACACCAAGGTGACAGCCGCAAAATTGATAAACTCATTCAACGTTACGGTCCTCAGGAAGTCCAGTTGGTTCTGGACAAATTCCAGAAACGAACGGGAGATGCTGAGTTGATCGGCGACGAAGCCTCGACGTATCGAACGTACCGGCATACTTTTGCCCGTTTCGGAGGCGCTCGGCCTTTCTTGAACGCCCAAGAGTACAGCGATTTGTCTTTCGAACACGCCAAGTTGAACACGGAGCGCGAATTCAAATCAATCATCCCCCGTAAGCCCAGCGCCCGTGAGCGAGAGTTGCGTGATCTTCTCCTCATAGACGCTGCTTTATGGGATGATATCACCCCACCCGCTGTGCCGCCCCGTCCGTCTAATTTCGACGCGCCCTCTACCGGCAAATACAAGCACCCTGCGCAACAGTTACTAAAATGGGGTTGGAACTTGGACGAAAGGCGGGCCAATGACAACGCCCGTAACGTGAGTAAGTGGCGTCCGGCGGTTGGAGAACTGGTGCACATGGCCCTGGACGCAGAGCTGTTGAACGGCTGGCCTGGCGAAGCGGCCGGTTGGGCGCCTTACCACGCTTTGAACATGCTGGGGTATCTCCGCGCTCACGAAGTTGCCGGGCTGTTGTTTCCGTTGCTGGAGCAAGAGAACGATTGGCTTTCGGATCGGCTGGCCGTGACGTGGGGCCAGATGGGGTCCCAGGCTGAGCCGCCTTTGTGGGATTATGTAGGCGATAGTGAGCACAGCCCCGACCGGCGCGGCGTGGTGATGTTGGGGCTGGCGAATATCGCCGGGGCCAACCCCGGACGACGATCGGGGATTGTTGATGAACTGACCGGTCTCCTGAACCGTGCTTCGGCTGATGACACTCAGGCGAATGCTTACCTCGTGCACATCCTGGACAAATTGGAGGCCTACGAGGCGGCGGAGGTCATCGCAGATGCCTTTGAGCAAGATAAGGTAGAGGAAGAGATTATTAGCCTAGAGAATGTAAGCATACTCGATTGGAATGATCTCGATGTGTATGATCGTTTTTACGGGAGCCAATGAGGAGCAACTGGGATGAGCAATGATTGTGGCGCTCAGCCCATTGTCTTTGCCCCTATGTCGTGGTATACTTTATGAAAAGAGAGCACCCCTCGTTGCCCCGAGAGGTATCCATAAGTTGATTTAGACCGGACGAGCGCCACCCAGTCTAGTGTCTGTATGTGCTCGTATCCTAACCACAAGCGCGTCGCCCGGTTAAGGGTGGCGTTTGTTTTTACAGAGGCCCTTAGTACAAGAATTTGGTAGAATCCTATGCCGCGTAACGAGGCCGATACCCGTGCCGAACTGATTGACCCACGCCTCAAAACGGCCGGCTGGACGGCCAGCCAGGTCACCCGCGAGCACTTCTACAACCGGGATCAGGCTTATACCGTTGACACCCAGATTATGCTCATCCGGCCTAATGAGCGATATTTGGGTAAGCGACTGTTCTACTTCCAACGCCTCCGAGGCAGCGCCACATCGTCGAGTACCTGGATGGTGTGCAAGCCCAAGTAGCGGAATTGAAGCGCATCCAAGCCGAGTCGGCGGCGGAACTGGAGCGGCTGGAGGGGGCCATCCTGGCGAGGGCGTTTCGGGGGGAGTTGTAGGAGCAAGAATGTGGATATCTCCTATCAAGAGATTCAATTCGAATGCCCGAACTGTGGGTATGTGACTGAAGTCCTGCTGAGGCAGGTAATGGCTGAAGAGACGATTTTGTGTCCGGGCTGCTATATTGAGATCCAACTTGTGGATGAAGGTGGTTCTTTCAGACGTGCACAAAGCGAGATAGATGAAGCTTTTACCGGACTGCAACGCACGTTACGGCGGCTTAGGAGATAGAATATGACAGATGAAACACGTGAACTGCGAGTTCGTTGGCAAAGTCACCGCCAGGCATTGCTACGTGCTGACTACAATCACGCCGATGAGGTATTGGCTCGAGCACTGTACTTCGCGGATAATACGCCGATTATTGCCGAAGTACTTCAGCACCTTCGCGCAACATCCCTGTATCGTGAGTTTGATGCCGAAAACTGGCTAAACAGCCGTGGCCCAGCGAGAATGATGGGTGCGGGTCGTACTAACCTGAGTTTTTCTCTCGATGACGGAGACAGAGCAGTCCAGTGCCTGAAGGTGCTTGAGTTGGCCGTCAAGCGCTTTCAAGAGGATCAGGATGGCTTATGGACAATTGGAGAAACTACCTATGGTGGAAGCAGTACCAAGATTGTAGACCATATTAGGAGCGCCGTTGAGACGATCTTCGATCCGTTCTATAAATACGTAGACTCTGAACTCCGTGCCCAGGAAGCTTTGATTACACCAACTGATATTATGAGCCAAGTACAAACCCTTGTTGATAGTGAGGCAAGTGCACGCTACCCAGAAACCCATCAGCTACTCGTTGATGCCTATCATCAGCTTTTCACGTTGGCTGCAGCAAGCTCCGGTGTATCCTGGTATCAGGTTGGGTGTAGTTGCCGACAAACATTGGTACGCTTTGCGAATGAAGTATTCCAATCCGCTTATGTGCCTGAGGGCCAGGATACACCAAAGCGGGATGATGCTCGGAATAAGCTCAAATGGACGATCCGACATCATCTGAAACGATTGGAAGCAGGCAGCCGCTACCGGGAAAGCCTAGAAGGTATTGTCGAAGCCAACTGGAGCTTCGTCAGCGTGGTTTGTCATCGACAGGAATCAGTTACCGAGGAAGACGCACGGTTAGCAGTCATCTATACCTATCTGACCGTTTCATTAGTGGACCGTGTGTTGACTCAGCCCGACATGAAAGATTAGCCTTTGTTCAAAAGCTAGGCGAAGTTGGTTCGGCTGGGGAGCTATTCTGACACAAGGTGTTTAGGGGTGTCGCATATCGGAGATTCCGCAGTTTCCTGATAAATCAATGCAAGCTGACGGGACAGTTGATGGCCTATTGTTCATCGACGAGTTCGAGGCATATTTCGTTTCATAAGTCGTCGGTGAGATTCAGAAGAATAGACAATGGGATGGGGGCAACAGCTTACATACTCATCAGTTGTGCTATTGACTGTCTGGCATCATTCTGGAAAAGCCGAGATTCTTCCAGGGACGTGTATCGCGATTTCGTAGATCAGTTTTTCGGTGAGTTGTACGACGGCCAAGATTTGTACCGAGACCTCCGCTGCAGGCTGGTCCACAACTATACGGTCGGTGAAAAGCTCATAGTATGTTGGGATGAACCCGACATTCATAGAAGTTGTACAGATACCGGTGAGATGATTCTTAATCTGGACAAGTTTTTCGATGAGTTCAAGCAGGCCAAGAGATCATACTTTGCCCTAGTCCGCTCTGATCCTCGGCTTCAAGAGAAACTACTTAAACGTTGGGAGGATGTAGGCATACTGAGCCCGATCTGCCCTGATTCCCTGAGGTGCAGGGTAGTATAAAGCAATCGGGCACCGTCGTACTTTTCTCACTTGTGATCGTCCACATATGAGAGGAAGTTGTGAACGGAGGTCAAATATGCACATCAGTCGCCTGGAGCCAGTTCCCTTGCGAGAGTTATGGCGTAACGAAGCCCGCGATTTTACGGCTTGGCTTGCAGAAAACCTGGACTTTTTGGGTGAAACCCTGGAAATAGATCTTTCTCTGGTAGAACAGGAAGCCTCAGCCGGGGCCTTCGTCGCCGATATCCTGGCAGAAGACGGCAACGGCAACCCGGTGATCATCGAAAATCAACTGGAGCGTACGGATCACGACCATCTGGGTAAGCTCATTACCTACCTCAGCAATTTGAACGCTAAGACAGCAATTTGGATCACCAGCGGGCCCCGGCCGGAGCACGAGCAAGCCGTTCATTGGCTCAATGAGTTTTTGCCCTCCGATATGGCGTTTTATCTGGTCGAGATAAAAGCATATCGTATCGATGATTCGTCATCCGCCCCACAGATAACGGTAGTAGCAGGCCCCAGTGGGCCAGCTCGCGATGCCGGCATACAAAAGAAAGAATTTGCCGAACGCCATCGACTGCGCCTCGAGTTCTGGGCTCAACTGTTAGAGCAGGCGAAGGCAAGAACGCAACTTCATGCCAGACGGTCCCCCATAACTGGTAATTGGCTTAGCGCAGGAGCTGGAAGAAGCGGTCTGACTTTCGAATACGCTATTCGTATGAGCGATGCTCTGGTAGAGTTCTATATAAAGCGGGGTGAAGCCAAAGAGAACAAGCATATCCTAGATTCTCTGTACGCCAAAAGGGAAGCCATAGAGGAAACCTTCGGAGATCGGTTGGAATGGCTGCGCCAGGATGACCATCCCGCCAGCCGAATTCGATATTCGTTGCCCGGCGGTGGATTGCGAGACCAAAATCGTTGGCCGGATATTCAAGAAGCAATGATCGATGCCATGGTCCGATTGGAACAAGCCCTGAAACCTCACCTTGGGCAACTGTAAATGAGGATAGGGGGAAATGTTCTGGTTAGGCGTATCGGCAGGATTTAGCCTTTGCTTGGCGCTCCTCGTTCTAGCCATACTGGTACTGATCTATGTGTTTCCTCAAGAGCGAGGCGAGAGCATTCTACGATTCGTTCGCGAGAAGGCGCAAGAAGCCAGGGACGATAGAACTCTCAATTCCATTCGGCGAAGTTGGCCGCAACTGAACCATATCCAAGCCCACTGGCTAATTCGAATGTCACGGTTGGACGGGAAGAAGTTTGAGAAGTTAATGGCGACAGTGTATAGCCGACGAGGATATCAAGTGACAAGACGTGGTCGTTCTGGCGACCAGGGGATTGATTTGATTGCTCGCCGCGACGAGGAAGTCTTGTGCATTCAATGCAAATCCTGGGATCCCTACTCTTCCAGCATTTCCAGCCAAGTTATACGGGACCTGATGGCCGCCATTCAGATCAGTCAGGCAACGAAAGGCATCCTTCTTTCCACCGCCCCGCTCTCCAAGCCAGCCAAGGCTCTTGCCAGCCAAGTGACCAAACTGGAGACCATAGTCGGACCGCAAATAATAGCCGTGATGGACGATGCCAATCTTCTACCGATGGACGACGCTTGGTGGAGCAAGTTGACAGGGGAGTCACTCTCATCGGCCAAGTCAATCGCGCCACTTGTTAGTTATTCACTACCGATTCGAGGCACCGTTTACGATCAAGTCGTCGAGGCTGAGCTGCTGGACGTCAGTGGTCAAGTTCGCTATGTGGGGGATGTATACTCTTCCCCCTCGGCGGCGGGCAGAGCCGCCTCCGGCTGGAAGTCGTGCAACGGCTGGACCTTCTGGCGCTACCGGCACCCGGACACCGGCGAGTGGCGAACGATTGATGAGTTGCGCTAGTGGCCAGGTTGAGGCAAACGGGGCATTGCTCAACCTCGTCTGCCTATCCATAGGCAGCACACAAGGACACTTTAGCCCAGCGTAAGGAGCAACTGAATTTCGGCCATGGACCCAATCGACATTACAATACCTCGAGAGTGTATCTACCAGCAGTTCGAAGATCAGCCCGGCCCCTGCCCCGGCTGTGGCAATCCGTTGCAGTCGAGCGCCCAAACCTACCTGGTCGCCACCCGCCGGGGTGAGCGCATCACCGACAGCTTTTTCATAAGCGGCGACATGGGCTGGTTTTGCACCAATTGCCCCACGGTCGTGATCAATCCTGATCGGGTTAGCGACATGATGGGCACCTCATTGCCCCACTGGGACGTGGGCTCGGAGTTTGCCATGATGGGTATCATGAACCTGGACGCTGTCCCACCGGAACAGCGGCACTTGCCGCTGAGTGAAATCGAGCCACTTCCGCTGGTGCCGTTTCGCCAAATCCTTGGTGAAGCATCCGCCCCGCCCCGGCGAAAGACTCGACTTCGTCCAACTGGTACCAGGCAAAAGCCATCCAGGAAGCGAAAGAGGAAACGTAGGTGATAAATCTAAGAACCATGCCTGACGTTGGTATCCGAGACTGGGAACAGCAGGAATGGGGCGCTGGTGTCATTACCGCTTGTTACCATCCCCATGGGCCGGCCAAGATAGCGTGAAGGAGGAAGGCTATACATACTCAGCCAGATACTTTGACCCAAATACACCAGTATCTCACCGACAAATCGGCCGATGAACTGGTTGACTTGCTGATGGATCTCCTCCAGCAAATAGACGAAGCAACCCGTCGCCGCTTCTGGGAACAACTTGCACCGCCCGGCCTGGCCACAGCCGACCTGTGTTATCCTTCGCCGGAGGCGTTCCTGGCCGACGTGAAGACGTTCGTCACCGCCGCAGCCGCGCGTGAATATTACGACGAGGAGGCGGCTGATTACTTTGGTGAGGATCCCGCCGACCGCAACTACCACGTACAACAGGGTTACATAGATGAGTACGATATTGAGTACCACACCGGCATGTCCGAACTGGAGGGATTGTTGGAGGCGGCCGGCTCGTACTACGAGGCTGGCTGTTTTGACGTGGCCGCCGACGCCTACGAGCAACTGCTGGGGTTGCTGCTACCCAACCGGGGTTATGACCTGTTTGGCGTAGATAGCCCGTTGAGTGAGTTGGGATTCAACGATCGACAACTGGTCGAACAGCTTTTTGTCGCGTTGCGTCAGGCGTCGGCGACGGACCCGGAGCGGTTTGCACCTCGTGCATTGGCCTTTCTGGAGTCATGCTCGGGCGGTTGGCAGGACTTTCCCCAATATCTGATCCAGTCCTGTCAAGGGGAAGGTACCCAGGAGCCGGTCGCCGCACTGCGGCGTTACCTGGAAGAGCAGGCGATGGAACTGGACTCGTCGCCGGCCCCGGAGGGTGAATGGCCCGTTGCCCCTCTATCGTTGCGATTGCTCATCCGTCTAATGCGTGCCCTGGATGGGCCCGGGGCCGCGGTTGAGTTGTGCACCCGCTTCCGATTCCGTTACCCTGACCTGTACATGCCCCTGCTGGAGGGCTGCACGGCGCGAGAGGCATGGGAGGAATTGCTGCGCTTCGGTACAGAAGCACTGACCCAACCACCCCGGCCTCGTGACGGAAGGTACCCTCATGGCGATCAATTGCACGACCTGGCTCCCGGCGTCGTGCGTCACCGGATGGCCTGGGCCCAACAGCAATTGGGCGATCTGCCAGCGGCCTTTATTCATCGCCGTACAATCTTTGAGGAGAGCGCCCGGTTCGAGGATTACCTGGCCACCCTGGACCTGGCCGGACAACTGGGCGAGTCGGTGGCCCAGGAGTATACGGCCAAGGTCATCGCTTTTCTTCGGAAGCAGACAAGCCAGCTCCCCCTGCTTTGCCAGGTCTACTTGCACGCCGGCCAGTATGAGTCGGCCTTCCGCGCGGTCAAGAACTTGAGCGTCTACGGTGCTCTGAACGAACTCAAACTGGTCGCCAAGGCTCACCTGCTGGCTGGCTTGCACGCTCGGCCGGTGAACGGCGAGTACCTGCCCAAAATCAGAACAGACCTGGACGACAGCGCTGCGCACAACGAGTATGCCCGTTTCTTGCGCGACCATTTGCCAATGCCAGATTCGACCTTACCCCAACGTGCGCTTTACATTCAGTGTGCTGAACACCTCTACCAGAATATCCTGGAGACACACATCGAGGCTGGCAGCAAACGCTACAAGACGGCGGCTTACTACTGTGCGCTGCTGGCCGAAATCGCCGTGCACGCGGAACACGTGGACAAGTTTGTCGAATGGTACGAAGATCTGCTGGCTCGCCACAGCCGACGCTGGAGCCTGCGTAAGATCCTGGATACCAAAACGCGCCCGGTGCTCAAACAGGCTGCGCAAGGTGATTGAAAGGAAAACACCCTATGACCAAAACACGCAAAAAACGGAAGCGAAAGCAGCACAAGCCGAGCTTCTCGTCACTTGCTCTTCTGCGACCACGCCTGGATGAGTTGCTGAGCAATGAAGCGCTGGTCAAAAAAGATGCCCAGGCGCTCAAGGAGGACATGAACGCGGTGTTTAAGGAGGTCGAGGCGTCCGAATTTCTGCCCGTTTTGCTCAAGGCCTATCCCGATGCCCCAGCGCCGGTTCAGGCTCGTCTGGATGCCGTGCTACCCGAATGGCTGGCTGAACACAAGTACATAGACCCGTTGCTAGAACTTGTGAAACAGCACCGCATTGACTATGAGGACCAGCAACGCGCTCTCGCCTGGCTCGAAGCTGCTGGCGCTGATCTCTCCGGTCTGCAAGAACGCCAGGCACAAACTTCCTTCTACCAGGCCCATACGTACGCTGACAATTCCCAGAGCTTTATCATTGTGTTCTGGTACACAGACGGCCGGCGGCGAAGAGTTCAGGGCATGAACTTTCTTGTTGACTTTAATCCGCCGTGGGAGGGAGCCGTCAAGGACATCGCCGTCTTTCCACGTTGCCCACCCGAGAGGGCCATTCAAGAGTACCTGGATTTTTGGGCCCAAAGCGGTATGCCGCCCACGCCATTAGGTGCTGCCGAAGCAAAAAGGGAGATTCTGAAAAGCCTGGAGGCTAACCGGCGTGAAGAGATTCGCCTGCCGCGCGACCTGATTCGTGCCCGTGATCTGTTCCTCGAACATGTGCTCAGCCTGCCGGATACGCCCGAAACGCCGCCATTCACGGCAGAGGATTTTGATCAACTCGCTCGCACAGGTGAATCACCGGAATCAATTAGACACTTCGAGCAGACGGTGGGGCGCCGGATACGCCTGGAGGATGGCAAGGAAGTGATTGTGATGGGGGATCCCTTTGATGAGGATGAGTGGTGATGATCCAACCCCAACCAGAATGCCGACCTTTGCCCCCTGATGAGCGAGATAGAGAGGGGCAAAAAGATGAGCAATTGCCGAGTTACTCACACTCATCGGTGCTGATGAGAATCTCCCCCAGCAACTCGACGGCCCGCACCTGGGGCGAGCCAGGTTTCCCAGTCTTGTAAGGTGGTGCGACTTGGTGGGACCCCGTTATCCGTCCGATTATCCCCTGGCGAATGCGATGGGGAAATCTTCCTCCATAGCCGTGGCTTTGAAGATGGGATGTTGGCTGGCCTGGATGGCGGCCGCGCGGGCCGGGACGTGGTCGGCCACGTGGCGGAAGACGTCGAAGACGCGCACGTAGCCGTCGCCCAGCGTCCGGCCCCGGCCGCGCAAAGCCTCCAGCAGGTAGTGGGTGAACAAGCTGTTGCCCATGCCCGCCAGCGCCCAGGAGTACTCGTTGGGTCGACAGGCGGCCATGACGACACGTCCCACGCCCTGGGCCAGGGCCTGGTAGTAATCCTCGCTCAAGCCGGTCTTGAACCCCGGCGTGTCTCCTTTGGGATCGCCAGCGCCGCCGCTGTGGCAACTGTCGAAGACCACCAGCAAGCGACCGGCCTGGATGGCGAGCAGCAATTGCGTCATCTCCTCGCCGGGGATGGCCGTGCCGGGCAGGTCATCCGGGTGGCAGTCGTAGGGCAGGATGTACTGCTTGAGTTTCGAGTTTTGGGTTTTGAGTTTCGAGTTTTGAGTTTTGAGTTTTGAGTTGGGCGAGTCGTGGGCGCCGTGGCCGGAGAAGAAGATCACGGCCGTGTCGTCGGGGCCGGCCCGCGCCGCCAAGTCGGCCAGGGCGGCGCGAATCCCATCGCCGGTTGCCTCGCCGTCGAGAAGCTGCCTGACCTGCCCAGCCGGGTAGCCACAGGTGACCGGGTCGGTTAACAGAGCGCATACATCGCGGGCGTCGTCGAGCACTATCTCGGGCAAGGGCCTGACGTGCGGGTAATTGGCGACGCCAATGATCAGGGCGTGCCCAGACTCAAACACACCCGATGGCAGTGGGGGCAATTTGGCCCGGTCGGCCCGATCTTGGAGGTAACCTTCGACCTGGATGGGTGGTACCCCCAGGATCCCAGCCAGCAGGCGCTTGAAGGCCCCTTCGTCGTCCGGGCCGCGAAATTCAACCATTTCGTAACGGCGCAAGAAGGCGGGCAGCTCACGCCGCGTGGGGCGATCCGCGCCTGGCGTCAGGACCGGGATGACGCGATAGCCAGGCTCATCCTCTACCCGGGTCTGGATGGCGACCCGCATCTGCTCGTTCTGCCAGCCTTCGATCTGCCCCGAGCCGATGAAGACCGCGCAGGCACCCGCCGCCCACAGCGCCTCCTCCATTTGCTCCTGGAGCGGCTGGCCAGGGATGCTGTGCCAGGGTCCGAACCAGAAGGAGAGCCGCGCGTCGCCCTGCAAGCGCCGGGCCAGGACATCGACGAAGTCTTGGTTCTCCTGGCTGTAGCTGAGGAAGACATGATGTGGGCTTGGGTCATTCATAGCGATGCCAGCCTGTTGTGCTTTGCCGGGCAAACAGCTTGTTTGCCTGGTCTATCCACCATTTCACGTCCTCGTCTCCCGGAACCTGGCTGACCAGTTCCCTCGTTTCATTCTCCACTATTAGCCTCCCACGATTGGAAGTAAGATCAGGTTATTACCCTAGACAGCAAAGTCTAGCTCGGCCAAGTCGGCTTGTCCGGTCAGATAGTAAAAGCTGGCCGAGAGGGGCGTATCACGGTATCCCTCTTTGGTGGCCGTTGCCTGCACCGTGTATTCACCCTCCTGGTGCTCACTCTCTTTGAGTTTAAGGGAGGCCACACCCCTTTGGTCGAAGTTCAGCGAGGACTTGGAGCCATCAGGATAGACGACTCGCCCTTTTTTGATCGCCATCCCCTCGACAGGCGGGTCGGTCAACACCTTAATCCACACCGTTACCTCTGCCCCCGAAAACGCCGTGGAAGGAGGCGCGTCGGGCGCGTTGCTGAATTGAATCCAGATCATTATCTACGCTCCCTAGAAAGACTTCAGAAAGTCCTCAGTTGCCGCAATCTCAAACGCTTCCTCTGTGGCCTGGTCTCTTTGTCCAGCCAGCCAGACCTGAACTGTGTACGGGCCAGGCTGAAAACGCTCGCTGACGGTCATCTTAAACAGTAGCACCTCTTTGTCATTCCCGGCCTGCAAGTTCCTGACACTAGCCTGCTGGACGGCAGTTGGGGAACTCGGGTCCCGGCTGCTACTGAGCACTGCATTGAGCATAGCCGTAGCCTTTTCCTGCGAGTCGTTAACCAACCTGACTGTGACCTGGAGTGTCTCACCCAGTTTGGGCTGATCTGGCTGTATGCTGATTTCATCGATTCTCATGGATCTCCTCCTGGCGCTAGTACCCAGTATGGTAGACCAAGGCCACGCCCGTGGCGGCTGAATCTAGCCTATCCAGATCCCCTTGATCGGGCACTAGCTCATATAGTCCTTGGGCACAAAGGTTGGGTCGCCCACCAATAGATAATGCGGATCGCCATCGAATTTGTAGTCAGTGAAGTTGTCGAGTCCGTCGGGGTTGAAAAGATGGCGCTCCGAATTCTTGGCCAGGCGTATGGCTTCCCCGATGGAACGTCCATCTACATACAATGCACTTAGTAAGTCATCCAGTTCGTCGTGCCAATACGCAGTCGAGACAGCGCATTGCTGGACCATTGCTCCACGGCGGATGTTCTGCGCCACAAAGAGGTGAGCCAATTTCCGTTTCTGATCGTCAGGGAGGCCGGCTGACGGCTGGCTGTGCTTGGCCCATTCGTATGCTCCGGTCAGGCAGCCCACCCCCACAATCACCGGGAACCCATCCAGATAGGCCTTAGCGTGGGCCAACGTAGCTGTCGACATCGGCTCTGTCCCAAAGCCGTCGTAACTGGCATGCCCCGAATACAAGATCAAGCTTGCCTGGCGATAACGCCGCTCAACTCTTTTTCTCGTGCGCTTACCCAAGCTCCCACGCCTGCCACACACGATCCACGCGCAGCGGAAGGGTGCCTGTACCCCGGGGGTCCAATAATGTTTTGTCAGATGCTTCTTGAGTGATCGGTAACTGCTCACGGATCGGATTCCTCGAGAGCCATCCTTGTATTGCCTGATCTTGTTGACCTTCAGCAACACCAACAACGCTCCGGGCTCTTGGGGGCGATCTAACTCCTCAAAAAACAGCACCCGCGCTACGTAGGCGGAACAATCGGAGACAGTGATGCCGAAGATGCGCCCCACCGCCCAATCTATGTCTCGCCAATCGGGCCGGCTGCCGTAGCGCCGACCGTCAACTTCAACCCTTTCAAGCTGGTTGTTACCACGCTCTGGCTCTGACATGGGGATTGCCTCCGGGCTGGCGACGATAGTCAGGTAACGTGGTTCCAACTTCAGGTCGGCGATAGCATCGTCGAGCTGTTTGTTAATCTCATGGATATCACGCGAGGCTATGGGGATAATCACTTCCTCTTTGGCCGCCGCCAAGAAAGGCGCCACCAGGGAGCATTTTCCATACAGGTAGCGCATCTCCCCCTGCGTCTGCTCCAGAAGCGCCGGGTTGGGTTCCTCATAGTACAACTCAAGATCGCGCGGATTGACGAGGATGACCTTGTCGGTCTGCACCCGCTCCAGGTACATCCGCTGGATATCCCCAGCGCTCACTTCGTGGATTTGCCATTGACCGGAGTTAGCCGCGAAAAAGCTGCTGACCTGTTTGGGGAGTGCGCCGACCAGGTACACCCTTTTTAGACTGCCCAGGAGCATGGCTTCCTGTCGGTAGGCCTCCAGCGTCTCGGCGTCCAGGAAGCACAGGTGTGCCCCTAACGAGGCAGCAAAGGGCGCGGCGGCCAACCCGCCTGGGTAGTCGTCGCGAGCCACAACCACGCAGGTATCAATGTCGGTGTAGTATGACTGTAATCTCCAAATGTGAGCCACTTGCCGGAAGCGATCCCAGGCAATCCGGCATTGGGCCGCCAGCAGCGACACCAGGGTACGCTGAACCTGGGAGGAAGGAACGCCTATGTGCACGACAGCCGCATTGCTGAGCGCGTTGCCTTCTTTCCGGAAATAGCTACGCAGGAAGTGCAAGGGAGCGTCCATGTCTATGGTATTGCCTTCCTGGTGATAAATCAACACCGGCAGCCAACCTTCGGAGCGAATGGCAATTGGCACCAGGCTCAGAACATCTTGCCAACACGCATCGCTAACCAAAAAGACAGCACGTGTCCGTCGCAGCTTCACGCCTTACCTCCTCTCTCTATCCGAGTTTTCTCGGAAAGTACCGTTCGCACGTGGGCGTGCTCACTCCGCCCTGCGTAATGAGGAGCGAGGCACCCCCAGGTGCCGAAGCGTCTGCCCCGTTTGACACTCTTTCCGAGAGATCTCTATCCGCTGGCAGGCAGACGTAGGGCCTGCCAGCGGATAGGCTGAAGCAAGCCAAGGACGAAAGGTTAGTTTTAGATCATACCCGGCTCGACTATTATTCGCCAGCAATGCTAAATGCACCCACGCTTCTTACACAGCTTCCAATGCTTGGAGTCCTTAGGCGGGTTGCAACTTGATTGGCAATAGTCCGCTTCGGAGTGAGGCTCCTCGCAAAGAATCTGCAATTTATCTTCCTGACGAATGGCCAGGACCACATTGCGGCTCCAGCCGAGGGGAACATCGTCAAGATTCTTGATTTGCAACAAGCACCAGACGGTCTCCTCCGCGTCAGCATCCTCCGGCGGTTCGTAGCGCAACAGATCCAGGTAGGATTCCTTGATCTCATTGCCCACCTCAAGTTCATCTCCCGGGTCCTGGAAATCACGCACGAACAACCTGAAGTCGCCCTTGAACGTCAACAGCAGCCATTTGACGTCATCGAGGGGGATGGGTTCAGGCGGGTTAGCCTCCAGAATCTCGCTGACCGTCACCACCTCCGTCATCTCTGACTCTGGGAAAAGGCGCAGGGTGTCATCTACTTTATCTTTGTGGCGCCAGCGCCAAATCCGCTCCAGTTTGAATTTGCCGAGCATTGTCCTGTCTCCTTTCTTTATGGACTTAAAGCCAGATTAATCAAGCCAGGTTGCCGCCTGGCGCGAAGGCAACCAGCCAAACACCCCATACTCGGTGGCCGCATAGAGAAAGTAAGGCTCACGATTGGACGCCGCCAACCACGGCGTCCAACTGGCATGAAGGAATTCCTGCTCCGAAGCGATCAACTGGTAGCGCGATCGGTCCTCAGCATCCTGAACCAAATATACATTCCCATTATCCGTGCTGATAAAAACCACGCCCGGAGAACGCGGGTCGACTGCTAACTCAACTGCGTCCAGGTCGGCGACCAGTAATTGTACCTGGGCGCGCGCTCCCTGCATTCGAAGACGATACAACCCTTGGGTGGTAGCCACATAGAGCACATTCGCGTCGGCCGGATGGGTCACTATGTCCACCACGTAAGGCAATGGGCTCTCCAAGGCAGCGCCCTGCCAGCTCGCGCCCCGGTCCAGGCTACGCCACACATTTCCCTCGCTGCTACCCACATACACCACAGAGCGCATTCCGTCGACAACAGCGGTGGACAGGGCGGAGATGGCTTCCCCTTCCGGGGCCACGTTGATTGCCGCCCAGCTTGCCCCCCCGTCTGTGCTTTTATAGAGATTGGGATGGTCGGCGTCACAGATATAGGCTGTCTCCGGGTCAAGCGGGTCCAGGGCCAGGTAGTTGACGTAGGTGGCATCCGAAACCGGCCCCAGTTCAAGCCAAGCACCGCCGCCGTTGTTGCTGCGAAACAGCGTGCCTGCGGACGTGCCAACGTAGAGCGTTTCAGGCTTATCCGGCGTAAGCGCCACATTGACGATCCATAGGCCGTCGGGGATGGTTAAGACTGTATTCCAGCTTGCCCCCCTGTCAAGGCTCTTAAGTAGCCGGCCATCCTCCATACCCACATATAACGTTTCGGGGATTTGGGGATCAACGCCGATTGTGTTCACCCACGTCTCCAGGTCGCCAAGTCGGACCCAGCGCTCTCTTGGCTCGAAGAGCCCCGTGTTGGTAGCGAACATCCAGGCAAGGGCGACCAGGGCAATACCCACCAGTACTGAAAGCCCCAACACCGCGACTCGAAGCGCTCTCCGCTGGCGCTGGGCGGCGAGTTCGGCCCGCTGTGCTGTGACGCTGGCTGTGATAAAATCATATTCCAGGGCACTCAGGTCGGCGGTGGACGACGCCGTCCATTGTTCAACTTCGGTTAACCGGCTGCCACGATAGAGGTAACTCGCGTCGCGCCCGCGCCGCTCCCATTCCTGCGCTGCTTTGGTCAATTCCCGGTGGATGCGTAGCGCGATACGGTCTGCCTGCAACCAGCGGTGTAACCGTTCCCACTGCTCGATCAACGCTTCGTGGGCCAGTTCGATAGTGTCTGCACCCGTCGTAATCAACCTGACATCGCTGCGTGAGAGGATGCCGATCAGTCCTTCCACATCCTCTGCGGCAGTTCCCACCAGGTCCAGTTCTTCACGGCGGACCCGGCGCCGGGTGTCGCTGATGTCCTCGCCCAACGCCACCAAGCGAAGGAACAGATTGCGCGTTAGATGTTGCTGCGACTCGTTCAGCTTGGCGTACACTTCCTCCGCCCGTTGGTCAATCGCCCCGCTTACCCCGCCGATGTCCTCGTAGGCGGCGTGCGTCAGCCACACGCCGTGCCGTCGCTGCCACAATTGCGCCAGCGCGAATTGTAGCAAGGGCAAGGCGGCTGGTTGATCGCGCATATCGTTCACCAACCGGGCGACCAGTCCTTTCTCAAACATCGCGCCCACCGCCTGCGCCGGTTTGACGATGGCCTCGCGCAACGCATCCCCGCCCATGGAGCCGAGCAAGTGTTGGTTGACTTCAAGCAAGGCGCGCAGGTCGGGAAAGTCCAGGCAGTGCTTGACAAAGTCCGCGCGCAGGGTCAGCACTACTCTTACTTGTCCTCTCGACCCATTCACCGCGTCCACCAGGTTGGCGACGAGCTGGCGTTGTTGCTGGCGCACCTCTTCTGGTGCGCCGATGACCTGCGTGAACAGTTCCTCGAATTGGTCTATCACGACCAACAGCGTAGCGATATCTGGGTGGTCAGCCAGAAGCGTCGAGATGACAGTGTTCAACCCATCGGCGCGGTCTGCCAGCCGTGTCTCCAGGTCATCGGCTAGCGACAAGCGGCCGTCCGCCGGCGCTAGCGTCGCCAGTTGATCGGCCAGGGCGCGCAGGGGCCGCGTACCGGGGACCAGGGTGAGCGTATGCCAGCCCTCGTCCATTGCAGGCAGCAGCCCGGCCAAAACCAGGGATGACTTGCCGCTTCCCGAGGCGCCGACGACAGCCACAAAGGACGATGCGCGTACCTGTTTTAACAGCCTATTGCACTCGTTGGTCCGGCCAAAGAAGAAAGTCGCTTGTTGCGCCGTGAACGGTTGCAGGCCGGGATAGGGTGCAAGTTCGTCCGGCAAGGTGAACGGACCCGCTTGCTCGGGCGGCTGACCTAAGACCCCGGCGACCAACCGATTGAACGCATCGGCATCGTCTAGCCCTGGCCGGAAGTCCACCCAGGTGCGGCGGGCCAGGAAGCCGGTTAACGATTCCTCCTCCGCGCCGGGAAGCAAGACCGGGATGACGCGGTATTCATCCCGCGTGCGCACGGCATAGTCCAGGGCGGCACGCATTTCTTCGTTGTGCCAGGGGCTGACGCCGGAGGGACCGATGAAGACGGCCACCGTGGCGCTCTCATCCAGCGCTCCCTCCAGGGCCTCTTGCCAGGGTTGGCCGGGAATAAGATGCCATTTGTCAAGGAAGGGCTGCAGCCTGGCCTCCTCGCGCAGCCGGTGGGCGATGGCCTCCACCGCCGGCTTATCGGCACTGTTATGGGAGAGGAAAACGTGATATAAGGTTTCATCGGCCATGCCAAATCATCCTTGACAGAGGTTTAGCCCCCAAGTCTCGTTTAGAGCTGGCATCAGCGCCTGGTGTACCGATGCCAGGTGGTGCCAGGGGCTTGTCGAGGGCCAGTGGCAAGGTGAAGCTAAAAGTTGAACCCCGGTTCAGTTCACTTTCAACCCAAACCTTGCCCCCCAATAATTCCACAAACATTCGCACCACAGATAGACCCAGCCCGCTACCCTCCGGAGCATAAGTCTCTGCCTGTTCGCTGCGGTAAAAGCGATCGAAGATGTGCGCCCGGTCTTGTTCAGCGATGCCGACACCTGTATCTGACACATCTACCTGCACAAAGTCATCAGTCATCATCGCCTGGACTGTCACCGTGTCCCCTTCCCGTGTGTACTTACAGGCATTGTCAATAAGATTCGCCAGGATCTGCCTCACTCGATCCTCGTCACCACGCACCGCAGGCAAAGCCGGCGGTAGGTCGAGCACCAAGTCCAATGACTTCTCGACCACCTGCCCGCTGAAGTCATCGACCACGTCTTTGGTCAGTCGAGCCAGGTCCAGAGGTTCAATTCGGAGTTTGATGCGACCTGTCTCGATGCGTGACACGTCAAGTATATCGTTCACCAGGCGGGCCACTCGATCGGAATTGTCTTTGATGACCCGTACAAAGCGACGCTGTTGCTCGCCAAGAGCCTCAAGTTCTTCGCTGAACAGCAAGTCAGTGTAGCCCTTTATCGAGGTAATGGGCGTACGCAACTCGTGAGAGACAATGGAGATGAACTCATTCTTCAGGCGTTCAACCTCTGCCTCGCGACTGACGTCGCGCAGGACGGCAACAAAAGTGGGCAACTCGCCCGTTGTTGGCAGGGCAGGCGACAAATTAGCCAAGACAACCTTCTCATTCGCTTCCAGGCGGAAGTTAAGGCATGGCAACTCGTCTTCCTGCAGAGTCGTCTGAGTGCTGAAATGCTCCATTCCGCCCATCAATTTGTCGTAGAGTTGCTCGGCTAATGCTTGGTCCGAAGTCGACGCAGCCTGCCCTATGAATTCGCGCAGGTGCCGCCCTTCGACTGCGCTGGCATCCAGGCCCAAGATATGTGCAGCCGCCGAGTTTATCAATATCACCTCGCGATTGAAGTCAAGCACAAGCACGCCGTCGGCAATGCCCTCTACAATGGCCCGAAGCTTGGCTGCCTCTGCCTTTTGGGTGCGTAACATGCGACCCAGCCGCTCAGCCTGGTCTGTGATAAGGTGATATAACTGAGCGTTGTTGACAGCAGTCGCCACCTGGGTACCTGCTGCGCTGACTAACTTGAGGTGATCGGGCTTGAAGTAGTCAAGCTCTGGATGGAAGAGAAGCAACACGCCCAGCACATCTTCGCTCACGCTCAGGGGTACCGCCATCGCCGACTTGTGTCGTGGGGTGGCCTCTTTCTCACTTGGAATCCAGCGCGAGTCCTGATTCAGATCCGGCACGATGGCTGGCTCCCGCGTTTCGAGCACCCAGCCAGCCAGACCCACCCCGCGTCGATATCGAGTCACTTTGCCGCCCAGGGGCAGTTGCTTCGAGCGTCCCAGCGCAGCCCGGTAGACCAGGTTGCCGGTTTCATGCTCCACCAACAAGATCGATCCGTGAGACACACCCACCGCCCGGTTGATCAGACTTAGTGACTTAGTCAGTATGCGATCCAGGTCGAGGCTGGCCGCCAACTCGCTGGTAATGCGATACAGCATCTCCATTCGATCTCTCTCGAGCGTCATGTCTTCCAATATCTGAGCCAGTGCCTCGGTTCGCTCCTGTTTCCACCGCTCAAGTGCTTCCCCGATTCCAATGAAGTAGTCAGACAGTTGAGCCTTGGCAACAGCAACCTCCCGCTTGTGCTCTAGAGATAGCCCTTCTTCGCTCCTGCCCAGCCCTTCTAACTGCTCCAGAACTACCTGTTCCAGTTCCTGTCCCATGCGGCTGACGAACTCCAACGACTGAGCATTGGCAATCGCAATTGCTGTCTGGCCAGCCAGGAATCTCAGAACCGACACATCGTTCTTGCTGAGGGCTTCGGGTGTGTCACTGTGTGCTTCGAACACGCCGATGACTTGATCTCGCACTTTGAGGGGGATGGTCACCACGGGCCCAGCCGACGTATTGCCCAAACCCGAGGTGAGATCGGGCGCATCTTCGGCTAGCCTGATGTTGATGGCATATTCGAACTTGTCGTTTACCAGACGGCTGACGTGGTCTATCAGGTCGCCGACATTGCGGAACTGTCCTATGCCGTCCAGTCCTTCAGCCAGCGCGACGAATCGTTCCTTCCGCTCAATCTCTTGGGCATAGGCTTGTTCGAGTTCTCTCGTTGCCAGGCTGGCTTTCAAGAACCGATGCTCCAAAGGATTCAGACTGTCGGCATGCTGCTCAGCCCATTCCTCGGCCTGGACCAAACGCGCGCCGCGGTATAGGAAGCTATCGTCTTGATAGTTGTCTTGCCACTCTTTGGCTGCTTCGGTAAGGCGGCGATGGATGTGTAAGGCCTCCTGATCCTCCTCAATCCATTTCCACAACCGCGACCAGCCTCTGACGAGGACCTCGTGCCCTAGCTCTACATATTGTTCTCTGGCTAGATCTTCTCCGCTCGCAGTAGTAATCAGGCGAGACTGGGCGCTGGCCAACACCCTAACCACCATTTCGACTGTTTTGGACTCGCCCTCGACTGGCAATAGCTCTTGCAGCGGGACCCGGTGTTTTGTCTCTTCGGTGCCCTCCCCAGGCCGGGTGAGCCGCAAGAGTATTCGCTTACATATCTCACGCTCAGCTTCCGTGAACTGATCATAAACTACTTCAGCCCGCCGTTCTAGCGCACCTTCTACCCCGCCAATATCTCGATAGGCTGCGTGAGTCAACCGCCGCCCATCGCGCCCCTCCCACAATTCCAGCAGGGCGTGTTGTAAGAGGGGCAACCCCCCCGGCTGATGCCGCACGTCCTTCAACAACCGTTCCACCAGGCCCGGCTCGAACTCGCAGCCCGTCAGTTGCGCCGGCCGTTCGATGGCGCGCCATAGTTCCTCATCCGTCATAGATCCTATTAGGACCTGGCTATCAGACAGAGCAGCAGCCAAGACCGGATATTCCGCACATTGACCGAAGAAATCAGCGCGCAGGGCGATCAGCACCACGGTTCGACCGTTCACCGCCCTGGCGGCGTAGAGGAGACTATTGATCAATCCCTGGCGAAGCCCATCGTCGTTGCATAGCGTAAAGATTTCCTCAAACTGATCCACCAGCACCACCAACCGCCGCTCGAGTGGCGCGTCGCGTAGCGCCAGGCACGTGGTCAGATGCAGCATACTTTCGTCTTGGCATAAGTCACGTATCAGATCGCGCAAAGCCGATGGGGTCTGTGCCACACTGGTTACGTTGCTTAGGGATACGGCCAGACTCTCCAGGGGATCGGGGCCGGGCCGGCAGATGACGATAGGCCACTTATGGCTGCCCTCGATCTCACCCCGTTTCAGCGCGGCGGCCAGCCCGGCCCGGGCCAGTGATGATTTCCCGCTGCCTGAGGGGCCGACGATGGCCAGAAAGCGGTTGTCACCCCGTAGCGCATCTAGAAGCCATCCAGTCAAGGCCTCTCGCCCGAAGAAAAAGGGGGCGTGCTCGACGTCGAAGAACTGTAGGCCGCGGTAGGGGCATTCACCTTCGTAGACCGCCTGGCCGGGGCCGGGGCCGGGCTCCACCCCCCGCACCCCACACACCAGCCGGTGGAAAGCATCTTCGTCGTCCAGGGAGCGGCGGAACTCAACCCAGGTGGTGGCGACCAGGAAGGTCGGCAGGCGGCTGCGCTCGCCGCGTTCGGCGCCGGGCAGCAGCACGGGGATGACGCGGAAGCGGCCGCCGCCCTCGCGAACCCGCCGGTCAATCGCCGCCCGCATCTCCTCGTTCTGCCAGGGGCTGGCGCCGCTGGGGCCGATAAAGACGGCGCAGGTCGCGCAACGCTCCAATGCCTCTTCGATGGCCTCCTGCCAGGGCTCGCCGGGGATCAGGTTCCAGGTATCCAGCCAGGGCTGGATGCCGTCCTTGACCAGCCGGCGGGCCAGTTCTTCAACAGCCGGTTTGTCGGCGCTGTTGTGGGAGAGGAAGACATGGTATCGGGCTTCGTTCGTCATACCAGGCAATCCTCTACTACTGCATGTAGACTGTTCGTCTGCAAGAACTCCATCCCGTCCTTCAAACGTTCACTCAAATCGGCCTGGCAGATGGCCCGGGTGTTACTCCCTTGATGCGCCTGACCAGGCGATGGAAGGCATCGGCGTCATCCAGGCCGCGCCGAAAATCCACCCAAGTCAGACGCCGGAGAAGATGTGTCACTTCACTCTTGAGCATTTTCCACCTTCCTTATAGAATTCATGCTTGATCGACGTCTGGCCCAGGTGCTTCCCGCCTTATACCACTGAGCAGCCGACGGAAAGCCTGTATATCATCAAGGTCACTCTCAAACTCCACCCAGGTGAGTAGCTTAAGGAAGCGAGGCAAGGCTTTGCGCTCGGGCTCCTGCGCTCCAGGGAGAAGCACAGGAATAACACGGCGTGATTCATCATGGACTCTATCATCCAATGCCGAGTGCATCTGTTCGTTGGCCCACGGGCCAATCCCGCTTGCGCCGAGAAATAACACAAAAGTGTGACAAGCATCCATAGCTCTTTCAATAGCTTCCTGCCGGGGTTCACCAGGGATCAGATGCCATTTACTGAACCAGGGTCGTATTCCCGCCTTGACCAAACGATGTGCCAACGCTTCAACGGTGGGTTCATCATCTTCGTGGTAAGAGAGGAAAATATCGTAATCGCTTGGTTTCTCTATCTTTTGTGGGCCTGCAAGCGGAAGAACGACGCGGAAGGTGTTCCGGTACAGATCCGGTCTCACAAGCTCACTGAATACCTTTACTTCGCCTCCATGCTTCTCGGCGACTTGCTTTACCGGAACAAGTCCCAGTCCCAAGTGACCGCTTACCAACCGTCTGGCTTTCTCTCCTCGGTACCTCGGCTCAAACAGTAGGCCCTGTTCCCGTTCTTCCTTGGTTATCATCATCCCATAGCTCGTAAAATCGATCGCATAGAATTCAGCCCCCAAGCCATGTCCACAAATTTCGATTGTGGAATACTGACCAGTCTCATCCAGTGAGTAATCAATGGCATTGCGCATCAGGTTCCTAAAAAGAGCTGTTAAATGACTAGGATATAACGGCAGCTCCGGAAACGCTTGCTCATCAAGGGTATATGGCCCCCTGATCTGCACACCTTTCGCGGAGGCCTCGGCAGCGTAACCATCGACCGCTTCCTGCAGGAGTTTCTCAATGTCCTCCACAACCAACGCCTCATCAAATGGCACCTCTTCGGAGGACGAATATCGAATGGTATCTACCAGCAGATCAAGCTGGTATGCAGCGTCGAGGGTCCGAGCCGCCGTTTCACGAAGTTCAACACGATCTGCAGACAGGGCGTTTTGCAGCGTATCAGCATTTTCGAGCACGGCCTTGACAGACTTGTCGAGTTCATCGGCTAAACCTGACAGGAATTGTCGGGTCTCTATATCCTCAACCTCCCGCTGGTCTCTCCTACCTCCGCGTACCCCACTCTGAAAGCCAACTTCAAGCAAACCTATGGCGACTGACAACATAGCCTTATCAAAATCTGTGTATCGGGGTGACTCATCGGCATGTTCTTCGATGTCGCAGAAGAAAAGGAAATACTCGCGTTCCAATAAGACCACCCGCGACACTGCCAGAGCTGACACCGCGCCTTTGAAAATCGCGGGCAAATCATCCAGTCGTTTGTCAAAGTATACAGCAGGTGTACCAGCTTCGATTGTCTTCAACAGACCCCGAGGGAAGCACCAATTCAGTCCCTCCAAATCTCTAAAGAGGGGTGATTGCCAGTGAGGTCCACTTTTAGGTCTGACCGAGTCTTTGTCAATTCTTAGCCAGTCAATTGGGTCCTCTTCGCTTCGATAACCCACAAAGGTTAAGTCTGCACTCAGCACATGACACATGTACTCGGTCAGTGTTGAAAGGAGTCGTGTTCGGCCAGGATCAGTCTCTGCCCTGGTGATCTCTTTAGCCACATCGACGATTTTCTGCAGATAAGCCAGGAAGTTCCAGAAGGTTGCAAATGCCTCAACTTGATGGTCAGACTCGGTCATAAGCGTTTCTCACTCCTTCTTTAGGACCCATCCCAGGGCTTCGGCCATCTCATCTGCAAGAAACGGTTTTCGTAGGAAGCATTTCTGCGAAAGACCGAGTGAAAGCACCCAATCTTCAACCGGCAATCGCCTGCCTGTCGCATCCATGACCGTTGCATCCCAAACGCCTGAAGCAATGAAAATCGGCAGCGTGGCTGGGTTGTCGGCACCCGCGAATTTGCCATCCAGGATAAACTGTGCAATCTGCAAGCCGCTGTTTTCGAACTCAATGATGCCCTTATTGAGATCCAGCATAATATCCAGGAAAACGACGTCAAAAGGTGTCGTTGAGAGTTTTTCTTCTGCTTCAGCAACTGATCTCACGAGCGTCACAGTATGTCTTAGTTCCTTTTCCATAAAGGTGACTACTGTGCTCTCAACTTGCCACAACTCGTCCTCAAGATACAGAATCGCGGCCATCTGCCACCTCCTTTAACTCATCTTATGTGTCGGATTGCTTGAGGGGTAATTCAAATGTGAACCACACTCGGTAGCCTTCTAGTCTGGCAGACGTTTCGCTGCGGGCTCCCGAGCGACAGCCTGCCCATATCTTACCCTTATGGGCTTCAATAATGCGCCGTGCTTGGAACAACCCCAAACCCTCGCCCTCCTCGTAAATGGCTTTTCGGCTGCGTCTACCTTGATAGCCCCGCCTAAAGATCATATGCAGTTCGTCCTCGTCTATGCCTAAACCAAAATTCTCAATGGTTAAGCGCGCGCTGGTGCCGGATAGCTCGCCATAAATACGCACCTCTTTGTTCTCGTGAGAATACTTAATGGCATTATCGAGAATATATCCAATGGCATCCCGCATCTTGGCAATGTCAACCTCTGCGTCGGGCAGCCGCGCCAGACCTGGATCTATCATAACGGACACCCTTTTCTCCAGGGCCGTTGGATGGTGCAAGGTCATACAATCACGCACGATCTCATCCAGCGAGGCGGGGACAAACTTGTATATACCTTCGGTTATAGCCGCAAAGGAGAACACAGGTGCCCGCACCGCTTCTGAAATAAACCGCGAAGCTGTTTCCAGGCTATCGCACGCGCCGAGTGCGTCATTTCTGGAATAAGTCTTGCCGCCTTGCAGATGATCGGCGATGATCCTGACGCCGGTTGATACCGGCTGCATCGCGCGCCGCGAGTAATGACCCAGCAGGCCGGCGACATCCTCCCATGCCTCGGTACGCCGTTCCGAGTCGGATAGCTGTACCAAGCTAAGCACCCGCATCATCACGAATTCAGAGACTTCTTCCAGGAGGCCTTTCTCCTGTTCCAAGTCAGCGGCCGTCAGGTGGGGAAACGGTCCCCATATCAACACCGCACGGTACGCATACGAAAGGTACATCTGGCTCAACATGGCCGCATTGCTAAAAAGGGAAACGTCCTTCCCCTTAAGCCCGCTCTTCAGTGCGCGTTGGACTTTGTCCTGGCCAATCATGATTCCCATGGACGGCGCTGCCGCCAGGCTAGAGACGGGGGGCTCATGCTCCTCACTTGCATTGTTACCGGCTTTGGTTTTCAGCCCGGCTTTGCGCCAATTAAGATGCGTGATGTCCGATTTGACTTCATCCGCTATCCCGGCAAACACAAACGCAGGCAGCAAATTGGGATGGCTCTCATACGAAATATAGCGCCGGGGGCTAATGAAGAGAGCCAGGTAATCAGTACCACAAAAGTCGAGTACCTTTTCTAAGACCGGTTGTGTGCGTAACGCGATTGAGTCCCGGCTATCGGCCGGCAGCGAGGGGAAGCTCTCCCTCAACTCGTGTCGAAACTTGCTTTCTCGATTGCGCTTATGCATATGGAATTGAGCGCAGGCGATACCTTCGATTTCCCTGACCTCGTTGAGGAAGAGTTGATCCGCTGTTGGCTCCTGCTCCCCCAACTCGACCATCTCTGACCGATCTATTTGATTGACTCCGTTCACGTATCTGTCGATGTACTCCTCGCGAGTTTCCAGTTTGTCGACGAGAATGTGTAAATTCACTTGCTCGTCATCCGTTAGGCCATACTCGGTGGCTATCTCCTCGATGCGAGCCTCGACTTGAACCTGCCCTGCTTCGCTATCCGGCAAGAACTGGCCCGAAAACACCACACCAACGGGTGTCTGGTGATGTCGGATAACGCTGACCTGGTCGATCAGATTCATCCGGCAAGGATAGCCCCGGGCGAACTCCATCAGCCTCTCCGGGTCGGTGTCTGCTAGTCGCATAACCCAGCGTGCGATGTCCTCATCACACTCACGACAAGCGTCCTCCTGGCCGGTAAGATCTCGTAGGTAATTACAGAACTCGGTAAAGTGCTCACGGGGATTTACGTGGTCAATTCGTCTAAGCTTCAATCGCGTCTCACCAGGATTCTCTGGGTCTGGTTCCTGAATGGGCATGCCCGTCGCGTCGAGTTCTGGTTCAATAACAGTCAGCGGCCTACCCAGCCGCTCGCTGCAGCCTGACACAAGCAAAGAGACGAATTGTTCGTTATCCGCTTCGTCATCGCCGCCAGGACCTACTATGTCTGTTAGGGACTGAGGGTGAAAAGGCCACTGCTCCCAACTCATCATTTCACCTCCCTTTGATCAAGCTCCACTAAACTATGCCAATGCCTACATCAACCTCCCTTGCTCCGGCCCCGCCCGCTGGTCGGCGGCGCGCAGTTGCACCACGCTTTCAATGGGGTTGAACTGGACGAGATCGCGATACTTCATTGTCACGCTTCTCCTATGGCCAATAATGGATGAATAAACTACGTCAAACGTCATTCGTCAAACGTCAGGACTCGAAAGCGCGATTATTAGGGATATCAACCCCTGTATAATAAACGCCGTGTCTCCCTTTTTTCGCTTGACACCTTAAGCAGGCGCCGGGCGCGCAGCGGGCGTTCCTTGTCGGTCAAGTCCAGCAACCGCCCGCTGAGGGCCAGGTTGAAGTTCAGGTAGGGATCGCCCCATCTGCGCGGTGGAGGTACACAGTGGAGATGTTGACTTGCAGATAGTCTGCCAGTTCTTTCAGGCTCATCAATTGGTCATCGGGTATGCTAGGTATCTTCTTGAGGGGAAATGAGGGATGCTACCTAACAATATTCAGTTTTACATAGCATACCACGTAAAACGCAAAATTTCAATAGGAGAATTGTTAGAGTTGGTACAGTTGTTTGTCGTATGGTACGTAGGATAAGCATCAGGTTGTAAAAGCGATGGCTAATCTCCAGTCGCCACACAGAATTGACGAGATCAGTAAAAGAGGGGTATTCTACGCGCTGGAAACGGGGAGATTCTCTAAACGTCCGCCAAAACTGGAACGAATTGTTTGCATCGACCAGGAAATCCAACCTGGCAACTACCCCAACGCTGCCAGGGGAACATGAGCCATTGAAGCAAGGGCTGTGAGTTGGGGATGATTGGAGGACATCTATGGAACTCAGGACACTTGCTTTCGAAAAACCCGGCCCCCACAACACCGACGCCACGCTCCAGGTCGCCCGCGAGCGGGCGCTGGGGCTGGGGGTCAAACAGGTCGTGGTGGCCTCATCCCACGGCGGCACCGCCCGCCAGGCCCACGCTCTCTTCGCCCCGGACGGGGTCCAGGTTGTCGCCGTCTCCATCTGCCACGGCTATGAAAGCCAGGGCTGGACCATGTCGGCCGGGACCAAAGCCGAGCTGGCCGAGTTGGGCGTCGTCGTCCACACCGGCATGCACGCTCTGGGCGATGGAGTAGGCTCGGCCTTCTCGGACAAGTACGGCGGACGCGCGCCGGAGGAGATCGTGCGCGACACCCTGTATTGTTTCTCGCAGGGGATGAAGGTCGCCGTCGAGTGCGTGCTCATGGCTGCCGATGCCGGGCTGCTGAATATGAGCCGGGAGGTCATCGCCATCGCCGGCACGGATAGCGGCGCCGACACGGCCATCGTCTGCCAGCCGGCCTACCCGCGAACCTTCCACGAGCTGGAGATCCGCGAAGTGCTGGCCAAGCCGCGTATTCCATAACCGTCCGAGACTTTTCGGAAAGTGGCATTCATACCCGAAAGCAAACGGAATACGCAGTTCGCAGTACGGAATACGCAATACGCAATACGCAGCGCGAAGGAGGTCTTGATCTCCGCGTTCCCTAGGAGTAAGACTATGTACGATATTGAAGACATCCCTGACATCCCTGATCAATCCCAGCGCATTGAGGAAATCACCGTAGACTGCTACGGCCAGGCCGAAGAGCTGTCCGCCTTTGAGGTCTACTTCACCGATGCCATGCAGTTTCCCTTCCCCGCCACCTGGCGTGACCTCGACGAGCCGAGCCACGCCGAACGAGTAACGGTGCTCGGATTGGACAGTGTCGACGAGCGCCGTGGCATCCTGCTGAGCGTGAAGCGGGGCGACAAGCAGCGCCGCCTGCCGGCCGATCAGGTCTGGGCAAACGACGAAAAGAGCGCCAACGCCATCATTCTCGGCGACTACCGCTATTGGGTGGAGGAACTCTACGGGCTGACGCCGGGTTTTGGTTAAACTGCCACGCCACGCCCGGGAGGTATCTTCTCAATATGTAGAGGCGAACCTGGGTGTTCGCCCTTGGGGCAGACACCCAGGTCTGCGAAGAGATTGGAGGTATCCTGAAAACTATGGATCGTATCTGCCCACGCGACGGGTTCCCGATGCTAAAGATCAAAGGCCGTTGGGAATGTATTGCCGAATATCTCGACCGCTGTATCGGCGGGCAGCCCGTCGTCGGCCTGGTTCAACGTGAGGAAACGTCTTATCTTGTCTTTGAGAATGGGCACGAGCTGCCCCTGCTATGTTTCTGCTGCGACATGCCATTGGTATTAGAAGACCCGGAACAAACACGCCGGGACATGCGCGGGCGACGGCTGGAGTCGATGTCCGTGGGCGCTGTCACCCTGAAAGACGGCAGCCAGACACTCCAGTTTCGGCTGGAGTTATCGGGCAAGGGGTTACTGGGGCGACAGGGTGCTTGCGAGCCGGTTTCCATCCAGGCCGCAGCCCGCATGCGACATCCCGATGACTGCCCGTACGGGGGTGGGCCATCACCCAAGAGCCGCCGCCGGCCAAGAAGGCCAAAGCGTAAGCGATAACCCACAATGTTGGGGGCGTGGGAGCAATTCCTTGCCGTTCGGGGCGGGCAGATTCCCAATCCCAGCCCACCCGAGGTCGGCTTGTGTTTGGCTCGGCTGTGGGACGCGATCAAAGCATCGGCGGCGCAGAACGGTGTCCCGGTGCGGTGTGGTTAAGGTGAAGAGAATATGGATGAGCCAATCTCAAAAGATCTTATCAAGCGTCGGGACTTCCTGCGCCAGGCGGCTGCCCTGGGCGGCCTAGTCGCTATCGCTTCCCTGCTGGAAGCCTGTGGCCAGGCTGGCCTGGAGACGCCCACCAGCGCCCCGGCTGTATCCGTGAAAGCCACCCACACGCCTACCTCTACATCCACCCCGACACCATCCCCAATCCTTACGCCCAGCACCACGCCTGTGCCGAGTCCCTCTCCTACCATCCCGCCCGGTGCAACCTCTGCCCTGAGGCCGTCTCCCACAGCCCCACCCACCCCGACCGCTGCACCGGAAGCCGGTGTGGCGCGTGTCGCCTTTGTCAAGACCCGCGATCGGGCCGGGGGTGTGCGGCGCGCCCTGGGTTTGCTAGACCTCAACCCCGTCCGGGGCAAGAGGGTCCTTCTCAAGCCTAACTTCAACAGCTCCGACCCGACCCCGGGTTCCACCCACGGCGACGTCCTGCGCGCCCTGGTCGGAGAACTGTGGGGCATGGACGCCCGGGCCATCACAGTGGCCGACCGCAGCGGCATGGACAATACCCGGCACGCGATGGAGGAAATGGGTATTTTCAGTCTGGGCGAGGAGTTGGGTTTCGATATCCTGGTTCTGAACGAGCTAGGTGAGAAAGAGTGGGTGATGGTCCAGCCCCCCGATAGCCACTGGAGCCAAGGCTTCCCCTTCGCCCGGTCCTGCCTGGAGGCTGAAGCAATAGTCCAGACCTGCTGCCTGAAGACCCACCGCTTCGGCGGCCATTTCACCATGTCGCTCAAGAACTCGGTGGGGTTGGTGTCCAGGTACGGCCCGGATGGCTACGACTACATGAACGAGCTGCATTCATCTCCCCATCAGCGGTTGATGATCGCCGAGATCAACGCTGCCTACACGCCGGCCCTGATCGTGATGGACGGCGTCGAAGCCTTTGTCAACGGCGGACCTGAGTCGGGTAAGCAGGTCTGGGCCGAGGTGGTATTGGCGGGCACAGACCGGGTGGCCCTCGACGCGGTGGGAGTGGCGCTGCTGCGCTACTTCGGGACGACGCCCCAGGTGAGCCGGGGACCGATCTTCGAACAAGAACAGATTGCCAGGGCGGTCGAGTTGGGTCTGGGAGTGACTGGCCCGGAGGAGATCCAACTCCTGACCGACGACCCGGAGAGCGAGGCCTACGCCGCCCAGATCCGGGACATCCTGGCAGGTGGGTAAGATAGATGGCAAGAAGCTGAGACATGCTGACGGAGAGGGACGACGACCCGGCAATGGTGGTGTTCTTTTGGGAATGTATTTGCGTCACATACTCGTTCCCTTGATTTTGACCGGGGTCGTGCTGGGCCTGTTGGGTTGCTGCCCAGACAGGCTGCGCACATCACCGGTGGCCGATCCAGCGGAGACGGAGAGACCACTGATTCCCACGCTTACGCCTCACCCTACGCCGACTTTCGGACCAGCCCCGCCTACAAACAAGCCACGCCCTGGGCCGAGCCCGGTCCCTGGCGTTGCACCAGAACTGCCGCCCATTGAGCCCACTCTCATCACCCAAGGCGACCGATCTCTGCCCTACGTCGCCCTCACCTTCGACGCCTGCCAGACCACCGGCCGGCCGACGGGATACGATGAAGCCATCATCCGGATACTCGACGGGACCAATACCCCGGCTACCCTGTTCCTGGGAGGCCTGTGGATGCAAGCGCACCCGACCCAGACCCGGGCGCTGGCCGCCAATCCATTGTTCGAGTTGGGCAATCACTCCTGGAGCCATCCCGACTTCGCCGGGATGACGCCTGAGCAAATGAGCGTTGAGATTCTGCGCACTCAGGATATCATGTACAACCTGACCGGCCGGCAGCCGAGGCTGTTTCGTTTTCCCTTTGACACCTACACCGACGAGGCGCTGGCAGCCGTCGGGCAGCACGGGCTGCGCGCGGTCCAGGGAGACGTCATCACAGGGGACGCCGACCCGCACGTATCGACGCGAGATATCATTGACGTCGCCACCACCCAGACGCAGAGCGGTTCGATCATCATTATGCACGTCAACGAGCGAGGCTGGCACACGGCCGAGGCGTTGCCGGTCGTGATACAGCGCTTGCGCGCCGAGGGTTATACCTTTGTCACCGTATCTCAGCTTCTGGAGTTGGTACCACTGTCGACCTCGGTGCCCTATGAGGACGAACATCCGTAGTCGCTGTTGGCCCGGCTTTAAACTGTGGAGGGATAAAGTCTATGGGCAATTACCTAGGGCAATCACCTGCAATTACTTGACAACCCATCCCAGGCGTGGTAACATAGCTGATGTATTCTATAGAATATAGAATGTATAACAACACCTTCAGTGCGTACACATTGGGCTCATGGTATCGCTGCTATCTTCGGTGGCCGGACAAGATCTGGCCTTAGTCTCTCCCCTTGTGTGGCCACAATATGTGGGCCACAAAAAACACAAATTTAACACGAGATCCACACTATGCAATCCAACAAACCTATGCCCCAGGTGCTCATCGCCAGCCAGCTTGTCGCCCCCCAGCAAGTCATCCGTGACGCTGCTGTCGTAATCGAAAACGGAGTGGTCACGGCGGTGGGGCACAAAGACGAGATAGGCACTCCCGACGCTTGTGATGTTCTTGATTTAGGCGACAGGACCATCGCACCTGGCCTCATCGACGTACACATCCACGGCTTTGCAGGGGTCGAGGTAGGCCAGTCGGTTGCGGATGCGCTGCACATTGCCGAGGCAATCGCGCGTAACGGCACGACGGCTTTCCTGCCAACCGTAAGTTTCGCACCAACGCTAGATGGCATGCTCGAAATGCTTGAAACAACCGCCGCGGCCATCACCACCGCCGCGGCCGTCACCACTGCCTCAGGTGGCGCCCAGATGTTGGGCATCCATATGGAAGCACCGTTTTTTAGCAAAGCCGGCAAAGGAGAGTGGGATCGTTATCCACCGGCGGGATGCCTGGCCGGCACCATGGCCCGCGACCCTTCGGTTGAGGAACTGCGCCTGATGGCTCAAGCCGCAGGCGGGCACATCAAGATCATGAGCATTGCGCCCGAATTAGACGGCGCCCTGGCAGTGATCGAAGACATGTGCCGTCTGGCTATCGTGCCTTCAGCCGCTCACACTGCGGCCAGCTATGAGCAGGTGGTGGCGGCCATCGAAGTCGGTCTGAAATCGGCCACCCATCTTTACAACGGTATGCGCCGTCAAGATCACCGCGAGCCGGGCGTGATCGAAGCCGTTTTGTCCAGAGACGAACTCACGGCCGAGATCATTGGAGACTGTGTTCACGTTCATCCACCTGCGGTGGACATCGCCGTTCGTTGCAAAGGTACAGATCGGATTGTGTTAATTACGGATAACACGAGGTATGCCGGTATGCCCAACGGAATCTACAAGGACGACCTGGGCAGGGACATCGTCAAAGATGATGAAAAAGCTCACGTTCCCGGTTGGACACTGGCCGGCAGTGTCAGCCCCCTCAACCGCAACGTGCGAAATATGATCACTCAAGTCGGTTGCTCATTGCCCGAAGCGGTTAAGATGGCATCTCTCAATCCAGCGCATTTGATTGGAGTTGCTGACCGTAAAGGAAGTCTGGAGGTTGGCAAGGACGCCGACTTGATTGTCATTGATGAACACATCAATGTGTATGCAACCATGATCAATGGAAACTGGGTGTATGATACAGGTGAGATCGAAGCCCCCTAGCAAGGGTTACGATTGCACCCTGCCTTCGTTTACGATATTCCAACTCGACCGAATCCGGAGGTGCCTACTCGATGACAGATTTGACCCCATACCTCACTTTACCTGCTGACGAGCTCCCCAAATCCAGTAAGGTCCATCTAGAAATCCTGCCCCATCTGGATGCGCTCTATCTTCATTTTGCCCGCAGTATCGCTGACGAAATCAAATCCAATAATCAGGCGGGGCGGCCCACTCGCCTGATCCTGCCCGTCGGCCCGGTGGGTCAGTTTCCGGTTCTGGCCCGCATTTGTAACGAGGAAGGCATCAGTTGGAAGAATGTCTTCACCTTTAATATGGATGAGTACTGCGATTGGCAGGGGCGGGTTATACCGCCAGATCACCCACTCAGTTTCCGGGGCCACATCCAGCAAGAACTTTTTGACCGACTCGACCTGGAGTTGAGCATCCCCCCCGATCAGATTCACTTCCCCGATCCACTCAACCTGGACTGGATCAGCCAACGCATTGAAGCATTAGGCAGCATCGACACCTGCTACGGTGGGATCGGATATCACGGTCACGTAGCTTTTAATGAGCCACCCATCTCGCGTTGGTATAAACTCACGCCAGACGAGTTCCGGGATTCTCTTACTCGCCTCGTAGCGTTGGCTCCTGAAACAGTTGTGATGAACAGCATTCGAGCCACCGGCGGCAACCCGGCTGCAATGCCCCCTATGGCGGTGACCTTGGGCATGCGTGACATCCTAGCCGCACGTCGTATTCGGCTCTATTGCCAGGGAGGGGTCTGGCAACGGACCGTGCTGCGCATCGCGCTGCTGGGTGAGGAAGACGTCGACTACCCGGTCACCCTGCTCCAGGGGCACCCTGACTACGCCATCGTCACCACCCAAGACACGGTGCAAGCACCTATCCCGGGCGTGGCGGCCTAAGGGAAAGCGAACCGCCACCTTAAAATTTGCATTTTGCCCTTGACAGTTCTTTCCAAGTATGGTATTCTAAAACCGGTTTCAGAAACCGATTTCTGAAACCGGTTTTAGGCCAATATCTATTGGCCCCACGGGTTCGCACCTACAATTCCATTATTTTTGTAAAGGCAGACCCGTGTGTCCCTGGACTGCCCTGGCGAGAGATCCCGTTGCGTTTTGGACTCTTTCGCCCCTTCTCGGACTGGGAGAAAGCACCATGCCACGCACTACCATAGCCGACGTTGCCCAGGCCGCCGGTGTTTCCAAAAGCACCGTCAGCCGCGTGCTCAGCGGACAAAGCATCCATATGCGCGCTGAGACCCGCCAGCGTGTGTTGCGCGTCATAGAGGATCTGGATTATCGTCCCAGCCACGTGGCCCGCAGCCTCGTCTCCAAGCGCACACTCACCGCCGGTCTGCTCGTCTCCGACGTCGGCAACCCCTACTACGCCGAGGTCATCCGCGGCGTGGAGGATGTGGCGCTGGCCCACGGCTACAATATCTTCCTGTGCAACACCAGCTACAACCCCGATTACTGCCAGAAATACATCTACTCCCTCACGGACAAAGGCGTGGATGGTATTTTATTTATGTCAAGCAGTATGCCGGACGAATGGGTGCGGGAAGTAACCCGGCACGCCATCCCTACCGTGGTGCTGGGCCGAGAATTCCACGGTATGGAGGGTGTAGGAGGAACCATTGCCGTCAACTTCGAAACCGGCATTCGCGCCGCCGTCGATCATTTGCTCGAACTGGGGCACCGGCGACTGGCCCACGTCAGCGGCCCTCTGGGGCTGCGCACCTCCCAGCTCCGGCGCGACGCCTTCCTCCAGGCCCTGGCCGCTCATGGCATCGACCCCCAGCACGCCCCGGTCATTGAAGGCAATCTGCGCACCGATGGCGGCCACCAGGCATTGGATCAGATGCTGGCCCTGCCCCAGCCCCCCACCGCCGTTTTCGCTGCCAATGACTTGACCGCCCTGGGCATCGTATCCGCCGCCCACGCTTATAACCTGCGCGTGCCCGAAGACCTGTCCGTGGTCGGGCTCGACGACATTGAACTGGCCAGCCAAATCATCCCCCCCTTGACGACGGTGGCCTTGCCCCGCTACCAGATTGGCTGCATGGCCATGCGCATGCTACTCGACCTATTACAAACGCCTCAAGAGGCTGAAGCGCAGGCGATGGATTATAACCAACAACTGGAAACCCGTCTCGTCATACGCCAGTCTACGGCACGAGCACCGGCATGAATCGGAAGGTCTGTACCGGTCAGTCCTGTCTGCAAACATCCTTGCGGCTCTGCGACTCTGCATTAAAAAATGCGTTCAATGACAGGCGCAAGAAAGGAGGGCAGGTTCTGCTTTTCCTGGGCTAGCACCCCATATTGCCAATTGCGGTCTGGACTAAAGGCAGACGGTAGGCACCGCTGCCGCCAACTTTTTCAAGGAGAGAGGCTATGTCTGAATCAAAGAAGAAAGGTCTAACCCGGCGCGAGTTTCTGCGCTGGACGGCTGGAGCCAGCGCCGGGCTGGCCGGCGCTGCTCTGAGCGCCTGTGTAGCGGCTCCAACTCCAGAGATCAGGGAAGTGGAAGTAGAGAAGGTCGTCGAAAAAGAGGTAGAGAAGGTCGTCACCGCCACCCCTGCCCCCGAGCAGATCGAGCTGACCTTCTTTAACTGGGCCTCGGCCGAGGAAGCCACGCGTCAGAATATCGAGTCCATCATCGCTCAGTTCGAAACCGATCACCCCAACGTCAAGATCAATAACGTGCAGTTCGGCTTTGGCGATATCCAAAGCCAGACGCTCATCGCCATTACCGGCGGCAATCCGCCCGACATCGTGCAACAATCGTCCAACATGCCCTTTGAGCTGGCCGCTATGGGGGCCCTCGAGCCCTTGGATGGCTACGTCACTGAAGACTATCTGGACCAGAACTTCAAAGGGGCGCTGGCGGCCGGCACGTACCAGGACCAACTGGTGGCTCTGCCCTGGTCCATCACCCCCCACGCCTTTTGGTACAACAAGAAGCTTATGGCCGAGCTGGGCCTGGACCCAACCCAGCCGCCCGCAACCATTGAGGAGCTGAACGAGGCCGCGGCCGTCGCCAAGGAACAAGACATCTATGCCGTCGGCCTGGACACTACCAAGCGCCAGTACGCCCTGGTCCACCAGTGGCCGTGGATGCTGGCCTTTGGCGCCGAACCCTATGTGGACGGGGTACCCAACTTCAACACGCCGGAGCTGAAGGAATACTACGAGTGGCTGCGTTTCTTGCTCACAAACGAGTACTCACCGCCCGGCATGATCCTCAGGGAATTCAGGCAATTCAGTGCCCAGGGGACTGAGGTCTTCGCCTGGGATGGACCCTATTTCAAGGGCATCCTCCAGAGCCTGAACGAGTCCTTGCTGGACGAAGAGTTGTTCCAGGAGACGTGGTCGGTCAAGGGCATCCCGGTCCAACGCGGCGAGCCGGTGACCGTGATGGACATCCACCAACTGGTTATGACCAAGGCCTGCCAGCACAAAGAGGTGGCCTGGGAGTTCATCCAATTGTTGGCCAGCAGCGACATGGCCGTCGAGAGATACTACATCCCGCTGGGCGCGATCCCACCCGCCAAGGGCCTGCTGGAGAAGTTCGCCGACAACTACTCAGACCCCATCAGCCAGGCCTACATCAACGACATCATCCCCTCTGGTCGGGCCATGCCCTACGGGCCTAAGTTCGCCTCGGCCGCCGAGTTCATCGAAGTCGGCATGCAAGAAGCGGTTGCCACCGACAAACCCATCGACGAGATTCTGGAAGACATGCAGGCCAATCTTAACATTGTGTACGGCGTTTCCTGAACCTTAATCACGTCTGTATCTTCTCAAAAAGTAGAGGTAAACCCGGGTGTTTGCCCTTGGCAATCCGGCGACAGCCAGGGCTGCCCTTACCCCGAAGTATTGAGAAGATACTCTCAACGTCTAACCTGAACGAGCGTTAGCGTAGGGTGGCTGGAGTGCCCCGCAACCCAGGCCAGCCACCCTAACCCATTTTGAACTCAAGAGGTTAGCCTATGCACGCCACGTCACGCGCCAGATGGCGTATGCCTAAAGATACACCCTTAGCCCTAATCCTTCTCTTCCCCGTCATCTTCATCATGGGGCTGGTGATTCTCTTTCCCCTCCTCAGGGGCTTTTACCTGTCATTGTTTCGCTACAAGCTCATCGACCCGGACGGGCCCAGTTTCACCGGGCTCGCCAATTACGCTCATATCTTGCAAGATAAAGTGCTCGGGGAGGCCTTTCTCAACACCCTGGTTTTCAGCGCCGCTTCCGTCATTGGCGGCTTTCTGCTCGGTCTGGTCCTGGCCCTACTCTTAAACGCCAATATCAAGTTTCCGCGTTTCTTCCGCGGGATGGCTATGGCACCCTGGATTGTGCCCTACATCGTGGTCGCCTTCCTCTTCCTTTTTATGTTCAACTTCGACGTGGGCATCATCAACCACACACTGCGCGGCCTGGGCATCATTCCCAAGAACCTGGCCTGGCTGGCCAATCCCAAGCTGTCCATGGCGGCGGTGGTGATAGCCAACGTTTGGAACCAAACACCTTTTTATATGCTTATGCTGCTCGCCGGTCTACAGAGCATTCCCTCCGAGATCAAGGAAGCCGCCATCATCGACGGAGCCAACAGCATGCAGCTTTTCTGGAGCATTACCATCCCCCACCTCCAGAACATCATCGTCATTACCACCATCCTGATGCTGATCCGCAACTTCAACAGCTTCCCTTTGATCTGGACCATGACGCAGGGTGGGCCGGTGTACTCAACCACCACTTTGGCCATCTATATCTACCGTCTTGCCTTCAGCGACTTCGAAATCGGTTATGCAGCCACGGTGGGCATCATATGGCTGCTGGTCTTGCTGGCGTTCACCGGGCTATACGTCCGGCGCTTTGAAAGGGAGATAGCGATATGAGCGGGACAAAGAGCTTGCGTTACCGGCTGGGACGAGTCTTGACTTACGGCCTGCTGCTGTTGCTGCTGGGCATCCTCTTCTTTCCCATATTCTGGTTGATCTCCACCTCGTTGAAGACCGCCCTGGAAGTGTACCAGATCCCACCCCGCTGGATTCCGTCTACCCTGACCATCGAGAATTACACCAAACTCTTCAGCGGCTATGTTCCCTTTCCTCTCTACCTGCGCAATAGCGTCATAACCGGCATCGCGACCTCGCTTCTGGCCACGGCTGGGGCTACCATCGCCGGTTACGCCTTGTCACGCCTCAGGTTTCCCGGCAAACGCCCCATCCTGCTCGCCATCCTAGCCACCCAAATGTTTCCCCACGTTCTGATATTGGTGTCTCTCTACATCATGTATCGTGAGTTGCACCTGATGGACAGCCACGCCGGGCTGGTGCTCGCCTTCACCACCTTCGCCGTTCCTTTCTCAGTGTGGATGATGAAGGGCTTCTTCGACTCGGTCCCCTCCGAGATCGAAGAGGCGGCGCTCATTGATGGCTGCACCCGCCTGGGCGCGCTCTGGCGCATCGTCATCCCCTTAGTCTCGCCCGGGCTGCTGGCGGTGGGATTGTTTTCCTTTCTGGACGCCTGGAACAACTTGTTGTATCCTCTTACCCTGGCGACAAGTAACCAGGTGCGCACCATCCCGCCCGGCTTGCTCCTTTCCTTCCTGGGGCAATTTAAGCAAGATTGGGGAGGTATGATGGCTGCCTCGGTGGTGGTCACCATCCCCACCATCATCGTCTTCGTTTTTCTACAGCGATATCTGGTCCAGGGCCTGACCGCGGGGGCCATCAAGGGATGACCCTACGAGGAGCAGACAGCATCCCCAGATGCCGGGCTGCACTCCTCAAATCACGCTTGACAGACCAGTAGTGCACCGTCAGATAAGTTTTGATAGGCTCGTAGTAACGACTTCAGTCGTTTTTCCCGCGTAATGAGCGACTAAAGTCGCAACTACAAGTCTCAGAATTTGCCTGACGGTGTAGTAGTCACAAAAAAGGAAAGAGGATTTGAATAAGACCAACCTGAATACGCCAGTACGGCCCAAGATCGCCGTGGCTGGCATGTATCGGACCGTGTGGGCAGGTGACAAAGAGAGCCAGCTTGCGCGCTCACTCCAGGAAATGGAGGACCTGGCGCAGGAATGGCAATTTGAACTGTACCCCTGCCACGATGCGCTCCTGAACTGGGAAGACAGCCAGCGCCTGCGTCGGGAGCTGGATGCCGCTGAGGTCGATTTCCTGCTCCTCCAGACCAGTTCCTTTGGCTCCGGCGACCTGCTGCTCCCCCTGCTCGAGGGACGCTACCGGCTGGGGCTTTGGTCTGTCCCCGAACCAACCAGCCAGGGCCGCCTCCCCCTAAACTCCTTTTGTGGTGCCAACCATCTCATCAGCGTTGTGCTGCAATATGCCGGGGGTGGCAACGGCGGCGCCAAATGGTTTCACGGCCAGGCCTCCGACGAGTTCTTCCGAGAGCGCTTCCGCGTCACCCTCGACGCCTTGCGAGCTTTGAAGCGCCTCCAGGGCGCCCGCATCGGTTTGATCGGCAAGTCGGTTACCGGCTTCCAGAATATCTTGTTCGACCGGCGCGTAATCGAACAGCGGTACGGCGTCCGTTTCTACGATCACGAGCTGACCGAAGTCTTTGCCCTCGTCCGGGAGGTTCCGGCCGAAGCTGCGCGCCAGGTGGCCCAGGAAATGGTGGCCGCCGCCCGGGCTGTCCAGGTCGACCCGGTTGCGCTGGATCAGATCGGCGCCCTGGAAGTCGCAGTTCTCTCCCTGGCCCAAGAGAAGCAGTACGACGCCCTGGCCTTCCGCTGCTGGCCCGATTGGCAGAGCGAATTCCGCATAGCCCCGTGTTCCACGCTGGGACGCCTCAACGGGCTGGGTATGCCCACCGCGTGTGAAGGAGACGCCTTGGGGGCGGTCGGCATGCTCCTGCTCAACGCCATAGCTGGCGCGCCGACGACCATTATGGATCTGATCGAATTTGATCAAGATGACGAAAGTGTGCTACTATGGCACTGCGGCCCCACTGCCCTCTCCCTTGCCGACGAAGAGGGTGTAGAACTTATCCCTCAATTCAACCAGCGCGTGCCCATCTCGAACAACCTGGTGCTGCGCAAGGATCACGGGACCGTGCTCCAGGTTCTGGGAGATGGTCAGCGCATCTTTCTTATGGGCGGTGAGGGTATGGGCCGTCAAAAGGCCAGTTTTGACGGCAGCCGGGGTTGGTTTACCAAACTGCGCATGAACGGCCAGCCTGTGCCGGTGCTGGACATCATCCACACGCTGATATCTCACGGCATCACCCATCATTATGCCCTGGCTCTGGGTGACTGGACCGAGGCTGTTCTGGAGCTGGCTAGCTGGCTGGGCTTGGAGCCGATCAGGCCCATCGCCTACAGCCATCGCAAGCCCCTGGCCTCTGATCTGGAATAGCTTAAGTCTAAATCCAAGGAGCTGCCTATGAATTCCAAGCAAAGAGTTCTCACCGCCCTCAATCACCAGGAGCCGGATCGCGTCCCGATCGATTTCCACACCGTCCCCGAGCAGGCTGATAAGCTGTGCCAGCACTTTGGTCTGGAGCGGGATGATCCCTCCCTCAGACCGCCTATGGGGGACTACATCGACACGGCATTGCTGGATCACCTGGATATCGACTTCCGCACCGTCTGGCCCAGGTACATCGGGCCGCCCAGAAGAGAATACACAGACGGGACCTTCCTCGATTTCTGGGGTGTGCGGCGCAAGCCGGTACGCAACGAAACCGGGGTTTACAACGAAGTCGTCGTATCCCCCCTCAGCCAGGCCAGCACAGTCGCTGAGGTAGACCGCTATGCTTGGCCCCAGGTAGACTGGTTCGATTTCAGCGTCATCAGCCAGCAATGCCACCGCTTTCAGGACTACGCCGTGGTCTGCGGCTCACCCGGTAACGTGGATCTTATCAACCGCACCGCCATGCTCTGCGGTTATGAGCGGGTATTGACCGGCCTGGCCACCGGCGACCCGGTGGTATTAGCTGTGTTCGATCACTTGATCGAGTTCTTCCTGGCCTACAATCGGTGCTGTTATGAAGCTGGTGCGGGCGGCATCGACATTGCCTTTCACGGCGATGACCTGGGCTCTCAAATGGGACCGCTCATCAGCCCCCACACCTACCGGCAGATCTTCCAACCTCGCTGGGCACAGATCGTTGACTTAGACCGCGCCTTCGGCCTCAAAGTTATGTATCACTCGTGCGGCAGCACGCGCAGGCTTATGCCTGACCTGATCGACACCGGCTTTGACGTGATCCAGACCATACAACCCGAAGCCAGGGGTATGGACCTGGTCGAACTCAAAGCCGAGTTCGGCGCCCGCCTGGCCTTCAACGGGGCCATCAGCGTCCAGCAAGTCTTACCCTCTATGATGCCCGACCAGGTGCGGGCCGAGGTAGAACGCGTCATCCACATCATGGCGCCCGGCGGGGGCTACATCCTGGGCCCCTCTCACAACATCCAGACTGATACCTCGATCCAGAACATCCTGGCCATGTACCAGGCGGCCCGGGAGCTAGGCCGCTATCCTATTCATTGATTATGACCGGCAACAGCCGTGGACCGATTATTCAACTGTAGCCGCGATTTCCCAATCGCGCTGCGCACGAATTATGAGATTTCTCGGAAAGTGTGTCAAACGGGGCAGACGCTTCGGCCCCGCTCGGCTGAGCTCGCGCCGAAGCCTGGGGGTGCCTCGCTCCTCATTACGCAGGGCGGAGTGAGCACGCCCACGTGCGAACGGTACTTTCCGAGAAAACTCTTATACTAAGGGAGGTGATACCACTACTATGTTAAAGGGGAATCTGATCGTAGGCCAGTCGGGCGGCCCGACGCCCGTCATCAACGCCAGCCTGGCCGGGGTCATTCTTGAGGCCCGGCAGCACGCGGCCATCACCGGTATGTATGGCCTGGTGCACGGCATCGAAGGCGCCTTAAAAGAAGAACTGATCGACCTGGGCCAGGAATCGCGGGAAACCGTCGAACTGCTGATCAACACGCCCGCCTCAGCGCTGGGTTCCTGCCGCCACAAGCTGAGCGACCATGAATATGAGCGTATCCTGGAGGTCTTTCGCGCTCACAATGTGCGTCACTTCGTCTACATCGGCGGCAATGACTCGATGGACACCTGCCACCGCATCTCGGAACTGGCCGCGTCCACCGGCTACGAAATCCAGGTAATGGGCGTGCCCAAGACAATAGATAACGACCTGGCCTTGACCGACCATTGTCCCGGCTATGGCAGTGCAGCCCGCTTCTTCGCCCTGGCTGCCCGGGACACAGGCCGTGATCTGGAGGCCATGGCCACTTTCGATGATGTCAGCATCCTGGAGGCCATGGGACGCAATGCCGGTTGGCTGACGGCTGCCTCGGCCCTCGGCAAGGAAACAGAAGATGAAGCGCCCCACCTGGTTTACGTGCCCGAGATCGCCTTCGACGAAGACCGCTTTCTCGACGACGTGGATCGCATCCACGGTCGCTTGGGGCGGGTATTCGTGGTCGTGTGCGAGGGAATTAAAGACGCACAGGGTCGGCCCGTCGGCGAACACAAATTGAAGAGTGGCGGCAGTGATGCCTTTGGGCACGTATTACACACCTTGACATCCGGTGTGGCCGCCTATCTGGCTGATCTTGTGAATGAAAAGCTGCACACACGAGCGCGTTTTCTGCGCCCGGTGCTGATCGGCCGGGCTATGAGCGCATGTGTGTCAGGGACCGATCGCCAGGAGGCATTACAAGTTGGGAGAGAAGCTGTGGCTCATCTGGCCGCTGACCGCAGCGGTTTGATGGTTACACTTGAGCGCGTCTCCGAAGCCCCATACACCTGTGAGACGGGAGTAGCACCTCTGACTGAGGTGGCCAATGCAGAAAAGCTTCTACCCCGTGAATTCCTGAACGACGACGGGAATATGGTTACCCAAGAATTCAAGAATTACGCGATGCCGTTGATAAATGGCCCTCTGCCGCCGTTGGCTCGGCTACAAGGAGTCCGAGTGCCGCAAAGAGTTATCTAGCCTGTAGCCGTTACATTTCGGATTTTCACCCATTTCAGGTAAAGAATCCATTACATCCTGCGCATCCATTGTTCTTAACCCTGATAACAAATAAAAGGAGATTCGACATCATGACAGCAGAATACACACTTGGCGATTATACTTTCGACCTGGAGGCTTTTTTCCCCTCGCGCATCTTTGAGAAAATCACCCAGATTCGCGTGGATGCCCCCGAACTCATCGAGCGCCAGGCCAAGGCCCGACGGGTGCGAAAACGGCCCACGCGCGACGGCAAACTGACCATTCTGGCCGCCGACCATCCGGCGCGGGGAGTGACCGCCATTGGCGATGATCGGTTCAGGATGGGAGATCGCCATCAGTACCTGGGCCGCATCCTGCGCGTGCTTATTGCCACCGACTTTGATGGGTTTATGAGCACACCGGACATGATTGAGGACCTTTTTATCCTGGACTACCTGGTCCAGGAGGGTGGCGGGCCTTCGTTTTTGGATGACAAGGTGCTGGTTGGTTGTATGCAGCGCGGCGGCGTGGCCCCCGTAGTGGGCGAGATCGACGACCGCTTTGGCGCTTACAGCGCCGAATCGCTGCACCGCTTCCGGCTGGACGGCGGCAAGATGATGTTCCGCTTCGTGCCCGACGACGAACGTACTTTGTGGACCATCGACTACTGCGCCCGGGCCATCACCGACCTAAATCGCTACGACATTGTGCCCTTTGTCGAGCCGCTGCGCATGGACTATGTGGACGGCAAATGGGTGGGCAAGAACACCGCCGACGAGTTGATCCCGCTGGTGGGCATCATCGCCGGTCTCGGCGACTCGTCGCGCAACACCTGGATGAAGTTACCCTTCTGCCAGGACTACTACCGGGTGACTATGGCCACCACCATGCCCATCCTGATGCTGGGCGGGCCATCGCGCGAAAACCCGCTTCAGACCTATCAAGACTTCGCGACTGGCATGGCCACGCGGGCCAACGTCCGTGGTGCACTGGTGGGGCGCAACGTTTCTTTCCCCGGTCGCGAAGACCCGGCCGCCGTGGCGCGAGCCATTAATGCCATCATCCACGAGGGGATTAGCGCCGAGGAAGCCGTCGAACTCACCATGACCCGGCGTGACGAGAAGATGGATCACTTAAACGAATATATCGACTGAGTCAGCATAGGGTCATACATACCCTGCGAGGAAATCTTTGTTCATAGGAGGACAAACCAATGGCAGCACACGGTGCAGTGATGCACGAAACCGAAGACGCCGTCGCCGTGGCAATCGAAGACCTGGCGGCAGGCACCACAGTGAAAGTGATGACCATCGAAGGTCAAGAGGTTGGCACCTTCACC
>DAOUMD010000293.1:0-46817 GCA_034412795.1 Anaerolineae bacterium
AGTGTCCTCTGGAACTGGCTGGCTATGACATCACTCGCATGCCCATTGCTCAAATCCTGCGGGGACAACTTCTCGGGTGGCCGCCCAAAACCCTCCAGGTGCTTGTCCCTAATGTGTAACGCTCTCCCAAAAAGGCTTGCCAAACGCCAAGAACTGTGCTATAATAGCATAAAAGAACATATGTTCTCATGCATAGCATATACTGGAGCGCTCGAGTGGCACACCGGAAAAGGACAACCAGGCAAGCTATCTTACCCATCCCAATGGTCTCCCCGAGCGCTCTTTAATTGATATTGTTTTGTGCTACATTTTCCATGACCCCCGCTTCTGGGGGGCAGGCTTGCCCCATACCACACCTGCTGGAGTGGTACCCGCACCTGTGCCAGTCTAGCACCGTTCTGCCGGACGGTACGGGGCGGCGGGGTACTCCCCCCAACCTCGCTGCTTTTGCATCCCTGCGAATTAGATGCCCAGCCACACCCCACCCGCCGGACGGGGTTTTCTTTTGCCTTGTCGCGTGGTATAATCGCCCTGTGAAACGAACGCCCGCGCCGACGGCACGGGACTGTACCTCACCATTGGATAAACTAAGTTCGGCAGCGGCGGGGTAATCCATCGTGCCAACTCTGCCGGGCCTGTCTCACCTGACGGTAAGGCGGGTCGTTTTGATTATAGAGGCATCTAACCCCATGGATCCTGTGCACGTCCTCGGCACCCTATCCTTTCCCGACGAACTGCTTGACCGGCTGCGGTCGGTGTCGCCACGGCTGCTCGTCCGGCAGCACAACGCGCCTTCGATAGACGAAGTGCCGCCCGAGTTGTGGGACCAGGTGGAGGTACTGTACACTTTCTCGGCCATCCCCGACCCGGCACGACTACCCGGCCTGCGCTGGGTGCAGTTGCACAGTGCTGGCGTCAATCACGTGCTGGACACGCCGCTGTGGGCTTCGGACGTAACCATCACCACCGTCAGTGGCATCCACGCCCCCACTATAGCGGAATATGCCCTTATGATGATGCTTGCCTTTGCCCATCGTTTGCCTCGTATGGTGTATTACCAGAAACGAGGTGAATGGCCCTCGCAGCGCTGGCGTAAGTTTGTGCCTCAGGAGTTGCGCGGCGCGACCGTGGGCGTCCTCGGCTACGGCAGCATTGGACGCGAGATCGGACGGCTGGCGCACGCGTTTGGTATGCGAGTGTTGGGCACCCGCCGTGGGGCGGCATCCGAATCGGCCAGATACGAGTTGCCCGCGTTGACCGGGGGCGACGAGCCCGACCGGCTGTACACCCCCGATCAGTTGACTGAGATGCTGCCTGAGTGTGACTACGTGGTGCTGACCGTGCCTTACACCTCGGCCACGCATCATCTCATCGATCAGCGGGCGCTGCGCGCCATGAAGCCTACGTCTATCTTGATCAACGTTGCGCGCGGGTCAGTAGTAGACGAGGCTGCCTTGATCCACGCTTTGCGCGAAGGGTGGATTGCCGGTGCGGCCCTTGACGTGTTTGAGCAGGAGCCACTAACCGTGGATAGCCCCCTTTGGACCATGGACAATGTGATTATCTCACCCCACGTGGCCGGCTTCACCCCCCACTACGACGATCGGGCCACCGCCTTGTTCGCCGAGAATCTGCGGCGCTACCTGGCCGGCGAGTCACTCCTCAACCGGGTAGAGCGGGGGCGAGAGTACTGAAACGTAAAACGTGATCCGTGATGCGTGACGAGTGATCCCAAGATCTGATCCTCACGCATCACGGATCACGCATCACGTTTTACATAGGTCGGAGGACACAATGCAAAACAAGAACGCAGCCCGCATGGAGTTCCACATCTCTCGCGAGACCCGGGACTTCTATCGGTTTGACGAGTCCCTGTTCTCTTTGAGCGGGAACGTTATCTTTGCCAATTTCCACGCCGCGCGCGTGTTCGCCGAGAAGATGAACACCAAGCGGGATTTGATCAGTTACCCGGAACAGGCTGTGAAAGCCGGGCAACTCAATGCTATGGGGCTGATCGACGAGATCTTGCATTACGTGATCGGCCTATATCGTGAGCAGAGAAACCCGGACGTCATGCGCCAGGCGTTGGACTGGTTGTATGGGAAGCTGGGTGAAGAAGCTGTTGACGCGGCCCTATACCGGTTTGCGGATGAATTTCCCCCCATTGCCGTCTATCGGGGTGAGATCACCCTTGAAGCCTATCTGGAGGGCGAGACGTCTGGTGTTGCCCATCGCCAGATCCTGCTGGAAGAGATGCTGATGCTCTGGTTGGCGAACGCCAACCCCGCCTTCGCGCCATTTCTGGAGCTGTTTGACGACGCCACCCTGGAACAAGAAACCGTCTATCCGCACATCATTACCAATTTGCACCAGTTCTTTGACACCCAGCCCACCTTTGGCCCCGAAGATCAGAATCTGATAGATATGCTGCGCAGTCCCGCCCTGGACGTGCCCCATTCGCTCTCCGGGCAGTTAGAATACATTCGGGAGCGCTGGAGCTACCTGTTGGGCGGATATTTATATCGTCTGCTCAGCAGCCTGGATCTGATCAGCGAGGAAGAGAAGATGATATTCCTCGGTCCCGGTCCCAGCTTGGTTTACGATTTTGCCGGACTGGAACTCGAGCTGGAACGTTTCAGCTTGGACCGTGACTGGATGCCCCGGCTGGTGCTCATCGCCAAGAATACTCACGTGTGGCTGGATCAACTCTCCAAAAAATATCAGTACCCCATGACTCGCCTGGATCAGATACCCGATGAGGAATTGGAGATACTGGCTCGCCGGGGGTTCAGCGGCTTGTGGCTGATCGGCCTCTGGGAGCGCAGCCCGGCATCCCAGGAGATAAAACAACGCTGCGGCAATCCCGACGCTGTCGCGTCCGCCTATTCGCTATTCGATTACCAGATCGCGGCCGATTTAGGGGGTGAGGCGGCTCTCCAGGACCTAAGAGATCGGGCCTGGGGACGTGGTATTCGTCTGGCGAGCGATATGGTGCCCAATCACGTGGGTATCTATTCCAAATGGTTGATCGAGCACCCGGACTGGTTCGTCTCGCTGGATTACAGCCCGTTTCCAACCTATTCTTTTAACGGGCCAGACCTGTCTTCGGACGAGCGGGTTGGCATCTTCCTGGAGGATCACTATTACGACCGCAGCGATGCAGCCGTGGTGTTTAAACGGGTGGATCGCTGGACCGGCAGCGAGAAATACATTTACCACGGCAACGATGGCACCAGTATGCCCTGGAATGACACAGCTCAGTTGAACTATCTCAATCCCGAGGTACGTGAGGCTGTGATCCAGGCGATACTGCACGTTGCGCGTCACTTCCCCATTATCCGCTTTGACGCGGCCATGACCCTGACCAAAAAACACTACCAACGCCTGTGGTTCCCCGAGCCAGGTACCGGCGGGGCCATCCCCACGCGGGCGGAACATGGACTGACCAAGGCCGAGTTTAACGCTCGGATGCCTGCCGAGTTCTGGCGTGAAGTCGTGGACCGGGTTGCTGAGGAAGCATCCGACACTCTTCTCCTGGCCGAAGCGTTTTGGCTGTTGGAAGGCTATTTCGTCCGCACGTTGGGAATGCATCGGGTGTATAACAGCGCCTTTATGAACATGCTGCGCGATGAGAAGAACGCCGAGTACCGTCTGGTCATCAAGAACACACTGGAGTTTGACCCGGAGATCCTGAAGCGGTTCGTGAACTTTATGAACAATCCTGATGAGGAGACCGCTGTCGCCCAGTTTGGCAAAGACGACAAGTATTTCGGTGTCTGCATGATGATGGTCACTCTGCCCGGCCTTCCCATGTTCGGCCACGGCCAGATCGAAGGATTTGGCGAGAAGTATGGGATGGAATATCGACGTGCGTACTGGGATGAACAACCGGACAGCCAGTTAGTACAGCGGCACGAGCGCGAGATTTTTCCGTTGCTACGTCGTCGTCACACGTTTGCCGAAGTCAAGGATTTCTTATTATACGATTTCTACACAGCCGAAGGGTACGTCAACGAGGATGTATTCGCCTTTTCGAATCGTGCTGGCGGCGAGCGGGCCTTGGTAGTCTACCATAACAAGTATGCCGAAGCTCGAGGATGGATTCGAACCTCGGTGGCGTATTCAGTAAAAACGCCAGACGGCGAGCGGGCCTTGGCGCAAAAAAGTCTGGGGGAAGGTCTGGGACTGCACGCCGATGAAACCCACTTCTGTATCTTCCGGGACCACGTGAGTGGCCTGGAATTTATTCGCAGCAGCCAGGAGCTGTTCCACACAGGGTTGTATGTGGAACTGGGCGCATACAAGTACCACGTCTTCCTGGACTTTCGTGAAGTGCAGGATAATGAGTGGCACCAATATGCTCATCTGACAGCCTACCTGAACGGACGCGGGGTTCCGAGTATCGAAGAAGCATTGAAGGAAGTCATGCTACAGCCTGTGCACTCTCCGTTCAAGGAGTTGGTCAAAGCCGGGATGTTCCGGCGGCTGATAGATGCCCGCGTGACCGAGCCTGATGGCCAAATGGACGCGCATCTGATGGATGAAGTGGAGGGGGTGATAGTTCAATTGCTCACCGAGGCCAAACAGCTTATGGACGGTTCGGGCGACGAGGCGGCCATCGCCCGAGATATCCGGCACGAGTTGGAAGCTGTGCTGCAACTGCCCATTCTGGAAAGCCGCTATCCTTTGCCTGGGGACTCTAAGTACAAAGCGGCCGTGAATTACTTGAACGCCAATCTGGTTGACGCCCCGGCTATCTGGGGGGGCATACTGAGCTGGCTATTTGTGCACTCTCTGGGCAGGGTCCTGGACCAGTCAGATTTTGAAGGGCAGAGCCGTAGCTGGATTGATGAATGGCTGCTGGGCAAGATCATTGCTAGTGCGCTTCGTGATCTAGGGTTGGATGAAGAGACGGCCTGGCGGGTGGTGGCGATTGTCAAGCTTCTAACCACGCATCAGGGCTGGTTTGATGCGCAGGCCCCTGGCAAACAAGGGGCATATCGGGTGCTGGAAACCTGGTTGAGAGACAGCGAAGTGCAAAGTTTCGTGCAGGTGAATCGTTACCAGGATGCCTTGTGGTTTAACAAGGAAGCCTTTGAGCAACTGCTGTGGTGGATGTTGGTTCCGGCAGTTGTCGCCCTCAGTGCCGATCTCAGCCGCCCGGCGACCGAGGTGGCGGGAGGGGTCACCAAATGTTACCAGACCATTCAGCAGTTGCTTCGGGCTGAGCTGGAATCTGAGTATCAGATAGAGAAACTGCTGGCGGTGCTGGAAGAATGACCGTACGTGGTATTATATTCGATCTGGGCAGCACATTGATGTATTTTGACGCTGATTGGGAAGACGTCATCGGTCGGGGTGTGGCTGACATGCTGGCCTTCTTCAAACGTAAGCGGGTGAAGCTCGACGGGGCGGCGCTGACCGAGACCTTCATCGCCGAGCGCCGGGCAGGACGCGAAGTGGCCTATCGCGCTCAGCGGGAGGTGACTTGCACCGATTCGCTGCGGGCCGCGCTGGAAAAGGTGGAAGCTCCTCCTGAAGCGTTTTCCCTGGAAGCGGAGGCGGTGCGTGTCTGCCTTGGGCCTGAAGAGGCTGCTTGGAAGGCCTATCCTGATGCCAGGACCACTCTCAAGCGGCTGTACGCGCAAGGTTACCGGCTGGGCCTTCTCTCCAATGCCACCGACGATCTTTTCATCCAACGCCTGGTCAACCGGCTGGAATTGCGTCCCTGGCTTTCTCCTACCTTCAGCTCGGCTGGCCTGGGCGTTCGCAAACCATTGCGCGAACCCTTCGAGCTGATCCTCGCCCGTTGGAACTTGCCGCCCGAGTCAGTTATCATGGTGGGAGACACGCTGAGTGCCGACATCTTGGGCGCGCACAACACCGGAATGCGAGGCGTTCTTATCACCGCCGACGAACCGGCGTGGAACGATGACGACCGGAAGACAATTATCCCTGACGCAACCATTGCCTCGCTCAGCGAGTTGCCTGGCTTGATTGAAACGTGGTAGTTTTGGCGAATGTTTGACATTTCAGAATCGTTATGTTAGGATGCGTTCACGTTCGACGCAGGTTTCCTATCCAAAGCATTGAGACGCGTGCATAAAGCGTAAAGACGTAAAGCGTAAAGCGTAAAACGTAACTGTGCATTACGTTACACGTTTTCCCATAGCGAACCTAAGGGTTAGCATTACGTTTCACGCATCACGATTTACGCATCACGATTTACGTTTTACGCCCGAGGTGAGTTCATGGTCCACCAGGCTGACCACAAAATCCCTGAGATGAGCAAGCCACAAACCCCGCTCAAAATCCTTCTCTTGGCGGCCGAGGTGGTCCCTTTCGCCAAGACTGGTGGTCTCGCTGACGTAGCTGGGTCGTTGCCCAAAGCCATTCATGCCTTAGGCCACGATATTCGAGTAGCCATGCCCCGCTACGGACGGATTCGTCCTGATCAGTTTAACCTGACGCGCGCACTTGATACCTTCCCTGTCCCAATGGACCATAATACCGAGCCGGCCGAGTTGATGCAGACCACCCTGGATGGCAGGGTACCGGTCTATATGATCGAAAGTGCGCGTTATTTTGACCGGGATGGCATCTATATGTATCCCGATGATGCCGAGCGTTTCATTTTTTTCTGCCGGGGTGCGTTGGAGGGGGTCAAACGTCTCGGTTGGCAGCCCGATGTCATCCATTGCCATGACTGGCACACGGCACTTGTCCCCAATTGGCTCAAGACCATCTATGCTCACGATCCATTCTTTGCTGACGCTGCCAGTGTCTATACCATTCACAACCTTGCCTACCAGGGCGTCTTCGGGTACCGGGTGCTGGAAGTTGCCGGCATTGACGAGTATGGCTTTGTCGTTCACCCAGACATCGTAGATCTAAACGAAGTGGTGGACTTCATGGGGCGTGGCATCTACTTCGCCGACGTGATCAATGCGGTCAGCGAGACATACGCTCGTGAGATCCTCGCTCCTGAGTTTGGTGAGAAGCTGGACCCCATGCTACGTGATCGACGCGACCGGCTGTTCGGTGTGTTGAACGGCATTGATTTGGACGAGTTCAACCCCGCTACTGATCCTTACTTGGAAGCGAACTATACATCGGTGAGCCTTGATCGTCGATTGGATAATAAGCTGGGACTGCAGCGCGAGGCGGGGCTGCGCCAATATCCGAGCGTGCCGGTCGTGGGCATTATCGCCCGGCTGACCGACCAAAAAGGCCTGGACCTGATTACGCCCATTGTTGAAGCCCTGTTGCGGCACCTGGGAGCGCAATTTGTGTTGCTCGGCACCGGGGAGCAGCGCTATCACGATTTCTTCGCGCAGCTAGCCGATCGCTATCCCGATCAGGCGGGCATTTTCCTTACGTTTAACGCGTCTCTGGCGCGACGAATCTATGCCGGCAGCGACTTCTTTCTAATGCCTTCCCGTTTCGAGCCCTGTGGCTTGGGACAAATGATTGCTATGCACTATGGTAGCGTCCCGGTGGTACGTGCCGTCGGTGGGCTGGCCGATACCGTCCGCGACTACGACCCGGCTACCGGCGACGGCACAGGCTTTGTCTTTGAGGCCTACGAACCGATGGCGCTCTACACGGCACTGGTGCGTGCGCTAGAAACCTACCGTCACCAGAACATCTGGCGTGAGCTTCAGGTTCGATGTATGCAGCAGGATTTTTCCTGGGAGACGTCAGCCCGCAAATACGTGGAACTCTACACCCGAGCCCGCGCCTTCCACGCCCAAGATCAAGTAGCTTTAACAGGGAAAGACACCAAAGCAACATAATTGGAGCGTTTTTATGCCTCTTGATTCGTCCCCCAACATTTTCAGCTTGGCCGACATCCTTTTTAGTCTGCCCAACGAACGTCAGGCTCGCTTTGGGCGAATCTTCCACCTGAGTAGCACGGTCGGCCAAGTCGTACCGCCAGGTGCAATGGAGGACTGGATTATTGAGCGTTTCGATAGTGTGGATGTAGTTGGGGATCAATATATCATCAAGGTGACCAACCAGGTGACCATGGAAGGTGCGCTCTTTAACGAAGTGCGTTCTATGTGGCCACCCACGCCTTTGTCTTCTGAACAGATTGGTGAGGCAACCGAGCTTGAGAGTGGCGGTCCCTTTTGCGATCCCGAAACTCTCACGCCCGCAGATACTTTTTCCCAAAATGGCGACACACCTGGTAGATTGCACGGCCAATACTGCATCACCGCAAGCAGCTTGGTCAAGCTGGACGGTTATCACGGCCTGGTTATTTTCGACGAACACGATCCGCTGCACCTCGCTCAGGATCGGCTCGATGACTATCTGGATGTAGCCTGGAGATGGGCCGAGCTGGCTCACCAGGAGGACCCTCAGGCCCGTTACTACCTGGTGATCTGGAATTGTCTCCCGCGTGCCGGGGCGACGGTGGTGCACGGACATCTGCAGATGTTGCTGACGCGGGACGTGCATTACCCCAAGATCGAGGCCTGGCGCCGTGCTGCGGAGACCTATCGCCAGACATATGGAGAAGACTACTTCAACGACTTGTTTGAGGTTCACGCTGACCTGGGCTTGGGATTTGTCAGCGAGGGAGTGCGGGTCATGGCCTCGCTCACACCGGTGAAGGAATGCGAGATCTTAATTATGGGCGACGTGGATGACTATGCTCGCCCGGGTGCCTTTTCTGTGCCCTTCAAACGAGCTCTATTCCGAGCCCTGGATACCTTTATCAACCACATGGACGTGACTGCTTTCAATGTGGCCATTTACTCCCCTCCCTTGGGGGAGACCGGTGAGGCCTGGCACGGATTTCCCATCGTCGCGCGCTTGGTTGATCGGGGAAACCCCTATGAGCCAGTCAGCGACATCAGTGCCATGGAGCTTTACGCCGTCAGCGTGATCAGAACTGATCCCTTCCGCGTGGTTGAGGCGTTGCGTGCTAATTTTATGGAGTAGGGAGTAAGTATCTTCTCAAAAAGTAGGGGCAACCCCTTGCGGTTGCCCGCTTGGGCAGGCGCAAGACCTGCCCTTACCCCAAGATATTGAGAAGATACGGGAGTAAGATGAAATATAGACTGCAAGGCATCAGCACCCTCTCAATAGCTCGCTTTGGCTGTCTACTGGGCTGGATCGTCACCATTATCCCCAGCCTGACCTGCGGGCTGTTCTTCTGGGGAATCTTGGCCGCCATCAGGAACTGGTTGGCAGGTCTGGGGCACGTCAATTTGGACCTGCTTGGCTTTGAGACGAGTATCGACCTGATCGAGCTACTGCAACTTGAAGAGTTCCTGGCCTTGTTGGAAACCCTCGCAGGCCGCGCGCCGCCCTTGCTACTGGCTTTGGTGATTGTGGTCGCTATCCTGGGTGGGGGATTGATTGCTCTTACCCTCATCCTGTTGGGTTGGGGCTACAATCTGGTGGCCTGGTTCACTGGCGGTTTAGAGCTTGAGTTGCGTGAGATCCCTGACCCCGCCGCCCTCCCAGCCGATGACAACAGAGTGATCACTGCGCTCCCTGTGGAGCACGATGAGGCATAAACGTATCTTCTCAAAATGTAGGGGCGATCCCTGCTGATCGTTACGGTTATTCAAGCGTAATGGGTATTTGCGGATATACATCCGCCGATTATGGGTTGCAGATACATATCTGCAACCATCAGGCTGAGTACTCATCGTTCGCTTATTTTCAGGGCACTTTTCGAAATTGGTGAACCACTACATCTTGTGGTGTCAAAGATTCCAATACTATATGTAGACTTGCACCTTCGGGCATTATGGGCCACCCTGGCCGTTGGGGTGACCTGGCAGACGTTCTCAAGGCAATTCGGGCTGCAAGTTGACGATAAGTCGCCTCCGAAGGGTCAAATCTTGGATTTGCCTCCATAAATGAGCGAACGTCCAGTGAGTAGTTTGACAATGTCACATTAGACAAATGTTCTACGCGAAGCCGGCGTTTTTCGCCTTATCCATGTTCATAACACGACATTTGCCGTCGAGAGCACCGGTCGCGGACCTGCTCGGAGCCTGTAAACCCCGCTTTTATGTTAATGTGACATTGTCAAAGTAGTTACTCATCGTTCGCTTATTTTCAGGGCGCTTTTCGAAATTGGTGAACCACTACATCTTGTGGTGTCAAAGATTCCAATACTATATGTAGACTTGCACCTTCGGGCATTATGGGCCGGCCTGGCCGCTGGGGTGACCTGGCAGACGTTCTCAAGGCAATTCGGGCTGCAAGTTGACGATAAGTCGCCTCCGAAGGGTCAAATCTTGGATTTGCCTCCATAAATGAGCGAACGTCCAGTAGTTACCGAGGTTATTTCAAAACAGGAGCCAATACTGATGAAATACGTGGAATTTAGCAGAACTGGTGAAAAAGTCTCCGAGATGTGCCTGGGCACGATGATGTTCGGCCAGCGGTGCGACGAGGCGGAGGCCGACCGCATTCTTGGCGCAGCCAGGGACCACGGGGTCAACTCGATTGACACGGCGCCCATGTATAGCGATGGACTCGCCGAGGAAATCCTGGGGCGGATCATCAAGGGCAAACGCGATCAACTATTCATCGGCACCAAGGTTCATAAGGGGGTTGACGCCCAAAGCATTCTGGAAAGCATCGACGAAAGTCTGGCTCGTATGCGTATCGACTATGTTGATTTGTACATGATCCATTGGCCGATTGAGGGTATGCGCCCCCGCGAGATTATGGAAGCCCTTAACCAAGTCGTCACCCAGGGCAAGGCACGCTTCGTGGGTTGCTGCAATTATCCGGCTTGGTTATTTGCCCATTCCAATGCCATTGCCGAGCGAAATGGTTGGGCCTCCCTGATGTGCAACCAGGTCGCCTACAATGTCATCGAGCGCGGCGTTGAGATCGAGATTCTACCGCAAGCTATGGCAGACAAGATTGCCATCACCGTCTATCGACCACTGGTGTCTGGTGTTTTGGCCGGGAAGTACAAAGCCGGTCAATTCCCGCCAACCGACTCACGCGCCCCAACCAACGCCCGTATCTTGACCTGGCTGGCCCAGCACGGCGAAAGTATGGAGCGTTTTAACCGATATGCCGCCGAGCGCGGGGTGCACCCGGCTCAATTGGCCATCGCCTGGGTTCGGCATTCCCCGGCGGTCACCTCGCCCATTGTCGGGGCTAGCTCGCTCGGCCAGATAGAGACCTCCATTGGCGCCTTTGAGCTTGATCTGAGCGACGCGGAGTACGAGCGGATTACGCTTATGTTTGACACGCAGATCAAAGAGGAGGGCTTGCAGATATTTCCGGGCAAGCGTTTTAACTTCCCGCGCTCGCGTCGAAATTTGAACCTGATCACTTCAGAATAGTCACCAGTCCACTAACTGCCACGCTCCATCAACCCCGCGTTGGGAAAGCGACGCCTTGACGTCTGGCAGGCGCGCTTGACATTTCTCCCTTCAATGTCTATGATGGGGGGGATGACTGACAAACATTCATTCCCTCCGAAGCAGCCTGATCGTCACGGGCTGAACCGCCGGCGCTTTCTGACCGGCGCTGGCGCTATGGCTCTCCTGGCTACCCTTGAGGCCTGTGGCCTGTCTTGCATCGCGTCCAGATCGGGACCAACTATCACCTCCTCGACTGGCATCCCCACGCCCAGCTCAACGGCCACGCCCAGCGCGACCAGGAGGCCGGTCGTCACGTCTACGCATACGGGGACTCCATCGCCAACTGCAACCACGGGTGTCACCAGAACCAAAGATGTTAGCCGAACCCCGACATCGACCCTGACCCCGACGCCGGACGAGTCTCCTACGCCGACGCCGACGCCTACTCCTACTCCGTATCCACCTGGCCCGCCCAGTAAACTGGGACTCTTCGTCACCCGCGCCGAAGGGCAGATCAATACCTGCATTCAGGTTGGCAAACCGGCGCTCATCAAAACCTTGAACCTGGATCCCAACTTCGCCCGTTATATCAAGGAGAATTCACCGACCACTATTGTGGTAGGGCGCATCGTGTTGGGCCAGCTCAATCTGGACACCGATCCCCTTCCCCTGGCCCACGAGGCGGCAGGCAAGCTGCTGGAGGTTGCTCTGGAGTCAACTCGCTTTGAATACTTCGACGCCTGGGAGGCCTACAACGAGCCGGTCGCCGATACGCCTGACAAGATGAAGCGACTGGCCGACTTTGAGGCGGAGCGAGTCCGGCTTTTGGGGGAGCAAGGCATCCGCTCGGTGGTGGGTAACTTCGCTGCCGGTCACCCACCGCTGGAGCTGTGGGAGTACTTCACTCCCGCGCTAGACGCCGCCCGGCGTTATGGTGGCTACCTGGGTCTGCACGAATACTCGGCACCCATCATGCAGTGGGGTTTCGGGGCGTTGCAATCCACGCTGGGGATCGACGAGGGTGATGAGGGGTGGCTGACCATGCGCTATCGCAAGGCGTACCGCCATCATCTGGGGCCTATGGGCTACGGCGACATACCTCTGCTCATCACCGAATGTGGCGTGGACGGCACCGTGACCGACCGCCCCGGCCCGCCGGAGGCCAAAGGCTGGCGCGACTTCCAGGACTATTGGATCTCTAACGGCCTGCGCGAGGACACCCCCGGCGTCTACATGGACCAGCTCATCTGGTACGACGGCGAGCTTCACAAGGACGACTACGTGAAAGGGGCGGCCATCTTCGCCGCTGGCGCTTCACAGGGTTGGGAAAGCTTCGAAATCCTGGGCCGCACCATCGAGCTGTTGACGCAATGGATGGAGGTCCGCCCCCCGGCGTAGTCAGAGCCAGCGCAGTGAAAAAGATTGCTTTACTTCCTTCCAGGGCTAGAGTATAATGTTCCTGAACTTTAGCCACTTTATGTTGTTGTCACCTGTGGCTTCCTCTTTAACTACCCAACCCTTCGAACCGGGCAGCTCTTCACTTTGACTCCCAGAATGACTCGATCTCTATACCCGGATTAAGGTGTTGCATTCCGTTTGTCGGGAAAGCAACCCTCTTGCATTGCTTGGGGAGGTGCACGTAATGAAAGACGAAGATAAGACCAAGGCGCAGCTCATACGAGAACTGGCAGCGTTGCGCCGGCGGATTACTGAACTGGAAGCAGCAGAAACCGACCGCAAGCAGGCAGAAGAAGAACGAATGCGCCTGGCAACAGTAGTTGAGCAGGCTACCGAGACGATATTGATCACTGACCTGGATGGAAGCATCGTGTATGCCAACCCCTACTTTGAAGTGACGACCGGGTATGCGGTGGCGGAGGCGTTGGGGCAAAACCCGCGGATAATAAAGAGCGGCCGGCAGGACGCTGCTGTTTACCAGGAACTCTGGGATACCATTGTTGCTGGCAAGACCTGGACCGGTACTTTTGTCAATAAACGTAAAGACGGCAGTTTGTATAATGAAGCCGCTACGATTTTCCCTGTCCGGGGTCCCACGGGTGAGATTATCAATTACGCGGCCGTGAAGCGGGACATCACCGAACAGGTGTGGGCAGAAGAAGCGCTGCGGGAGAGTGAGGCCCGTTACCGAATGCTGTTTGAGCAGGCCAACGACGCCATCTTTGTTGACAAAATCGAAACCGACGAGATCGTTGACGTCAATCGTCGAGCGTGTGAGTTGATGGGTTACACACGTCAAGAGTTGTTGACGATGAAAGTGCCTGACCTGCAAGCCCCCGATGTTCGTGGGCAGGAGGGCAGCACGGCCAAGGGCGAATTGGAGCGCTATGGAGATAACCCCTTTGAGGCCCTAAACATTCATCACGATGGCACGCTGATTCCGATCGAGGTCAGCATATCTCAAATGACGGGTGTGGGAAGTGATTTGGCGCTATGTATTGTCCGTGACATCACCGACCGAAAGCGGGCGGAGAAAGAACGGGAATGCTTGCTGGCACAAATTCAGGAGCAGGCCCAACGGGGCCAGCAAATCATGGACACGGTACCAGAAGGTGTGCTCTTGCTGACCGTCGATGGTCAGGTCGTTCTGGCTAACCCGGCGGCAGAGAAGGATCTGAGAGTTCTGGCCGATGCAGAAGCGGGCGACATCCTTACTCACCTGGGCGACCGCTCACTGACGGAGTTGTTGACCCCACGTCCCGAAGGGCTATGGCACGATGTGACGGCCAGCGGCCTGAGTTATGAGGTCATCGCCCGTTCGCTGGAGACCAGGCAAGAATTGGGAGGTTGGGTGTTGGTGGTGCGCAACGTGACCCAGGAACGGGAGATCCAGCGGCGCGCCCAACAGCAGGAACGAATGGCAGCCGTGGGCCAACTGACAGCCGGCATCGCTCACGATTTCAACAATCTGCTTACGGCCATCAACGGATTCGCAGAACTAATGCGAATTGAACTGCGACCAGATGACCCGCTCCAAGAGCTGGTAGAGAAGATACTGAACTCCGGTCAGCGCGCCGCCAGCTTGGTGCGTCAACTGCTTGCTTTTAGTAGCAAGCAGGTCATCCAGCCCGAAGTGCTGGATCTCAATGACGTGGTGGGTAATGTAGAAAGCATGCTACGGCGCATCATTGGTGAGGACATAGAGTTGGAGACCCTCCTGGCGCCTGACGTGTGGCCGGTCAAGGTGGATCAGATGCAGATTGTGCAAGTGATTGTCAATCTGGTGGTCAACGCCCGGGACGCGATGCCTGAGGGCGGCCGGCTGACCATCAAGACGGCTAACGTGATCTTGGATCCGCTCCGACGACGCCACCCTTTGGGTACTACCTGCGAGAGCTACACTGCCGATCATCTGGAGGTGGAGCCGGACGAGTACGTGCGGCTGGCGGTCAGCGACACTGGGGTCGGCATGAGCGAGGAGGTGCAGGCGCACATTTTCGAGCCTTTCTTCACTACCAAGGAGAGGGGTAAGGGAACCGGCCTGGGGTTGGCTACCGTCTATGGTATCGTCAAGCAGAGTGGCGGCCATATCTGGGTGTACAGTGAGCAGGGCCAGGGAGCCACGTTTAGGATTTACTTGCCGCGCGTCGGCAAAGTCGTGCAACCCTCGCCCTATATCGGACTTGGGGAGGAGATGCCGTCGGGAGGCGAAACCATACTCTTGGCCGAAGACGATGCTGACGTGCGTGACCTGACGCGACGGGTGTTGCAGAGACAGGGGTACACTCTGCTGGAAGCAGGCGATGGAGAGCAGGCCTTACGGCTGGCGGCAAGACACCCCGGCTCGGTTCACTTGTTGCTGACCGACGTGGTGATGCCAGGTATGAGCGGGGTGGCCTTGGCCGAGGATCTGGCCCAGACTCAGCCGGATTTGAAGATCCTTTTTATGTCTGGATACGTGGATGACGTGGCTGCGCATCACGGCGTGCTGGGGATTAGCGTTGCCTTCTTGCGCAAGCCATTCACTCCTATGACCCTGGCCCGCAAAGTGCGGGCTGTGTTGGATGGCTGACTGAAGCCACTTGACCCATGAGGATGGACCATTCGCCCCTATCGGCGGGACCGGCTGTTGTTTCATAAGTAGCGAGGCACGAGCGAAGGATCTGGTTTTCCTGTGTGGGACGAGATTCTTCGGCCTTCAGCCTCAGAATGACATGCACGATACTCGAAGCGAATTTACGCATCGCTGTACTTAGTCCTAAATGTAGTAGACGGTAGACGGGGCCATTTTACTTGAGCTTAGGCCGGTAGTATAATAACCGTGTATGATTTTTCTGGGTAGGTTAAGTACCGTGCTGTCTTATCGCAACCTGGAATTTCTCCTTGAGTTTAGACAACTTGTAAGAAACCGGGTTTTTGAACTTCACTGTGCAACCGCAACTATGAAAAAGCACCTTGCAACGTGCCAAAACCTATGGTCGGACGACAAAAAAAACCGGTTTCCTGACTTTTATCTAAGCTCATGTTCAGAACAAGTGCGAACGTACGAAAGCAGAAGCAAATTTTGGAAAGTCTATTCATCGTATCTCACCATACTGTCACTTGTTCTGAACATGAGCCTTTATCTAAACTCAAATTTCTAGAGGCGTTGGGTAATTGGCTGGGCAATGAATAATCGTTTTCCGCGTCGGGTGTTCCTGAAATTGGTGCTGGCTTCACTGACCTCGGCCTGCGTGCCGAAAGAGTCTGTCCTGCCTGAGGTGCAACTGCCCATCACCCTGGTGCCCCCATCATCGACTCCTATGCCTACGCCTACCCCCACACCGCTGCCCTCGGCCGACGGGGCGGCCCTCGCGTTTCTGTCCGCCTGGTCTGCTGGCGACTATCAGACTATGTACAACTTGCTTGTTGACTCAGATCGATTGAGCGCTAGTAGCGATCAGTTCCGTGCTCGTTACGTGAATGCCTTGCGCGAAGCAACGGCGACTGCCATCCGGACCGATATCCGCTCCTTGCTGCACGAGGGGACACGTGCCTTGGCCGGCTTTCGGGGCGAGTGGCAGACCACCCTTTTTGGACCACTGGAATTCGAAAACACCATGACGTTGCGCTGGGAAAGCGGGGGCTGGAAAGTGGATTGGTCACCTGCTCTGATTCTGCCCCAGCTTGGTGATGATTTGAATCTCGTTTTCCTCGACCGCACACCTCTCCGTGGTAACATCTACGACCAGGGCGGCTTGGGCTTGGCGGTGGACGGTCAAGTGGTGACCATTGGTGTGGTTCCTGTCTGGATTGAGGACGAAGTGATGGTTGTTGCCTCGTTGAGCTCGATCACTGGCGTGGCGCCCGAGGTCATCCAGGATAAGATCGCTAATTCTCAGCCAGACTGGTTTGTCCCTATTGCCGACGTGAGCCCTGAAGTGAGCATCAATAATGATGACGCGCTGTCCTCGTTGGTAGGCGTGACCCGCCGTGAGCGCTCCATCCGGGTGTATAAGGCAGGTGATCTGGCTGCCCATCTGGTGGGGTACCTGGGCACCATTCCCCCTGATGAATTAGATGCCTGGCAATCGCGCGGCTACCGGGGCGATGAGTTGGTAGGACGTGCTGGTGTGGAAAGCTGGGGTGAACCCTACCTGGCTGGGCGGCGCGGCGGGCGGCTGGTCACCCTGACTGAGCATAACGAGGAAGTGGCCCTGGTGGCTGAAACCACCTCCCGGCCTGGGGGCAGTATTCATTTGACCATTGACAAGGAATTTCAGGCCGACGTCGAGCGCATTCTGGGGCAGCGACCGGGTGCCATCGTGGTTCTTGACCCTAACACCGGATTTGTGCTGGCCATAGCCAGTTATTCGAGCTTCGATCCAAATCTCTTTGCCACCGGGGTCGATCCAAAGACCTGGGCTGACTTAAGTACCAATCCCCATCGTCCCCTGGTTGGCCGTGGAACGCAAGGTGCCTATCCGCCTGGGTCGGTCTTTAAAATCGTTACCATGGCTGCCGCTATGCAAGAGTTGGGCCTCGCTGCCGATACCCCCTTCGTCTGCACCGGTACCTGGGACCGGCTGGGTGACGAGTTCGTCAAGACCTGCTGGCTGGAGACGGGACACGGTCGCATCAATTTACAAGATGGCCTCATCCAGTCGTGTGACGTGGTGTTTTACGACGTGGGGCTGGCCTTGCATAATGTTGACCCACAACTCCTGCCCAACATGGCCCGCGCCTTTGGGCTGGGGACAGCTACCGGTATAGCTGGTGTGGAGGAGACGGTTGGCCTGGTGCCTGACCCAGCCTGGAAGCTGGCTCAAAAGGCGGAGAGTTGGTTTCCTGGCGACTCGGTGAACCTGGCCATCGGTCAGAGTTACTTGCTGTCCTCACCCTTGCAAATTGCCAATATGTTGGCGGCGGTAGGTAATGGAGGCACGCTTTATCGACCCCAGCTTGTGCGCCGGATCGTCGAACCCATCGGCCCCGAGCAGGTAAACCAGCCGGAGGTGCTGACCCGCCTGTCGATCAGCCCAGAACATCTGGCTGCGATTCGCAGGGGGTTGGAAGACGTGGTCAGTGGCCCGCAGGGCACCGCGCGCGAGGCCTTTGAAGGGATGGCTTTTACGGCGGCCGGCAAAACCGGTACCGCCGAAACAGGTCAGGAAGATCCGCATGCCTGGTTTTCCGGCTACGCGCCCGCCGACGCACCTCAAATCGCTGTTGCGGTCCTTTTAGAACATGCGGGTGAGGGTTCTGAGCAGGCTGCGCCGCTCTTCCGCCAGGTAGTTGAAACCTACTTCGCCCGTCAATCCGACTTGGCCCGTTCGCTATAGGTGCCAGGCAGTATCTTCTCAAAATGTAGGGGCGGACCCTTGTGGTCGCCCCGTTGGGCAGGCGCGAGGCACTGCCCTTACCCCGAATTATTGAGAAGATACGCCAGGCGCTTGGGGTCGGAGTTAGAGGAAAAAGTGAAGTGAAACTTTTGGCACATTGACATGCCTCAGCACTTGTGTTATTATTGTCCTACAAAAGTTACTGAAACTACAGCCTGAGCTTGTGAACTTTATCTCTGCCAGGTTCCAGTTCGAGCGCGAAAGGAGAGTTTTACAGCGATGGCATCGCGCACAGAGCAAATGGTAGCCCGTCTGAAGGACTTGCAGGCTGGCACCGCCGATATTGAAGCCTCGGCGGTGGTCAGTGTGGATGGCTTGATTATGGCCTCATCGTTGCCGGCAGATGTCGAGGAAGATCGTGTTTCGGCTATGTCTGCAGCCATGCTGTCGCTCGGCGAGCGTATCGCCAGTGAGTTGGGACGTGGAACCCTCGATCAGGTATATATCCGGGGAGATAACGGGTACGTTGTCTTGATGTCTGTTGGGGAGGAGGCGGTGCTCACTGCTCTGGCGCGTAGCGAGGCCAAACTGGGACTTATTTTTCTAGATATGAAGCGTGCTGCTGAAGACCTTTCCAGATTTGTCTGAAAAACCTCACTATCGACAAAAGGTATCTTCTCAATAATTCGGGGTAGGGGAAGCCCCGGGTGTCTGCTTCAAGGGCGAACACCCCGGTTTGCCCCTACTTTTTGAGAAGATATGACAAAAGCGCCCATCAAGCTGATGGGCGCTTTTCTGTGCGTCCGGCGTGGGCATCAGATCGAGGCTATCCAACAAGAGGGATAAAGTTATCGCCGTAGGCGCCCCGGTTGGGGCCAAGATTGGCCGCCTCCCGAAAGGCCCATTCTTGGTCGCAAGCATTGCACTTGAGGCAGCCGGCTGGCGGGCAGGGCTCGGTCAACTCGTCCCGGAAGGCACGACGTAGATCCCAGGTGAAGTAGGCCTGGCTCACCCCGGTATCCACCACGGACCAGGGAAGCGGTTCGTCCGGTGCCCGCTCGCGCAGGTACTCCTCTGGCGACAGCCCTTCCGCTTTCAGAGCGCGTTCCCATTCGCGTAGGGTGGTCTTCTGCATGCGAGCCAGTACGCGTCCCAGCCGTCGATCACCTCGTGCCAATACCCCCTCCACAGCCGCCCAGGCTGGACTGTCTGAGCGGACAGCCACCTTGGCAGGCCCTAACCGCTGTTCCAGATACTTCACGCGGGCTTCCATCGTTTCGACCGGCATCATAGCCGTCCACTGAAATGCGGTGTGTGCTTTGGGCACGTAGGGTGTGGCGTTGATAGTCAGGCGGCGTGAGAACCGGTCGCGAGCCGCCAGAACTATGTCCGCGATGGCTTCCACGTCAGCTTCGGTTTCAGTCGGCTGGCCGATCATAAAATACATTTTTAATTGGGGGAAGTTGTAGCGGGCGGCCAGTTCCACCGCGTAGAGCAATTGTTGGTCCGACTGGGGTTTGTTGATGACCTGGCGCATACGCGCCGAGCCAGCTTCGGGCGCGATGGTCAGGGTTTGAGTGCCGCTCTCGGCCAGCGCCCGGATGAGAGGCTCCGAGATGGGATCCACCCGCATGGAGGCAATGGCGATCCGGGCCTCCATCTTCCGCAATTCGGTCGCAATTTGGTCGATCCAGGAGTGGTCGCTGACCGCAGCACTGACCAGTCCAACTTTGTCACGGTGTTTCAAGCTGTGGCGGGTGACGGCCAGGATGGTATCCAGACTCACCTCGCGCATCGGCCGATAGGTGTAACCTGCCATACAAAAACGGCACCCTCGCCCGCAGCCGCGCGCAATCTCGATCAACGCCCGGTCCCCAAACTCGGTATCGTGGCTATAAATCTGGGTCACGGCGGGCATAGTGTCCAGGTCGCGAACCCACACCCGGCCAACCGGCCCGTTCTCCAGGGCCGGCACATACATTCCCGGCACCTGGGCCAGGATGTGTAGTCCTTCATCGCGGGCCGCTTGACCTGCCTCCCATAAGGCATCGACCAGGGGAGGGACGATGATCTCTCCCTCACCGATGGCGAAGGCGTCAAAGATGTCAGCCAGAGGCGCCGGGTTGGTGTAGACCGCCGGTCCACCTGCGATAATCAGCGGCCACGTCTCATCTCGATCTTCGGCCAAAGGCGGGATGCCAGCCCCCCGGAGCATCTGGACCGCGTTGAAGTAGTCCATCTCGTAGGAGATAGTGAAGGCGATGACCGGGAAATCAGTCAGCGGGCGTTGTGATTCAATGGATAGGATCGGCACGGACAGAATGTGCGCGTCGTGGTGAGGGGGTGATCGATACGCCTCGTACGGAGAAAAGGCCCGCTCACAAACCACGTCGGGCTGGTCATTGAACAGGCGATATACTGTGTGCATCGCCAGGCTGCTCATCCCCAGCCGGTAGGTGTTGGCGTAGATCAACGCGACCGGCAGCCGCCCGCCCCAGTCCTTGCGAACCGTGCCCTCTTCGCGGGCCAATATTCGTTTTGCCTGATCTATGTAGCGATACTTGAGCTTCATCGGTGTCCAACACTAAAGTAAAGACGACAAATTCACTCTGCTTCTATTATATTATAATGACAAAGGGGAGAAGGGACAAATACCGATTTGTGAATGTACCCTGGCTACAATGACGGCTTTCGCCTCTGGCTTTATGTGTGCTATACTTCACTCGGTCGTGTTTCGCACTGTGGTTGGACCGTCGCTACAGCCTGCACGTCGTGCCTGATAAATTCTGGTATCAGGGATGGCTGGGCCGACCTTACGATGTTGGCCCACTATGGATACCTATCTGAGGTGCAGCATGTCCTACTACTCTATAGCCTTAAGTATTGTCGCCGGGATATGTTTGGGTTTTGGCATCCTGTATCTGTTTATTGGCCTGCGCCGGAAGGATCATAAATCGTTAAACCTCACTTTTGCCCTATTTGCGCTGGGCTATGCCGGTACTCTTTTTAATGGCGTACGATTCCATAGCGCCACCTCAGTGGCCGAGTATGTGTCGGTCACCCGGTGGGATGCGGTGTTTGTTGTCCTGGCCTTCAGCGCTCTCATCTGGTATGTTGGCTACTACACCGGGGTACGGCCACGTATTTTCTTGTGGGTGCTGACGGCCGTTTATATCATAGCCGGCGTCGCCAACATCGTCAGGCCCAATATGACATATGAAGAGATTCTGGGTCTGGCTTATGTTACTTTGCCCTGGGGAGAACAACTGGCCTACATCGAAACCACCGACAGCCTCTGGTCGCTCTTGTTTCTACTTGCCCAGTTGGCGAACTTGGGCTTCATCGTGGCCGCCTGTGTGCTGCAATTTCGCCGGGGACAGCGGCGGGCAGCGACCATCTTAGGCGTCGGGATGTTATGGTTTATGGCCACACTGGCTGCCGAACTGATGGGAGAGGGTGGCGTTATTGGCTACATGCCTTTTGGCGAGTTCGGCTTCCTGGGTCTGGCCGTTGCTGTGAGCCTGCAAATGGCCAACTCGATCATCAGAACCGAGGAGTCGCTGGCGCAGCACCGCCAAAATCTGGAAGGGTTGGTTGAGGAGCGCACCTCCGAGCTCGCGACGGCCAACGAGCACCTGGCCCAGGAGATCGATGTGCGTAAACGGGCCGAGGGGGCGCTCCGCCAGAGTGAGAGAATGGCCCGGGCGCTGATGAATGCCCCCCCAGATTCAGCCCTGCTTATCGATCCCCAAGGCATTATCCTCGACGTCAACGAGATCGGGTCTGCCAGGCTGGGCATAAGTCTTGCGGAGGCGCCGGGGATGTGCATATACGATCTCTTCGAGCCGGACATCGCCCAGTTCAGGCGGGCCAAGATAGCGGAGGCGATAGCCACCCGCCAGCCGGTGCGCTGGGAAGACGTACGGGGCGGCATACACTTCGACACCAACTTGTACCCTGTCCTCGATGCTGACGGCGAGGTGACCAGCATCGCCGTCTTTAGCGCCAACATCACCGAGCGCAAACTGGTGGAGGAGACACTCCGCCAGCGCGTCGAGGAGCTGGCCGTGCTCAACCGCATCGCCCACACGCTGACCACGACGGCTGATCTGTCAACCACCCTGGAACGCGTCAGCGAGACGATGACCTACCTCTTCGATGCGCGTTACACGCACGTCATTTTTCCGGGAGACATAGAGAGCCAATTGATGATATTGGTTGGCTTTGAGCGAGAGGCGGGAGCAGTGGGCATGACGACTGTCGACGTACCCTTGACCGGATTCCCCTTGGTCCGCAAGATGCTGGATCAGTCCCAGTCCCTGGTGGTTTCAGACGTTCAAGCGCAGCCGCTGGCATCTCCGGTGCGTGAATTCATAACCGGGCATAACGTCCAAAGCCTCATGCTCATACCGCTGTTGGCGCGCGGAGCCGCCATCGGGTTCATATCCGTGACCACCGATCAGGCCGAGCGAAACTTCAGTGCCGATGAAGTCAGACTGGCCGAGACGATCGCCGCCGACGTTGCGGCGGCGATCGAGAATGCCCGTCTGTTAGAACGCACTAAGGCGGCGGCCGCGGCCGAAGAACGCAACCGCATCGCGCGTGAGCTGCACGACTCGGTGACCCAGACCCTGTATTCAATCAGCATTGTGGCCGAGGCGCTGCCCCGGCTCCTGGAACGGAATCTGGCCGAGGCCAAACGCAACGCGGCCTACCTGCGCCAGACGACTTTGGGCGCCCTGGCCGAGATGCGTACTCTGCTCTTCGAGTTGCGTCCTGCTTCTTTAGAGAAAGCCAGCCTGGATGTCTTGATCCAGCAACTGGCCGACGTGCTGACCGGCCGCACTCGGGTGCCGGTGGAAGTCGGCATTGAGGGCGAAGGGAATCTGCCAATCGGTGTGAAGATTGCCCTGTACCGGATCGCCCAGGAGACCTTCAACAACATTGCCAGGCACGCCAGAGCCAGCCACGCATGGGCTACTTTGCACAGGGGTTCCGACGGGGTTATACTGACCATCAGCGACAATGGCCGCGGCTTCGACCCCGAGTCGATCTCCGAAGAACGGCTGGGCTTGCGCATCATGCGCGAGCGGGCGGAGGAGATCGGGGCCTTGCTCACGGTTGAAAGCGGGCCGGGACAGGGGGCGCGAATCACGGCCAGGTGGTGGATGAATGACGAATGACGAATGACGAAGGACGAAGTGCACGCGGGATGGAGGAGGAAGGAGAGGTGCCGTTTAAGTTTGAGAAGTTGGAGGTTTGGCAACTGACGTTGGATTACATTGACCTGATTTACGAGATCGCCAGGGAGTTGCCGCGCAGCGAGGAATACAACCTTAAATCACAGATGACCAGAGCAGCGACGTCCGTGGCGCTGAACATTGCCGAGGGCTCCACCGGACAGACGGACGCTGAACAAGCGCGCTTTCTGGGGCTGGCCATCCGTTCCCTCCTGGAGACCGTCGCCTGCCAACATCTCATTAGCCGCCGCAAGTATCTGCCGGACGCGACCCAGTTGCGCCAGGCCTATCGCAGTGCCGAGACTCTGTCTGCCAAGTTGCATACCATGCGCAAGTCCCTCGCGCCGGACCAGCCGTGGTTGCGCGAAGCAGAGGTGCTTTACCAAGTGACAAATGACAAATGACGAACGACGAATGACGAAACCCTGAGCAATCTGGTCCTTCGTCTATCGTCTATCGTCTTTCGTCATTTCTTCGTCCTTCGTCTTTCGTCGTTGAGGAAGGCTAGTTTCATGAGAGATCCAAGACCCATCCGCGTCATGATCGTCGATGACCACCTGCTGGTCCGGGATGGATTGAAGCTGCTTCTGTCCACCTTCGATGACCTGGAGGTGGTTGCCCTGGCCGAGGATGGTGGGCAAGCTATAGACCTTTGTCCCCAGGCCCAACCCGACGTGGTTTTAATGGATATCGTCATGCCTAACCTCGATGGTGCCACCGCCACCGCCTGCATCCGTGAAACCTCCCCCCAGGTACAGGTTATCGCCTTGACCAGTTATATGGAGGAAGACCTGATCCAGCGGGTGATCGGAGCCGGCGCCATCGGGTACCTGCTCAAAAACGTGAGTGCCACCCAGCTAGCCGAGGCGATCCGCGCCGCTCACCGTGGCCGTTCCAGCATCGATCCCGCCGCCGTGCAGATTCTGGTCCAATCAGCCAGCCGACGCCCGCCGTTGGGGCACGACCTGACAGACCGGGAACGGGAGGTCTTGGCCCTGTTGGTCAACGGCAAGACCAACAAAGAGATCGCCGAAAAGTTGACGCTCAGCCCCGCCACGGTGCGAGGGTACATCAGCAACATCCTCTCCAAGCTGGGGGCCAACAACCGCACCGAAGCCGCCAGTCTGGCTGTACAACATAGCTTGGTTCCCGAAACGCCGTCAGAGGCTTGAGTTCATAGACTTCGAGTCTGAGACAGTCAACCCTCCCTGGAATGTAGTTCCAGGGAGGGTTTTCTTTTGGCAACCTATACGAACGTACAGGCAAAAAACGCGTCAGGTGTCTGATATCAACACCCGTCACATGACGATTGTCCTCACTCGACTTTTCGGGTATGTTTTATACAGACCGACTGTGTTGTTTACAGACTGACTGTGTTGTTTACAGCCATCCGCCCCTCCCATCAACAAACGGAGCTCCCCCATGGACATCGTGCTGGCCAGCGAGGAATATGACCTGCGATTGGCCCTGGAGCTCCTCCTGCGTGAGGAGCCCGGGGCGTACGTCGTCGGTACGGTAAGCCACTCGGGGGCCTTACTGGTCCTGATTCAAACGATTTGCCCTGACGTGGTGCTGCTGGATTGGGATTTGCCCGGCCAGCCCTCGACCGAGGTGCTGGCCGAAATCAGCTCCGCCGAGTGCCGGCCCAAGGTCATCGTCCTGGCCAAAGATGCAGACGACAGACAGGTGGCCTTGGCTTCCGGTGCGGATGGATTTGTGGTGAAAGGGGATCCGCCAGAACAGTTGCTGGTCGCACTGCGTCAGGTTAGTTCGCAGTTATGAGGACCAGGTGCGACGCACTTGCCAAGTGCGTCGCACCTCACTGCAGAATCAGGAGGTTGAACATGACAAACACAAACGCCAACGACGCCCAGAATGCCCAAGGCCCGGCCTTTGAATGGTGGATGTTTTCGTTCATCGCCGCGGGCGCCGGGTTCAGCGCCTTCATCTCGTTGCTGATCCCACCTTACGTCACGCAAGTGACCGGCAACGCCGCCGACGCCGGAATCGTGATGGCCATCATCAGCCTGGCGGCGGTGCTGGCCCCGGTCTTGGGCGGGTTCGCCGACAAGTACCGCGCCCACCGGCTGGTGTTGAGCCTGGGTGTGCTGGGCTTGGCCGTTGGCTTTGTGGCCTACGCCCTCTCGGCCGAGTCGCAAGGGATTTTCGCCCTGGACGCCATCCTGTTGGGGGTGTCCATCGCGGCGGTCAACGCCGTAGGGCCGGTGTTTGTCATTGGCGCGGGCCTGTCCCAGGCGCTGCAGGCCAAGCGCCTGACGGTTTTGAACTTGCTACAGCCGGTTGGCCAGGTGATCGGCGGCGCCATCATGGCCGCCGCGGCCAGCCTGGACTTCAGCGCCCGTTTCTGGATCGCCGCCGGGGTGATGCTGATCTGCTTCGTGATCACCTGGTTTGCCAGCGCGGCGCCGGCCAAACGCATCGTGCTGCTCGAGGACAAGGCGCCCGCGGACCGGGCGGCGGACGAGCACCACGAGGCGCAGAAAAAGTCCTTTGGCTTGAAGCAGGTCCTGATCTCCAACTTCGGCTTGTTCCTGCTGATCCTGATCTTGAGTTCGGCGGGCAACAACGGCATCAACGCCCAGATCGCCAACATCCTGCCCAACGTGTACGGCATGGATGAGGCGACTACCTCAGGGCTGATCTCCCTGGCCGGCTTGCTCAACATCGGGCTCTTCATCGTGGCTGGAGGCTGGCTGGCCCGCTCGGGAGGCATGACCGTCTTTACCGCTGGCAACGTGATCCGCCTAGTTGGCGCCTTGGGCATGGCGGTTATAGGTCTGGTGGCCCAGTCGCCGATCCTCATTGCGGCGGCTTTCATGCAGATCCTGTACCAGAGCAACCCCTTCGTGCGGCTGACGCAGCCGGTGGTGGCCATGCGCTTTGCCACCATCCCGCCCGGACAGGCCAGCGGTTGGGTCATCGGCGGCGCGGCCATCGGCTCCTTCCTGGGCTCGTGGATCGGCGGTATCCTGACCAGCTCGGTGGGCTACAACGCCATCAACTGGATGGCGGCCATTGCCGTGGGCGCGGCCGTCGCGTTGCTCTTCCTGGGCCTGTGGCCGGCGGAGCGCAAGAAGCGGGAGGAGGCAGCGGTCACGTGAGAGACGACGAAGGACGAACGACAAAGGACGATGGACGAACCCGATGGTGAGTATTCCGTCCTTCGTCGGCAATGGGGGACAGGGCTAAAAAGAGATGACGTTATCAAACGTTTCACACGTTTCACAGACCTCAGAAAGAATCGAATTGATCTTGCCTGAGAACGCGCCGGAGGCCTTTCACCTGCTGGCCAAGCCAACGGGCGCCATGTGTAACCTGGATTGCGCCTACTGCTTCTTTCTGGACAAGGAGTTGCTCTATCCGGGCAGCCGTTTTCGGATGAGCGACGAAGTACTGGAGCAATACATCCGGCAGCTCATCGAGTCGCATCGGGCCAACCCGGTGAACGTGGCCTGGCAGGGGGGCGAGCCGACCCTCATGGGGCTCGATTTCTACCGGCGTGCCATGGCGCTGGCAGAAAAATACCGTCGCCCGGGCATGACCTTCCTGCACACCATGCAGACCAACGGCACCTTGCTGGATGACGAGTGGTGCCAGTTCTTCAAAGAGCACAACTTCCTGATCGGCATCAGTATCGATGGGCCGCGCGAGTTGCACGACGTCTACCGGGTGGATAAGGGCGGGGCGCCGACCCTCGATAAGGTGATGCGCGGGCTGCGCCTGCTGCAAAAGCACGGCGTGGACTACAATATCCTGACCACCGTCAACCGCGTCAACGCCGATCATCCACGGGAGGTCTACCGCTTTCTGCGCGACGAGGCCGGTACGGATTGGATGCAGTTCATCCCGGTGGTGGAACGCATCGACGCCGACGGGCTACGTCTCTACCAACAGGGGAGCACCGTTTCGGAGCGCTCGGTTTTACCCGAGCAGTTTGGGCGTTTCCTGAGCACCATCTTCGACGAGTGGGTGCGCCACGACGTGGGCCGGGTCTACGTGCAGACCTTTGAGGCGGCGGTGCGCAACTGGGTTGGGCTGCCGTCGTCTGGCATGTGTGTCTTCAACGAAACCTGCGGACTGGGGCTGGCCATAGAGCACAACGGCGACCTTTACGCCTGCGACCACTTTGTGGAGCCGAACTACCTGCTGGGCAACATCCAGGACGAGCACATGATTGAACTGGTGTCCTCGGATCAGCAGTTGAAGTTCGGTGCAGACAAGCGCGATACCCTACCGGGTTACTGCCTGGACTGTGACGTGCGCTTTGCCTGTCACGGCGAATGCCCCAAGAACCGGTTTATGACCTCACCGCCAGGTGAGGCCTCACCTGGCGGTGAGGATGGCCTGAACTATTTGTGCGCCGGCTTTAAGCACTTTTTCCATCATATCGACTATCCTGCGCGGATTATGGCCGACCTGATCCGCCGTGGCCGCCCGGCGGCGGAGGTGATGGGCATTCTGGCGGCGGAGGAGGCCAGGTGGGCGGCGCTATTTGCCGGTACCGGCCGCAACGATCCATGTCCCTGCGGCAGCGGTCGCAAATTCAAGAGTTGCCACGGGCGTCGGCCGGCGAAAGGGAGCGTCACTACACCCCAGAGACCGGCACCGGCTGCATAATGGCGTCCGGGCGCCGTCTCGCATTGGACAAACGGGCAAGTCAATAGATACGACTGCCAGTCCTACCGAGAAGGAGATGGTATTCGTGAAACAGTCGAGTATGAAAACTGACCCTCTTCCCGCATGGAATGAGGGGCCAAGCAAATCGTCGATCCTTGGCTTTGTCCAGGCAGTGACCACAGAGGGCGGGGCGGAGTTCGTGCCACCCCTGAACCGTATCGCCGTCTTTGACAACGACGGCACGCTCTGGTCGGAAAAACCCTTTTACTTCCAACTGACCTTTGCCCTGGACCGCGTCAAGGCTCTTGCCGCTCAGCACCCTGAGTGGCAAGAGCAGCAGCCCTTCAAGGCTGTGCTGGAGAACGACATCGACGGCCTCCTGGCCGGGGGTTTAAAAGCCATTATCGACATCCTCGTTGCCACCCACGGCGGCAATACGAGTGGCGAATTCGCGCAGATCGTCCTGGACTGGATCGCCAGTGCCCGTCACCCCAGGACCGGGCGCCTCTACACCGAGATGGTCTACCAGCCCATGCTGGAGCTGCTCGACTACCTGCGGGCCAACGGTTTCAGGACCTACATCGTCTCCGGGGGTGGCATCGAGTTCATGCGGGCCTGGGTTGAGGATGTGTACGGCATTCCACCCGAGCAGGTGATCGGCTCCAGCATCGAAACCAGGTTCGAAATGCGGGAGGGTGGTCCGGTCCTGGTGCGTATTCCCAAAGTTGATTTCGTGGACGACCACGAAGGCAAGCCGGTCGGCATCCACAAGTTCATCGGCCGCCGCCCGCTCCTGGCCTTTGGCAACTCGGATGGAGATCACCAGATGTTGCAGTGGACCGCGGCCGGCGACGGCCCGCGCTTCATAGGTCTGGTCCACCACACCGACGCCGAGCGAGAGTGGGCCTACGACCGCGAATCGCCGGTCGGGCGGCTGGACAAGGCGCTGGACGAGGCGCGGGTGAAAGGCTGGATCGTCGTGGACATGAAGCGCGAGTGGCGAGTAGTCTATCCTTGGGAGAGCGGATAAGAGCGATGTGGGTAGCCGTAGGTTGGGTCGAGGTACGAGACCCAACAGTTGGGTTTCATCCTTCAACCCAACCTACAACTTTCGCGAGATCTCTCGGAAAGTGTGTCAAACGGGGCAGACGCTTCGGCACCTGGGGGTGCCTCGCTCCTCATTACGCAGGGCGGAGTGAGCACGCGCACGTGCGAACGGTATTTTCCGAGAGATCTCTCGCAGGGAAGGAGATGGACAATAGGAGAAAAACCAACCGGATCACTTGAACCAACGCATTAGCAAGTAGATTGAATTAAAAGGAGTCTAACAATGCCTAACGGAAAACCCAATATCCTGATCCTGTGGGGAGACGATATTGGCTGGTACAACATCAGCCACAACAACCGGGGCGCGATGGGCTACCAGACACCCAACATCGATCGCATCGCCCGCGAAGGGATCGAATTTACCGACTACTATGCCCAGCAGAGCTGCACCGCCGGGCGGGCGGCCTTTATCACCGGCCAGAACCCGCTGCGCACCGGTCTAACCAAAGTGGGTATGCCGGGCGCCGACCTCGGCTTGCAGGCGGAGGACCCGACCATCGCCGAGCTGCTCAAGAACCATGGTTACGTCACTGGCCAGTTCGGCAAGAACCACCTGGGTGATCGGGATGAGTTCCTACCTAGCAATCACGGCTTCGACGAGTTCTACGGCAACCTCTACCACCTCAACGCCGAAGAGGAGCCGGAGCATCCCGACTACCCCCAGGACGTAAGTTCCAAATATCTGCCCCGCCCGCGCGGCGTAATCCACTCCTACGCCGATGGTCGCATTGAGGACACTGGCCCGCTGATCAAGAAGCGCATGGAGACGATTGATGACGACGTGACTGAGCGTACCATCGAGTTTATCCGAAAGGCCCACGCCGAGGGGAAACCCTTCTTTGTTTGGTGGAATGCCACCCACATGCATTTGTGGACGCACATCCCTGAAGAGGCGGAGGGCATCAGCGGCCAGGGCTTTTACAACGACGCCATGGTGCTGCACGACCAGCACGTCGGCAAGTTGCTCGACCTTCTGGATGAGCTGGGCATCGCCGAGGACACCATCGTGCAATACTCGACCGACAACGGCCCGCACTACAACACCTGGCCCGACGCGGCTATCACCCCCTGGCGCAGCGAAAAGAACTCCAACTGGGAGGGCGCCTACCGTGTGCCTTGCTTCGTGCGCTGGCCTGGAAAGTTTGAGGCGGGTAAGGTGCTGAACGGCATCGTCAGCCACCAGGAATGGTTACCCACCCTGCTGGCCGCCGCCGGGGAACCGGATGTCAAGGAGAAACTGCTCAAGGGCCACCAGGCCGGCAACAAGACCTTTAAGGTGCACATCGACGGCTACAACATCCTGTCCTACCTTACCGGCGAGACCGACGAGTCACCACGCGACTGGATCTACTACACCAACGATGACGGAAAGGTCGTGGCGGTCCGCATTGGAGATTGGAAGATTGTTTTCTTCGAACAGCGCGCCAAGACGATGCAGCTCTGGGCGGAGCCGTTCGTCGAGCTGCGCGTTCCAAAGATTTTCAACCTGCGGCGCGACCCCTTCGAGCGGGCGGACGAAAACTCGAACTCGTACTGGGACTGGGTGATCGAACACGTCTTTGCTCTCTATCCGGCCCAGGCGCTGACTGCGGAACAAATCCAGTCCTTCAGAGAATTCCCGCCGCGCCAGAAACCGGCGTCTTTCAACCTCGATCGCGTGCTGGAGAAGATGCAAGAAGCCACGGACGGCAGTCTTCATTAGGATCTGGTAGACAGGACTGGCGTTCGTGGGATACCGTCCCGTTCGAACGCCAGCTCATTAAGGACGAACGACGAAGGACAAATGGCGAACGACGCAGGACGAAAGTTCAGAGTGGCCATTCGTCCTCCGTCCTTCGTCCTTCGTCTGGTTCAAATTAGTAAGGTATCCGTAAACCTATAACCAATCAACGAAAGGTAGAAGAATCATGTGCTGTTTCTTTACCACATTGTTACTACTCGGGCCGCGCGCGGGCATCTTGATCTGGTGGCTGGTCAACCCGGTTCGCTGGCAGATCACCTTCCCCTCCTTCATCTGGCCGCTATTGGGCTTCCTGTTCCTGCCTTGGACGACGCTCATGTACGTGCTGGTCGCGCCAGGTGGGGTGATCGGCTTCGACTGGGTCTGGCTGGGACTCGCCGTGTTGGCCGACATCGGCATGTACGCCGGCGGCGGGTACGGCAACCGGGATCGGATTCCGGGTTACCGGTAGATAACGGTCGGTGGACGAGAGACGAAAGACGAAGGACTAAAGACGAAGAACGGAAGTTCGGCTTGTCCATTCGTCGTTCGTCATCCGTCCTTCGTCCTTCTTCAAGGAGTGAAGCGTGCAGTCAACAGTTGCACCCAATGGACTAGCCAAATACGTGCCCATCATGGGCTGGCTGCCCGGGTATCCCCGAGAGTGGCTGCGTTTTGACCTGATGGCTGGGTTGACGGCGGCGGCGGTGGTCATCCCGCAGGCCATGGCCTACGCCAGCATCGCCGGTCTGCCGGTGGAGGTGGGCCTGTACACGGCCTTGGCCCCCATGCTGGTTTACGCTCTGCTGGGCACCTCGCGGCCGCTGAGCGTGAGCGCTACCTCCACCATCGCCATGCTCACGGCGGCGGAACTGGCGCGGGTGGTGGAGAGCAGCGACCCGTATGATTACATTATCCCGGCCGCCACGCTGGCTTTGCTGGCGGGCCTCTTTCTGCTGCTGGCGGGAGTCCTACGTCTAGGTTTCATTGCCAACTTTATCTCCACGCCGGTACTGACCGGCTTCAAAGCCGGCATCGGCGTGGTGATCTTGGTGGGTCAACTGGGGAAGGTCACCGGGCTTGCGTTAGAAAAAGGCCCCATCCTGCAGACGATGGTATCGCTGCTGCAGAACCTAGATCAGATCCACTGGCTTACCCTGGCGCTTTCGCTGATCTCGCTGGCGATCCTGATTTTCCTGCCACGCCTGACGAAGCGCGTGCCCGCCGCGCTGGTGGCGGTGGCTTTCGGCATTTTGCTCTCTGCGTTGCTAGATATCGAAGCGTTCGGAGTAGCACTGGTGGGACCTATTCCAGCCGGGCTGCCTTCGCTGACATTGCCCGACTTGTCACTGATTCAGACCCTATGGCCAGGGGCGCTGGGGATTGCGCTGATGTCTTTTGTTGAATCGATCGCTGCGGCGCGTGCTTTCACGCAACGTGGGGACCCAATCCCGGATGCCGACCAGGAATTACTGGCTCTGGGGTTGGCCAACGTGGGTGGGGGTTTCACCAGCGCCATGCCGGCGGGTGGCGGCACATCTCAGACGGCTGTCAATGACCAGGCCGACGCCAGGTCTCAAATTGCCGAGATGGCCACGGTCGCGGTGGTAGTCGTGACCGCCTTGTTCCTGGCACCCTTGATCAGCCTGATGCCGCAGGCCACGCTGGGGGCGTTGGTGCTGGTGGCAGCCGCCGGATTGATAAAGCTGAGCGAATTCCGCAAGATCCGGGAAATCCGCGACGCCGAGTTCGTCTGGGCCGTCGTTGCCTTTTTGGGTGTGATCATCTTGGGTACCCTGGAAGGCATCCTGTTGGCCGTGATCATCTCGATTCTGGCCCTGCTCTACTTCGCCGGGCATCCTCCCGTGTACGTCGTGGGCCGTAAACCTGGCACGGACGTTTTTCGACCTGTGCAGGATCATCCTGCTGATGAGGGTTTTCCAGGGTTGCTGATGCTGCGCACCGAGGGGATGATGTTCTTTAGCAGCGCTCCGCGGGCTTTGGACCAGATGACAAACCTGATCCACGAGCACCAGCCTCAGATTGTGGTTCTGGACTGCAGTGCTGTGCCGAACTTCGAATACACCGCGTTGAAGGAGTTCAGTGAGTATGAAGACAAGCTGAGTACTTCTGGCATAAAGCTGTGGCTGGCAGCGCTGAACACCGAAGCCTTTCAAGTAATTGAGCGTGCCCCACTGGGTAAAACGCTGGGTCACGAGCGCATGTTCTTTAACCTGGAGCAGGCGGTTGAGGCGTATCTGGCGATGGAAGAGAAGGCTTCGTAGAACGTAGAGAGTACTGCGTAGTGCGTAAAACGTAAAGACGTAAAGACGTAAAACGTAAAACGTAAAACGTGAAACATGAAACGTGCATTTGCGCATCACGCATCACGAAATACGCAGTACGCAGTACGTCTTACGCATCACGCATCACAAAATACGCAGTACGCAGTACACAATAGAGAAAGGAGTAACCCATGGTTCCACTCGCATCTGTTATCTTTGCCGCCACGTTGGCGGCCCTGCTGGGGGTAGCCTTTTGTCTTTTGGGCTATCGCATCTTCCTGGTGTTGCTGCCCATCTGGGGCTTCTTCGCCGGGTTTTGGTTGGGCGCCCAGGGCGTGGCACTGATCCTGGGCACCGGTTTTCTGGTCACTGTGGCCGGTTGGGTGGTCGGCTTCATCGTGGGCCTGATCGGGGCAGTGCTGTCCTATCTGTTCTTCGTGTTGGGCGTGGCCATCGTGGCCGCCGGCATCGGGGCCGCCCTGGGCACCGGTTTGATGGCCGCCATTGGCTTCGAGACCGGATTCCTGGTCATTGTCGTCGGCGTCATCTGCGCCGTCGTCGCCGCCGGGCTGACGTTGTGGTACAACCTTCAGAAGTACGTCATCATCGTCATCACGGCGGTCGCCGGCGCCAACCTCCTGGTGCTCAGCCCGCTGCTGCTTTTTGGCCGGATCTCGCTGGACGAACTACAGATGGCCGGCAGCTCCATCCAACCCATCCTCCAGGCCTCTTGGTTGTGGTGGATCGTGTGGGCCGTCCTGGCGGTGTTGGGCATCGTGGTCCAGGTTCGGGCCAACCAAGAGTATGAGTTCACCCCCGATCGCTACGTCGAGGGTTGGGGATGAACCAAGATGACGAAAGACCGATGACCAATGACGAATGTTGGAAGACGAAAGAATAAGGACGAGCGACCAGACCATTCGTCCTTCGTCTTTCGTCCTTCGTCGCCATATGGATTATGAAGCCATTTTATCTCTAACCTACACAAACAGGAGGAGGCTCTATGTTCTGGTCTATCGACCCTGTATATTTCTGGTTGGTGTTCGTCCCCGTGCTGGTGATTTCTGCCGGGGTGCAGATCTACCTGAAATCCACCTTTAGCAAGTGGAGTGGCGTGCGCAATAGCTCCGGGCTGGATGGCATGCACGTCGGGCAACGGCTCTTTGATCGGACCTCGCTGCAGGCGATCCCCTTGCAGCAAACGCCTGGCGCGTTGACCGATCATTACGATCCGGGCGCCAACGTGGTGCGCCTGTCCGACCCGGTGGCCAGCCAGCCCTCGGTGGCCGCCATGGCCGTCACCGCCCACGAGTTGGGACACGTCCAGCAATACCAGACCGGCTCGGCCTTGATCGGGATGCGCGGCTTCTTGCTGCCCGCCTTGCAGTTCAGCCCTACCCTGTCTTACATCGCCATCGTGATGGGCCTCATGTTCAACATGACGAACTTGCTGTGGGTCGGCATCTTCTTCTTCGCCATCATGGTGCTCTTCTCGATCCTGACGTTGCCGGTGGAGATCAATGCCAGCAACCGGGGCCTGCGAATGTTGCGCGAGGCGGGTTTGATGGAGTCGGAGGCGGATGCCAAAGGCGCCCGCCAGGTATTGACTGCCGCGGCGCTGACCTACCTGGCGGCGGCCGTCACCTCCATCCTGCAGCTTCTGTACTATATCAGCGTCGCCCAGCGCAGAAGCTGATAGCTAGGAGATGAATTTGAGGAGGGAGTGTATGAACTAGAGACGAGACAGAATGATCGTGAGGTTATTCCAGCTCCGGGCCGGTCACGGAACGCCCCGGAGCGCAGTAAACCCGGCGCTGGATCGATCACAGGCCGACCCAGCGCGCGGTCGGCTCGATGCTCGTGGCGGGTCCGCGACCTGTCGCTGGGCCGGAGCACGAAACATAGACACTATTCAAAACAAAGAAAGGAACGTAAACAATGAGTGACCTGGTAGTATTGGCGTTTGATACCGAGACCGGTGCCCAGGAGTTGCGCGATGATCTGGTGCGTCTCCAGAAGCAGCAGATCATCGCGCTTGAGGATGCCGCCGTCGTCGTCCGCAAGCAAGATGGCAAGGTTAAGGTCAAGCAGGCCGTCAGCCTGGTGGGCACAGGCGCGCTGGGCGGAGCTTTCTGGGGCATGCTGATCGGCCTCATCTTCTGGATGCCCTGGTTGGGCCTGGCCATGGGTGCCCTGGGTGGTGCCTTGGGCGGCGCGCTGACCGACATCGGCGTGGACGACAAGTTCATCAAGGAAGTGGGCGAGACCATCGAACCCGGCCATTCGGCGCTGTTCCTGCTGGTGCGCAAGGCCGTCCCGGACAAGTTGGAGGATGAGCTGAAGAAGTTCGAGGCCACCGTGCTGCAGACCTCGTTGTCGAACGAGGACGAGGCCAAGCTGCACGAACTCTTCGCTGCGCACGAGGTAGAAATCTAATCGAAAGGGTAGACCCAGGGGTTTGTATAAACCCCTGGGGTCAAATCCCGGGGGGGTTGGTCTTATCTGAAAGTGGGTAATACGAAGGGGAGAAGCAATATATGGTTCAAATCTCGCCAATTCAACTCTTCATCACCCTGTTTATCGGCATGGGGCCGATCAAGGTGCTGCTCATCTACATCGCCATGACACAAGGCATGAGCCAGGAGGTACGCCGCCAGGTCGCCCGGCGCACCGTCGTGGTGGCCGGTGCGGTGGGGGTCGCACTGTTCATCTGTGAGAATCTGTGAGCTAAATTCTTGTCTCGTTTGTCAGAGATCTGTCTTATGAAGATGTCTAGGATAGATATACATGAATAGAAACGTGGCTTTCTGGATCACCCTGATACGCGGCATTCTGGCCATCAGCCTGGGCACCGCGCTACTCATCCAACCGGACAAGCCACGGCCTATGCTGGGCAACTTTATGGGTATGTATTGGCTGCTGGCCGGGGTGATGAGTCTGCGCTGGGGAGCTGCCGGCGAAAGGGCCAGAGGGTTTCCCGTGCTGGCCGGCATCATCGGCGTCCTGGCCGGATTGGGGATGTTGAGCCGCAGTCTGGCCCCTTCGTATGTGGCGGAAGACGTCTTCTTCTCCGTCCTGGGGTTGGTGATTTTCCTGACTGGGCTGCTACACATATTTGGCGGCTTCAAACAGAGCGCGGAGCAGACCCGACAGTGGTCGTGGACCAGCTTCTTTCTAGGCATGTTCGAGATGGTGTTGGGGCTGATGCTGGTGGTTGATCCGCTGGTGCGCGACCTGTGGGTGTACATGGCGGCCAGCATCTGGGCGTTGATCGGCGGGGCTATCCTTATCAGCGACGCCTTGCGTTTGCGCCGCTTAAGTCAGGAGGAGGGACCGGATATTCACATCTGAGCGTGCCTGGTCAGAGATACCCGGCATCTGGGGCTGATTGATTTCACTTGAGCTGTTCTTGCAAAGGAGTATCCGACGATGGAGATAGGACTGGCGCTTTTCTTTGGCCTGGTGGCTGTGTATGCTGTGTTCGCCTTGTGGCTGGGTCGCTTTTCGGTCACTATGCCCGTGATCTTTGTGGCGGTCGGTGCACTCATGGGCGCCCAAGCATTGCGGCTCATTGACTTGTCAGCCACGTCCAAAGACGTCGAGACGCTGACCGAGATCACCCTGGCACTCTTGTTATTCGCCGACGCATCCAGCCTGGATTTTCGCCAGGTGCGGGATGATGCGGGACTGCCGGGCCGGCTGTTGGTGATCGGTATGCCTCTGGTCATCGCCCTGGGCGGAATGGCCGCCTTCGGGTTGTTCCCGGAGGAAGGGATCGGGTTTGCGCTGCTGTTGGGGGCTATCCTGGCGCCCACCGACGCTGCCCTGGGGCTGCCCATCTTCAACAACCCGCGCGTGCCGGTGCGCATCCGCCGGGCATTAAACGTGGAGAGCGGGCTCAACGACGGGATCGCCACACCCTTCGTGGCGCTTTTCACTGCCCTGGTCGTGGCCGAGGAAACCCATAAATTGGGTGGCTGGCTGGCGTCAGCCTTGACCGAAATCGGCGTCGCGGTGGGGGTTGGGGCGGCGGTTGGCCTGCTCGGGGGTTGGCTCTTTGCGGCCGCGGTGAAGCGACGTTGGACTTCCAAAGGCACGGAGCAAATCGGCAACCTGGCGCTGGCTTTGTGCGCCTATTTTGGTTCGGCGGCCCTGAGGGGCAATGGTTTTATCGCCGCTTTTGTGGGTGGGCTCTTGTTTGGCTATGCCACCCGCGACCACCTGCACGAGGCGACTGAATTCACCGAGACCGGCGGCACGCTGCTATCGCTGTTTGTCTGGGCCACTTTTGGCGCCAACCTAGTGATACCTCTGTTCGACGCGTTCAACCCGCTGGCGTTGCTCTACGGTCTGCTCAGCCTGACGTTGATCCGTATGCTCCCGGTGGCCATCGCCCTGATCGGCACACGCATGCGGCGCGATACGGTGCTTATGATGGGCTGGCTGGGACCGCGCGGTCTGGCCTCGGTGGTGTTTACGTTGATGGCCTTTGAGTCCTTCCACCAGGCCGGACGGTCGCATGAGATGCTGTTCGCCATGGCCGGCTGGACGATTTTGCTCAGTGTGCTGCTGCACGGGTTTTCGGCGCTGCCGCTGGCCAACTGGTACGCGCGCCGGCTGGAGACAGCCGGCCCTGAGTCGCCGGAACTGGTTGACATGCCTGAGCTGCGCACCCGACGCAGGAGACCATTGAGTCTGCCGCACATCGGCCAGTAAACAGGATGGGGTTCGCGGTTCCAAGTGGATGAGCTATCTCGTAGTGACGACACGTACTTGCATCTCACCGCGATAGGGTGCGGGTGAGTCGTCATAGCAATCTAAGGAGTGCGATGAAGGGAACACGTATCTCGTTTTTGATCTCAATAGCGTTCATCCTGACTTCTCTTCTGGCCGCCTGTAGCGGGGCAGCTCCACCGGCAACGAGCCAGCCGGAGACAACGCCCACCGTTGCTCGAACCGAGACGCTGGAGCCGGAGACATTCCAGGTGCCTGAAGACGAGGAGCCGGAGCAAGAAGACACTCCACTTGGCGACATACTGGTCACCCAGACGCCGGAACCCACCGCCACCCCCGATCGGGTCGCCCAGGGGGTGTCTCAATTCACCCGCGCCACCGGGCTGGCCCGGAAGTCGTTTCTGGGGTTGGCCGCTGACGACTGGATCAACCTGGGGGTCTCGCTGCTGTACGTTCTGATCGCCTTCGCAATCGGCACCTTGTTAACGCACGGCCTGCTGCGTTGGGTTGCTCATCACACCTCAACCAGGCTCGGCGACGCGCTTCTGGAAGTCGTCGGTCCCCGTCTTAGGTGGTTGGTGGTCGTCCTGGTCCTGAGTTTCGCCACCAGCCGCTTGACATTTCTCAACGTCGATCTGAAGACATTCCTGAATGATACCTACTTCGTTCTGGGTCTGGTCCTCACCACCTTGATCCTGTGGAGCCTGATCAACCTCGGCTACCACTGGTACCGTGAAAAACTCGAAGATGCCGGGCGCGTTGATGAACTCGATCCAGTCCTGTTGCTCTTGACGCGTGTGGGCCACATCTTTCTCGTGGCCGTCAGCCTCACCATCCTGCTGTCCCACTTTGGCATCAACGTCACCGCCTTGGTGGCTGCCTTGGGCATCGGCGGCCTGGCCCTCTCACTGGCTGCCCAGGATACCCTTTCGGACGCCATCGCCGGCTTCATCATCCTGGCCGACCGTCCCTATCGCGTCGGTGACCGCATCGAGATCCAGGGAGTGGGTACCTGGGGTGACGTGGTGGAGATCGGCCTGCGTACCACGCGCATTCGCACTCGCGACAACCGGATGGTCATCGTGCCTAATTCCATGATCGGCAGGAACCAGGTCATCAACTACACCTATCCCGATCCCCGCTACCGGATTGAAACCCACGTCAAGGTGGCCTACGGCTCCGACATCGACACCGTACGTCGCACCATCATCGAAGCGGTGCGTGGGGTGGAGGGTGTGTTGCCTGACAAGTCAGTGGATGCCCTGTATATCGAGATGGGCGATTGGGCCATGGTCTTTCGTGTACGCTGGTGGATCGAATCTTACGTCGACACGCGCCGCGTCTATGATCGGGTAAATACGGCTCTACAGGAGGCGCTGGACGAGGCTGGTATTGAAATGCCCTACCCGACACACAGCCTTTTCCTCCACCAAGATGGCTCCGAGACACCCGAACAGGGTAGAATATTATGAAATTCACAAATCCGATGCATAGCTCAATGCTACTCAATTTCAGGTGCGACGTGCTTCCGTTGTGCCTGAGGGCAGATTGTGAGGTAAAGATCCCATGACCCAGGATTCGCAGGAGCCGCAAAGTTCACTAAGCTTTCGACCTCGGTTTGCCAGCGTGTGGACCATACTGACCCTGGAGAGCACGGTCGTCGCTGCATTGGTGGTGGGCGTATGGTGGTTCATCGGCGGCCAAGGGGAAGGCTGGCCACTGGCCAGCATGCTGCTCGATCCCATTCTCTGGATGCTGGTTGTCGTCATCAGCGCAGTGGGTGCGGCTGGCAATTTGGCTTTATACTATCTTGGCCGGGGCGGGACGGAGGCTGTGTTCGAGCGTTTCCCCCAGCTTGAAGGAGAGCGCTGGGAGAGGATCGGTACTTATTATGAACGTTATGGGGCCAGAGTCCTCATTTTATCGGCCATACCTGGCCTGGGTACGGTGCTCACCACGGGGGCTGGTGCCTTTAACATCAAGCGCAACATCTTCCTGGTCTGGATTTTCCTGGCGAAACTGATGCGTAATTGGCTGATCATTTTTCTCATGTCCGCTGGCTATCGAGGGCTGTTCCTTGCTTGAAGTTCATCACCGTCCTCAGGCGTTCGACTTGGGGATCGTCCGGGGCGATACGCCCGGCTTCTTCCAGGGCATCGGCGGCCAGGTCGTAACGCTTGAGGTTGAGATATGCCGCCGCCAACGCCAGATAAGGGGCGATCTGGTGGGGCATGTGGCCGGTGGCTCGCCTCAGATGGATGGCTGCCATAGCCCACATCTCCCGCTTGGCGTAATGGCGACCGCTGCTCAAGAGAGCGGGGCCGTTGGTGGCATCGCGATCCAGGCGTAGCAGGAGTCGTTTCTCGTCAAAAAAGAAGTCATCTTCAAGCTGAAGGACTAGAAAGAACATCAGCAGCCCCAGGATCAGGCCGCCTCCGCTACACAGGATGCCCACGCCCACTCGTGGACCGAGGGCTGCCCCTTCAGTGGACAAGCTCAGGCTAACAGCCATTCCTGCAAAAGCTGAGGCCAGTATCAGCAAGGTGTTGACCAGATAGAAATAGAAGACCGGTCTCCAGCGTAGATACAGTCCGGCCATCACCGCCAGTGAAAACAAGATGTGGACAGCCAGAGGCAGAACATACGCACGTGGTATCGCTTCGAAGGCAGCACTGACCGTCTCGGGTGGCAGGTCGCTGGGCAGGCCCAAGTATGGGGCTACCAGCAAAAAGAAGTTGTCGAGCCCCGCCTGGCGCGCAGCGTAAAAAAGCACCAAGGTTGAGAGAAACGCGGGCCAGATGGTGCTGGCTGCCTGCAAAGTCAGCGCGATCCACAGCCAGGAGGAACGTTCCTCGCGTCTCCGAACCTTGATCCACAGTTTATTGTCGCAGGCGGCGCATTTGCGGTCGTCGGGCTCAGTTTGTGCCGCGCAGTAAGGACACAGGTATTCGTCTTCGAACTCGTCTCGAAGCGGGAGAGGGGGCGGTTCCGGCTCGATCTCTGGCGCTGGCTGGCGGCGGGCGAAGTCTTCGCGCAATACGGCAGCCGCGGGGGAGACTGGTACCCTGGCTGGCGTTGATTCTGTGGATGAAGTTTCTTGCGTTGGAGTAGGCGCGGGCGCTGTACCGCCCGAAGCTGATGCACTGGCTTCTATTTGCTCGCGCACCCAGGCCAGTCCTTTGCGCGCTGTCTCGTTCGCCGGATCGAGAGCCAGAATATTTTCCAGGCAAATCTCTCGATCCTCCCAGCTATCCGTGACCTCACTCAGCCATAACCAGGCCAGGGCGTTTTCTTCGTCTTCCTCTACGGCCTGCCTTAGCAGATCATAGGCCCGCTCACGTTGGCCTGATTTGGCGGCGGCGATGCCTTCCCGCAGCAGATCGTCCACTCTCCTCCCCCAGCGTACCGCGTATTGCCCGTATTATAACTGGTACACCGATTGTTCGAAAGTAGCCGCGATTTCCAATCGCGCCCATTTTGTTGCCAAATTATGAGCAGAAACGAAGCCTTGTTACCGCTATTTCACGATTGGGAATCGCGGCTACTGGAGGTGAAAAACCACCAGGAAACAACTGTCCGTGGATTGCGCAATTGTTAGGCTAGTGGAGATGTCACAATACCCTGCGCTGACGCGTCATGCCTGTATGTGCAAGTTTTGCTTGATGAGGTCAACCAGCTTATCGGTATCGTAGGGCTTGGAGACAAACGCCCGGGCGCCACCGTTGAACGCCCGCTGCCGATGGTCGCCCGTTGGCCAGGCTGAGACAACGATGATGGGGATGTTCTCGATGCTAGAGTCTCCGGCTAGATGTTCCATCATGCCAAAGCCATCCATCTTTGGCATATATAGGTCCAATAAGATCAGGTCTGGGTGGACTTCCTTGACCAGTTCAATTCCTTCCATCCCGTTTCGCCCCAGTTCGACGTCGAAGCCTCTTGAGGATAGAAGTGTGTGCATCATCAGCCGGTGTTCGGCGTTGTCTTCAACGTACAAAATAAGCGCCATAGGACGGTCCCCCTTTATACGGTGATAGGACTGCTAAGGCGAGGCAGTTTACCCTATTACTTTACCACATATTGGGCCTCATGAGTGTTACAATCTGGTTACAATCTTGTTGCTGACTTGGCACTTGCACCAATCTGAGAATTGAGATTTTGAGAAGTATATGTTATACTATTGGTAAGATGGGAATGGGCGGCATAGATGGGTGATCGGGATCATTAAGTGTTAGTCTCACCCCAAGTGCCTTTGTAAGCTGACTGAGGCAATCCCCAGTGGTTCGGTGTCGCGTCTGCCAGACCAACTTTGTTACCAACACGGTATATTGTACCGAATGCGGGGCATATCTCCTGGACCCGGAGGAGCTGGAAACCGAGCCTATGGAGATCGCCCGCATAAACTGGCTGGGAAAGCTTCAGGCTGCCCGGACCGGCGATGCGGAGCTGCCTCGCACCGGGCCACTGAGCATTCGGTTGATTATTGGAAAAGAAACTCGGCAACGAGAGGTGGAGGTAATGCTCCTCAAGCCGGTCCGGCTGGGGCGCAGTGATCCGTCTCAGAATATCTTTCCCGAGGTAGATCTGACCGACGACCTGGCTATGGAGAGTGGTGTCTCCCGTGAACACTCCGCCATATTTGGACGGGGTAGCACCATCATGGTGGAAGATCTGGGGAGCACCAACGGTACGCTGCTCAACGGTGAGCGGCTAGACCCATATATGCCTGAGCCTCTCCAACACGGTGATCAGCTTCAACTGGGCCAGTTGCTGATCGAAGTGAGGCTCAGATGAACGATGATGAAACCAGACCTGGTCTCTCTTTTCGTTTTGACAACCGTTAGATCTCTGATTATACTCCGTTTCGAATCCTTGGTAGTCCCACTGCTTTGTGTTGATAAGCGAGAGCCGGAGAATATAAACCACAAAGCACACAAAGACACAAAGATTTCTTGGTGTTCCTTGTGTCCTTTGTGGTAAGACTGGGCCAACACTCTGCATCAACCCGAGGGAGACCACCGAATCCTTATCGTAAGGTAAACTCTATCAAACCTATGACCTCAACCTTGCGGGCTGTTGCCCGCTATTGGTTTCTCGCTATCCTGCTCCTCCTTTTTATCATTCCGCGGCTTGGACTAACGTTGTCAACTCCATCCGTGCCTTCATCGTCGGAGAGGTCGCCCTCAATGCAGCCCAGGGGGCTGCTGCGTACCCTTACGCCTACCAGTAGCCCGGCATATTCGCCGACCCTGACGCGGACCCTGACGGCGACTGCCACTGTCACATTTACGCCCACATCGACTCCATCGCCGACCAAGACGCCAACCAAGACCGCCACGCCCACGCCGTCGGCTACTCCTACGCGTACGCCCACGCCTACTCCTACCTTTACACCCACCTTCACCCCGACACCATTGCCCACGTCCGACGGTAAATTGCGCGAAGCCCGGGTGCCCATCTTGATGTACCACTACATCTCTGAACCTTCCCCGGATGCCGACGTTTATCGGCTTGATCTGTCGGTGACTCCGGCTGCTTTTGAGGCGCAACTGGCCTGGCTGCGCGATCAGGGCTACGAAAGCATCACCTTGACCGACCTGGTCTACCACATGTCGCTCGGCTGGCCGTTGCCCGATAAACCCGTTATCCTCACCTTCGATGATGGCTATGTTGACAATTACACCCACGCCTTCCCGTTACTCCAGGAGTATGGCTACGTCGGCACCTTCTTTCTCATCACTGGCCCCATCGACTTTGATAATCCAGATTACCTGACCTGGGATATGGTGCAGGAAATGCACCAGGCTGGTATGGACTTTCAGCCGCATGGCTACCGCCACTTTGATCTACGCGGCAAAGATATGGACTTCTTGATCTTCGAAATCGTGGCTCCCAAAGAGGCTATCCAAGCCCACACCGGCCAGACGCCCCGCTTCTTCTCCTACCCGTCCGGTAGATTTGACGACCAGACCGTTGCCGTTCTTAAGTCGGCCTATTTCTGGGGGGCTGTCGTCACCGAGCAGGGTGCCACTCACGCCTCTGATGATCTCTTTGAGTTAAGTCGTATCCGGGTTCGGGGTAGGCACACCCTTGACGACTTCATAGAGCTGATGACGTACGATTGGTAAACCAACTAATCTGCTGAGATGTATTTCGATGCCCTCACCACCGCTGCGATTGCCGCCGAGCTACGTGCCGAACTGCTTGATGGGCGCGTGCAACAGGTGTTGCTGCCCGACCGGCTGTCGGTGGCCCTGGAGATCTATGCGCATCGCCAACGACGATACCTCTTCGCTAGCGCACACCCTCAGGCGGCACGTATTCACCTGTTGGCCGCCAAGCCCCGGCGCGGCGTTGACGGCGTTACGCCAATCTTGCTCCTCTTGAGAAAGTACGTGCGTGGCGCGCGTCTGGTCGAATTGCACCAGCCTCCCGCGGAGCGAATCTTACACCTGGTCTTCGAGGGGCCCCACGGCCCGATAACACTGGTTGTCGAAGCCATTGGTCGTCAGAGCAATCTGGTGCTCCTGGCTGAGGACGGGGCGGTGCTGGACGCCGTCAAGCGGGTGGGTCCGGAGATGAGTCGTTCCCGATTAGTGCTGCCCAGCCACGCCTATGCCCCTCCTCCGCCCCAAGATAAACTGTTTCCTGCGGACGTGACTGAATACCGTCTGCGCCAGTTGCTCGCGGGGTGGCCACCTGAAACGCCTCTTCGACAGGCATTAGTTGGTGGTATCGCGGGTATCAGTCCTCTGGCCGCCCGCGAGATCGTCTTTCGCGCGCTGGGAGACACGGACGCGGAGGTCGAGGCAGTCGAACGTATTACGCCGTTGCTCGAAGCTTGCCGTGGGTTGATCTCGGAGCCGCCCCAGCCGTGCCTCGTTTTTGATGAGGGGGACCAGGTCGTGGCGTTTGCGTCTTATTCCCTGACCCATATGGAGACCTGGAAACCCCTGGGGAGCATGAGCGAGGCAGTTGCGGTCTATTTCAGCCAGGAACCGAGCAGCTATCAGGTTGCTAAAGCGCCCTTGTCCCAGGCTATCCAGGCCGGTCGTGAACGCCTGGCGCGCCGGCGTGAGAAGTTGGCCGAGGAGCAGGCCTCTGCCGGCGACCCGGAAACCCTCAAGCAGATGGGCGAGGCCATCCTGGCCTATGCATACCAGATCCAGCCGGGAGAAACCGAATTGGCCGCCGAATGGGTGCTGGGGGAGCCACCGCTGCGGGTGAAGCTGGACCCCGAGCGGTCTCCCTCCGAGAACGCGGAGGCATACTTCCGGCGTTACCGAAAAGCGCAGCGAGCGGCGACTGAGATTCCCGCACAAGTGGCGCACGTGGAGGCAGAACAAGAGCACCTGGAGCAACTGGCCCAAGACCTGGACATGGCCGAAAACCGCCCCGAGATCGACGCAGTGGGGAGTGCCCTGGCTCAGGCCGGCTATCTCAGAGGCAAACGCAGGCGGTCCACCTCACCCGGCGCCCGCCCGTTGCGATTTACGTCGCCGGATGGCTTGACGGTGTGGGTGGGCAAGAACGCCCTTCAGAACGAGGAGCTGACCTTCCAGCGAGCCGCGCCCGACGATCTGTGGTTACACGCGCGTGGCATACCAGGCGCGCACGTCGTGGTCCAGGCAGAGGGACAAACGGTCCCGGAGCCGACCGTTGAATGGGCAGCCGGGCTGGCTGCCTACTATTCGCGGGGGCGGGACGATACGCAGCTAGACGTGGACGTCGTCCAGCGACGAAATGTCCGTCGTCTCAAGGGCGGCCGTCCGGGCCAGGTCGTCTATCGCCACGAACGCACGTTGCGCGTAGCGCCCCAGGCTCCGCCCGACTTATAACGCCTCAGCCTCGATAGGGCCCTCGTCTGGTGGAATATAGGAACTACATCTTATGATGGCTAACGTGGATCTCACTCAGCTTCTTTCTCAATGTCCAACCTTCCGAGACTTGCACATGGCCGGTCTACAGGTCGTGCTCCAGGCTGCTCATCAATGTCAAGTTGAGCGTAATGCCTTCTTCTTCCATCAGGGTGAGTCAGCTACGACTTTTTATGTTCTCGTCCAGGGTGAGACAAAGCTGACACAGGTGACGTCCGAAGGCAACCAAATGCTTATGCGCTTTGCCGGGCCGGGCGAGTGTTTCGGTGGCGTCGCTGCCCTGAGCCATGCCGATTACACGCTTTCGGCCCAAGCGGTGGACGATTGTCTGGCTTTGGCTTGGGACGGCGGGACGTTGGTGGGCTTGATTGAGCGTTATCCTCGAATCGCCCTTAACATGCTCGAGGTGATGGTTGGACATTACCGGCACCTGTTGGACCGCTACCAGGAATTGGCTACTGAGCGGGTAGAGCAACGCGTGGCCCGGGCTCTGCTGCGTCTGGCCCGACAGGCTGGCCACAAAGTGGAAGATGGGGTTCTTATTGGCCTACCTCTCTCGCGCGAGGACTTGGCCGAAATGACGGGTACGACTCTCTACACTGTAAGTCGTATCCTCAGTCGTTGGGCGCATCAGGGTCTCGTCGAAGCGGGGCGGGAGCGTGTGCTTATCCGCAATCCCCACGCACTCGTAGTTGTCGCTGAGGATCTGCCTTCGGACGTTCCCTCCGAAGATACGTAAACGCTTAACTCCTGGTGTTCTTGTGACTCATTTGCGCTGGCGCAAAGACAGCCACCTCTTTTTGGGTTACACTTGAGAGCGTAATTGTCAACCTTCAGGACATCGTAGAAAATTTGCGTAACCGTAACTACTCAGCCTGATGGTTGCAGATATGTATCTGCAACCCATAATCGGCGGATGTATATCCGCAAATACCCATTACTGTATCCTTTACCTACTTCGTCACCCAGACTCTTTACAGACATCGTAGCCAACCAGATAAATCGGTTTTCCAGTTAGGGGTGCGGTTAGTCCAAGCATCCTCCCACTCAGATGATATTTGGGGCTGTATATCCTACATCTTATGGCTT
>DAOUMD010000294.1:0-16570 GCA_034412795.1 Anaerolineae bacterium
CCCCCATACTACCCTGTTGAGATACGAAAACACGGCCAAATGCAGCGTGTAGGCCAGACGCAATGGGGCTGAATGGGACAGATACTACTTTCTCGCGGTCCAGATTGGATAAATGCGTTTGCCCTAAGATAGTATTAAAGCTGCATTGACAATTTATTCAAAAGAGTGCATAATAGTTATGGTGAGCTGAATGGTCCATCGCCTGGCTATTTGAGCACACTCGGGGGCCGTGGCCTATGCAACAAGTTAGTTTGCGTGACTATTGTGAGGACGCCAGGTCATTTATTCAGTCCGGTGAGCCTCACAAGGCCATTCAAATCACGCGCCATATCCTGCGCCATTATCCCCGACACATAGAAAGCTATCGCCTGCTCGGACAGGCGTTGCTGGCGCTGGAGATTTATCACGAGGCGGCCACGCAATTCCGTCGTGTGTTGAGTGCCGACCCGGAAGATGTCTCCTCGCGCGTGGGGCTGGCAGAGATTCATCAGGCCAACGGCGACCTGGACAAGGCAGCCTGGCACATGCAGCGTGCGGTCGATCTGTTGCCCGGCGATTCCGACCTACGGGTCTGGCTTGGTCAGCTTAATGATGCTCGCCAGGGCCATAGCAGACCTGAAGCGACCCAAATCACACGGGCGGCTTTAGGCCGCATCCATGCCCGGGCCGGGCTTCACGACAAGGCCGTTCAAGAATTCAAAGCCGTCTTGGAGAGTAACCCGGATCGAGGAGACGTCCAGACAGCACTCGCACAGGTCTTGTGGCAGGCTGGAGATCACGTACGAGCGGTTGAAGTCTGCCAACGTATTCTGACCAAGCTCCCCAACGCGCTCAAGGCCAACCTGATGATCGGTGCTCTGTGGTTGGAGAACCAGCAGCCCGATGAGGCAGAACCTTACCTGGAATTAGCTCGGGAGTTAGACCCCGAAAACCTTGTCGCTGGGTCTTGTTTTGGAGAAGCGTCACCTCTGCCTTCTCTTGGGGTGAAGATAGAACCACTTGGCGAGGATGAAATACAGAGTGTACAGTTTTGGTCTCCTCCAACATCGTCACAGGAAGATATGCCTGCCTTCGAGGAGCAGGAGCCGGCGATTGATTGGATGAGCGATTCGTACGAAGAGGAATCCAAGCCTATGAACGATGAAGAGCGATCTGAAGAAGAATTTGAACTGCCCGACTGGCTGAAGGGTGTTGGCGACGACCTGCTGGGTGAAAGCGATGACCAGCCTGTGGCCTCAACCCCTCCTGAGTCGGACTCTGAGGAAGACGACGAGACACCAAGCTGGCTGCATGACCTGGTTACGCGTGCGGATGACGCCGATACGTCTGAGGAATCCGTCCCGGCCGAGCCCGGTGACGTGCCTGATTGGTTGCAAGAGCTTCGCCCTGAAGTACCCGAAGAGACCCTTTCCGATTCAGATACCCCAGATTGGCTAGAATCAACTGCTGCCGACCAACCCCCCGACGATTTCCAGCCCGAACCCATTCCCGGCGTTACCGAACCGGAACTGCCGGAGGTGGAACCTACGGCGCCCGAAGCCATCGGCGAGCCAATGCCTGGCGAAGCTGAGGATCAGTTCTCGTGGGAACAGATTTTGGCCGATGAAGGCGTAGACCTGGGGTCAGTCGAAGAGGCACCACCGCCTGAGGCGGATGGCATGACGGCTGAAGAATGGCTGCGCAGCACAGCCGATCTGGATGAGGCGCCAGGGGCTGCCGAGGAGCGGGAGCCGGCCGCCGAGGAACCTCCGGTCGAAGAGCCCCAAGCTCCAGTCATGCCCGTTGCCCAGACCGAGGCCGACGATACTGGCATTCCCGATTGGCTCAAGGATATCCGGGGAGAGGAGACTCATCCCGAAGAGCCCGATGTCGAGCCTTCCGTTGAAGAGATAGAGACTTCGCTTCTTGAGCCGCTGGGTGATGTGGTTGAAGAGTCGGACGTGCCCGATTGGCTGCGCGAAATCGCCGCCGGTGAGCAAGCCCCGACCGAGGAAGTTGAGCCGGTCACCGAGCCCCCCGAGCCTGCTCCCGAAGTCGAGGTTGAGGAAACCGGCTTGCCTGTCTGGCTCCGCGATTTTGAGGAACCAACGGCCGAGGAAGAGGCTGCGGAAGCTGAGCCTGTAGCACCCGAAGTCGTCACCGGTGAGCCGGCGGCCACCGCCGATGAGGGCCGAGCTCTGTGGGAACAGATTTTGGCCGATGAAGGCGTAGACCTGGGGGCAGTCGAGGAGGCACCACCGCCTGAGGCGGATGGCATGACGGCTGAAGAATGGCTGCGCAGCACAGCCGATCTGGAGGAGTCGCCAGGGGCTGCCAGGGAACCGGAACCGGCTGCCGAGGAAGATCTTGAAGTGCCGGCCGTACCCGTGGCTGAGACCGAGCTTGATTGGCTGGAAGACACCGGGGAACCCGTGGAAGAAGAACCTCAGCCGCAGGCTGAGGCCGAAGCTGAACCATACGAGATTGATACACCTGATTGGCTGCGCGAGTTGCAGGAGCCGGAGGTTGAAATCGAAGAGCCGACAGAGGCGGTGGCTGAGGAACTGGCTGAGGAGGTTATCGAAGAGTCGGCAGAAGCACCGATGGACGAGGAGCTAATAGACGAGGCTGTGGAAGCCGAAGTGGACGAAGCCGGGTTGCCTGACTGGCTGCGTGAGCCCACTGCCGAAGCAGGCGAGTTCGTAGAACCCAAAGCCGGGCCGCCTGCTGAAACGCCCGAATGGCTTACCGAATTAGAGTCCGAAGATATGCTCCTGGCCGAGTCTGATTTTGAGGAGCCTATTGAACTTGAGACCGGCGAGATGCCCGAGTGGCTGGGCGAGGTAATGGCCGGAGAGCCTCCCCTCACCGATGAGTGGGAGGCTGAGCCAGCCGAAGCACAAGAAGACCAAATACCCGACTGGTTGCGCGAATTCCGTGATCAGGAAGGAGAGCCCGAACCCGAGCCGCCTCCCGAGGTTGAAGCATTCGAGACACCGGCTGAAGTTGGGGAAGAGGCGCAATACGCAGAACCGTCCGAACTGCCCGATTGGCTGCTTCATCTGCGTGAGGGTGTTTCGGAGGCGGAGGCGCCCTCACTACCTGAGGAGCCTGCCGTGCCCGAGGGTGAGGTCCCTGTCGAGGAACTCGAACCGGAGGTAATCCAGCCCGAAGCGGTTGGTCCTCCACCTATGGAAGATCTCGTCGCGGCTGAAGAAGACCTGGTCGAGCCTGTGGTGGTTGAGGAAGAGGCGGTTCCCGCCGCCGAGGCGATTCCCACACCCGAGGAGGCCTTTGAAGTCCCGGAGGCCGAAATCCCCTGGGTCGCACCTGAACCTGAACTGGAGCCTGTCGAGGTACCTGTGCCTGAGCCTGTCGAGGCACCTGTGCCTGAGCTTCTCGTCACCCGAAAACTGGAAGCACCCCGCGTCGAAGACTTGCCTGGGGATCCGGCGGCCCGCCTGGCATTGGCGCGTGCCGCTTTTAACACGGGTGATTGGGTGGACGCCCTGACGATCTACGAAACGCTGGTTAGCTCTTCTGAGATGCTGGACAGCGTGATCGATAACCTGCAAGTGGGAGTGCGCCGCTTTCCAGATGATCCCGCCGGCTATCAGTTGTTGGGCGACGCCTGCATGAAAGATGGTCGCCTGCACGCTGCCTTAGAAGCTTACCGGATGGCGTTATCCAAGATATGAGCCTGGGCTCTATCAACATAATCTCGATAGGTATCTTCTCAATATCTTGGGGTAAGGGCAGGTCTTGCGCCTGCCCAAGCGGGCAACCGCAAGGGGTTGCCCCTACTTTTTGAGAAGATACCTCGATAGTTCCATAAGGAAGGCCAGGCCTCTGGCCCGCTAGAGGCCCGACATCTGCCGCGGCAGAGGCTCAGCCTCTGGCCAAATCTCTGCTTGAGTACAAGACCTCGGAGGTCTTGGAGATCTCCGAGGTTTGTGTTTTTGAACAGTTGCGCCACTCTTATCTGGCATGGTTCAGAAGTCCCTGAAATTAGGCCAACAATTGCAGACGAAGGACGAAAGACGAAGGACCAATTATTGGCCCAGATCTCTTCGTCGTTCGTCGTTCGTCATTTGTCATTCGTCCGGCTGAGAAAGTGTTACCCTATTTCTGAACCATCCTTCTTATCTTGAATATATAACAGGAGAAACCCGTGGAACGAACCCTGGTCATCATCAAACCCGATGGCGTGCAACGCCAGCTCATAGGACCCATCATCACCCGTCTCGAACGACGTGGCCTAAAAATCGTGGCTATGAAGCTCATCCAGGTCTCAGATGACCTGGCCCGAAAACACTACGCCGTTCACGAAGGCAAGCCCTTCTATGAGCCTCTCATCCAATACATCACCTCCGCACCCGTCGTGGTGATGGTCATCGAGGGACCGAATGCCATCGAAGTTACGCGTAACACCATGGGTGCTACCAACCCTGTTAGCGCAACGCCCGGCACCATCCGCGCCGATTACGGGCTGGAGATCGGCCGCAATCTCGTCCACGGCTCCGATGGACCGGAGACCGCCGCCGCCGAAATCGCCCTGTGGTTTGACCAGAGCGAACTCCTCACTTACCAGCGTGACGTAGACCGCTGGATACTTGAGTAGGCGCATCCCCTGGTGCGCGCATCCGCTGGTGCGGCGCATCCCTTGGTGCGCGCATCAGGGGATGCGGCGCGGCTTTTGTGCGCCCCGTGCGCGGCATGGTTCATTTTGCTAAGAAAAATAGTTGACAATTTAGGGCTAAGATCCTTAGCACGCTTTGCCAGACACATGCGTAAAACGTAAGGCGTAAAGCGTAATGATTCTGGGCGAATGCGCCTTGCAGATGTGCCTTTACGTTTCACGTTTTACGTTTTACGAGGTTACTTTGCTTAATTTGACCGGTAAGAAGTGTCAACCAAATAGTGAACCATCCCCCGTGCGCTTTCAAGAAAACGTAGGCGGGGTATCCCTATGTCCACCGTGGACTTCGCCCAATTCCGGCGCATAGCCGTCCTCACCGGAGCCGGCATCTCCGCCGAAAGCGGCGTGCCCACCTTTCGTGGTGAAGAGGGCCTATGGCGCCAATACCGTCCCCAGGAACTGGCCACACCCCACGCCTTCAACCGGGATCCCAAACTCGTGTGGGAATGGTACGACTGGCGGCGTGGGCTGATCGGCGCCTGCCAGCCCAACCCGGCCCATCACACCCTGGCCGACATGGAGGCCGGGCTTCCCGACTTCACATTGATTACCCAAAATGTAGACGGGTTGCACCGCCTGGCCGGCAACCGGCGCGTTCTTGAACTACACGGAGACATCTGGCGCATGCGTTGCACGCGTGAGGGAGTCACCCTCGTGGATCGCACCACCCCACTGCCCGAAGTTCCGCCCCATTGCCCCGATTGCGGGGCACTGCTCCGCCCCGACGTCGTCTGGTTTGGCGAGAACTTGCCCGGGGACATCCTGGAAGCTGCCTTCACCGCCAGTGCCAATTGCGACGTTATGCTCGTCGTCGGCACTTCAGCCGTCGTCCATCCGGCCGCGACATTCCCCCTCATCGCCAAACAAAACGGGGCCGTACTGGTCGAAATCAATCCCCAGCCCACCCCGCTCTCAGATTACGCCGACCTGACCCTACGCCAACCCGCGGCCCAGGCCCTCCCTCGCTTCTGGCAAACCTGGCAAACCCAGCTTGACAACTCGTAGTCGCGATTTCCAATCGCGCTGTAGCCGTAGGTCACGCTCCCAGCGTGACTAGTCCCCAGCGCTGTAGCCGTAGGTCACGCTCCCAGCGTGACTAGCCCCCAGCCCCCAGCTACTGCATCCTCACCACCATCGGCGCCTCTTTCCACAGTGACTCCAGGTCATAATACGCTCGCAACTCCGGCGAAAAAACGTGAGCCACAACCGCGCCAAAATCCAGCAACATCCAACCCGAATCCGGCGTACCCTCAACCCGCAGCGGCCGTTCGCCCAACTCCTTCAGTGACTCAGCAATCGCGTCGCTGATGGCTCGTAACTGGCGCGAACTCTGCCCATCGCACAATACAAAATAATCCGCGATGAGCGCCACCTGCCGCAAATCCAGCATGACGATATCCGTCGCCTTCTTATCCGCCGCGGCGTTTACAATGGCATGAGCTATTTCATTCGCCTCCAGTGCTTTTCCCTCCCCTTTTATTATTCTTAGCGTCTCTGTGTTTTTACCTCGTTTGATGCTCGATTATGCCACACCACAGCCACAAGCGCAAGCCGTCTGATTTGCGGACCACCCCACCGCAGCGGCACCTAATGTGTCACAAGAATTCTAGTAAATGTCTCTACTGAAAAAACCAGGTTTTTGACGAGATGAAAGGGATGGTGTGCCAAATTCTGGCCAGAATGGGTGCATTTCAGGGAATGCACCGACAAAAAACCTGGTTTTTAGGGGAATTCGCCCCGCTTATAGCCATTTGGAACCTTTTTTCAGTAGAGTTGTTAAATAAGATAAAAATGATTGACAATATCAATAAAACATGGTATCCTAGTTATGAACTATATGTACCCCCCAAATGGCGGGTTACTGGCGTTTCCCAGAAAGGAGCGGAAAGATGCAAACCGAACGCGGATTTTACCTTTGCCCTACCTGCTTCCGGGCAGCGGAAGTGCGTCTTATGTGTCACGGCCACCGGATGATGCATTACGCCGGTCTTCCGGCCAACCATCCGCAACTCAAACCATTGCTGGACCGTGACGGCAACCTCAAATCGCGGGCACCGCGCTGGTTTCTGGAAAAGGTACAGCCATCTATTTTGGCGGTTTCTCAATGCTAGAGATTCATTTGTACGGCAAGCTACGTCACTATGCCAACGGCTCTCGGCCCGTCAACGGCAGCGTCATTGTGTTGGAGCCTCGGGCTGGAGAGACCATAGCTTCGCTCCTGGCCCACGTGGAAATACCGGTTGACGAGATCAACCACATCTTCTTCAACTCGAAACTGTTGGCGTCGCGTGCCAAGATGGCATCCTTCATGGGGTTTCGCCAATCCCACTCCGACCTGTCCGACTGGAACCTGGATGTTCCGGTTGACAACGGTGATAGAATTGGGCTCTTTGGCAGGGACATGGCTCTCCTGGGGATGTAACACCAATCTATCAGTCTACTTTAGTCCGAAATGCTTCATAAATAACTGTTCCGATTTCTTGTACCCGTCCTCTGTTACGAGAAGGGACATTGACTTGCTCTTTGGTTCTTCGATCCAGCCTTTTTCGTGAAGTCGATTTATCGTTTCCCCATCGAAACCTTTCCATGCCCTGGCGCCGAGTCCTTCCTTTAGTTTTGTTGAGACGAGATAGAGGAGGGCCAGAGTCATTTCATCAACTTTGTCCTGATCGTATTTCATTCGAACATCTCCTTGGCGAACTTCCGCGCATCTTGCCAGCCTGGACCATCAACAAGCAGAGGCAGTCAGTAATGAAACGCATCCCGCACCGGGGCGGGTCGAGTAGGTATGAAAAGGCGGCGAGTTCGGGAGGGAGGGTGGGCATTGGATCAAACTTGGTAGTGTCATCTACCCATCATCCTCATAAAAGTCTGAATAAAGCTCTTTCACACAGTCGGGACAAAGGCCGTGGCTAAACTCTGCTTCAGAATGATCCCGAACATAGACCGCCACATCTTGCCAATAGCCCTCATCATTGCGGATCTTCTTGCAATTGGCACAAATGGGGAGTAACCCTTTGAGCGTCTTGATGTTATCAAGGGCTTCCTGAAGCTCACCGATTAGCCTCTCTCGCTCCTGCTCGGCCTGCACCCGCTCGGTGATGTCAGTAAATACAACCGCAAACTGGTCCCGGGCCGGGCTGAAGAGGCAGGTATCGTAATACTTGCCCAGTTCTCTTGAGTAGTTCTGATATGCAATCGGTTCACCGGTCTGCGCTACCTTGCCGGATACCTCGATCCAATATTGTTCCGTATTCGGCAGCACTTCCCTGACAGTCTTGCCAAGCAAAGCTGACGCCGGAACGCCCGTTAGTTTCTCAAAGGCAGGATTGATCTCAAGATAACGGTAGTCGGCGGGTTGTCCTTGCTCGTCGTAAATCATCTCGTGCAGTGCAAAGCCGGCCGTCATATTCTCGAAGAGCAAGCGGTATTCGCGTTCACTCTGGCGCAGTGCTTCCTCCGCCCGCTTGCGCTCGGTGATGTCGAGCATAACTCCATTAAAGACCAGTTCGTCGCCGACCTGGGTTGGCGACGAAATTCCCTGGACCCACTGGATTTGGCCCGAGGGCGTGACGAGCCGTCCCTCAAAATTCCACTTGGTGCGGTTGGCGATGGCCTGGGCGACAGAGGCCATGAACTGTTCACGGTCGTCGGGATGTACGCGCGCTCCCCAATCCCAATCTGGATCATCCAGGTCACGCGGAAGACCAAACAGATCGTGGGCATTCGGGCTGATGTAGCTAAAGTAATGAGAGCCGTCGCGGCGGACGCGAAACTGAAAGACCATGCCGGGAATGTTCTTGGCTATTTCACGGAACTTGCACTCACTCTCCCGCAGTGCCTCCTCTACCTGTTTGGTTTCGGTAATATCCCTTGCATAAACTGCGATTGCTGTTACCTTTCCTTCGACATCAAAGACAGGGTAAACGTTGTTGTCAAAGCACTTTCCTGCACGCTCATCCTGGAAGCGAATGGGCTGGCCGGAGCGAACAACCTCGTCACCTTGAGCTTTTCTGGATTTGGCCAAATCGGGGGGGAGATAATCATACAGACTCAGGCCGATAAGTTCATCTGCTCTCTTGCCGAATCTTTGGGCCGCAACTTCGTTAATAGCAAGGATTGTCCCTTCCAGATCTATCAGCATAGCAGACTCAGTAGGAGCGTTCAGGAGTGCTCGCAGTGTTTCCTCACTCCCCCGCAGCGCCTCCTCTGCCCGCACCCGCTGGGTGATGTCGCGAGTGATAGCTAACAGGGATTCAATCTGCCCCTCCACGTTATGCTCTGGCACGATGTGAGTCTGGAAATGCTTGAGCCCCAAAGGCGTGGGGTAATTCTGCTCCACTTCCAGCATTTCTCCCGTTTCCAGGACTTGGCGCAGCGAGCGGGACATTAATTCAGCCTGCTCGTACGGTGTCCCAATCTCTAGCGGGGTCTTGTCGAGAAAGGTAGACTTGGGGATTCCCAATTGGCGCTCAACCGCAGCGTTACAGTACACGTGGCGCAGGCCAGCATCGAAACGGACAATAATGTCGGCCGCGTTTTCGACCAGGCTGGAGTAATCCCGTTCGCGCCGTCGTAGGACTCCCTCCACCTGCTTGCGCTCAAGCCATATGCTGAGGGCCTCAGCCACCCCGCTGACCAGATTCTGCTCCTCTGGAATCAAGAAGGGCTTATCCTGCGCATAATAGACCCACAAATGCCCACGGGCCTCGTCTGCCACCATGATCTCCGCATGGAGGCCGTGCAATAACCCCTCGGTGTGCTTCTCGGAGGTGTACCGCTTACCATCCAGTTCAATCAACGGCACGGTGATCTCCGGGAATTGCATGGCTGGCACCAAGTGCTCGATTATTCGCTGGCAAAGCTCATCAATGGACAAGCCTTGATGCATATCACGGCTCACCGCGTATAGGCAGGCCAGCTCCTTCACCCTCTCCCGCAACGCCTCTTGAGCCTGCTTGTGCTCGACTTCTGATGCCCCCAATTCGGCTACCTGCTGGCGCAGTTCCGCCAACTCGTTTATGATCTGTGCCTTTGTCTTCCTTTCATCCCGCATTCCCCTCTCCTGTTTGGTCTCGAATGTCTGGGCGCTCCCCACTCGCCCACTTCAGGGCCTCCTGGAATTCATAGCACGGTATGATCTGCAGGCCATGCTCCTCAGCGAAAACACCCAACTGCCTTGCTAGGCCGTACTGGTGTGGCTTTGCCACGACAATCACAACTAGAGGACCCAAGCGCCCTTCCTCATGATGCCGGCCTAGATGATGAGCGATTGCTTGAGTCTCGCTATACTCCCGCTCTATCGCTGCTCTGGTGACATCTATGATTAGATTGGAGCCAGGCGACGAGTCTGGGCGCTCTATGGTGCCATCGAGTGCCTCCAACGCCTCTTCAACCGTCAGGGTCTCCAGAACCGTGAGCACAGGTACTTCCCCGCCGAAGTCATACTCCCACTTCCCCATCGTAGTACTCCCCCCTTTGCAAGGGCTACCCTAACACCAGTGTAGCCCTGTTTTCCCCCAGCGTCAAGGCCCATTTCGTTGCTGGCGGTCCTGGCGGTAATGGTGCAGGAAGCAATGTTCGGCCTGGATGCGAGCACCCAGGTCGATGGCCTGCCGACCATGGACTGGGAGGCCAAGGCCGACGTGGCATGGGATTGGCTGGAGTCGAATGGCTTCAAGCCGGTTAGCTGGGGAAACGGGAAGCGACTCCCGTTCGGGGGCTACGTGCGCCCGGTGACGATTCGATTCATTAAAACCGCACACGGTTAGGAGGTGACAAAATGATGCTTCTTTACACGATGGGCGCCCCGGCAACAGCGGCCCAAGAAGTCGCACGCATCGCTCGCGCCGGCAAAGTGACCGGCCTGGCCGCAACAATAAGTGGCGAGTCGCCCCTGCTGCTACCTATGAGCAGGGGTGGCTGCTCGTTTTGGAGCAGGTGGAAGTCAATCGCCCAGGCTGTGACTGGCAGCCGGCGTCCGATACCTGGCCGACCACGTTTCTCCAGAGCACACACCCGGTATCGAGGGGTTGGTGATCCGCCACCCGGTTCGAGTGATCGATGGCGATGGGGATCGCCCGCATCCTGCGCAGTTGTAACATGCGCTTACGGTTCTCCAACGAGAACGGTGCGTACAAGGTCAAGGTGGTCTGGGCTCGTCGTTTGTCGTTCCGCGTTCACCTGAGTTGACGATGCCAGTAAGATAGAGTAGAATTAGTTCACAGTTATTCATAAGTGATCGCCTCAAAGAGGACCACCGGTTTTCACAAGTGATCTGGATCGACGAGGACCACCGATCCAGGAGATCGACGGAAGATCGGTGGACTAAAGAGGCGTTTTTGGGGGTGGATGTGCCCCGGTGGGTGCCCCGGTCTTCAAAATCGGTGGGTGGCCGCGAGCAGCGGGCATCGGTGGGTTCGACTCCCATCCACTCCCGTGATCTACCTGATTCGAGAAGATCGGTGGGTTCCTGAGCAAAACTCGCGAAATAGGAGCCCACCGATCTTTGGCGTTTCTTTCACTACCTGCGCCATAAATACACGCCCAAACGAATAAGTGGCGATCGGTCACCACTGACCGATGCCAGCCTGCGCCACAACTGGGTAATGCGTCCGCCATCGGCGATCCGGGACCGGCTTTCACGGCGCCACATATGGTCAGTGCGTCGGTGAAACCCAACATCTGGAAACGTTTCATCACCTGGGAGGGCTCCCAGGTGGAGATGATGTCGCCCTCGGGGGTGCGTCCCAGGAAAGAAGCCTCGGTGATGGCGCGGATGTCAAACAGGCGCTTTTGCCCTTTGCGGTGCACCCATTCGGAACCGGCTTGCAGCCGACCGTATTCGTCTGTGTCGAACTGCTCTACGTGTTGGCTACCCAACCAACGAGCCCTGGCGTGGGAGGGGAGCGAGCGCCAACCCCAGGGGGCCATCGGCTCTTCCTGGATGCCGTGCGCGTAACGAGCCTGGACCGCCCGGACATAATCGTCCAGGTAGCGGTCTTGCAGGTAGTCGTAGACCGCCCGCATGCGCTCCTGGCGTTGGGTTTCTCGGTCTCGTGGGCCGACTGCCGTGGCAGGTCTCCGGCGTCCAGACCACCGCGCACCGCCTGGCGCACCTCGTCGTGCGTCAGGCCGGCACACATGGCCCAGAGGAGGAGTTCGTGATCGTCGAGAGGGTTCATAGTGACACCGGTAGGAGGGTTAAATGTGAAAGACATTCAGGAAACTGGAGAGGGTGAAACCCCTTGAAATTGGGGGACAAGTATGATATATTGGTGGTACAGTAAATCAAGCACTCTTGAGGCAACCGTAGGCGTCCCTATTGCAGACGACTGATAGGTCCAAGGATTTCCGGAAAATCTTCCTAATTGGGTGATTCCATGTAAGGTTTCTGTATATGACGACATTTGGAGCATTTTATGGAATTGTTCCGTACAATGCAACTCTTTGGGGGATTCTAGGAAAAGTTCCGTAGAATCATTAGTTTGGGCGGAACGCTTCGCGCGGCTCATCCGCCGCGCCGTAGGGTGGATTGTTGTTTGACTTAACATGGGGATTTTTCTATGCTGTTAGAAAGGATTCTCCATTGTTAGGAACGAGGAGACAAGGAAGATGTCAAAATGGTTTGAGAACTTGTTAGAAGATACGCTGCAAAAAATATCAGACGAATCAGAAAGTAACAGATTCAAGAGATTTATCAAAGAGCAATATGAAAAAGAATTGAACCAGCCACCTAGAATTGCTATTATTGGAGCAACTGGAGTTGGAAAATCGTCTACGATAAACGCCCTTTTTGGTACAAATGAACCTATAAGTCATACTAGAGCAAAAACTGCTTTGCCCGAAAAGATAGCAGTTACTCTAGATGGTAGTCATGTTCAAGGAGCAAATGGAGACTTAATAATATATGATATGCCTGGGATAGGTGAGAGCATAGATAGAGATGAGGAACACATTGGCTCCTATAGAGATATATTGTCGATCTGTGACGTTGCGGTATGGATTGTTTCAGCAGTAGACCGAAGGTTTACATATGACCAGTTTGTTATTCGTGATGTGTTAGGACAAGTTAATAAGCAGTTGTTATCTAGATTGGTAGTTGGAGTCAACAAAGTAGATTTGTTACATCCCAACAATTGGGATACAAAGACAAATCTCCCGTCACGAGAACAAGAGCAAAACCTTCAAGATAGACTTGAGGACATTCTACATCACGTAAGAAAAGTAATACTGGGATTTCCTAAACAAAACATTGTAGGTTATTCCGCAACTAAACGATACCGCCTAGAGCAATTGTTTGGGGCTATGCTAAGAGCTTCTCCAGACGAACGTGCCTGGGTGCTCAGTAGTAGACAGGAAATTGCAGATTTTTGGGATATGGTTGACCCAGCTTTTCGTGAACAATATCAAATCTTGTCTGAGGGGATAAGATAGTGTTCCCAGAATTCAAGCCTAAATGGAGTATTGATTCTCCTGACTGGTTTCAGAGACTCTCAGAAGAGAATAGCCTTTTACGAGAACAAAGACAAACGAATTATGAGTTGACATCGAGCTCAGGTACAAATTGGTTTCATCAGCAGCTTACCCTCTTTGTGAAAGCAGACACATTAATTGACGGTATGCAAACAAAACTCATAGGGGGTATTATCGATTTCGATGAATAAAGTCATAGCAACAAAAGAAGAGAGGTTAAATACACGGCTAGTTATTTATGGTGAGATTTTCTTTGCGCTTCTCCCTTTCATAATTATTGCTTTCGCTTCTATTCAAAATAGGGATATCCTTACGCTTTGGTACGGTTCGGAGCTATCACTTGCAGCGATTATTCTATCTGGCCAAGCCCTTATGCGTTTTGTATCAGGATTGATTAAATTTGAGGGCAAAAAACATTGGGAAAGAGCATCCTGTTGGATATTAGTGGTATTGTTTCTACCAATCATTTGCCTACTAGACTTCTCAGTTCTTCGATTTGCTGATAATCCATCTACCTTCTTTTACGTTCTGCAAATCGTACTTTTTCTTCTTTCATTATTTGTATACATTATTTTTGGTGGTGCAGGCCAACTTCTACTTAGTGCTTCTAGACAGCATAGGAATTAAGTTGCTTTGATCATCCGTCCAACAATCCGCGTCAACCCGATTGCCAGAGCGGCGATTGTGAATGCTGGTTATGATGCCTGTGACGTTGGCTTATAATCAGGTTGACGGCGTTATCAACGTAGCCTCCTGCCTTGAAGCGGTGTTACAATCGCACATCACTTTCTATTGGAGGATTTGTCGGGCGGCGTGTTACTTCGAAGCGTTACTGAAGAACCCGTTATCGCCGAGCGAGGAGGCGTCACTCACCCGCCGGCAGATTCCTCTGCGCCTCAACAATATCACACGCCTGAAACCCCTCGACCAACAGAACCGGCCACTCCATCAGCTCCAGCGGCGATACGCCCCACTCCTTCCACAACCGGTATAGCCTCCACACGTAAGGCGGCGGAGGGGATGGCTCGCCAACCCGCGAAGCCGCCTCAGCCTGGTCCAGATATTCGTGTAGCCCTACGACCAGGCGGTCTACTCGTTTCCCTCCTCAACCGGCGCTCACTGCGGGTTCACCTCACGCACCACTTTGTGCAGGTCCCAGAACAGAGCAGCGTCGTGCTGCCAGACAGCCGTGAGCCAGGCTACAAAACCTGGTAGGGCATGCCGCCAGCCAACAGCGACTCGCCGGTTTCCTGGAGCTTTCCATCCACGTCGTCGCCGTCCTCCAGGGGGTTCCATTCTATGACGACCAAGGAAACGCCTTGCGGTTTCTCGTCGGGCAGGATTTCCACCTCGACTTTCTCTTCAACGGTTCTAGACCTGCGTCTTGCCATGATTTCACTCCTTGTGACTGGGTTTTGGTAGGACATAAGCAAACCGGTTGGCTAGGGGAATTGCCAACCGGTTTTCGGGTCAGAGGCTGGCTCAGAATCTTGAGCCAGCCAGGGTAGTTTACTTCTGGGTCATAACCCTTTAGTGATAATGAGATAAACGATAATGAATGTGCAACTGGACTAGGGCGAGCTAATGGCTGGTTTTCACCCGTCCACAAATTGCTACTCGATTATACTCAAACTACCCCACGTAAGATAACTGCCGTAGTAAAAAGACGTCGCTCTTGCAGTCGGATGCAAGACTATGTCAGCTGCTTCCGGTAGCAAAATCCCACACCCAGAATTCTATCAATAGTCAGCCAGCCTGACTTTACTACCGGCTTCTGCGTCGATGGAGGGGACGAAAGTATAGCCAAATTCCGATAAAAGCAGCAGAGGACGATGCAAAACCAGTTAGCAATACCAATGACTTTTGTGAAGCGATCTCTAAAACACTTACAGCATCCTGTGAAGTACTAGTTCTTAGGACGATGGGTTTGACCCCTTCAATCGTTCCATGCACTACCGGTTCACTCGATTCATCACCTGACAACAAGAAATACACGGTAGCCCTGTCACCTGGATTTAATAAGGTTGGCTGTATTCGGATGGTTGACGCTGAGGCTATTTCAGGGACCAAATCCAAGTCTTCCGGTACCGAGTCGACAACCGTAGCGTCCAAAAGGGTCATGTTCGGATTTGTAATCTTAACCTGAATAGGTTCACTCCAATCTTCAGGAGTTATGGCACTTTTGCCAGTGTTTTCCATTACTAAGGTGAGAGTGCTGACATTCTCAACTGGCTTACCCTGATACAAAATCTCGAACTCAACTCGCGGAGAATCAGTTTGTATAAGACGAGCTTCCCTGACAATAGAAATGTTCAAATCTTTCTCAGGCTCTCTGATGGGCGAAAAAGCAAATGATATTGAACTGACGATACCAAGTAAACCAGCGATCACTCCAATGACAGTGAGTATTTGATTTGAGTATGTTCTCAACTGCTCCTTCAAGGATGCACTCACTGACCTTCACCTCTCCAGCTTACTACTAATAGTACAACTAGAACAAGTATTACTATAGTGAGGGCCAAGATGATCGCGATAATTGTGATACTGGCTGTATTCTTAGGGACCAAAAACGACAGGAGCTTCACCTTAGGGGGTGGTCGAACTCTTACTCGATAATCTATGTCAATATATTCTTGCTTAATGCTATGAACTCTTCCATCAACCTTGATGGGGGGTAACCCCCGTTCGTCAACTTCACAATTGACAACAAAGAATCGGATCTTTGCCAGATCTTCAACGTTCCAAAAAACATTTTCAAGACTTATTTCATTTCTCTTAGTGTCTGAGCAGATCAGAGAAAGTCCATCAGGTCCTTCTAATATTTCCCAGTCTGCGATTACGCCGGGCGCCTCAACAAAGAACTTGAAGGGCTTATCAATATGCTTCGTTTCAATAGGTTTTCTTACTAGGATGGATACAGTCACCTCCGAGGCAATGCTGTAAACCTCAATTTTCTCCTCCTTTGTACACTCCCTTGTTACAGTAAATGTTGACGCCCTACCTATCGGGTTAGGGCTTTCAACATAGACTATTTCGTTTTCTACTTCGACAAACTCTATTGGTTTTTTTTCGAGTACTTGAGGAACAATCTCATCTGCTGCCGCTACTAGAAATGCCGTAACAGCAGCAATGAAAATCGTCACGATTAAATAGAGCCATAGAGGCAATGTCGGTGGTGGATTATGCGCCATTTGGATGACTTTATACAAATGAAGCGTTACATTGGAATGGTCACTACCAAACCTATTATCATTATAGCACAAGTGTGAACAGATTTTCAATACCCTTTTGGAGAGCGTTACACATTAGGGACAAGCACCTGGAGGGTTTTGGGCGGCCACCCGAGAAGTTGTCCCCGCAGGATTTGAGCAATGGGCATGCGAGTGATGTCATAGCCAGCCAGTTCCAGAGGACACT
>DAOUMD010000295.1:0-25231 GCA_034412795.1 Anaerolineae bacterium
ACTACTCAGCCGCTCCCGATGGACGACAGTCCAGAGGTCCTGAACAGGGCTTCATAAGCGATCAGGCTCGGGATTGTCATCCCTCGTGAGCCGAGGGCCCTCGCGAGCATTGGGCTGAGTAGTAACACCCAATTTATCCTTTAGTTTCGGAGGTGTGAAAATGACAAACTACGAGAAGGCGCAAGCGTTGTTGCGTGAGTTCAAGGGAGATCAGTATCTCCATGGTATAGGCGTATTGTCCGAGGTAGGGGGTGTGACGGCCAGACTTGGCAAACGGGCGGCCTTGGTACGCGACGTCTTCCCTGGCGCGGACACCTATGTGACCACAATCAAGGAATCACTGGCAGGTGCCAGTGTGGAGTTGCTGGGGGAGATTGGAGGGGCTCGACCCAACGCCCCCCGTGAGGACCTGGCCCGGATCACCAGGGAGCTAACTGAGCTTGATCCCGACGTAATCGTCAGCTTCGGCGGCGGCAGCACCATCGATGCCACCAAAGCGGCCGAGGTTCTGCGCTCTCTGGGCAGCGACATCGAAGACTACTTTGGCACCGGCCTGGTCACCCAGGCCCTGTCCGACAGCGGGGTGACGCTGACCCCACACGTGGCCATCCAGACTGCCGCCAGTTCCGGCGCCCACCTGACCAAGTACTCCAACATCACCGACGTCGAGACGGGCCAGAAGAAGCTCGTCGTCGACGAAGGCATTGTCCCTGTGCAACCCGTCTTCGATTACGAGGTGACCTTTGGTGCGCCCCCGGCCTTGACCGCCGACGGGGCCCTGGACGGCATCGCCCATTCGCTGGAGGTGCTCTACGGAGCCGTCGGCAAGCCAAACTACGCCCACATGGAAGACGTGGCACGCGAGAGCATCGGGCTTGTGGTAAAGTATCTGCCTGGTGTTATGGACGACCCCAAGGACGCCGCAGGGCGTGAAGCGCTGGGCCTGGCCACCGACCTGGGAGGCTACGCCATCATGATCGGCGGCACTAACGGCGGCCACCTGACCAGCTTCTCGCTGGTTGACGTGCTCAGTCACGGTCGGGCCTGCGCCATCATGAACCCTTACTACACCGTCTTCTTCGCCCCGGCCATTGAGGAACCGCTCAAGCTGGTCGGCAACGTGTTCAAAGAAGCAGGCTACACCGACGCTGACATCGACAGCCTGAACGGGCGCGAGTTGGGGGTGGCTGTCGCCGAGGCGATGATCGCCTTCGAGAAGAAGATCGGCTTCCCAGCTACCCTGGGTGAGGTGCCGGGCTTCAGCGATGAGCACATTGAGCGCGCACTGACGGCAGCCAAGAACCCGCAGCTCAAGATGAAACTGGAAAACATGCCGGTGCCACTCACCGCCGACATGGTCGATGAGTATATGGGACCGGTGCTACAAGCGGCTAAGACAGGCGATTTGGATATTATCAAGAACGTTGCGTAGGTGTAACGCAAAACGGGAGAGCGTACTGCGTAATGCGTAATGCGTACTGCGTATTGCGTACCCCGCAACAGAATACGTCTACGCTTTACGTTTCACGTTTGACGTTTTACGAGTCCTGGAGTAAATAGCCGATGAAGATCAACTTAGCGTACGGAAAGACGGGCTTGGAAATTGAGTTACCTGATGAGCTCGACGTGACCGTCGTCGAGCCGAAGTTTGTGCCCGGGCTAGCGGATCCAGAAGTAGCGCTACGGGAGGCGTTCGAGGCACCTATCGAAGCACCACCTTTGCGGGACGTGGTGAAGGCAAACGACAAGGTAGGAGTGATCTTCAGCGACATCACCCGCCCCACGCCCAATCACCTGATGCTACCGGCAGTGGTCAAAGAATTAGCACACGTCCCAAGCGAAAACATAACGCTCTTCAACGCCCTGGGCACCCATCGGCCCAACACTGACGAGGAGTTGCGCGGCATGTTGGGCGACACCCTGGTCGATGGCTACCGTATCGTGCAGAACGACGCCTTTGATCCGTCAACGCAGGTGCACATGGGAACCACGAACCGGGGGCACGACGTTTGGCTCAACCGGGAACTGGTCGAATGTGATGTAAAAATTCTGACCGGTTTTATCGAACCTCACTTCTTCGCCGGTTTCTCTGGCGGCGGCAAGGCGGTCATGCCGGGCATGGCTGGCCAGCAGACGGTGCTGGGCAATCACGACGCTGGCATGGTGGGCCATCCGAAGGCTACCTGGGGCGTTACCAGGGGCAACCCTATTTGGGAAGAAGTGCGCGAAGTAGCCCTCAAAGCGGGCAAGATCTTCCTCGTGAACGTGACCCTCAACCGGGACAAGCAGATCACCGGTGTCTTCGCCGGTGATCTGGATGCAGCCCACGCGGCAGGATGTGCTTTTGTGAAAGAGACGGCTATGGTCCCAGCGCCGCACCCGTTTGACATCGTGATCACCACCAATTCGGGGTATCCGCTGGACCTCAATTTATATCAGTCGGTGAAGGGCATGAGTGCCGCTGCTCAGGTCGTGCGAGAAGGGGGCGCAATCATCGTCGCGGCTGATTGCTGGGATGGTATCCCCGACCATGGGCTGTATGGTCAACTCCTGCGCGAAGCCGACAGTCCACAAGCCTTGCTGGACACCGTCTGTGCGCCCGGCTTTCTTAAGCAAGATCAATGGCAGGCCCAGATTCAAGCCCTGATCCAACTCAAAGCCGACGTATATGTACGAACCGACAACCTGACAACCGAACAGATCGAGATGGCCCTGTTCCAGCCCAGTTACTCCATTGAAGATACGGTGACAAAGCTATTGGGCGAGTACGGGCCTCAGGCCAGTATCTGTGTCTTGCCGGAAGGACCACAGACCATCCCCTACATTCAATCCTAAGACCCTAAAGGTCTTGCGAAAATAGGAGACCTATATGCACTATCACACAGAAGAATTAGTTCGAGATCTCACAGCCAAAGCCCATACCTTCCGCATCCAGGTACTGGACATGGTTTACAACGCCCAAACCGGCCACCTGGGCGGCGCGCTTTCGATCGCCGAGGTTCTGACTTGCCTCTACTTCCACCACCTGCGCATCGATCCGGCCCGCCCTGATTGGCCCGAACGAGACCGCCTCTTGTTCTCCAAGGGGCACGCCTGTGCCATGCTGTACACCGTCATGGCCCATCGCGGCTTCTTCCCCGTGGAAGAACTCAAGACCTTCCGCCAACTCGACAGCCGGTTACAGGGCCACCCCGATCGCGTAAAGCTGCCGGGCATCGAGGTGTGTGCCGGTCCACTGGGACACGGCATCGCCATCGGAGCCGGCATGGCCCTCGCCCAGAAGATGGCCCGCACCAAACCATCTTCGTTCTCTGCCCCTTCCGGCAGAGCCTCACCGGCACGCGTCTACACCATCCTGGGTGATGGTGAGATCAACGCCGGCGTCATCTGGGAGGGCGCTATGACCGCCGCCAAGTATTGCCTGGGCAACCTGACTGCCATCCTGGATTACAACGGAACCCAGCAGACGGGCGCCACCGCCGACGTCATGCCCACCGAACCCATCGCCGACAAGTGGCTCAGCTTCGGCTGGCACGTCCAGGAGATCCACGGCCACAACGTGGCCGAGATCCTGAACGCCCTGGATCGCGCCGACGAAGTTCACGCCCGGCCCAGCATAATCATCGCCCGCACCACCAAGGGCAAGGGCGTCAGCTTCATGGAGTACGATCACAACTGGCACGGCATGCCGCCCAATCAGACGCAATACCAGCAAGCTCTGGCAGAACTCCAGGAGGAACTGGCAAAATGGCAGAACTAGTCTCAATGCGCAAAGCCTACGGGCAAGCCCTGGTCGAGCTGGGCAAGGCCAACCCCGATGTGGTCGTCCTCAGTGCCGACGTGTCCAATTCCGATCACAGCTTCATGTTCGAAGACGTCTTCCCCGACCGCTTCTTTAACGTCGGCATCGCTGAGCAGAGTCTGGTTGATGTGGCCGTCGGCCTGGCCTACAGCGGCAAGATTCCCTTCGCCAACACCTTCGCCTTCCTCTTCGCCACCCGCGCCCTGGAGATGGTCCGCACTCATATCTGCTACGGCCAGGCCAACGTCAAGCTGATGGGCGCCTATGCCGGGCTGTCCGACTCCTTCGACGGCCCCACTCACCATTCGATCACCGACATCGCCATTATGCGCAGCCTGCCCAATATGACGGTCGTCGTTCCCAGCGATCCGGTCGGGCTGGCCAAGCTGCTGCCGCAGGCCGCCGACTGGCCCGGCCCCGTTTTCTTCCGCCTCAACCGTAACGAGGTGCCGGTCCTCTTCGACGACAGCTATGCCCCCAAGATCGGAGAAGCTGTCACACTACGCCCCGGAGGCGACGTGACTCTCATCTGCGCCGGGCTGATGGTCAGCCGTTGCCTCGATGCCGCCGAGATGCTGGACAGCGAGGGGATCAAGGCCCGCGTGCTCGAAGTTCACACCGTCAAACCTCTCGACGTCGAGGGAGTCCTTCAAGCGGCGCGTGAGACGGGTGCTTTTGTCACGGTCGAAGAGCACAGCATCGTCGGCGGGCTGGGCGGCGCCGTGGCCGAGGTGGTGACTGACGCCTACCCGGTGCCCATCAAACGCCTGGGCATCGCCGACACGTTTGCGGAGACCGGTCCTTACTTTGAGATACTGGATCGCTATGGTATGTCGGTGGAGAACATCGCGGCTGCGGCGCGGCAAGCCCTGGCCGCAAAAAAGGGATGAGGGTGTCAGGCCCTAAAGGTGTGCGAACTTGCGGTTCGCCTGACACCTTTAGGGTCTGAAGGAAGGAGCCGCCAGATGAAACTAGCCCTTGCGACGCCAACCCCCGAGGTTAAAACACCCGTACCTGTAGCCCTCCTTTCGGGCTCGTTGGCGGAGCGAATGCAAAAGGCGGCGCATCTGGGTTATGACGGCGTAGAATTAATGGTCGTGCGCCCGGATGAGCTGAATGTGGACGAAATCCACGCCCAAGTATCAGCGGCAGGGCTGGAAGTTGCAGCCATTGCCACTGGTGCCATCTATATGACGGATAAGATAACGCTGCTGGCTTCTGACCCCGAATTGAGCCGCCGGGCGGCCATCCGGCTAGACGCCTCGATCGATCTGGCAGCCGCTTTGGAAGCACCGATCGTCACTATCGGCAGCTTCCGAGGTCGGTTGGCCTGGGACGGCAGCCCAGAAGCACGCAAGAAGCTGGTTGAGATTCTCCGAAAGGGTGCTGAGAAGGCAATGAGACAGGGAGTGCGCCTGGTCTTGGAGCCGCTCAACCGCTATGAGGCGGACATCGTCGTCACCGCCGCAGAGGGATTGGCCCTGATCGAAGAAGTAGGTCACAGCCATCTCGGCCTGCTGCTTGACACCTACCACCTAAACATCGAGGAGTCCTCTCTCACCGATCCCTTCCGGCAGACGATGGCGTCCGGCCGGTTATGGCACGTTCACTTGGGAGATAGTAATCGCCTGCCGCCCGGCCAGGGACACATAGACTTCCCCGGTATCGTAGCCGCACTGCACGAGTGCGGCTATTCGGGCTACCTTTCGGCTGAACTACTGGCCCACCCTGACCCAGATACCGCAGCCGAAGCGACTATCAAGTATATGCGGAAACTCGTGCCGTAGAAAGCCCGAAGGGCGGGCAAAATTGAGAAGATGCTAGCAGGCAACAACCCGGAAGGAGCGAACAACGATGGCAGCGGCAGGGTTCGTTCGTAATTTTGAGCCCTTGAGGATACTGAGCGAAGGGGAAGTCGAGCGCGTTCATCAAGGCGCCCTGGATGTCCTTGAGGTAACCGGAGTCAGAGTTGACAGTGAGAGGGCTCGCAAGATCTACGAAAAGGGTGGCTGCACAGTCGATCATGAGGAGCGCCGAGTCAAGTTTCCACCGGGCCTGGTGGTACAGTCCATCCGCCAGTGTCCAACCAGCTTCCATATGAAGGCATTGGATCCCCAAAACGACATCAGTGTTGGGGGTGATCGCCTGTATATGTCTCTGTTCGCCGGTATGAGAACTGTCGACCTGGACACCTGGGAGACCCGGACGCCCACCGTTCAGGACAACCACGATGCCTGCAAAGTGGCGGACGGTTTAGAGTACGTTCACGCCTCGACGTCCTACACGCCCTATTGTGAACTCGAAGGGGTCCCCCCGGCAATGCTGGTCCCCACCACCACCTGGAGCCGATTGAAGTACTTCTCCAAAATCTCACGGGTTGGCACCACCTTATCCAGCCACATCTGGGAAATCCAGATGGCACAGGCGTTGGGTGTGGACATCTATGGAGCAATGGAGGCGCCACCGCCCCTGGCCTGGAATGAGGATGCCACCGACTGCGCGATTGAGTGCGCAAAGGCTGGCTTCCCCGTTGAGCCCGGGTGTGGCGGCGCTATGGGCGCGACACACCCGGCCACGATTTCTGGAGCGCTGGTGACCGGCATGGCCGAGGTGATGTCCGGTATTGTGTTGGTGCAGTTGGTTCGCGCCGGCAATCCGATTATTGTCAACGCCTTTGACTTCCCACAGAACATGAGGACGGGCGATTTTAAGTTTGGCGCGATGGGGGTATATCTCTTCGCAGCGGCCTGGAACCAGATTTGGAAAACGATGTACGGCATCCCGGTTATGAATGGTGGCCCAGGACCGACCAACTCGAAGTCTATCGACTACCAATGTGGCTACGAGAAATCAGTGGGTGTGTTGCTGTGTGCCTTGTCCGGCGCTAACATCATCAACTATGTTGGTGGACTAACCGCCGAGTTGGTGTACCATCCTGTGCTGACCGTGATGGACAACGACGTAGCAGGTTACATTGGGCGTTTTCTGGAAGGCGTGAACGTGAGCGAGGATGCGCTGGCCATTGACCTCATCAACCAAGTCGGTCCCATTCCCGGCTTCTACCTGGACAAGGCACATACCAGGGAGTGGTGGAAGAAGGAGCAGTACCTGCCCCATGCCACTGATATCTTGACCTACCCCGAATGGTTGGCGGGAGGTAAAAAGGCTGCCTTGGACTATGCCACGGAGCGGACCGAGGAGCTATTGGCGTCTTGGGAGTCAAAGCTGCCCCCCGGTAAGGAAGAAGAGCTGGACAAGATATTGGAAGACTGCCGGGGTTACTACACCAAAAAAGGACTGATCTAACGGCCACCTTCTCAGAAGCCTAAGGCCATGCCAAGAAAATAATAGCCCAAAGCACAAACTTGCATCAGTCCAAGTGGACCCAGTATGTGAACGGCTTCGGGCATTGCTTGAGAGACGGAGTGTCGAATGAACGCTAAACGACTGGTTCTGGTCCACACGATATCACCCTTGTTAGACGTGTTTAATAAACTGGGTGCGGAGTTGCTGCCCGGCGTTGAGCTTATGCATATCCTGGACGAACCGCTCCTCGAGCGGGTGCGCCAGCGCGGCCAGTTGGCCCCGGAGGACTCGGCCCGGTTGCAGACGCATGTGGCGGTTGCCGAGGAGACCGGCGCACACGCCATATTGGTTACCTGCTCAACTGTGTCCCCGTGTGTCGACGACGTACGCCCTGAAGCCAACATCCCGGTGATGAAAATCGACGAGGCGATGATCGACGAGGCGGTAGCCAGGGGGACTAAGATTGGAGTGGTGGCGACCAACGTGACAACCCTGGAGCCTACCCGCCAGTTGTTGGAGGCCCAGGCCGACGTCGCGGCCAAAGAGATAGAGGTCGAGTTGGTGCTGGTCGAGAATGCGCTGCCGGCACTACTGAGTGGGGACGGTACTACACACGACAAATTGGTCAAAGAGACAGGGCTTGAGTTGGCAGATCGAGTGGACGTCGTAATTTTGGCTCAAGCATCTATGGCCCGCGTGCTGGACGTGATCCCCGAAGCCGAGCGTCGGGTGCCAATTCTGTCCAGCCCTCATCTGGCCCTGGAGCGAGCCCGGGAGTTGTTAGGCACCACCCAGTAGTCGCGATTTCCCTGGCCCGCCGGCCAGGTCGGGCTAGTCGCGTATCCTGGATATCCGGAGGCATGTTGTGCGAATCGCCATTTCAGTTGATATGGAAGGGATTTCGGGGACAGTCAGCTTCAAACAGATCGTGGCCGGCAACCCCGAGTTCGAACGAGCTAAGCGCCTGGCAACGGCTGATGTCAATGCCGCCATCGCCGGCGCTCGCACGGGAGGGGCGACTGGTTTCGTCGTCTACGATACACATTGGCTTGATGAGATTAACCTGGTCATCGACGAACTGGACGATAGCACCGAGTACGTCGGCGGGCAGCCGCTCTTGCTTTGGGAGGCGCTGAGCGCAGATTATGACGCGGCTTTTCTGATCGGTTACCACGCCCGGGCCAGCCAGCCTGCTATTATGAGCCACGTCTACTCCGACCTTATCTACGACGTACGTCTCAATGGAAAGTCGGCTGGAGAAGGAGTGTTGGCGGCGGCGCTGGCCGGCTATTACGAAATCCCCACCATCCTGGTTAGTGGCGATGACTACGTGTGTGCCGATATGCAAGAATGGTGTCCGACCATCGAAACGGCTCAGACCAAAGTTTCCATAACACGTTATGCTACCCGTTGCTTGCCGCTTAATGAGGCGCGGACGAACATCAAGGAAGCAGCTCGAAGAGCAGTGATGGGGCTGGACGACCACAAGCCCCTCAGGATCCAGACGCCGATCACCCTTGAGGTCCGCTGGCGCAATAACCAGACCGCACGCAGCGTGGCCCTGATGCCAGGTGTCGAGCAAAAGGATCTGGAGACGACCAGCTTCACTCACGACGATTTTGTCGAAGTGGATCGGGCAATGAAAGCAATGTTACACATTGCTTTATCGCCCTTGAATGCCGGGCACGCGCAGATGCCATAAAAAGACGGAGAGTGCACAATGAAAGCCGGATTGGTTATGTGTGGACCAGATGTGGACTATGGCCCTCTGGCCCTGTTGAGCGGTACCTTTGAAGAGAAAGCCGCCAAGGCGGCCGACCTGGGCTATGACGGCATCGAACTAATGGTACGTGATCCGGCCGGATTGGACTGGCCGACGGTCAAGTCTACGCTTAAGGATGCCGGGCTTGAGGTTCCACAGATAGTCACCGGGGAGCTTTTTGGCGCCGATGGTCTGTGCCTGGTCACAGCCGACGAGGATTTACGGCGTCGGGCAGAAGAACGTACTCGGGCAGTGATCGACCTGGCGGCCTATTTGGGTGCGATGGTCAACATCGGACGCCTGCGAGGCCAGCTAAAATTCCTGGGCGATGTGTCCGACCCCTGGTCAGTTGCAGTTGAGCGGTTGCGAGGAGTCATAACCTATGCAGCCGATAAAAGCGTTAAGATCACAATGGAGCCCATCAATCGCTACGAAACGGACTTCATCTTCAGCGCCGCGGATGGCATGCGTCTGGTTGAAGACCTAAATTGTGACAACTTTGGGCTAATGCTCGACTTGTTCCATATGAACATCGAAGATGTTTCTATTGAGGGAGGTCTGCGCCAGGCTGGCGACCATCTGTGGCACGTGCACATCGCCGACTCGAACCGCCGTTATCCTGGCCCCGGACACTTGGACTTCGACAGCATCTTTGCCACACTCCAAGATATGGGATATGGAGGCTATATCTCAGCCGAAATGCTTCCCCTCCCCGATCCGGACACGGCAGCACAGAAGACTATAGAGTTCCTTCGGAAATACCTAAGCGGCCGTCCTATTTGATACACCGAGCGAGAAAACTCGTTGAGTCGAAAGGAACTGTCGTCTGACCAAATGACGTAGGTGCGACGGGATCACCGGCATTCTTGACACGCTTGACAAATTGCGATATATTATTATCGGTCCTATGGTATGCCACCATACCTCTTAGTGGCGGGGCACGTCGCCTGTACCCATCGCACCCGGCGAACTGTTCGTCAGAGCGACCAGGGTGAGTCCACCTCAATCAATAACATTGTTTGCCGACTCTCAGTACGTCTAATTTCGCTTCAAGGCATTCATGTTTCCTGCACTACATATGGCACAAGTTCTTGCATTGCTCAATACACAGATACCCTGTGCGTCGGCGGCAAATGCCTTGTAACCTGTCGCTCTCGCGGCAATGTTAAAGGGCATGCCTATAGACTGACCAGATCCACATCTACACAGACCGCCATGATCTCACTTTGAATTAGTAAGAGTTTTTTCGGAAAGTACCGTTCGCACGTGGGCGTGCTCACTCCGCCCTGTGTAATGAGGAGCGAGGCACCGGTCGAACGCTCAGCCGAGCGGTGCCGAAGCGTCTGCCCCGTTTGACACACTTTCCGAGAAAGCTCAGTAAATGAAAGGAGGTGTCTATCGCCCGACAAGTGGACTGATCTCTACAGAACGGTGGCTTTGAGCAATAAATCAATATGAGGAGCCAAAAAAATGAGTGCCCAAAACACGAAAATGCTCGGCCTACTACTGGTCGTCGGCCTTGCACTGATGGCCCTGGCTGCCCAGTGTGGTGCAACGCCCACACCCGAGGTCATCGAAAAAGTAGTGACCGTCGAAGTCGAAAAAGAAGTCGAGAAGGTGGTTACCCAAGAGGTTGAGGTCGTCGTCACCCAAGAAGTCGAGACGGTGGTCACCGTCGAGGTCGAAAAAGAGGTTCAAGTGGGCAGCTTCAGCTCGTCCGACAAGGCAGTGGAAGCGGCCAAGGAGCTGTGTGACGGTGTCGAGCTCAACTACGTCCGCGAGGCTGGACTGCAGGCTCAAGACCCGCTGGCTATGGCGCCGATTTGGAAAGACCTCACCGGTAGCACGGTCAACGTGATTGAGATGTCCTATCTGGACATGTACTCCAACCCGCTTCAGGACCACCTGACCGGTGGCGGATCGTACGACGTGCTGGATATCTCGCCGCTGTGGATGCAAGACTTCGTCAGCGCCGGAGCGCTGGAACCGCTTGATCCCTACATCGAGAAGTATATGAACCCGGCTGACCTTGAGGATTATCTGCCGGTCTACTCCTCCGAGGGTGTTATGAAGATCGATGGCGTCACTTACGGGTTGTTCGACGACGGTGACGTCTTCGTATTGTACTACCGCAAGGACCTGTTCGAGGATCCCGAGAACCAGGAAGAATTCAAAGCCGAGTACGGATATGACCTGGCTCCGCCCGAGACCAGGGAGCAAATGTTCGAGGCAGCCGAGTTCTTCACCAACAAGTATGCGCCTGACCTTTACGGGCTCGCCATGCAGCGATTGGAAGGCCAGGCCTACTCGTGGTTTGTCGGGCCCTTCAGCGGCGCCGGTGGACAGTTCTTCGACGAGAATATGCAGGCTCAGATCAACAGCGAGATCGGCGTCCAGATCTTAACAGAGATGGTGCAGCAGAACACGGTCATGCCGCCCGGAGTCGAGAAGTGGGGCTTCATGGAAGTCCTGAGCGCCTGGATGGAAGGCAAAGTTGCCATGGTAGTTACCTGGCCGCCGATCGGCCGCTGGTCGGCAGGCTACGGTGATACCGCCAAGCAACTGGACTGGGTGCCTGCCAGCAACGTGGAAGGTCAAGTGGGCTATATGCCGCAGCCCGGCGGACGGCCCACCCTGGCGGGTGGCTTCAACATGGGGGTCGCAGCTAGTAGCAACAACAAGGAGTGCGCTTACCTGTTCGCCCAGTGGATGACCAGCCCCGATATCAGCCTTCAGCGGGTGATGTTGCCCTTCGCACTGCGCGATCCATACCGCATCTCGCACTTCGAGTCGCCACTGTATCGATCGGCGTGGCCAGAGGCGCCTGAGTACCTGGACAATCTCCAGGCGGCGATGACGGGCCAATGGGAGCTCGGCATTCTCGGCGCCCGTGAGTACATGGAAGCCCTCGACAACGCCGTTACCGCCGCGTATGCTGGAAAGGATCCTCAGGAAGCCATGGACGAGACCGCAGAAAGGTGGAATGAGATCACCGAGCGGCTGGGTACCGATTCTCAGAAGGCAGCCTATGAGAAATGGGAACAAAACCCGTGGAACCGACCAGGTCCAGAGGTTGAGGTTCCGTAAGCTGTAGCAGTTGCTACTGTGCGCTCCGTGAGCGGGCCGGCCCCGCCCACGGAGCGCCTTCTCAGTACTCGTACTTCGATTGGAGGCTTGAATACATGGGTGTTGCTAGTGTTGCTTCCGAAGCTACGGAGCCAACAATCGGAAGAGGCGGGCTTCGACGCAAGCGGCTGACTCCCTGGCTGTTCGTGGCACCTTGCCTGATCGTCATCCTGTTGGTAACCATCTTTCCCACCATCTACTCACTGGGCTTGAGTTTCACCAAGTGGGAAGTCACGTTGAAGGAAAAGCCATTCATAGGCCTGGGCAACTATATCGCTCTCTTCCAAGACGAACGTTTTCTACATTCGATCTTGATCACCCTGATCGTGGTGGTAGTCGGCGTGGGTATCGAGCTAATCCTGGGCTTCGGCCTGGCCCAACTGCTGTCCACCGATATGCTAGGAAAGCGGGTCATCGTGGCCGCCCTGCTCCTACCGGTGATGGTTATGCCGGTGGTGGTCGGCTACACATGGCGGCTTTTGTGGGATGCGCAGTACGGCCCGATCAACCAAATCATCGGCTGGATCATCGGAAAGCCATTCACCTACACTTGGTTGGCTAAGACGCCAACGGCCATCTTTGCCATCCTGGTAACCGACATATGGCAATGGACGCCGTTTATGTTCTTGGTCTTTCTGTCTGGGTTGGCCGTCCTTGACCCGGAGATATTCGAAGCCGCCGACATCGACGGGGCTGGTGGCTGGGACAAATTCTGGCAATTGACCATACCACTTATGCGCCCCATTGTCATTGTGGCCCTACTCATCCGTGGCCTGGATGCCCTGAAGTTCTTTGACATTATCTTTACTCTCTCGGGCGGAGGACCGGGGAACTCCACAGAAACGATCTCCTTCTATATCTACCAGGTCGGTTATCAGTTCTTCCGGCTGGGGTACGGGGCGGCTGCGGCCTTTGTGCTACTGATCTTCCTGGCCGTTTTGCTCACCTTCCTGCTGAGAATGTTCCGAAGTGCAACCGAGGGGTGAGGTCTTTGTTGCTTGGGGAACGCTTGCTCAGTGATTTCACCGCTTGATACTGAGCTTCGCTGCAAGGACGATATGGGTGAGGCAGCGGGTACTTCCTGCTCGCGGGTTGGCGCAATAAGGGGGGTCTATGACTGCACGACGGCGCAAAGTCCTGATGCAAATATTCCGCTACGTGGTGGCTGCCGTAGCCCTGGTGATCTTTCTGTTTCCTGTCTATTGGATATTCATCACGGCATTCAAATCAGGCAATGAACTGTACGCGATACCGCCAGTGTGGGTGCCGACCGATTTCTCTATGCGACATTTCGCACGGGTGTTTGAGACGGGGGGCTTGAAGGCCCTTACGAATAGCTTTGTCGTCGCCGGATCAGCCACGGTGTTGGCATTGCTCGTCGGCTCATCGGCCGCCTATGGTTTGGCACGCTACAAAGTGGGAGGAGACAACCTGCCCTTCTTCATCTTGTCCCAGCGCTTTATGCCCCCGGCAGCCGTGATCTTTCCCTTTCTGCTCTTTTTCAAGACGCTGAAATGGATGGACTCGTATCAGGCTCTGATCGTGGTCTATCTCACCTTCAATCTCCCCTACGCGGTATGGATGATGCGTGGCTTTTTCCTGGAGATCCCCACTGAAATCGAGGAGTCGGCGCTGGTCGACGGATGTTCGGCCTTTGGAGCATTTTGGCGCGTTGCGCTACCGTTGGTCACACCGGGCCTGGTGGCCACAGCCGTTTTCTGTTTTATCTTCTCCTGGACTGAGTTTTTCTTCGCGGTATCACTAACCAAGTCACACGCCGTGACCGTATCGGTTTACATCGTCAACTTCTTCGGCAACTTGGGCGTGCAGTGGGGTCAGATTGGGGCCACATCTATTTTGAGTATGTTGCCCCTCTTCGTTATGAGTTTCGTTGTGCAGCGCTACTTGGTGCGTGGGTTGACTCTGGGCGCGATCAAATAAGGAGCGGGCCGCTATGAGTCTGCGAACACATAAGATGATAATGCAAGTAGTTCGATATGTCGTCGCCGCGATGGCCTTGGGCTTCTTCTTGTTTCCTATCATTTGGATCACTCTGACCGCCTTCAAGACCGGTGATGAGTTTCTGAAGAGTCCGCCGGTGTGGATTCCCCAGAACCCATCGTTCCAGAACTTTCAGCGCGTTATCGAGTCCGGGGGACTAAAGGCGCTCAGAAACAGCCTGATCATTTCGTCGTCAGTCACGATACTGGCGTTGCTGATCGGTTCCCTGGCCGCCTATGGTTTGGCGCGCTACAAAGTGGGAGGCGACAACCTGCCCTTCTTCATCCTGTCCCAACGTTTTATGCCAGCGGTGGCTGTGATCTTCCCGTTCTTGCTCGTGTTCAAAACCCTGAAATGGATAGATACCTTTCAAGCTCTGATCGTCGTCTATTTGACCTTCAACCTGCCATATGCAGTGTGGATGATGCGCAGCTTTTTTATGGAGATACCGCCTGAGATCGAGGAGTCGGCATTGGTAGATGGGTGTGGGCCATTTGGTGCGTTCTGGCGAATTGCGCTGCCCTTGACGGCGCCGGGATTGGTGGCTACCGGGGTATTCTGTTTCATCTTCGCCTGGTTCGAGCTCTTTTTTGCCGTCTGCCTGACGCGGACGGACGCCGTGCCGCTGTCGGTGCTTCTACCTAACTACTTTGGCAAGTACACGGTGTTCTGGGGAGAAATTGGAGCCACGTCCGTTATGGCAATGCTGCCTATGTTTATTATGAGTTTGATCGTGCAGCGCTACCTGGTGCGCGGTCTGACTTTGGGGGCAGTGAAATAAAAAGGTGTCTTCTCAAAAAGTAGGGGCAAACCCTTGCGGTTGCCCGCTTGGGCAGGCGCAAGACCTGCCCTTACCCCGAGATATTGAGAAGATGCATAAAAAGCGAATGTTGGAACAGACCTGAATTTGCAGCAAATCCTATATTCAGAAGGGGCCTATGAGTTCACGAACACGTAAGACGGTTATGCAGGTAATCCGATATGTTGTTGCGTCAGTCGCTTTGGTATTCTTCATGTTTCCCATCATGTGGATCGTCCTGACCGCCTTCAAAACGCCCAACGAATTCTTGACGACCCCTCCGGTATGGATCCCGAAAAATCCAAGCCTCGTCTACTTCCAGCACGTAGCTGAGACTGGTGGGTTTAAAGCACTTTTGAACAGCTTCATCGTCTCCATATCGGCTACGTTGCTGGCGCTCCTGATCGGCTCGTTTTCGGCCTATGGCCTGGCACGCTACAAGGTGGGGGGGGACAATCTGCCCTTCTTCATCCTTTCCCAGCGTTTTATGCCACCTGCGGCTGTGATCTTCCCCTTCTTGTTATTCTTTAAGACTCTGCAGTGGATAGACACCTATCAGGCACTGATCATCGTCTATCTGACCTTCAACCTGCCCTATGCAGTGTGGATGATGCGCGGCTTTTTTATGGAGATACCGGTTGAGATCGAAGAGTCGGCACTGGTGGACGGGTGTTCACCCTTCGGGGCATTTTGGCGCATTTCGTTGCCCCTGGTCACGCCTGGACTGGTGGCTACAGGTGTCTTTTGTTTTATCTTCGCTTGGGCTGAGTTTTTCTTCGCGGTGACTCTAACGCGCTCGGACGCGGTAACGTTATCGGTGTATGTCGTCAACTTCTTCGGGAAGATGATGGTTCAATGGGGCGAGGTAGGAGCGACGTCTGTCATCGCTATGGTGCCGCTGTTTCTCATAAGCTTCTTGGTTCAGCGTTACTTGGTGCGCGGCCTGACCCTGGGAGCGGTGAAGTAAGTATCTCCCTTTCGTGCTTTGACCTACATTGGCGGGTGGATTTGTCGCGCTCCAGAATGACGTCGATCTGGCTATCCACTGCTCCAGGCCTCGGGGAGACATCTCCTCGAGGCCAAGCAGCCTCTGATGGGTGGACCCTTAAGTCGGCGAACACGGCCACCCCGGTATCTTGATCGCTGAGTAACTGCTCAGCCAGACGGTGAAAATGGCCTCAGTAGCGCCTCAATTGCCGTGTATACCACACTTAGCCACAGGTAAAATCTCAAACAAGAAGGAAGTTCAATATGGACAAGAAAGAAACACGTGAAAAGGCTTATGCGCTAGCCTATGAGTTCGAACAGAAGTATAGCACATGTTCGCAATGTGTACTGGCTGCCCTTCAAGACACGCTTGGGGGTATCGCTGACGAAGTTTTTAAGGCGGCGTATGCCCTGGCCGGGGGCAGCGCCAAAACCGGACAAGGCACTTGTGGGGCGCTGGCAGGCGGTATGATGGCCATCAGTGCCAAATACGGTCGGGAGCGAGCCGATTTCGAAACGGTGCGCTCTACGGAAGCTTCTACATTGGCCAAAGTTTTATACGATAGATTCGTTGAGGAGTTTGGCAGCCCTATCTGCGCTGGTGTTCAGGAAGCCATATTTGGCCGATCGTATGATCTTTGGGACCCAGAGGATAAACAGGCATTCGAAGAAGCCGGCGGGCATGAGGACAAATGCCCCGACGTGGCTGGCAAGGCAGCAATGTGGACCGTCGAAATACTCCTGGATGCACAGGACAAGTAGACCATCAACCATTAACAGGAGGGGTAACGTGGCTACGCAAATTGATTACTTGAGCATGGGAGCCTATCGCATCACCAATAGCGAAGGCAAGGTTATCCTCATAGATCCCTATTTGGACGAGAACCCGGCCAGCCCAATCAAGGTCGGGGACCTGGAGCGTGTCGACCTGATATGCGTCACCCACCTGGCCTTTGACCACCTGGGTGACACGGTAGAGATCGCTCAAAAGTTTAACTGCCCCGTGTGCTGTGGTGCCGACGTGAAATACTGGTTGGAGACCGAGGGGCTTCCTTCAAGCAGCTTAATCGGTATGTGCTGGGGGTTGCAGGTGATGGCGGCCGGTCTCCGCGTGCGGGGTGTGATCAGCATGCACACGTCGGCACGAGTGACGTCGAAGGGTGAGTTCATCTCTGGGCCGCCACTTGGGTTTATCCTTTATCCTGACCCGGGCGTGCGCATATATCACTCTGCAGACACGGCCATCAGCAGCGAACTCAAGGTGATCGGTGAAGTATACCGCCCCAACATCGCCTTGATTGGATTATCGATGCCGCCAGAGGACTTTATGACCGAACACGGCCTGCAGTATGTATACATGAATGAGATGACGGCCAACGAGGCAGCGCTGGCGGCGCAGTGGGTAGGGGCGGAGTATGCGGTGGCCAGCCATTATTTCCAGGCAGCGGGCAACCCGGACGTTGAGAAATTCGTTTCCATCCTAAATAATATGCATTCGGACGATGCACCCGCCATCAAGCCGATTGTCCTTGAACCTGGTGACGTCTTTATCTATCCCCCAGAGCAGGCGTAGATCGAGGTGTGGATGGAATGCAAGCCCCACTCGAGCCTGTGCCTCTAGATGCAGAGCTAACTGAAGATCATCTCCGCCTATCACACCGTCGGCTCATAAACGGCCTCCAGATGGCGACTTGTCCGCCGCGCCGTTAGGGGCTACAACACCTTTGAGGCAATAGAGAATGTCTAGATATACCAAAGCATGGCTGATTCTAACGTTGCTCCTAATGGCTGGTTGTACCGGTGGTTCAACCCTCAATGCAACACAAGATTGTCCCGGGTATATCGTTTATCAAACTTGGGGAGAGCAAAAGCCCAAATTGGTGGCAATCAGTCCAGATGGTCGGGAGGCGCGCCGCATCAACCTACCCGATGAAGGGTGGGGGATACAGGCTACGCAAGCCAGCAACAGAGTGCTTTATATGACCAAGGACCGCAACTGGTTTCTAGTCGATACAGATCGAGGCACTACGCGTGAGTTGGTATTTCCAGAAAGAGGCAAGGCTGAAGTTCAACCCAGCTATTACCAGTTAGGAGGTGGCAAACGATGGATAATCTTTGCCAACACTACCTTCAATCAGGCCTATCTTATCAATCTTGAGATGGGTGAGGTCACTTATTTAAACACGACTAGCGAGGAAATTGGCTCGGTTAGGGGCGGCATTTTTTCTCCGGATGAAAGTTACTTGGCTCTCACAAGTCATACGGGTCTCTGGTTGGCGCCCACGGCTGACTTAAGTAAGGCACGCCGACTCACAGATGAAATACTAGCCATTCCTGGAGGATTCTCTGCCGATAATAGAAAGATCATTTACAGCCGTGGCGCTGCTAATGATCAAACCGAAATCGTAATCGAGCAGGTTGATGGCTCTGGTTCAGATGTAGTGGCCGTCTTCGATACTCCAACAGGAGCGAGTTGGGTACCCGACAAAGAGAAGTTGCTCCTGACAGAAGAGGGTCAACTGTCGCTTCTGGATTTAACCGATCGGGAGCCACAAGCATTGATGGACTATGAGGGCATTTTTCACCAGATGTGCTTCGTCCTGGATGGGAAGAAGGTTGTGTTTGGGCATGTCTTCAACAACACCGTCAATTGGACGCTCATTGACCTTCAGACCGGTATGTTGCAGGCACTTGATGAATTACAGGGATATAGTGAAGCTCTGTATCGAGGCTTGACACAGCGTTGGGTCATCTTTGTTGATATCACTCGGAATAGCGACACTCGTGGCCGTATCGCAAGCCTCGATACAGAAACGGGCCAGGTAGAGCCGTTGTTTTCTTTGGGAACAGATACCGAAGAGCGAATTGGGTTTTACTCCACTTCACCAGACGGCCATCTTGGGTTGGTAGACGTGTGGGATTCGGATGGCAGCAAACGGATGTGGCTTCTCAAAGCGGCTACAGGTCAAGCACTCCAGTTGCCAGAAGGCAGTAGCGAGAGCAGTTTTTCACCAAATGGTCGATGCATTGTAGTAAGTCGTTTCGAGGACAATGAGAACCTTGTGAGTGAGCCTATGCTAATACTGGTGGGGACAGACGCAGCAAAGGTGCAACCGTTGGTCAAAGGTTGGCATCCGGTTTGGGTTTCACCCTGATAACAGTTTTTCAATATTCACACTCCAGACCCCCCAAGTATTTTGATCTGGGACGTTCTGACGCATCAACTGGCTGGAGGCAAATAAATGCCGGAGATATCTGTTGCTGAGTACGAAAAACGTCTAAATCTCATCCGGCGAGAGATGGCGCAACGTGAGCTCGACGCCGTGCTGGTGTACTCGTGGAAACGAGGACAGGTGCGCTACATCTCGGGCTACAAGCCAAACTACGTAGCCAATGTCGCCATGGTCGTCGTATCCTCTTCAGGTGAGCCTACCCTGCTCATCCGCTTTCCTTTCGATCTGGAGCGAGCGCACAAGATGTCGTGGCTGTCTGACATCCGGGCTAGCGGCGACTTCCCTGGATTGGCTCGCGATTGCCAGACGGTCCTGCGTGAGCGTGGTGGTGATCTTGACCGGATTGGATTGGTCAGCGGTGATTTCGTCGTGGACGAAATGCCGCATTCTCTATATGAGATGCTGAAAGCGGCGCTGCCTGACTCCGAATTCATACCTGCCCTCTCGATATTTGAGAAGGCGCGGCTGTACAAAAGCCCGGCTGAGGCGGAGCTGACGCGAGAATCAGCGCGGGTGGCCGATGCGGCGCTGGCGGCAGCCGCAAACATGGCACAACCGGGGCGCTCAGAGTACGAGGTGGTGGCCGCCGCCGAGGCAGAGGCCCGAGCCCTGGGGGCGGAGGAAATCCTATCCGTGATTGCACCGGCGGCGTCAGAGCTGGTGGGGCCGCCCGAGTCGCGTGTGATCGGCGGCGAAGAGATGCTGGTAGTCGAATTCGCAGTGCAGGTCGAAGGCTACTATGCCCAGGTTCCCGGCGTCTTCCACACTGGCATAACGACCGCTGAGCAGCGTGAGATGTACCAGGTGGCCTACCAGGGCTACCTGGCAGGGTTGAAGGCTGCCCGCCCCGGCAACACGGTGGGTGACATCGCCAAAGCCGAATTGGCCACCCTGGAGGCAGCAGGCTGGCTCAAGTGGCACGAGTACGACCTGGGACACGGCGACGGTCTGGATCACCCCGAAGTGCCGGCAATTACCCCCACCTCGGATATGCCCGTTGAAGCGGGGATGGTGTTGTGCATCCATCCCGGGCTGCGCAAGCCAGGGGTGGGTGGCGTTTTTGTGGGGGGAACGGTGCTGGTTGGGGAAGAGGAAACAGTCCCGTTACACCGGGTCCCTCCAACCTTGGAATGAGCAGACGAGTTACAAGCAAGCACACCAGATAGAGGAATTATGCTGCAAAAACCTTCGCCTATTTTTGACCGTTTGCTGGGCTGCATCGCCCAGATGCCGCTGGTTGATTGTCACGAACACTTGAGAGGTCCTGATCGAGATCTGGAAAAGGCTCCGGCTGAGCCCATCACGGCACTGGCCACCATGTATTTTATGAGTGATTTATGGGCCGCAGGGGCAAGTGACGTAGAAATCACCTTGCTCCAGAGCGAAATAGCCACCACAGACGAGAAGTGGCCCGTGTTCAGTCGCTTATGGGCCGGAGCCGAGCACACCGCCTACGCACGGGTGACCAAGCTGGTACTCAAGGAAGTGTACGGCATAAAAAAGCTCACCCGTGAGTCGCTGGACCTTATCGCGGAACAACTGGCAACCCGAGATCCGGCATACTACCTTAAGGTAATCGACGACGCCGGCATCAAGGCGGTGATCGCGGATGTGCTCTTCCCGCCGCCGTGGGAACGTCCTATCCGGTACTTCGGCAACCCGGTTCTCAAAGAGTTTCTTAACGGTGAGTTCTTGATGCCAGACATCTGGCACCCGGTGTTTAATCTTCCCTATTATCACGAGATTCGCTTCCGTGAGTTTATCGACTTTGTTGGGACCCTGGCGGGTGTGAACATCACCTCATTGGGCGAATATGAGGAAGCGATGTTCGATCTCATCAAGCAAAGCAAAGACCTGGGTGCGATTGCTCTCAAAGACCAGTCTGCCTACCGCCGTGTGATTGCATATGACCTGCCAGCACGAAGCGACGCCGAGCGGATCTTCAACAAGCTATTGATCGATCCACGCAACCAGTTGGCCTGGCCCGAAGCCAAGCCACTGGATGATTACCTATTCCACCAGTTCATGCGATTCGCCCGGGAATTGGACCTGCCGGTGCAGTTGCATACGGGCCATATGGCCCAAATCCGCAACCGCGTCGATAAGACCAACGCAGCGCACCTGGCCCCAGTCCTGGAATTGCACTCCGAAGTTCAGTTTGATCTCTTCCACGGCAACTGGCCATATATGGGTGATCTACTGTTCCTGGGTAAGAATTATCCCAACGTCAACCTGGATATGTGCTGGGTGAACATGATAGATCCGCTCTACGCACAGGAGTTGCTCAAGCGGGCCGTGATGACGGTGCCTCATGCCAAGATCTTTGGATTTGGTGGAGACTACTTCGCGGCGCCGGAATTCTCCGTCGCGCATCTGCAGATCGCTCGTGAAGTCATCGCCAGCGCCCTGGCCGACCTAGTCGAGTGTGGCTGGCTGGAGGAAGAGGAAGCGATCCGTGTCGCCGCTGACTGGCTGTACAACAACCCTAACCGGTTCTACAGACTCGGGTTGCCTCCCTACGAGATTTGAGAGCGTATTTGAAAATTCCAATAATAAGACCTCCGAGGTCTGAGGAACGGCATTTGGAATGACGAAGCTGTAGCCTTTCTGATCATCTTGGCAGGCGAAGCCAAGCATCGGAGACATAGGAGGTCTGAACTCCAATTTTTCAAATGGCCTCTGAGGTTCAGAAGGAGAGGATGATATGAGTAATTCTGCAAAGAAAAAAACGACTATTCCCTCCATCAGCGAAAAAAAGGCACGGGGGGAGAGACTTACCATGATCACCGTCTACGATTATCCATTTGCTCGCCTGGTTGATCGTTCTGAGGCAGAGCTGATACTGGTAGGGGACTCGTTAGGGATGGTGATCCAAGGCAAGGAACTGACGAATCCTGTCACCCTGGAGGAGGTCATTTACCATGTCAAGGCCGTCAGGCGAGGCGCGCCAAATACCCTGGTGGTAGGCGATATGCCCTTCATGAGCTACCAGATCAGTCCGGAGCAAGCTCTGGCCAGCGCCGGAAGGATCGTTAAAGAAGGCGGCGCTGACTGTGTCAAGATGGAGGGGGGCGAGTATTTTGCGCCTTATGTCCGCAAGATTGTGCAAGCCGGTATACCTGTGATGGGGCACATCGGCCTTACGCCCCAAAGCGCTTCGGCCCTGGGTGGCTTCAAGGTACAGGGCCGGACACCGGAGCAGGCCGAGCAGCTCATTGCCGACGCCAAAGCCTTGGACGAGGCGGGTGTTTTTGCTATGGTTCTTGAATGTATCCCCAACGGCGTGGCGAAAGCCATCACGGAGTCGGTCGATGCAGCCACCATTGGCTGTGGTGGTGGACCCCACGTTAACGGACACAATCTGAACGCCTATGATATTCTCGGGCTGTTCGAGAAGTTTGTTCCCAAGTTCGTGAAGCAGTATAAGGTGCTGGCACCTGAGATCATCGATGGGTTCAACGCCTTTACAGATGACGTGCGGGCCGGCATTTACCCGGCACCCGAATACTGCTTCACCGGTGGAGACACGATTAAACAACTCTATCCCACGGATTAAGTTCTAAGAGGAGGACCGAGATATGTCGGACCGAGAGAATAGCAGAGGCCCACTGCGCAGTTCGATTATGACCGAGGGTGTTGACCGGGCAACCCACCGCTCGATGTTTTACTCCATGGGTTGGCACCCAGATCACCTGAGAAAACCCCTGGTGGCCGTAGTCAACTCCTTCAACGAACTGGTCCCCGGTCACGTACACCTCCAGTCACTTTGCCAGGCGATCAAGCTGGGCATCGCCGAAGCTGGGGGCACGCCCCTGGAGTTTCCATCCATCGCCATTTGCGACGGCCTGGCCACGGGCCACAAGGGAATGAAGATGCCGATGGTCAGCCGGGAGATGGTCGCCGATTCCATCGAATTGATGATCGTTGCCCATGCCTTTGATGCTATGGTGCTATTGACCAACTGCGACAAAATCACGCCGGGGATGCTCATGGCGGCTGGACGTCTCAACATCCCGGCCATCGTCGTCACCGGTGGCCCTATGGAGGCCGGCTGCTTCCAGGGGAGACGGGTCTGCTACACCGACCTGATCGAAGCCGAGGCATTGGTCGAGCGAGGCGAGATGAGCCGTGAAGAACTGGCCGAGTTCGAGCAGGCCGCCAACCCCGGAGCCGGCTCGTGCGCGATGATGGGCACAGCCAACACTATGAACATGCTGACCGAGGCGCTGGGGATGACCATGCCCGACGGAGCCCTGACGCCGGCGACTTATGGAGCCCGAGTCGCCCTGGCCCGAAGGGCAGGGCATTTGATCATGGAGCTACACGCAAAGGCCACCCTCCCCCGCGACATTATGACCCTGGACGCCTTCGAAAACGCGATTGCGGTAGATATGGCCATTGGCGGCTCGACCAACACCTGTTTGCACCTACCTGCGATTGCGGCTGAAGTGGGCATCGAGCTAACCATGGACCGTTTTGCGGAAATCGCCGACAGGACGCCCCACCTCGTTCTGCTGAAACCAGCCGGCAAGTATTTCGCGCAGGACATGTACCAAGCTGGAGGAATCCCGGCCTTGTTGAACGAGATGAACGAGCATGGGCTGATCCATCCCAACTGTATGACGGTTACGGGTAAGACCACCGGTGAAAACGTTGCTGGCCGAGGGATCTCGAACGAAGACGTCATCCACCGGGCGGACAATCCCATAAACCCCAGGGGAGGGATTTCCATTTTGCGAGGAAACCTGGCTCCCGAAGGGGCGGTGGTCAAGAGTGCCGCCGTAGCCCCGGAGATGATGCTTCACTCGGGTCCCGCCCGGGTCTTTGACCAGGAGGAACATGCGCTGAAGGCCATCTTCGGCGGTGAGATCAAGCCCGGCGATGTGGTAGTTATTCGCTACGAGGGTCCCAAAGGCGGTCCCGGAATGAGAGAGCAGCTTCTGCCCACGTCAGCCATCATCGGGATGGGCCTGGGGAAATCGGTGGCCTTGATCACCGACGGCCGCTTCTCCGGCGCCACCCAGGGCGCCTGCATCGGCCACGTCACTCCGGAGGCTTATCTCGGCGGGCCAATTGCGTTGATCGAAGAAGGGGATATGATCAGCATCGACATCCCGGGCGGAAGGGTGGACCTGGAAGTCCCAGCCGACATCCTCGAAGCTCGCCAGAAGAAGTGGTGCATTCCAGAGAGCACACAATTGGAGAAGGGATCGTTACTGGAACGTTACCGACGCCTGGTCGGACCGGCCATCAACGGTTCGAGATTTGAATAGAGTGCATTCCAAGGATGAGGCGATGGACAAGAAACCTAAAGATGATTTTTTAGCCAGTCTTCCAGACGAGTGGCCCGTGGATGTGCTGCCGGAGATTCAGGCTGAGGTCAAAGCCAGCCGCCGCAAGGTCGTAGTGCTGGACGACGACCCGACAGGTACGCAGACGGTACACGGCATCCCGGTGCTCACCGAATGGCCAGTAGACGCACTGCGGGCCGAACTGTCGAATGACCTGCCTGCGTTTTACCTGCTGACCAACTCGCGCAGTCTGCCGTTGCCCGAAGCGGAAGCCATGAACGCTGAAATCGGCCGCAACCTGGTTGAGGCGGGACGTCAGGCCGGTCGAGAGTTTGCGGTAGTCAGCCGCAGCGACTCGACCTTGCGCGGGCACTTCCCGGGTGAGGTAAGCGCCCTGGCAGAAGTCCTGGAGGGTGACTTCGATGCCTGGCTGATCATCCCCTTCTTCCTGGAGGGAGGCCGGTACACGATCAACGACATCCACTACGTGGCCGAGGGTGAATGGCTGGTCCCCGCCGGCGAGACCGAGTTCGCCCAAGATCCAGCTTTCGGTTATCGCGCATCCAATTTGCGCCAGTGGGTGGCGGAAAAAACGGAGGGACGTGTCTCAGCCGACCAGGTAGCCTCAATTTCGATTGACGATGTCCGGCGCGGCGGACCCGAGCGAGTAGCCGAGCGTTTTGCCGATCTGGCACCCGGAAGCGTATGCGTCGTCAACGCGGCCAGCTATCGCGATGTGGAGGTCTTCGTGAGAGGCCTGTTGACCGCCGAGACACGGGGTCAGCGATTCTTGTACCGCACGGCGGCATCGTTTGTTCGAGCGCGGGCCGGCTTACCCGGGCGCTCCCTGTTAACAAAAGCGGATTTCGACCTGTCGGACTCAGGCGCCGGGCTGTTCGTCGTTGGTTCGCACGTGCCCCGAAC
>DAOUMD010000296.1:0-89250 GCA_034412795.1 Anaerolineae bacterium
GCCCCGCATTTTCAGACTGTGCCAGGCATGCGTGGCCGACTGTTGGAGGCCGGGCAGCAGGTTCAGCGCTACCCCCATCGAAAAACCCAGCCCGTGTAAGCCCAGCCGTTCAAATAGCCCGGCCAGGGTGGAGATATCAATCGAGGTCGTCAAACCACTCACCGCCACGAGAATGACCATAGCTCGTATGGCCATGTGTAAGCCAAGTTGGACGCCTGTGCTTGAGATGGGAATGTGCCATATGTATAAATCCGGCTCGCCCGATAGCGCCGGGGGCAGCGCCAGCAAGGCAACCAGCAACAGCCAGCGCGGACGCCACAGACGCCGAAACGCACGCGGATACACGACTCCGGCGACAATCAAACACATGCAGGCGCTCAACGGCATCAGCGTGGGTCGCACGAGCAAGATCATGCCCAGGCTCCAGATGAACACGGCCAGATAACCTCCAGTCCCCACCTGAAGTACAGAACGTCCTTTGGGTTTACTGCCCCGCACGAACGATAGGGCGTTCATTTGACAACCTGCAATGTCACCAGCATGCGCACGTTGAGTTTGCCCTCCTGGTCCGGCAGCACCATGCGAAACGCCCCATCCTCGTCAGTGAGCGGGCCATCCGCCTGGGCGTAGGCCACCAGCGTATTCTCGAGCAAGAAGAGGTCCGGTCCATAGTTGACGGTGAACCCGTCGCTGGCGACGGCTTTGACCGCCTTCACGGCCTGGGGGTCGAACCCGGCATCTTGCAGTAAGATGGTCAGCGGCACGCCTTGATAGGACACGTCATTGAATGCGGCTTCAGCGCTGGACAGAGATTTCAGTTCGTCCGCCGTGTAGTTCTTTTCGGTGGTACCGTCGCCGACCACCAAGACGTCCGTCTCCGGGCTGGCGGCCGGTTGTGGTGCAGCGCAGGCCACCAGGCAGAAGGCGAGTGCCGTCACGCCGATCAGGGTCAAGAGTAAATGTTTCATAATGAGTACCTCCTGTAAGTCTATTGAATCCGATTTATACGCTTGAATACTCCACCGGCCGTCCCATGCGTTTCTGCAACTGGCGGCCCACATCCCAGGCCAGCCAGCCGGCGATGCCGCCCAGTATCACGTGGACCGCTACCAGAGCTGCCACTACCCACCACACCCCTTGGCTGTTTAAGCCCAACATGCGACTGCCGTTGTCAATCATATCCAGCCAGACCACAAACGGATCCCGGCCGAAAAACAACAGGCCGGTGACAAAGGGCTGGACCAGCGTCCACAGCACGCCCAGGCCGCCAACCAGGATGAACACGGCCCGCTTTTGACGAGGGGTGACTGAAAAGACCACCTCGGCGACCACGGCTTCGGTCAGGATACCAAACATGGGACCGATGATGATACTTCCAATGCTAAACAACTTGAGCAGCATAGCAATGATGCCCACGAACAGGCTTGAGCCGCGGAGCGGAACGAACAGCCGGGCAATCATGACAACGGATAAACCAATGGCGGCCAGGACCGCCCCGCTAAAGGGAATTTGCAGGCTTTTGATGACCGAGCCGAAGCTCATTTCCACTACACCCCATAAGGCGCCGAATACGGCTATGGTGACCAGTTGACGCGTTGAGAATTTCATCAGACCCTCCTATGCTTTCTTAGTGTTTGGATTTGGTTTGGGTATATGACCATCTACCACAATACGCCCCTCCGCCATCAAGACCACCCGCGTGGCGTAACGATGCACCAGTTTGTAATCGTGGGAGATGAGCACAATCGAGGCGCCGCGCCGGTTGAGTTCCGCCAGAAAATCCATCAGTTGCTGCAAGTGGCCCCAATCCTGGCCCTGGGTGGGCTCGTCCAAAATCAGCAGCCTGGGCCGGAGCGCCATACAGGCGGCCAGAGCAGTGCGTTGCTGCTGGCCGGTCGAGAGTGTGAAGGGTTGCCGGGCGCGCAGGGCCGATAAATCGGCCACATCGAGCGTTTGCTGATGCTGAGCCTCGTCGAAGATGTTATAGTTTTGGGGACCAAAGGCCACCTCTTCGTCCACCGAGTTGGTGAAGAGCTGTTCCGCCGGATCTTGAAACAGCAAGCCCACATCCAGGCCGGGCCGCGGCTGTTTGCCATCCCGGTATGTCACCCGTCCCTGGGCCGGCTTGAGCAGCCCCGCGGCCACCAACCCCAGCGTCGATTTCCCGGCTCCGTTGTCGCCCACCAGCGCCACAAAATCGCCGGGATAGATGGACAGATCGACCTCGTGGATCACCAGGTGGCCGTTATACCCGGCAGTCACGCCCTGAAGCGATAACAAGGCTGGTGTGCCGGTCGGTGGGTGACCGTCACCGGCCACCAGCCTATCCCACGCGGTTTGGGGATGCTCCCCCGGACGGCGCAGTCCCAACCGCTGACGCGCCTCGGTGTCGGACAGCACTGCGTCGATCGGACCGTCGGCCACGATACGGCCCGCGTCCATCAACACCACCCGACTGGCCAGCCGAACGGCCTCGGCCAGCCGGTGTTCGACGAGCACAACGGTCAGGTTGTACTGCCTGTGCAACGCTTGCAGGGTATCTATCACCTGCCGGGTGCCATGAATATCCAGCGAGGAGGTTGGCTCATCCAGCACCAGCACCCGGGGGCGCATGGCCAGCACCGCGGCAATCGCCAGCCGTTGTTTTTGCCCGCCGGACAGTTCCACCGGCTGATGCGCTTCCAAGCCGGCCAGTCCGACGGCGCACAATGCCCAGTCCACCCGGCGCGCAATTTCGGCCTCGTCCATCTCCATGTTGCGCAGCCCAAAGGCCACCTCGTCGTCAACCCGCAAGTGAAAAAGCTGCGAGGCCGGATTCTGAAACACCATCCCCACCTGCTGCGCCAGGGTTGGAATGGGTTGCTCAAACGTGTTCAACCCGGCGACCGTTACTGTGCCTCCTGCGCGGGCCGGAATGGCGTGGGGAATTAAGCCCGCCATCACCCGCGCCAGGGTGCTTTTGCCGCAGCCCGACGGGCCGGTTAATAGCACGAACTCACCGGGTGCGACGTGCAGGTTCAGGTCATGCAAAGCGGGCTGCTCGCCATAGCGCACACTAAGGCCCTCGATCCGGATCATCTATCCCTCTCGCAACAATGCCATAATGTGCCCGGCCAGCGTTTCCTGGTTGGCCCGGGTCACAGTCAGGATGATTGGTTCCACGCTGGCCAATTGTTCCTGGAAGCGTGGCAACAACGCTGGTCGGACCGTGGCCAGGCCCAACCGGTAACAGCCAGTTCGAAGCAAATCCATGCCAATTACCCATCCCTGGCCTCGAATTAACTCCAGTGGTCCCAGCTCGTCAATCACCAGCACATCGCACGGCGAGGCACGGCGCAGAACCGTCGTCCCCCAGGCCAGACCCTCGGCGTGGAAACGCCAACCACCGGTCGCCGGGCCGGCGCTAGAATCGATGATACCTCGGCGAGGCCCGGTCCGAGCCTCCGCGAGAGGATGGCGCTGGCCGGTCTGGATGTCTTCCACGTCCAGGCCGGCCTTATAGCCGCCCGCGAAACGGGAAGGCGTGAGAACACCGGCCACTACCAGATCCCGCGCCCGGGCCAGCGCAACTACCCGATTGCACAGGGTCGTTTTGCCACAACCCGAGCCTCCGCTCAGCACAACAAGCCTGGGCCTGGCCTTCATTTGCCCATCCTCCCGACCGTGCTGGGACCGATCCTCTTGGCCTGAGCAGGCAGCCCGGCGTCAGATTTGCTGCTCCTGCTCAGCCAGGCCAGCAGAAAATCGGCCACGCCAGCCGCGTCCTCCAGATCGAACTGGGGCGCACTGCTGCTCAGGGGCTCGTCGGTCACCAGAGCTAACAGTTCACCAGGGTCGCACAGCAATTGGCCCGCCAGCGGATGGGCAGCCCGGTGTATCTCGATCTTGGGGTAGTTGCCCCGCTTGAAGCCCTCGGCCAACACCAAGTCCACCCCGCCGAAATGACGGTCGATGACGCCGCCCAGGTCAGCGGCACCGTCCTCCTGGTAGAAGACAGCTATCTGCACGGCGCAAGCACCCACCACCACATCCGCCCCTGCCTGGGCCAGACGATAGGTGTCCTTACCGGGCACGTCGAAGGGCGTGGCGTGCGCGTGATGCTTGAGCACGCCTACCCGCACCCCACGCGCCTTTAGCACGGGGATGAGCTTTTCCAGAAAGGTGGTCTTGCCGCTGCCGGATTTGGCTACGAAAGAAATGACCGGCGGATTGCTCTTGGGCAGTGGGTGAGGATTGGGGTATACGGAGGGTATCACCTGAACCTGCATCCTGGCCCCTTTGGGAATAAAGTCCGTTCCCTCCGGTATCGCCAGAAAGCCCTCGGTTCCAGCCATAGCTCCCAGGCGGCTGGTCATCCTCAAAGGCTGAAACAGAATCTCATCATCCCCAGTCTCAAACCGCCCCTGGATGAATTGGGTCCAGTCTATCTGTCCCTGCACACACTCCCCAAGTCTGGCCACTACCTTGGGGAGACCGGGCGCTGCGTATCCCCCCAATTTCATCAGCCCTGGCAGAGCGAGCTGGATAAAAGCCATCTGGTTGGAAGGTGGCCCGCCAGGCAAGCAGAAGACCGGCTTACCCTGCCAGAGCCCAAAACCAACCGCTTTGCCCGGCCCGATCTTGACCCGGTGGTAGACCTTCCGCCAACCCAGTTCGTCCAGCAGCCTGACCACCAGGTCCCGTTCTCCTTTCCAGGCCCCACCGCTGGTCAGGATGGCATCGCCGTCATTGAGGGCCTCGATCAGGCGGTTCTTGATCGCCTCGGCATCATCTTTGACCACGCTGACCGTGGTTCCCATCCCATACAGCGAGCACCAGGCCGCCAGGGTGACCAGGTTACTGGCAAAGAGCCTCCCTTCGGGCAATTCTTCGCCGGGGGCGACCACCTCATCCCCGGTAGCGATGATTGCCACCCGTGGCTGCCGAATGACAGACACCTGGCTGTGACCGGCTGCGGCCAGCAGCCCCACCTGGGCTGGCTGCAGAGTGGTGCCCGCCGTGACTAAAAGCTGCCCGGCAGCTACATCGCTCCCTTTGGCAAGGATATTCCTTCCTGGCTGGGCGTGGTTGGTCACATTGACCCAATCGCCCTCATTCCAGGTGAACTCCTCGGAAACCACCGCTTGCGCCCCCTTGGGGATTCTGGCACCACTTAAGATTCTGATTGCAGTTCCGGGGGTCACCTCGGCCCCAGCCCCGCCGCCTGCAAAGGTGGATCCGATCACCCGTAATCGGACAGGGTTTTCAGGGCTGGCGCGGGCGATATCCGCCGAGCGAACGGCGTAGCCATCCTTCAGGGAGGCATCAACAGAGGGCGAATCCACCAGAGCGTGCAGATCCCCGGTCACCACCCGGCCCGGGGTTTCCGACAGGGCGACCACTTCTGAGTCGAGGGGTACTATGCTGTCCAGGGTGAGTTGCAAAGCATCGGCATAACTTGTAAGTATCTCTTTCATCCAGTTCCTTTCGCTGACGTGTCAGTCGTACATACTATGATTTGCACCTTATCACAATCTCTGTGTGCGCTACGCGGCGAGAACCCGGTAATAAGTGCCATTGGCACACGCCCGGCATAGCACGTGTCCGTTGACATGCATCTCGCGCCGGTCGTTGATCCTTTCGCCGCAACGATCACATACCACCCGGCTGACGGTTGGACCGGGCTGATCCTCAGGACGTAAGTCTACCTCGACCTTTTGCACGACAAACAGCCAGTTGTCCGGCATGACCTTGTACGCCTCACGTTGTACTTCGTATTTTGGCGTACCGGGCCTGGTGTAGCTCCGGGCTCTGTCCCGGCTCTCCTCCAAGGCCAGCATCCGCACCGCCTGCCCGGTCTGCGTGTCCAGGAAGGTGGCCGCCATCTTGCCGTAATCCACATACTTGAGCGTCCGTTTGCCGAGGCGACAACCAGTTACTGCGGCGATGGCGTCGGCAGCGCAGCGGTCAGTCTCCACGAAGACGATGAGCCGCTTGTTATCCTGCCACGGGTCCTCGATACCCAGTTCTCGGCAGGCGCGCATGGCCATACGCACGCCCAGCACCTGGCCGGGGCAGGTGTGGCTACCGTGCATCACCTCAGCCGCGGCCAGCAGTTCGTCAAATGCTCGCATTGTGTCCTCCTTAGATTGTATCACGAATCAAATCGCCGGCCTCCTGGGGGAAGGGCCGGCGATGTGGCCTGCGCGGATGCGCGGGTCGATCATTTCTCCTTTCCCAGCACGAGGAGGCAGGGGCGTTTCCTTCCCCACCCACGACCGTCTCTCTCTGCATCCGGGAGACGGTCCCCTGAGATACGCTCAGAGTCCGGCCCACTAAGCCGTAGTCGACCAACGACGGTAGGCTTGAGGGCTCGGAGAAACTACAGTTATTAGTTTTTTTGTGAGGTAGCTCCCAAAAGCCTCTTGAGCTTATCCTCGGGCCATATCCAAAGCGCGTCGACGGCATCGCCAAGCACTTTGCTTAGATCGACACTAGACGAAAGGACTACAGCCTCTTTGTAACAGATATCCTGGCATAGGCCGCAGTTGGTACAATGAGATATCCTGAAGGCGACGCCGGCTTTTCCCTCTTCCTGAATCTTACGCAGCGCCCCGGTTGGGCAGAAGAAGGCACACATCTGGCAGCCGGTGCACTCTTCCCGGAAACTGAACTGAGCCCAGGGTTCAGGATCGACCTCAGAACCTGCGATGACTGGCTTTCCGATCTGCCTCAAGGCCGTCAGGAGCAGCCGTCGTTTGGCCGGCAGGCGCACGGGTAATTCACCTTTCCTGGATGCCTGGTTCTCTTCAGGCTGAGCATCCTGGCTGTCGAGGATGCTGTCCAACGTTGCTGTGGCCGCTGTGGCAGCCACCCCGGTCGTCCTGCGCGCCAGGAGGCTGAAGAACGCCCGACGTGAAAGCGTGGCACCGGTCGCGCATGGACTGGCTGCCGCACTCAGCCCATCCGGCAATTGCGCGCCCATAAAGATGCGCGGTTCGACGCCCATAGCCTTGAGCAGTGCGTTCGCCCTTTGCACGGCCTGCACAGCGACCTTATTGCCCCCCGGGCCGTGCTTGGCATAAGGGCATACCTGGCAAGCGCCGTCCATCAGCCAGAGGGCCTCGGCCCCCAGGACGACAGCTCCTACCAGGATAGACTCGTCCAGTCTACCCAGGCAGTTGACCGGAATAAAGCGGTTACGATCTCCGTTACTCGCCTCGAGATACCTGGGGCAGGCGAAGACGATCACCGGCGTTGTCTTCATCTGTTCCTGGATATGGGCCAGCAATTCCGCGTTGGTCGGGGCCCGGGCCTCCAGAGCGCCCGTCGGACACACAGTAGCACATATGCCACAGCCGGTGCATTTGTCGGCGTCAACCTGCAGCGATTCTCCCCAGGTGATGGCGTGCACGGGGCAAGCGTCAGCGCACTGCGTGCACGTGGAGCGTCGGTGGCGCAGACGCGAACACTGCCGGGGAAAAACTTGGATAGCGCGGCTCTCCAAGCTGGCCAGAACGTCCACGAGCTGATCGAGTCCCAGTCCTAGCACAGACCTTACTACCTCCTATCCGGCCTTTCGGCAGGCTGGACCTCGGCTGACCTCTTTGGCGCTAACCGCAGCATCTCGGGCAGCTTGCCCAACACATCAACCTTAATCGCTTTGGTCGGACACCTTTGATAACACTCCAGACACTTGGTGCAGTCACTTAAAGGCGAGCCACCTTTGTTATAAAGCAAGTTAATTCCTTCTGGACAAGCTTTCTGACACGCCCGGCAGTTGATGCCTTTCGAAGTAAAGCACACTTCCTGCTTGACTGTGGGGCGCACGGAAAGGTTCAACCGGCTGACGAGGCTGATCAGGGCGCCCAGCGGGCAGATGACATGGCACCAACGCTTTAACACCAGTAATTCGACACTCAGCAATGCTGGGAAGAGCAACAATTCCAAACTGGGCTGCTGGTTGATAAAGAGCCGGGACACGGCGAAAACGGTGCCGAAAAAGAGGCCGACCGGGCATACCAGGCAGAAAACCGGAAACCCGAATAGGAGCGAAGATACCAACGCCCCGCCCAGCACGGCGTAGCGCGAATACGACGCCCACGGTGCCGTCCCATTCTGCTGTGGTCTCGCAGGCGCGCCTGGGTTCGGCGGAGAAGATGCGCCTGGCTGAATAGGGGCGGAGACTGTCATCGTGCGCTTTTCTCTCCTGGATTTTACCGTCCTTCTGCCCTTGAAGATTTCCCGCAGCAGGGCCGTGGGGCAGATCCAGCCACAGAAGAAGCGCCCCAATACGACAATGGTCAGCAGTGTCAATCCCACTGGAAGCCACATATGAGGCAAGGGTTTCTTGCTGGCCAGAACCATTTGCAAGAACCCCAGGGGACAGGCGAAGGAAATCCCCCAGGTGCCGAAGGAGCAAATTGTCCCATACCCCATCTTGCACGCGGCCCCCAGGGTGATGATCAATATGACCAGCAGTGTGGTTAGCACACGAACCGATCTTATCTTGATCACGCCTCTCCCCGTGGTGGCCAGATGATCGCATTCTCTTCGGGAAACGGATCAAACGCGCCAGGTTCCCTTGTCTCCTCCGCAGCGAGGGGCAGCACAACGATGCCCTTGCCTCTCGACCTGCTGTACGATCTCAGGTCGGAGCTAAGGCACACGTACACGCAAAGGCCGCATCCGTTGCACTTGGCCGCATCCACCGCCGGCCGTTGGGAGTCGTCCAGTATAATGGCATCCGAGGGGCATTCCTCGTAACACTTGGTACAGCCTCGCCAGATCCAGGCGACACAGCTTTCCCTATCTACTTCGGCGACCCCCAGCCTGATGGCGTCCTTATCGATCGGGCTCAGGGCGCCGGTGGGACAAACCTCGATGCACTTCAGGCACAGGTCACAGTACCCGGCTTCGAAATCCAGTTGTGGGGTACCCGCGCCAAGGGCAGTTTCTGTCAAAAGCACAGAAGTGATGACGCCTGTGGGGCATGCCTCAAGGCATCTCTGGCACTTGATGCAGCGGGCAAGAAATTCTCCGGCTGGCAGCGCCCCCGGCGGCCGCAGACAGCTATGCCTGTTGCCTATGAGGCGAATGAACCCTCCCAAAGTAACCAGGATAAGGGCCTGCCCTCCTAATCCCAGCAGTGCCCGCCGGGTCAGGGGCGAACTTAAGTTCGTCGCGGTTTGATGCTTTTCGTCATTTGCGTCTTTACTGCCGATTCCCCTGGTATTGGCATTCAAGTCGCCATCTCCGCCTCGATCCACTAACGGCCGTCCCGAATTTCATCCATCAATTCAGCGATTAGCTCCCGTTCCATGTTCAGGTAACCGACGGTGATCTTGGCCACAGCCTTGTACAAGTCCTCGCGCGCCAGGCGTTGCACATCTTCACAGAAGGCCGGCACCCAGGCCAGCAGGTGCTTTGCCAGAAATTCCTGTTGCTTCTGAAGATAGTTTAGTGCGTTACCGTTGTCCCCTTCCTTCAGCGCTGCGGCCGTCCTTTGACATAGATAGGCCATAAATTCCAGTTCCAGGGCCAGGTGATCTTCGGGCTCGTTGAACTCCTGCGCTCTATTCAGTCCCTCTTCCCTGTATAGCTGGAGGACCTCGTCTCTCGCATCTTGCATCACCAGCCTATCCGCGTTGGTATACACGGATTCGTAGGGGTATGCGCCGTTTGTCCCGGCCACTCCTGCTCCCAGGAAGATGCGCGCGTAGTCCATCGACAGATCAGTTATGGCACTTTCTCTTGGAGCCTCAAGGAAACGTTTCAGCATAGCATACCCTGCATCGATCTCCGGAGTGTCAACCTCTACTGAGAGATCCATATCCGTCATCCGGTCCAGGAGATCCGGGTCCACTTCCTCGCGGTAGATGCGGGCCAGAAATCCGTACATGCTGCAACGATTTGAAAACAGTTCCTCGAAGCCCATTGGGCTGAACCCTTCCATAATTCCTATCTCCACTGTCCCAAGACAAGCCCTGGGAGAGGGTCGGGGGCAATGACCCTCTCCCAGGTCGACTTACACTTCCGAGCGTTTTACTGCCTGCTAGCAGCTTGTCGGAGAGACCTTCCTGGAAGCTCTGGGCGGTAAAACTTGAGCAAAAATTCGGGCTAAACGGTGCCCAGATGCCTGATCAGAGCGCCGTTAAGCTTCCAGGAAGATTAAGCGCATACACTCTCCGAGCGTTTTACTGCCTGCTAGAAGAATTGCTCGACGCTACTGCCCAGGATATACATCAGGGCCCGGGTAGCGCCTCCTCCCACCAGGACGCAGACAAGACCCGCCACGGCAACACCGAGAGGGGGGAAGGTCTTCTTCTTCGCGGTGAGGAACCAGGTCGTCAACCCTAAGGGAATCAATAGGCCCACGACCACTATCCCTCCCCAAAACGCTGGGGCCAGATCGCCAGCTAACAGCCTGCCGACAGACCTGAGCGGATTCTGGAAAGGAGCCACTGCCAAATAAATCACGTAGGCGACGACGAGCACCGCCTCAACAGCCAAAGCGATCGCTGTAGTCCTATTCACAGCCATCACCATAGCTTCTTCTTCCCCGCGCACCACTGTCCAGATGTACATAGTGAAAAGGCCCAGAACGGAGGCAGAGGCAACGTAGAGGAAGGGCAACAGCCAGGTGTTCCAGGCAGGCCGTGCAGGAAGAAGATAAGTCGTTCCCATCGCGAAAGCCAGGATCACGGCGAGAACCAGACCAATGGTGGCTACGATCTTTCTGACTTGGGCTGAGTAGCCCAGGTGCGTCACGACGATGTAAATCAGGATCATCAAGCTGGTCAGTCCCATTAGGTTCATCTCTTGCGTGATCCCTGATCTAAAGTGCCCCAGCGCGTTAAAGAACCGCTCGGGGTGGCCCAGGTGGAAGACGCTGGCAGTGCCCCCCGCCACAATTGCCACCAAGGCGGTGATGGCGCCGGGCAACCGGGTTCCTTCTGCCTTGTCCAGCCATTCGGAGATGGCCACAAAGGCGAAAGCCCCCACCCCAAGGCCGGTCAACAGAGTAAAGAATACCAATGGCCATTGAATTTCCATTTTAGCCACTCCTCCATGTCGCGTTTTTCTGATGCAGGATGAAACGGACTGACGGATGGTTGCCCACGTCTGCAAGCGTATGCACATTGTCGCTGCCGGCCGCTTGGATTGCTTGGGAAGCTGCGCTGTTGGGGTCATTAAGGTCCCCAAAGACCCTGGCCTTAGCAGCACAATTCTTTACACAGGCCGGGTCTTGTCCCTTTTCGACTAGATGCGTGCAGAGTGTGCACTTTTCGACAACCCCTTCTTCCTCGTTATAGTAACGGACGCCATAGGGGCAAGCCATGACACAGTATTGGCAGCCGATGCACTTGTCCTTGTCAATAAGGACGATCCCATCCTCACGCTTGTGGGATGCCCCGGTTGGACAGTTTTTGACACACTGGGGATCTTCGCAGTGCTGGCACAGCACAGGTAGGAAGTACATCTCCACATCTGGGAATTTCCCGGTTGGGCCTACGGTAAGCACCTTGTTCCAATAGGCCCCCAGTTCTACATTATTCTCTTGCTTGCAGGCAACTACGCACGAAAAGCAGCCGATGCACCTGTCCAGGTCGATGATAATCGTGTTTTGTACCATGTCTATGCACCTCCTGGTGGTTGAGGAAGCCAGGCCTCGAATTCTTCCGGCTTCTGCCAAACGCCCTCTGGGGCTCCTTCAGGGGCCTTGTAGACCTTAACCTGGAACCCTCTCAAGGTGTAGGTACCCACTTCTGGGTTGTATGGCGGATCATTCTTCGTCAAGATATTCACATTTGACTCTCGCCATCCGTATAGACTGGGATCCGTCTCGGGCAGCTCTGGGTACCAAAAGCGTTCCATGTAGACGATTTTCGGGGGGATCCCTTCGGTAACGTAGGCCTTGGCCCTTGTTTTTCCTCTCTGCGACTCAACCCATACCCAGTCCCCTTCTTCAACTTCCAGGCCGGCAGCCGTATCTGGATTGATCCACAATTGAGGAACTGGATACATTTCTCGCAGCCACGGGATGTTCCTCAACGTTCCGTGATGGAAGAAAGGTAACCGCCCACTGGTAAGAGTCAATGGATACTCTTGGGCGATGTCAGGTGTGCTGTAGGGGCTTTCCGCGGGCTCCATGTAGTAGGGCAGCGGATCGTAATCCTCGGAGGCAGGTGACAAAGGAATTGGGGAGAATGGAGCTCCGGTCCGTCCTAGCATCAAGAGGGATTCCATGTAAACCTCCAATTTCTTCGAGGCCGTCCCGAACCCCACCGGTTTGCCCGTCTCCGGATCTACCTGCTCATACACATAATACTGCCTCCACTCGTCGAGGGGAGCAAAGGCAATGGGCGCTTTCTCCTTATACTCGTCCCATGTCATATTTAGAGGGGCCACCAATCCGTCCAAGAATTCTTCCATGCTCTCCCAGTAGGCCATTTCCGGTGCTGTCGCTTCAGGATCGAAAGCTTTCTGGCATCCTTCGTGGCCAAGCTCAGCCAATCTCTTCGCCAGTTTAGCCCAGAACAGCGTTTCATCTGTGGTCTCCCAGAGATGGACTACTTCTTGCCGGGCGAATAGCATATTGCACGATACTACGGGTAGATTCGTCTCGAGCCATTCAGTCGCCGGCAGCAGAATGTCGGCCATCGCCGAGAAAGAGGTGGGATACATGTACATGTGGACAATAAAGTCCAATTCCTTGATCGCTTCATAAGCTTGTGTGGCATTGCCGAGCGTGGCCAACTTGTTTCCAGATCTCTCAATCCACACCCGGGGCTTGTAAGGCTTGCCCGTCTCAATGGCGTTCAGGAGCGATGGGATGTGAGCAGCCCCCCATTGGAGCAATCCCTTGTGCTCTATGAGGCCCAGTCGCTTCTCGAGTTGCTCAGGAGGCAGCAGCGCCTGAAGAGGAGTAACCATTTCACTTATCGGCGCATCCGTGAATCTCTGGAGAAGGGCGCCTGGCTTCTCGACGTTGCCAACAATTATATTCAATATGGCTGAAGCCATCGCCGTTTGGACAGAGTTGATGTGCTGATCCGTTGCTACCCCCAGAACGAGACCTGAGGGCGTGTTCGCCGCATACAATTGAGCGGCCTCCCTGACCTTGTCTGCCGGTAGCCAACAGATCTCCGCTACTTCTTCAATCGGATATTCATCGACTCGATCCTTCAACAATTGATAGGCTGGCTTGCACGTCACCCCGTTCACCGTATAGGTGCCGAATAGATCAGGGTCCACATTCTCATCCCAGGGATATGGCCAGGCTTTGGCGGAGTCGGTGTTCTTATCCCATACCATGTAGACGTTGGAATCTCCGCCTTCCGTCACATCACTTTCTCTGAGGAATAGCTTGGTTTCCGTGTTTACCAGGAAGGGTCCGTTGGTCCATTTCGTCACGAATTCCCTGTCGTCGAGACCCTCATCAATAATGTACTTGATCCAACTCAGCATTAAGGCCGTATCCGTTCCAGGCCTTATGGGTAACCATATATCTGCCTTGGCAGCATCCGGTGTTAATCTGGGGTCAATGACGACGGTTTTCACTCCTCTATCCCTGAGATCGACCACACACCTTCCCCCTCCTGCCGGGGAATCATAGGCCGGAACCGTCCCCCACAGCACCAACGACTGGATTGGAGTGTCATCTGGATAGTAAAGCTCCAGGCAGGCTGAGTCGGCGATACTCGTATTTCCAAGCATCCCTCCGCCATAAGCCAAGCTGTATACCATAGTCCTGGGGAGAAAACACTGGGCACAGCCCGGTTCAATCCAATTCGGCGTCCCAAATACGTTACAAAATCTTGCGATGCTCATGAACTGAGGGTTTCCTCCCCCTCCTGTGGAGCAGAAGACGGCCTCAGCGCCATACTTGTCCAGCGTTTCCATCAATTTTTCGGCGATGATGTCGATTGCCTCGTCCCACGATATGCGTTGCCACTTACCTTCCCCTCTCTCGCCTACCCTCTTAAGCGGGTATTTTAGACGATTGGGATGGTACAATGCTTGTATGCCTGACAGACCTTTACTGCACAGTGCTCCCCTGCTCATGGGATATTCAGAGTCTCCCTCTATCTTGATGACCCTTCCATCCTGGACATACACATGCACTCCGCAATTATGAATGCAGGCCCTACATGCACTTCTTACCACCTTCACCTCAGGCTCTTGGACAATAGCCTTCTCCGCTTTTACAAGCCCTTTCAGAGGCGTCACCGCAGGCGAGAAGGCGGCTGCGGCTGCACCTGTAACCGCGGCGGCCTTCAGGAAACTCCGCCGTGTCACGGTCAATTTTTCCATCACATTTCCCTCCTTTATTCTCCTCGGATGGAACGTTTTGCCCTTATCTTTTTCTAGAGCTTTTCTCACCGAATTTTTCTCATTCTAACACTCCTTTGCCGGCTTCTGTGGTCCGCCAGCGACTATCAACCCACTCCAGGCCCCCCGCCTCCTCTAGCCCATTTAGGAAGAATGTGGGGTACACCTGGGGCTTTTCCATGATCGGGTTGCCTTTAAGCAATTCTTCAATCTCTGTCCTCTTCCTGGGACTCTGGCAAAAGTCAAGGACCTGCACGTAAATCTGGCTATATACAGGTTCTCTGGCTAACAACTCTAAGAGCCTCTTTTGTGGGGCCTCCATCTCCGCTACCGTCTTGCCAGCCTGCGTGACCTGCCATTTCTCTCCGGTCTCTTTTTCCGCTTTTCCCTCTGCCTCTTCCTCCACGGCCACAGTGGTGTGTTCGACGCCGCCCACCTTCTCTAACCACTCCAGGAGGACGTGGGGCGAATGGATTGCGGTCTTCATCTCCGGGAAGCTGCGAATCTCCTCCTCGACCTCAGAAGTCCGCCTCGGAGTCTCACAGAATTTGAGAATCTTATAAAAGACCAACTGGTATTGACGCTCGCTGGTCAGCAGATCTAGAATCTTCTTTTCCGCGTCGTCTATCATTCCCCAAGTCCTTCTACTTCGATAAACTGAAACAAGTCTTCCACTCGCTTGATCATCTGTTGCTCACAGCGATAGATGCGGACGGTGTTGTCCCGCAGATTCAACTCGATGACCTTCAGTTTCGAGCTCTCTCTGAGCAGGTGCCTCACGACCTGCCCCACGTCGACCTCAGGTCCATTCGCCTCGAAGATAACCACGTCAGGGCGTAGTTCTTCGGGGCACTCCATAACCATGCCCTCACCCGTCTCGCAGATCACAATCTCCAACCCCGGTTTCCGGCGGAGCAGAGCGTCGAGCCCTTGTTCAAACATGGATTGGCGAGAAATCATAAGAACGCGTGTCATGCGCTGCCCTTTATTGCACCTTAGCCGCTAAGGGTAGCATAGCTTCACTACCGGATACTTTTTCACCTAAGCGAGCGGGGGCATTCTGAGCGTGTCGAAGAAGCCTCCGCGAGCGCCCTTCGACACGCTCAGGATGCCCGCTTCGGCTCAACTGGGTCTGACATGTCGCCTTATTTTGCAAAGTGTCCGGTAGTGAAAGCTTAGCAGATTGCCCGTTGGCACGCTAGGCTCTTGATAGCCATTTTGACGAAACAAAAGAGCCATCTTTGGGATGGCTCTTTTCAACCATATTCGGCTTGTACACCCTGGCCCATGTGGGCCATAGTGCTACGGCGGGCATTCACCCAGGTGAGTTAGTTAGGTCGCTGGTGGAGAACCGTTCAGCAGGCCTTCGCGCACGGCGTACACTGCCGCCTGGATGCGGTTCTGCAGGTGTAGTTTAGACAGGATGCTCTGCAAGTGTTTCTTGACGGTATTCTCGGTGATGTTCAGGGCGTCGGCGATTTCACGGTTGGTTGCCCCTCGTACGACCAGCTTCAGGACGTCTGTCTCCCTTGGAGTCAATTCCTCTCTTGCCTCCCCAGCCAGGCCGGGCTCCGTGGTGGGGTGTTGAAACTCGGCCAGGATCTTGGCCATCATGACCGGGGAGAGAGCCACCTCTCCTCGGGCGGCCGTAGCTAACATGTCAAACAGGTGTTGACGGTTCAGCTTCTTGAGCAAGTATCCCTGGGCACCGCTCTTGATCGCTTCGAACAGGGTCTCGTCGTGCTCGTCCACGGTCAACATGACGATCTTGACGTTTGGCATCTCCCGCTTGATCACCCGAACCGCTTCGAGCCCGTTGCACCTGGGCATGTGCACGTCCATCAAGATCACGTCGGGCATGGTTTCCCGAGCCTTTTCGATGGCTTCATATCCGTCTCCCGCCTCGCCGACCACCTTCACGCCCTGACGGGAAGCGAGCAAGGATGCCACGCCCTCGCGAAACAGGACGTGATCGTCCACCAGCAGCACTCCTAATTCTTTCATCACTCTCTCCCGTCTCCTGGCCAGCGTAAGGGCAGCTCGATGCGCACCTCGGTCCCCCGCCCGCGCTGGCTGGTCACCTCCAGTCTGGCGCCCACGCTCTCGGCCCGCTCCTTCATCGTCTGCAACCCCAGGTGCTGACGGCCATCGTCGCCGACGAGCGCGGAATCAAAGCCCTGGCCGTGGTCCTTGACAGCAAATAAGGCTATCTCTCCATCTACCCAGAGCGAAAGCTGTACGTGCTTCGCCCGCGCATGTCTTCTGACGTTGGTGAGCGCCTCTTGAAAGATACGCAACATCTGCGCCTCCGTTTCGGGGGACAGCGACGGATGTGTCCAGTGTTCCGCGTCCAGACTTACGTCGATGCGGGTTCGCCTGCCGAATTCGCGGGCGTATTCCTGCAGAGCGGCTACCAGGTCCTCGCCCAACGCCGGGCTGCTCCGCAGTTCAAAGATCGAATCCCGTACGTCGTCGTACGCCCGCGCCGCTACCTCCTCCATGTCTCTCAGCTCATTCAGAGCCAGGGCCATCTCGTGAGAAGAAAGCAACGCCTGCGTCACCTGGCTCTTGAGATTCAAGTAGCCCAGGGTTTGCGCCAGGCTATCGTGCAAGTCCCGCCCCAGTCGCATGCGTTCTTCCAGGGCTGCCGAAACCCTGAACTGCTCGGCGAGTTGGGCGTGGTGGATGATCACGCCGATTTGCCGTCCGACGGAGCCAAGCCAGCGGATTTGAGCTTCATCCCAAAGTACTTCCTGGATAGAGGAGAGAATGAAGACCCCCAGGTATTGCCCGGCGGCCAGCAAAGGCACAAAAATTAGGCTCCGTAAACCCAGCCGGTCAACGGACTTCTCGTTTGAGCGGGGATCCACGGCATGGTTCGAGGTAAAGACCGGCCGCAACGTTTGGGCGGCTATGGTGACAAAGTCCCCCCTCCTGTCGGCCGGCAGGGTTTCTAGCTCTACGGACGCCTGCCGGGACAACCCGCGGCTAGCCACGCGATGGTAACACTGCGCCTGGCTATCAAAAAGATACAATCCTATCGAGTTGAAGCCAGTGATTTCCAGGAGCAGATCGGCGACTCTTTGGAACACCTGGTCGGTGACCAGAGATTCTCCGGTCTCCTCCGAAATCAGGAGAAGCGTATCCAGGCTCTTGCGACAAATATCAGCTTCGGCCTTTTCTGTGGCGAGAGATTCTTCCAGTTGACTGATCCGGGCGGCCAGGCGTCCGATTTCGTCTTGCTGGTCATACATCTGTGCCTGTAGCAAAGCGTTGTCAATGGCGATCCCCATGTGGTGGCCCAACGTCTCCAGAACCTCCATTTCCCGTTCCGTCAGCGGTTGTCCGGCATAGGTAACCAATGCCATGATGCCCACCACTGCACCTTTCGACTTCAAGGGGATGTTGACGTAGGATCGGCCGCCCAGGTCATCCCAACATCCCTGAAAGACACGCTCGGCTGCCATATCGGGCACGAAAAACCCCTCACCCGTCTGGGCCACCTGTCGCAAAAGATCCCAGCCGGGTTGCTGGCGCAGGCGTTCGGTCCCCAGGCAGTATTTCTTGGAAACTCCCCGGCAAGCGCGCAGCCTGAACTGACCTGTGTCCTCATCGAGGAGATAGATACATCCGGACTGCACGTCCAGTCTGTTCACCACGATGTCGAGGACAGAATCCAATTGCTGCTGGAGATCCAGAAACTGGCCGGCAGCCAGCGCCACCTCGTCGAGTATTGACAGCTCCCAGTTGCGTTGTTCCATTTCTGCGCGCGAGACTTTTGACCCCTGCCACATAGCATCGAGCTCCTTGGGAACTTCTCAATGCGCTTTTCGACTACCACACCCTAAAATGATCTGATTCATGTAACTACTTTGACATTGTCAAAGTAGTCACGATCCAAGCTGGTCTTGATGGTGTTGTTCAATCGAATGGTCGATGCCTCAATGCTATCAATAAATTGCTGTCGCCGGTGGGTTAGCAGAAGAGAAAAAGAGATCGACACACCCATGAGCGAGGTGCCGACCACAATGTGCGAGATATTGAAATTCAGCCCAGAATTCAAAAAGGAGAAATCAGAAATAGCCTCGGCCAACTGCCAGGAGACGGAGACCACAGATTTGAGAGGGAGAAATTTGAGGAAATCCATGTCAGTCTTCCGTGCATCGTCGCGGCGTGGGACTGGTATATTACTAAATGGATAATCCGAAATATTACGCCTGATAAGCTACGAACAATCTTGGCTACTGGGATCAGCAGCTTTTGAAGAAATACCGGACTGTACCTGGTCACGCTTGCAAGTATTCTGTTGCCAAGTATACCACGGAAATTCAGATTCTGCCAATAACAACTTTCTGGGAACCGGTTCACTCCCCAACGTGGTACACTAACGCCCAACACCAGCCTCTCCTTCCCCCAGAGTCGGCTGACCGTCAATCTGAGCCAGCCAAGCGAATTCCGACCGGCAGTGTGTTGACCGGCAAAGTGGCAATCATATCACTGATGCTCGCTGCCAGGAGCCCATAAGCTTGCCTCTGAGGGTCGTTCGGAGCGTTCTACTTCAGCCGCTTGCTGGTACAGGCTGCCAATCCAGCAGAGGGCACTCCAGTCAGAGGCAGTAATCTCAACATGTGGTATTTGGTTTCTTGTATCCTGGTCTGCAGGTGGTTACGCTCTCGGGACCCATACTCGCATGCTGCCTATGCCACGGTTGCCCCATGCATAGTACGGGATAGCCGTCAGACGGATCGCCCGGCGGGTGGCGCTGGGAGCACTCCCGGATGGCTGATACAGCACCTCTTGCCAGGGTTCCGGTTCAGCCAGATAACCGGCTGCCTCCACCGTCATGATGCCTCCCAATAAATCATCTCGCCAGCGGGCGTGCAGGGGCTGACTCCCGTCAATCTGCACGTCGAGCAGACCCTCTGGCGCTTCTTGGTCGCAGCCTTCCAGGCAGTAAACCACCGGACCGCGCTGGATGGCCAGGCAGCCCCGGATGGCATCCACACGCGGGTTGGCTGCCACCAGGAAGGGCGGCATCCCCAGATTCAGCTCGATCACATCCCCCGCGCTCCAGGTCCGCTCCAGGGAGATGTAGCCCTTCCTCAGAATCGGGTCCTGGACCCGGAGATTGTTCACGGCGAGATCGAAAGACCGGCACCATTCCGGCAGGCGCAAGCTCAACCCCCAAGGTGATGGGCCCGATTGTTGTATGGTGATGTGGATCTGCCCCTGCCAGGGATAATCGGTTTTGACGGACAGAGCTGCCGGTTGATCGCCGAGCAGCCAGGTGTTGGCCTCGAACGACCCGTATAGATGAATTTGTAGCCCGGCATCGCTGGCAGTGACAAAATAGTGCTCCAGGGAAGAAAGCAACCGCATCACATTCGGAGGGCAGCAGGCCACACTGTGCCACTCAGGACGGTCGGTGAGGCCCTCTCCCTGAGGTGGGTTGCTTGACAGGCGGACGTAGCGGCCGCTGCGCAGCAGCAATGGATTGGCATAAAAATAATGTCTTCCATCCAAGCTCGGGCTGCTCAGAATGCCGTTGTACAGACTGCGCTCCATCAAGTCGGCATAGCGGCTTTCACCGCTAAGGAGCAGCAGTCGCCAGCTCCACATTAGGCTGCCGATGGCTGCGCAGGTTTCGCAATAACACTGGTCGGGCGGCAATTCGTAGGCCTCGCCAAATGCCTCGCCGTCGAAGCGCGAGCCCACCCCACCGGTAACGTACATCTTGGTGCCGGTCATATCGCGCCATAGCCGGTCAGCGGCCTGGAGCAGGGCCGGCTCGCCGGTCTCCATGGCAAGATCGGTGACGCCGACAGCCAGGTACGTCTGGCGCACGGCATGGCCGGCTACTTCCCCTGCCTCTCGCACCGGTACGTGGTCCTGGTGATACTCGGGGCCGTTCGAACCCAACCCACGCATTCGTTTTTGCCCGCGCTGATCAATGAAGAATTGTGCCAGCTTCAAATAGGTTTCATTCCCTGTAGAACGATAGAGCTCAATCAGCGCCATCTCGACTTCGGGATGCCCGCATGTGCCTAGCTTCTTTCCCGGGCCGAAAACAGAGGCGATATGGTCGGCCAACCGGCAGGCGACTTTCAGCAATCGGCCGTCATCGAGCGCCCGCTCGAAAGCCACTGCCGCCTGGAAGAGATGACCGGCGCAATATAGTTCGTGGCCAAAATCCAGATCGGTCCATTTTCGATCCGGCTCGACCGCCTGGTAGTAGCTGTTCAAATACCCGTTTGGCTCTTGGGCGGCGATAATCAGGGCAATCACCTCGTCGGCCATTTGCTGAAGTTCATCGTCGGCAGCCTTTCCCATCTCCCAGGCCAACGCCTCAAGCCATTTGTATACATCCTCGTCGAGAAAATGCAGCCCCATGTATGGGCCAGACTCGGCTCCGGCCGCCAGTTTGAGGTTATGAAAATTTCCGGCTTTGTTCAGCATCTCGTAGCCGTGCTTCAGACTGACCTTCCGATTTGTCTCCTGGCGTTCAGTCCAAAATCCGGCTTTCACCTGTACGGAGCCAAAGGGCAAAGTTCTGAGAGTGCTATGCGGGCTGTTCGAATTATCGACCGGTCCTGACACTGTTTTTGATGATATTTCCATAGCAAGGTTCCTCTGTTTTACTTGATGGCTCCACCCGTAAGACCGCGGACAATCGCCTTTTGAGAGAGTAAAACCAGAATTACAACCGGGATGGTCATCGTTACCCCAACCGCCATAATCAGTTCCCAGGGTTTTCCCCAGGGCGAATACCCGGCAAAAACCTCGGTTATGGACACGCTGAGGGTTTTGGAGGAGGGTGATGTCGTGAAAGACAGCGGGTACAACAAGTTGTTCCAGGCATTGATAAAGTTGATCAGCCCCATCGTCACCAGGCCCGGCATGGTCACCGGAACCAGAATACGTCCCAGGATCTGGGGCAGCGATGCCCCATCAATAATGGCCGCTTCTTCAATTTCGTAAGGCACCTGCTTGATGAATGAGACCAGGACCCACACGGTGAAAGGAGCCAAAGTGCTGCTTAACACCAACGTTAAACCGGCAATGGTATCCAAAAGATGCAATCTGGAGAGTATCCGATACAATGGCACGATAGTGCCTACCTCAGGCAGCGCCATCGACAGGACCAGCGTCCACAAGATGATACCGCTGCCCGGAAACTGTATGCGGGCAAAGGCGTAGGCGGCCAGGTAACTGACAACCAAGGTCACCAGCGTGGTAGCCAGGGCAAAGGTGAGTGAGTTGAAGACATACTGAAAAAAAGGAACCTGTTCCACTAACGTCTTGAAGTTTCGCAGGGTTGGCATGGGGAAATAAACCAGTGGGACTTTGATCAGGTCAGCCGCCGGAGCCACTGACGATCTTACCATCCAGTAGACCGGAAGCAGGACGATCACAGTGAAGACAAGAAAACTCACGTAGACAGCGCCTTTGTTCCACATATGGCTCCAGGATTTTGACATTCGTATTCTGCTCATGGTTCATATCCCCAATTTAATAGGCTACCTCGGCTTTGCGGAACAGCCACAGCCCGATCACCCCGACGATGGCCACGACGATGAGCAGAAGCACGCTGATGGCGGAGGCAAAGCCGAACTTGAAGAACATGATACCCTCTCGAAACACCTGTAACGCCAACACCGAGGTCGCCACACCCGGCCCCCCTTGCGTCAATCCGTACACCAGGTCAAAACTTCCCAGCGACCATACCAGCCGGAATAAGCCCATCGTAATCGCCAGCGGCATTACCAACGGGAGCGTGATGCGCCAGAACCGATGCCAGGCGTTTGCCCCGTCAACCTTGGCCGCCTCGTGCAGATCGATGGGGACACCCTGCAGGCCGGCCAAAAAGACAAATGCCATAAACGGAGCATCCTTCCAGACGTGAACCAGGATCACCGTCACCTTGGCCAGGACCGGGGAAATGAAGATCACCAAGCGGGCACCGCTTATCAGGTTCACCCAATATGGGATCAGTCCAAACTGGTCATCCAGCAGCCAACGAAAGGCGTACCCAGCTACAATGGTTGGAATGGCCCATGGAATGAGGTTGATGGTACGCGCAAAGCCTGTCCCCCGAAACGTGGCATTGAGCAGCAGCGCCACCAGCATACCCACAACCAAATCGAGGGCGGTCGAGCCTACCACCAGCAGGATAGTAAAGGACAAAGCCGATTGAACGCCGTAATCGCTGGCCACCGCTGGGTAGTTTTGCAGGCCGACGAAAGCATTCGTGTTCTTGAGGAGGTTAAGATTGGTAAAGCTGAGAAAAATAGTCTGCAGGATGGGATAGGCGGCGGTGGTGAGACGAAGCAAGAAGGCCGGGGCTACCAGCAGTATAAAGAGCACGTACCGTCGGCGGGCGGCTTTAGATAAGGCCGACAGGTAGGGCTGGCTCTTGGCGTAACCATCACCTTGTGCATAAACTTGGTGCACAACACACCTCTTTTCTCATTCCAAAATGCCTACCCTGGTGCCGAAATCCATCGGGCTTGTCTGGGCGGGCTTGGCCCGCCCAGACAGAGAATCAGGACAGCTCAGCGCCGACTAGCCGAGTTGTGCCAACTGAGCTTTGGCTTGTTCCATCGACTGGTCGAGGCTGATTTGGTTGGTGAGGTAAGCCGCGGCCGTGTCTTCGAGAATGGTCAGCGCCTCTACAAAGCTGGGGTGGAAGGGGCGTACGCCGATGACGCCCGCGTCGGAGTACATCTTCAACTGCTGGACCAGCCAGTTATCCTGGGGAGCCTCGGCCAGGACAGACTTGCGGGCACTCAAGAACCAGAAGGCGGGAGGCGTCAGCTTCATCGCCTCCACCGCGAATTCTTTGGAGATGAGGAACTTTAAGAGCTCCTTGGCTTCCTCCAGGTTGGGGGATGTCTTGACGATACCAAACCCCCAGGCCGCCGTATAGGTGGAAACCGCCTTGCCACCCGGCCCGACCGGCGGTAAGGCGACCGCCACTTTGTCTTCGTTGAACCAGGCCTGGTTGTCCTCACTGCGGGCTGTATCGCCGAAGAAGGGCCACTGCCGCATAAAGGCCACCTTGCCGGCTATGTAGTCTGCGTTTTGCTGGTTATAGTCCTTTTGCAGCGAGGCGGGATTGAGCACCTTGCTGGTGTACATGAGGTCGTAGATGTACTCGAGGGCCATTTTGTACTCAGGACCCACATCAAACGGGTTGCCGCCGGCCTGCAGGGTAATCCAGGCCAGGTACACATTCAGGAAGGCGCCCTTAATCAACCCATCCACAGAGGCCCACACGCCGGCGTCCTCATCGGTGAAGACCTCGCCCATGGCCTTGACCTCATCCCAGGTTGTGGGGACAGCGACGCCTTTGGCGTCGAACCAATCTTTCCGGTACCACCAGTAAGGCATCTCCCAGTTGTGGATGATGCGGAACGTTTCTCCGTTGTAGGTGCTCCAGGTCTTGCTGTACTCGATCATCTCCGGTGAAAAATCATCCCAGAAATCAGCCGGCAGCAGATCGTCCAGGCCAAGCATGTAACCGGCCTGCGAGAACGAGGTCGTCAACTCATCCTCAAAGTCAATCACGTCATAGGGGCTGGTGCCGGCCTGAACAGCGCTGGCCAGACGGGTGAGCTCCGTTTCCTTCGTGTCCGTCCTGAGCACTACCTCGACGTCGATTCCCGTCGTCTCAGTGAAGCCGGTTTTCGCCAGAAGATCTTTCGTATTTTGCTCGGCCCAACCGCCAACCGCTACCCGGACTGTGCGAGGCCCGGTCACCGCGGGGGTTGCAGGCGCTGCTGTGACGCCTGCTTCCTCGGTGACGGCTTTCTCGACGGCCGGCGGCGTTACCGGCACGCACGCCGCCAGCGCGCTGCCGGCCGCAGTCGCTGCGGCCAACCCCAGGAACTCGCGCCTTGAAAAGGTCTTCTTCATTACTATACCTCCCTTACTAGACTAGCGTGAATTGGGAACACACGTGGCAAACTTCGCAGGATCGGTTGAAAACTTGGCTACATTCGACTTTGTACCTCCCTTCGTTAAAGCGTATCTTCTCAATAATCTGGGGTAGGTGCGGTGTCTGTGCCTGCCCGACAAGGCGACCACATGGGATTGCCCCTACATTTTGAGAAGATTCGTTAAAGCCACTTACCCTTCCGGTTGTTTGTTCAACAAAATTCTTCTGTAGGCGGTCTTAGGGTTAAGCTCCTCCGTGGCCTTATAGGCTTCACCGGCGCCACACGTATCACGGATGATCAACTCACCCCGCACCTTTATTTCTTCTATCTCTTCACGTCCCTCTGCGATCTGCTCCAGCAATGCTCCGGTGGCAACTCTTCCCATTTCATAAACGGGCATTACCACCGTTGTTATTTTGGGGCGGGCGATCTTGGTGAAATTGCGGTTATCATAGCCAACCACGGCCATATCTTTGGGGACGTCGAGTCCGGCATCCTGGATGGCGTACACCGCACCCAGCGCCATCAGGTCATTTGCGGCAAATATGGCGCTGGGCGGTTCATCGAGACCTAACAGGTTCCGAGTTGCCTGGTATCCACTTTCAAGTTCCCAATCTCCTGGTTGAACCAGATCGGAGTCGAGGGCTATGTTATGGCTCTCCAATTCATCTTTGTAACCAAGGTAGCGCGTTTGGGAGTTGTGCCAATTTTCAGGCCCATTGATGTAAGCAATGCGGCTGTGCCCGAGAGAAATCAAGTGCTGCACAGCCAGTGTGGCCCCGTAGTGGTCATCCGGCACGACAGAATTGTTTATGGGTGACCCAAATATGCGGTGAACAAACATGCGAGGTTTGTTTGACTCTTCTAGAATCTCACTGTGCACGAGATGAGAGTATTCGACAAAGATGATACCATCCACCGGTCGGCTGATCAGCGTATTGATGGCATCTTGCTCTTGATCGGGATCCCAATCAGAATTAACGATTACGCTCAAGAAGTCATTCTCGTGCAAGCAATCCTGTATGCCTCTCACCATTGGCGCTACAAAGGGGCTCATTATGTCATCCACAATGATGCCAATGGTATTGGTCCGGTTGCTGCGCAGGCTGCGTGCCGCCAGGTTTGGCTTGTAACCCATCGTGTGCGCAACCCTGAGCACCTCTTCGCGGACAGACGGGTTGACCGGGTAGTCGCTATGGGCAAGTACGCGTGAGACCGTGGCAATCGAGAAACCTGTTTCCCTGGCGATATCTTCTAATTTGACCGCCATAGTTGCTCCTAAACAGTGAAGGTTATCATCCTGGGGTGCGTATGCTTATGCTCCTATGGAACCGCCCCATACAGAAAACGTTTTCTGCAAAAATTATAACAGAAAACGTTTTCTGTGTCAATAGCTTTTCCTAACCGACTTATGGCTAGACCCCAACACAAAGAGTTGACGATAATAAAGGACGATGTACAGTTTAATCTGACTGGAAACTTCTGATGCATGGACTCTAACTGCGACTATGGGACTGACCATAGGACCCCGCCTATTGGGCGGGATCTTTGCTTCCGCACGTAGTTCTTGGGAGATCGGGCGAGAAGGGGGCCTCTCTAACGCAATATAAGATATTGCCAACCCACAAGTCTTATGATATAATTATATGCGGATGTCATCTTATCATTACCAGTTTGCGACATAACCCCGAATATCATTCCCCCAGGAGGGCAAAATGACCGAGCCAAAAGGACAATTGATCAAAGGCGATGAGTTGGAGATTCTGAAAGGCGGTAGCTCTTTTGCGGCCCTATTGCGTGAGGAAGGTGATGATATCCGTCGTGACGTGTTCATGCTACTTAACCCCGAGGATAGCGTGTCAGGCAGGCTACAGGCGGGAATCACAATTGTCTATCCCGGTTGCAGCACAAGAGGACACTCCCACGCCGACCGGGAAGAGGTGTATTTCTTCACTAGAGGAAGAGGCATAATGGGAGCTGATGGTGAAGAGTGGGAAGTAAAGGCTGGCGATACCTTCTACGTCAAGCCCGGTCCATTCCATACGACGCGCAACCCCTATGATATGCCTTTGGAGTTTTTCTGGATTACGATCAACGTTGAATGAAGCCCAAAGGAGGGCAATGTGGAGACTCAAGCTCCCCAAACCAGTGGTGTTACCATGCTTCCGGAGTTTCGGAAGCGAGCTAACCTGATTATCCACGATCCAGAGCTGTTCAAAAGACAGGCCATGGAAAGGGCCTACCTCTACGAGAAGGATTATTCCGGCTGTACCCAATCTGTCCTCAAGACCTTTTTTGAGCTTTTTGATGTAGATGACGCTTTGTTCATGTCGGCCTCAGCCGCACTGCCAGGCTTTCTGCACACTGCGCAGGGTTCATGTGGTGCGTTAGTTGGCGGCGGTCTGGTGCTGGGCATGGTGTTTGGCGGGCGCAGCGACCTTACGACCGGCTATGAAGGCCTGATGCGAATTGCGCCTCCGGCCCAACGATTGGTGGAACTGTGGCTGACCGATCGCAGGCATCCGCTGCCGGGTAGCACCCGATGCAGTGATATCAGTGGCGTAGACTTCAGAGATATGCGCGCCAACCAAGCTTTTCATGACACCGGCGAGTATCTGAAGTGTGCCAAGGTCGCTTCCTATGCGGCCGAGCTAACGGCCCAGGTGATCCTGGAGTTCATGGGCCGGGCAGTGGAATAACAGACCGGGCACATTCTGGAGACAACAAAGTCCGTCAGTGAACTTGGATATCTCGTGTCGCCTGAGCGGTGGGAGGTAATTTGGGCGAGGTGCATTGCATTCCGTTTGGCGAGGATACGCTTTCTTTCTCTCTGCCTGATGGCGTAACCGCTCGAGTTGTTACTTCTGCCCAGCCACCACCTGTGGCTGACCCTGTCGCCCTGATCGAGTCAGCCTTGGATGCGCCCCAGGGGTCGCCGACTCTCGATCAGCTAGTGGGCTCAATCAATCCGCGGCGTGTGTGCATCGCATTCACCGATGCGACGCGTGCTTGCCCTGATCATTTACTGGTGCCGGCTATCCTACGCAGGTTAGACGCTGCGGGAGTCCCAGCCAGCGCCGTCACCTTGCTTTGCGCAGTGGGGCTGCACCGGGGCAGCACACAGTCTGAAAGACGCGCCAAGCTAGGCGATGCTGTTGTAGACGGATACTGTATCGTTGATCACGACGCGCGTGATCAATCTCATACGGTTCATATTGGCCACACTGCCGACGCTATTCCTCTCACCGTTAACAGGCTGGCACACGAGGCGGACTTACTGATCGCGACTGGAATCGTGGAGCCGCATCAATACGCTGGCTATTCTGGTGGGGCCAAAACCGTCAGTGTCGGGTGCGGTGGAGAGCAAACCATCGCTGCTACCCACGGCCCGGCGATGCTGGACCAACCCGGCGTTCGCCTGGGACGCGTTGAGGGCAATCCCTTTCAGGATGCTGTTCGCCAGGTAGCCGTGCAGGTTGGCCTGCAGTTTGTCATCAATGTGGTTCAGGATGAATCGCAGCGCATATTGGAGGTAGCGGCTGGCGCACCTGCCACCGTCCACGATTACCTGGTGGCCTTCGCCCGCCAAGCGCTGGAGATTCACATCCCGCATCAGGTTGACCTGGCCGTCGCCGGGGTGGGAGCGCCCAAAGACGCCAATCTCTACCAGGCCAGCCGGGCGATTACTTACCTGCAATTGACGGCCAACCCTGCTGTGAGGCCGGGTGGCATTCTGATCCTGCCAGCACCCTGTCCCGAGGGGGTGGGAGAAGGGGTTGGCGAGCAGCGCTTCTTGGCCGCGTTGCGTGATGCGCCCGACGTCCCGGCCATGTTAGGCCATATGCGAACCCACGGCTATCCACCCGGCGCACAACGTGCGTTTGTGGTGGGGCAGGTATTGGTCAACAACGAGGTTATCGTGGTGGGTGCCCAGGACCCCCAGGTAGTGCGCGACTGCAAGATGTTGCCTGCCGAAACGATGCAGCACGCCTTTGAAATGGCGACGCGCAAGCTGGGAAAGCCGCTAAACGTTTTGATCGTACCCCACGCGCTCCAGACCTTGGTGAAGGTTGCCGATCAGAAATGAGTTACACCGTCCCTTATGCCGATGGCATGCAAACATTTGACTTGCCGCCTGGGATGCACGGAGCTGTGGTGGAAACTAGCCACTCCTCGCCACGGCGCGACCCCGCCACCTTGGTGCGAGAGGCACTGGCGCAGCCACTGGGATGTCCTCCGTTGGCAGAAGTGGCGCTTGACTTAGGTGTTAGACGAGTTTGTATTGCCTTCACAGATACCAGCCGCGCGTGTCCGGATTACTTACTGGTGCCGGCCTTGCTGGAGCAGTTGGCTGAGCCAGGGGTATCGCCGTCGGGGATCAACTTGGTGTGTGCAGTGGGCCTGCATCGCCCCATCAGCCAGGCAGAGATGCGGTCCAAGCTCGGGGGCGTTCTGGTCGAGAACTACCGCGTGGTCAATCACGACGCGAGGGACACCGCCAACTTGATCTCCCTGGACGAGACACCGGAAGGCATTCCCCTGGTCGTGAACCGTGCAGCCGTCCAGGCCGATTTGCTCATTGCCACTGGAGTCGTAGAGCCCCATAATTTTGCCGGCTATTCCGGCGGTGCCAAGACCGTCGTCATTGGTTGCGGTGGGGAAGAGACAATTGCTGCAACCCACGACATCTCTATGATTGACCGCTCCGGCGTGCGGCTGGGTCGTGTCGAGCATAATCCCTTCCAGGCAGTGATGCGGGCTGGTGGCAAGGCGGCCGGCCTGAGCTTCGCGCTTAACGTTGTGCTAAACGGGGCAGGCGAGGTGCTGGCTGCCTGTGCGGGCCGTCCTGATGTGGTTCACGACCGGCTCATCAGTCTGGCCCGGGACGTTTACGAAGTTCCGATAGATCGGCAGTTCGACGTGGCAATCGCCGGTGCGGGTGGTGCAAAAGACGCCAACATCTATCAGGCCACGCGAGCGGCAACCTATCTGTATTACGCCCCAACGCCTGTCGTTCGTCCCGGCGGCATCATTATTGTGCCGGCGCGTTGCCCCGAGGGAGCGGGCTTGGGCGTAGGTGAGCAGCGCTTCCACGCGGCTCTGCGTGATGCGGTCGACGTGGAGACACTGGTGGCAGAACTGCAAGAGAAAGGCTATCCACCGGGGGTGCAACGCACCTACATGGTCGCGCGTGCCATGTCCGACGTGGAGTTCGTGGTCGCTGGATCGCTGTGCCCGGACGTAGTCCGTGAATGTAAGATGGAGCCCGTGGGCACAATTGAAGAGGGACTGGCTTACGCCCAGCGAAAACTGGGCCGAGAGCTTGACGCCGTGATCGTCCCCCACGCATTGCTGACATTGCCTGTTGTGATGAACTAGCAAATGGAGAGAGTTATGAGTGAGGCGTTGAAATACAACATTCTAGACGATGATTTGGGCGCCTTCGCTGATAAGGAGCCGGCATTTGTCACCTTTGGCGAGACAATGATTCGTGATACCCCGGCCGACATGCAGCGAGCGGAGCGCACGCGCCAGATAGACATCTCATTGTCGGGCAGTGAGCACATACTTAGTGTGGGGCTCAGTCGCCTGGGCGTCCCATGTCGGTACATCACCCGGGTGCCGGACAATCCTTACGGCTGGATGCTGCGTAACGTCAGCCGTGAGCAGGGTATTGATACCAGCTATTTCGTTTGGGCCCCCAAGACGGAGCCGATGGGACGCTACATCTACGAATTGGGACGTACGCCGCGGCGGCCGACCGCCTGGTACCAGCGTATGTACTCGGCGGCCAGCAAGCTGGGCGCGGGCATGATCGATTGGAGCGCGGCTCTCAGGGATGCCAGGCTGTTTCACGTTTCGGGCATCACGTTTGGCCTGGCAGCGCACAGTGGGTACGAGCGTAACTACAATCTGGAAGCGTTTGAGGAGGCAATGGCAGCCAAGCCTGCCGATTGTCTGGTGGGCATGGACTTTAACTACCGCGGCACCTTGTGGGGCGTCGAGGAATGCCGGCGGGTGATGACGCCGCTCATAACCAAGCACGTCGATTGGTTTATCACGACAATTGAGGATATGGCCAAGCTATACGGGATGAGTTGTGGCCAATTCAACGCTGAGGCTATCAACAAAGGCGATATTGGGTCGCTCAGCGATGCGGACCTGAAAGCCTTTGCCCAGCAGGTTCTGGAGCAGTTCAAGTTGAGGGTTGTGGGTGTCACCATTCGTTACCCCGATTCTTTCGAGGTGCATCGTTGGGAAAGTGCGGCCCTGGACGTGAATGGGAATTTCTTTCGTTCTCCAGCGGTGAGGCCGATTGTCCTTTGGGACCGCATCGGCGGCGGCGATACCTGGAACAGCGGCTTCTATTACGGTCTGCTGACCGAAACCGACGGGGGGTGCGGGTTAGAGAAAGGGGTGCTGGTCGGCGATGCGATCACTCGTCTGAAGCAGACGCTGATGTTCGACCTGGGCATTGTTACCAAGCAGGAGGTCCAGGCCCTGATGGAGGCTGACGTAACGGGTGGCGGCAAACGTGCCGCCCGTTAGGTCCTACCGAATTAGGCTGCCCTTGCTGGTTGTTCGTTCAGCGGCACACGCGTGGACGAAGATAGTGGTTGATTGTCCATGACGTATAGGTTGACCTGAGGAGTGAAACCGTGGAAGCGTTCAAGTTCAAGATGCTTATGGATACCCACGACTGGGACTCCATCGAGGTCGAAAGGAGCATCCTGGCAGGGGTGGGGTGCCAAGTCGTGCCGTTGGAATTCTCGACCGACGAGGAGTTGGTCGATGCCGTCTGCGATGCGGATGCCCTGCTTCCCCGCTACGTCAACATCAATCGCCATCACATCCAGGCCATGACGCGTTGCCGGATCATTGCGCGCAGCGGTATCGGCGTAGACATTGTGGATGTGGCTGCCGCCACCGAGCATGGCATTTGGGTGACCAATGTGCCTGACTATTGTGTGGAGGAAGTGGCCGATCACGCAGCGGCCCTGATCCTGACAACGGTCCGCCAAATCATGCCCTACCACCGGGCTGTCCAGAACGGGGATTGGAGATGGCAGGTAGGCCGGCCGATTCGCAGGCTGAGCACGGCCGTCTTGGGCCTAATCGCCTTCGGCAAAATTGGCAGACTGATCTGGCAGCGAATGAAGGGATTCGGTTGTCGCGGCCTGGTCTACGATCCCTATGTGCCCCCGGAAGTCATCACCCAGGCCGGTGGCATACCCGTAGGGCTGGACGAACTGCTGCAAAAGGCGGATATTGTACACATCCAATCTCCCCTCGCCTCAGACACACACCACCTGATTGGCGAGCGCGAACTCAAGCTGATGAAACCAACCGCTATTCTGACTAATGCTGCCCGCGGACCGATCATCGACGATACAGCCCTCTATCAGGCGCTGACCGAGGGTTGGATCGCGGCAGCGGCTGTCGATGACCTGGAGGAAGAGCCAGCCAAGAACAGAGAATGGCAGCCGGCTAATCCCCTGATTCGCCTGCCCAACTTCATGGTGACGCCTCACGCTGCCTGGTATTCCGAACAGGCGGTCGAAGAAGTAAAACGCGTCTCGGCTACCGAGATTGCCCGTGTATTGACCGGGCAAAAGCCGCGATTCCCGGTCAACCAACCTAAGTCAAAGTAGACGGTAGACAGAGCGCCGTAGGAGGTAAATCCCGTGTCAAGTCCCTATTTCTTTCAGATCAGTACCCAAATCGTTTACGGAAACCAGGCGGCAAGCCGCATCGGCGAGATTGCCGGGGAGTTGAGCCTGAAGCATGCCCAGATCGTGACTGATCCAGGGGTTGCTAAATCCGGAGTGCTGGATCGTATACTCAGGCCTCTGAGAGAGGCCGACATTGGCAGTACTGTATTCGAGGAAGTCGAGCCTAATCCCACTATTCAGACCGTAGAAAGGGCGGCTGAGCAGTTTGGAAAGCAAGGCTGTGATGGTGTGATTGCTGTCGGTGGGGGTAGCCCGCTGGACGTGGGCAAGACGGTGGGCGTGCTGGCCACCAACCCTGGCACTGCGTCCGACTATCTGGGTATGGGGAAAGTGAAGGTTCCAAGCGCCCCGGTGATTGGAGTCCCCACGACGGCAGGTACAGCTGCCGAAATCACCGACGTGGCCGTCTTAAGTGATCACGAGAAGAAGATCAAGATGGGCCTGCGCAGCCCCTACGTCGCCCCTCGGGTTGCGCTGCTGGATCCGCTGCTTACCCTTAGCCTACCCCCCGGTCCCACGCGCGACTCCGGGCTGGACGCCTTAACCCACGCGATTGAGGCCTACATCGGCCTGAATGCCTGGCATCCCACCGATGCACTAGCCTTGAGATCGATTGAGCTGGTTGGGCGTTACCTGCGTACTGCCGTTCACAACGGCAAGGACGTCGAAGCGCGTGACGGCATGCTGACCGCCAGCTTGCTGGCCGGCATGGCCTTCCACAACACAAAGCTATGCCTGGTGCACGCAATTACGGCGCCTCTAGGTGGGGTGTACAATCTCCCCCACGGGGCCAGCAATGCCATCGTCCTGCCTCACGCCATGAGATTTATGTTGCCCGGAGCGGTTTCCAAGTACGTGGACATTGCCTTGGCGCTGGGTGAAACGGTGGAGGGACTTTCGGAACGCGAGGCGGCGGAACTGGCTGTCCTGGCCGTGGAGCAGCTATCGCAGGACGTGGGCTTGCCGGAGGGTCTGTCGGTCTATGGCGTCGAGGAGGAGGACTTGCCTGGCATCGCCCAGACCATTGAGGGCAGCTACATGGTTCCGCTCTCACCGCGCCTGGCCAAGGCCCCTGATATTCTGGAGATATGTCGGGCCGCGCTGTGAAACCCTTTCGCGTCTTACTCTATGAAGATATGCACCCGGCCGGCAAGCAACTTCTGGCCGAAAAAGCTGAGGTCATCGTTGCCCGTAGCCTGGACGAAGACGATCTGATCAAGCTGGTTAAAGACGTCGACGCCTTGATCATCAGAGCCAACGGGGCTGTAAGCGCACGCTTGATGGACGCAGCGCCCAGGCTCAAGGTCATCGGCAGGCATGGGGTGGGACTGGATGCTATCGATCTGGAAGCTGCCAGGGCGCGGGGTATTGTGGTCTGCAATACGCCTGTGGCCAACGTCGAATCGGTGGCAGAACACGCTGTGGGCTTGATGATAGCAGTATCCAAGCTCCTGGCCCGTGCCGACAAAGCTATCCGCCAGGGTCGCTGGCAAGTTCGCTACGACTATGTGGGGCAGGAACTGCTGGGTCACACATTGGGCTTAATTGGTATGGGCCGTATTGGCGGGCGCGTGGCTGAGATTTGCCATCTGGCGTTTAATATGCCGGTGCTTTATCACGATGTGGTCAGTTATCCGGAGGCCGAGGGACACCTGGACGCCAGAAAGTTGCCCTTAAACGACGTGCTGGCCCAGGCCGACTACGTGTCGGTCCACGTGCCTCTTATGCCGGCAACCAGCGGACTGATCGGTCGGGAGCAGTTTGCTTTGATGAAGAAAGGTTCTATCTTCATCAACACGGCTCGCGGCCCGATTGTCGATGAGGCGGCCTTGATGGAAGCATTGAGCAGCGGGCAACTGGCCGGCGCTGGGCTGGATGTATACGCAGTTGAGCCTGTGACCGCCGACAACCCTCTACTCAGCATGGACAACGTAGTGCTGACCCCGCACATGGCTGCGCACACCCACGATGCATTGCGTGCCATGTCGTTGGTGGCAGAGGATGTATTGCGCGCTCTGGAGGGCGATGACCCGGTATATCGAGTGGTCTGAACTTGCTTGGTCTATGGAGATCTCTCGGAAAATGCCGTTCGCACGTGGGCGTGCTCACTCCGCCCTGCGTAATGAGGAGCGAGGCACCCCCAGGTGCCGAAGCGTCTACCCCGTTTGACAGACTTTCCGAGAGATCTCCTATGTAGTGAGGAGGTAGCTCATAATGCCCAATGGATACTGGGGGCGAATTCTGCGTGTCGACCTGACTGGTGGGAAAATTGGCGTCGAAGAGCAGGACGAGAAGTTTTACCGTCACTACTTTGGTGGGTGGGGCATCGTGGCCCATTATCTGCTTCGAGAGGTACCCGTGGGCTGTGACCCACTGGGCGCTGATAACGTCCTGGTCTTTGCGACCAGTGTGTTGACGGGCACCGCCATCCCCGGCACAGGACGCAACGCGGCGGGTGCCAAGTCCCCGCTCACCAACGCATTTGGTGCCAGCGAGGGTGGCGGGGATTGGGGGGTGAAGCTTCGTTGGGCGGGGTATGACGCGCTGGTCATCACCGGGCAATCCAAAGAGCCGGTCTATCTGTGGATAAACAATGACACAGTTGAGTTGCGCGAGGCCTCACACCTGTGGGGCATGGAGGCTTATGAGGCCCAGCAAGCCATCCAGGATGAGATCGGAGACAAGCGTGCCAGCACTGCTCTGATTGGGCCGGGAGGCGAGCGACTGATTCGCTACGCCTGCATTGCCCTCGACTTGCACGATTTCCTCGGCCGGGTCGGCCTGGGTGCGGTGATGGGCGCTAAGAAGCTTAAGGCCATTGCCGTCGACGGCAAAACGCGGCCCGAGGTAGCTGACAAAGCGACTGTCATGGACACCGCGCGCTGGATGCGTGACAACTACGAAGCGCCGTTGGGCACTATGCAAGAGATGGGTACCGCTCGGGGTGTGCCGGGCCTGAATTCCGCTGGCGGCTTGCCCACGCGAAACTTCCGTGAAGGCAGCTTCGAGGGGTACGAAGCTATCTCCGGGCGAACTATGACGGACACCATCCTGGTCGGCCGCGAAAGTTGTTACGCTTGTCCGGTGCACTGTAAACGCGTCGTGGAAGTCGACCAGGATGGGCTGGCAGTCAGTCGGCAGTACGGTGGCCCTGAATACGAAACAATCGGCGCCTTTGGCTCCGGTTGCGGGATTGACGACATCAAGGTGGTGGCCAAAGCCAACGAGATTTGCGATCGGCACACGTTGGACACCATATCAGCCGGCCTTATGGTCTCCGGCGCGATGGAATGCGCCGAGCGGGGGTTGTTGCCGGAAGCTTTGGTTAAGGGTCTCGATCTGCGTTTCGGTTCGGCCGACGGGTTGCTAGGACTCCTGGAGCAAATTGTCGATCGTAAAGGCCTGGGCGACATCCTGGCGGAAGGGCCTCGAGGGGTTGCGGAAAGGCTTGGCGAAGAGGCGGCCGCCTACTTCCTGCACGTCAAAGGTCAGCCCTTGCCATTGCATGAGCCGCGCTGGAAGACAGGCATGGGACTGGGATATGCCCTGTCGCCAACTGGTGCCGACCACATGCATAACATCCACGATCCCTTCTATGCCAATGAAGAGGCACCCGCGTTTGACGCAGTCCGCAACATGGGAATTCTGGACGCCGTCGATACCTTTGAGCTCAGCCCAGCCAAGGCCCGATTGTACGTCTACATGATGCTCAATAAGTCCGTCAACAACAATCTGACGCTGTGCTCTTTCATGCCGTATAGTCTGGATATGATGGTCGACCAGGTACGGGCCACGACTGGCTGGAACGTATCAAGCTGGGAATTGATCAAAGCGGCGGAGCGCTCCCTGAATATGGCCCGGGCTTTTAATGCCCGTGAAGGCTTCTCGGCTGCAGACGACGTCCTGCCCGACCGGTTCTTTGAGTCCTTGGAAGGCGGCACGCTGGAGGGCAAGAGACTGGACCCGGATCAGTTCCTCGACACGCGAAGCATAACCTACGATATGTTAGGCTGGGACCGTCAAACAGCAGCCCCCAAACGTTGGAAGCTGCTTGAGCTGGGGCTGGGTTGGGTAGTTGAGAATCTGGAGCAAAATGACGTTGCAGTGAGTGATGCGTAGCAAGTGCTGCGTGACAAGCAGGCCAACCGGGAGAGGTTCGGGGATGACTTCGAAAGAGATAGTAAAACAAGAGATACAGGTGACGCCCCAGAAGAAGCTGGTGGTTACCGTGAGCTGGTGCAAAGCGTGTGGAATTTGCATGGAACTCTGCCCGCGTGAAGTGTTGGGCGCAGAGGAAGTGACCCGAAGGGTTATTCTGATCGCACCCGAGAAGTGTAATGGCTGCGGGCTGTGTGAATTGTCCTGTCCAGACTACGTGTTTACCGTCGAGGAACTTGAAGAGGTGCTCACCTGACGGAGGCTCCGGCTGGGGGCCAAGGGAAGGGTAATCAAGGTGAATTGATGACAAGAAAACTCTTACAAGGCAACGAAGCTTGTGTCGAAGCCGCCATAGCAGCGGGCGTGCGCTTCTTTGCGGGCTATCCTATTACGCCAGCTACCGAAATCGCTGAGGGGATGGCCAGGCGTTTGCCTGAAGTGGATGGCGTCTTCATCCAGATGGAAGACGAAATTGGCAGCATTGGGGCATGCATCGGTGCGTCGGTAGCTGGTGCCAGGGCGATGACGGCTACCAGTGGGCCTGGCATCTCGCTGATGCTGGAGAACCTGGGCTTCGCGGTTATCTCAGAGACGCCGTTGGTGTTGGTGAATGTCATGCGCGGCGGCCCCAGTACCGGCCTGCCAACTTTTCCGGGCCAAATGGACGTCATGCAGGCTCGCTGGGGAGCACACGGCGACTATCCAATCGTCGCCTATGCGCCCAGCAGCGTGCGCGAAACCTACGATTTGACGGTGAAGGCGATTAACGCGGCCGAACTCCTGCGCAATCCGGTCTTTCTGCTCTCGGATGCCATGGTTGGCCATATGCGCGAGGCGATCGAAGTGCCTGACCCATCCGAGTTGGGGTTGGTGGAGCGCACCGGACCTGCGCCTGGCGAAGCGGACTTTGCACCACACCGAGCGGGCGAAAATGGACGCGCGATTCCGCCTATGGCGCGCTTTGGAGACGGGTTTCGTTTCCACGTGGACAGCAACGTTCACGACGAATACGGTTTCCCGGCCACCGAGCGTCACGACGTTGCCGAGCAGCTCATCCGACGTCTCAACGACAAAGTAAGCGTCTACGCCGACGAGTTGATCCTGGTCGAAGAGAAGCAACTGGATGACGCCGAGGTGGGGATATTCGCCTTCGGCTGTACAGCCCGCTCGGCCGCGGAGGCGGTGAATATCGCCCGTGCCAGAGGATGGAAGGTTGGCCTGTTAAAGGCAATGACACTGTGGCCTTTCCCCGAGAAGTACGTTCAAAAGTGGACCCGCCAGGTCAAGGCTTGGATCGTGCCGGAGATGAACCTGGGACAGATGGTACGCGAGGTGCGGCTGGTAGTGCAAGGGCGGGTGCCGGTCTATCCGCTCAACCGAGTGGATGGGTTACTACTTGAGCCCCAACAGATATTGGCGCTGATTGAGAGCCAGATATCCCAGGGGCTGGAGGGGGTAGCATAATGGCACGCCTGCATACTGGAGATCTGCTAGATCGCTATTACTTGAAAGACCGCCTGCCTACGATCTGGTGTGCTGGATGCGGGTTAGGCACAGCTACTGCGGCGTTACTGCGCGGTTTTGATGAAGCTGGTATTGACCAGGACAAGACTGTTCTGGTGAACGGAATTGGCTGCTCCGGTCGAACCGCCGCATACCTCGATTTTGATGTGCTAAAAGGTACTCATGGAAGGGCGATCGCCTTCGCGACAGGCATCAAGCTCTTTCGACCTGAGCTGACCGTGGTAGTAATGGCCGGCGATGGTGATACGCTGGCGATTGGCGGCAATCATTTCATTCAAGCCGCCCGCCGTGACGTGGGTATCAAGGTGATTCTTTTCAATAATCAGATCTACGGGATGACCGGTGGTCAGGTATCACCCACCACGCCTTTGGGTGCCAGGGCCTCTACTGCCCCTACGGGCGCCTCCGAACGTGCGTTTGATGCCTGTAAGCTGGCAGAAGCGGCCGGTGCGTCGTACGTAGCGCGGGCGACGGCTTTCCACACTCAGCTTCTCACTCGGGTGGTGCGCAATGCACTGTTGCACGAAGGCTTCTCCCTGGTCGAGGTCACGTCTCAGTGCCCACAACAATACGGGCGGTGGAATAAGGCTGGAACCGCGTATGATATGCTTATATGGCAAAAGGAACACGCCGTACGTGTCGAAAAAGCGGCCAAGATGGAACCCTCGGAGCTGACAGATAAGATACTCATCGGCGAATTCGTCAACCGTTGACGCATCCTGATGGCCTACGAGCCCGGATTTCTAGTACACCAGGGCGGAAATGAGCTTATAGCTAGTTTTGCTCCAAGGGGATTGCCAAATCCCCGATTTTGCCAAATCTTCGATTTGGGGGCAAAAGGCCGGGATTTGCCAATCCCTGGCGAGCAAATAACTATGGACCTATTTACACTGAGATGTACCAGGCAGCGACCATGGAGCGAGGTATGCGACAGGAAATCATTCTGAGCGGTGCGGGTGGACAGGGTCTGATATTGGCAGGTACCGTCCTGGCCGAGGCGGCTGGTGTCCACGAGGGGCGGGAGGTGGTACAAACTCAATCGTACGGCATTCAAGCGCGTGGAGGCGCCAGCCAGTCAACTGTTATTATCAGTGATGGCCCCATCCGTTTTCCTGAAGTGTTGACACCCGACATTCTGCTGTGTCTGTCACAGGAGGCTTACGAGCGCTATGGGCCCCGCTTGCGTGAGGATGGTCTCTTGATCATCGATGGAGACCTAGTCGACGCCCACAATGCCCGAGCTGACGTGCAGGTCAAGGCCTTACCTTTCACGGCTGAGGCGGAGAAGATGGGGCGGCGTATCGCCGCCAACGTGATTGCTTTGGGGGCATTGGCCGTAATGACTGGCGCTGTAAAGCCCGAATCGCTGGCCAAAGCCATCCCCGCGCGCCTGCCGGAGCGTAATGTGTCCACGGCACTTGAAGCCCTGGACATCGGTGTCAAGCTGGCAGCAACCCCGGAGGCGTCAGCCTAATGATCGTCCTCGAAGACTATGCCAAGCAGCTTCTGTCCCGATATGGACTGGCAACGCCGTCAGGAGGCACTGCCCGAACGCCGGATGAAGCGGTGGCCGTGGCTGAGACACTGGGGCGGACGGGTGTGGTCAAGGCCCTGATACCTAGCGGCGGGCGCGGCAAGGCAGGCGGAGTGAAGGTCTGCTCATCTGTTGATCAAGTACGCGAAGCGGCCCATTCGTTGTTAGGCCACGATCTGCTGGGATGCCCGGTGGAAAGGGTGTTGGTCGAGCAGATGATGCCCGTGGCTCAAGAGATTTACACGTGTGTAGTGGCCAACTCGGACACAGGCACCATCGACCTCGTCTTGAGCCTGGCGGGTGGTGTTGAGATCGAGACCACGTCACAGACTGATGAGGAGGCCGTGCAACGCTTGATCGTGGAGCCCGGCGACGTGCTGCCCGTCCATCGCGTGCGCCGCTGGCTGAGGCAGGTCGGGGTTGAAGATGGTTACGCCGCCGAACTGGCACACGTGCTGGTTATGCTCTATCGTGCGGCGGCCGACCTGGATGCTCTGTTGCTCGAGATCAATCCGCTGGCCTTGGTTGATTCGGGGTCGATGGTGGCGCTGGATTGCAAGTTGGAAGTCGACGACAACGGCCTGGCCCGCCAGCCGGAGCTGTTGCAGCTATACCAGGCTGGCCTCAGCCCCCGTGAGTTACGGGCCCGGGAACTGGGGGTGTCCTTTGTGCCACTGGACGGCGATATTGGCGTCATCACCAGTGGTGCAGGTCTGGGGATGGCCACACTGGATTTGCTAAAGCGAGCAGGCCTGTCGGCGGCTGACTTCCTGGATACCGGCGGCGGCATCTCGGAGGAGTTGGTCAAGGGAGCACTGGAGCTGGTGATGGAGCCGCCCGAAGTCAAAGCTGCGATTATCAACCTGTACGGCGGCATCAATCGTATGCTGGAGGCGGCCAAGGGCATCGTGGCTGCCCTCCAGAACATTGAAGGGGACCGACCTGTCGTGGTCAAGATCCTCGGCAATCAGCAGGAAGAAGCCTGGGCTTTGCTGGAACCGGAGCCCAACGTGCACGTGATTGATGTGATCCAAACTGAGACAGCCGTCGCCAGGTTGGTGGCTTTATTGACATAAAGAAGATGATTACATTACTTGATGCAGATACGCGCGCAGTGGTCCAAGGCATCACCGGTAGAGTGGGGCGGGCACAAACCCACTGGATGCTCAAAGCCGGCACCCGGTTGGTGGCCGGCGTCACGCCAGGTCGTGGGGGAGGAGAGGTTGAAGGCCTACCGGTGTATGACCGGGTTAGGGAAGCCGTAGAGAAGGAAAAGGCAAATGCCTCCGTCATCTTCGTGCCAGCTCCGTTTGCCAAGGAGGCTGTCTTTGAGGCGTTGGATGTCGGCCTGCGTTTGATCGTGATTATCACCGAGCACATTCCCATGCGCGACACCATGGAGATCAGGGTGCGTGGCCGGCTGGCAGGAGCGACCATAGTCGGCCCCAATTGTCCCGGTGTTTTTGTGCCGGATGTTGGCAAACTGGGCATTATGCCGGCCAACATCTTCCGAAAGGGCAACATTGGTGTGGTGGGACGCAGCGCGACGCTGTCTTACGAAGTCATCGGCAACTTGACAGATGCTGGCCTGGGACAGACCGTCGCCGTAGGAATTGGTGGCGACCCTGTGGTGTGCACCGAGTTTACTGACGTGCTGCAGCTTTTCGAGGCTGACCCGGCCACCCAAGGGATCGTACTGGTGGGCGAGATCGGCGGTTCAGCCGAAGAGCGGGCTGCCGAATACATCAGCACCATGCGTAGACCAGTGGTGGCGCTTATTGCAGGACGAGCTGCGCCGCCAGGACGACGCTTCGGTCATGCTGGGGCCATCATTCGTGCCGGCAGCGGCGGGGCAGCCCAGAAGATTGATGTCTTAAGAGAGGCTGGCGTCACCATTGCCGATACACCGGCAGAAATTCCAGCGCTTTTGAAGGAGCGTTTGGCTGAAGTAAGGAATTGACTTGGAAATAGTACAGGAACCCTGATGTCCTCCCAGGCGACTATTGAAGTGAGCATCAAGCTGTTCGGCTTTCTGGCACAACTGAGTGAGCAGACAGAAGTCGATATGCAGGTTGAAGCTGGCTCAACGGTGGCCGACGTGATCCACCAACTTGCCGAGCGATTCGGTCCCAATTTTCGCCAGGCGCTGCTGGATTGGCACGGTAATTTGCGCGGGGGGATAGAAGTTGTACTCAACCAACGTCAAATTTCGGCGCGACGCCTCTCCCAAATAAGCCTGCAAACAGATAGTGTCCTGGTCATCCTGCCGTTGGTTGGCGGTGGCTGAGATGGTTAACGTGAAGATAGGTCTATCTGGCTGAGAAGCAAAATGTGGGCACCGATATCGCCATCAAACTGCTCCGGCGGTAGAGTATGCTTTCAGAAGTGGCTTCACTTCATAATCTATTGTCCCAGCGAAAGGAGGAAGTTATGTTCCAGGGTGGGTATATGGGCAGATTGCTCAGGATTGATCTAAGCACGCGGCATTATTCCATCGAGGAGATTGAGTCAGAGGAATACCGTCTCTTCCTGGGTGGGCGTGGGTTAGGTGCCTTGTGGTACTGGCGCGAGATTGGCCCCGAAGTCAGGCCGCTGTCGCCTGAGAACAAAATCGGCTTCTTCACGGGACCGATGACGGGTGTGCCGCTGGTTTCAACGACGAAGTTGCAGTTGACGACCAAAGGCCCAGAAACTGGGCATTACCTTTGCTCCAATTCCAGCGGGAATTTCGGCCCGCGCCTGCGTGAGGCCGGCTTTGATGCCTTAGTCCTGGAGGGAGTTTCGGAGCGGTGGACGGCGATCGTCGTCGAGAACGATACCGTGCGATTCATTGATGATGAAAGCTGGCAGGGCACGACGCCTATGTGCGCTCGCGATCGGTTGCTGGACGGACTGCCTGGGGGCAAGTGGGCGACGATGAGTGTTGGTCCGGCGGCTGAAAGTGGCGTCGTCTTCTCGTCCCTTTTTGTGGACGATGGGCGCGCCTTTGGCCGCGGTGGTGGCGGAGCTGTGCTGGCCTCGAGACGGATTAAGGCGCTGGCCGTGCGCGGCGACGGCAGCGTGCCGCTGGCCGACGCGGCCAAGTGCAAAGAGATCACCGCAGCCGCGCGCGACAATCTGAAAACCTCACGCGCCAAGCACCGCCAGTTGGGCACTTCCCAGTTGGTGGAGATCATCAACGAGCTGGGTTGTATGCCCACGCGTAACTTCCAGACGGCCTGGGCACCTCCTGAACGGGTCGAAGGCGTCTACGCTCAAACCCTGCACGACCAGTATTATGTGCGCAACTATGCCTGCTACCGTTGCTCGGTTGCGTGTGGGCAGATGGCCGAAGTGAATGAGGGTGAATTTGCCGGGGCGCAGGCCCGGCCGGAGTACGAAAGCATCGGCCTGCTGGGTCCGTCGTGTGGCATCAACAAGATGGATGCTGTGATCGCCGCCAATCAGAAGTGTGACGACTTGGGCATAGATACGATTACGGCGGGTAACTTGGTGGCCCTGGTTATGGAACTCTTCCAGCGCGGGTTGGTTTCGGCAGAGGACAATGAGGGCCTGGAAGTCCACTTTGGCGATGGGCAGGCGCTATTGTACATGCTTGACTTCATCGCTGAGCGGCGTGGGTTGGGAGACATGATCGCCGATGGCGCCCGGGGCATCATACAGGCGCGGCCTGAGTGGGAACGCTACATCTTGCATAGCAAGGGTCTGACCTTCCCTGCGTATGATCCACGTGGTTTTCACGGCATGGGACTCTCGTATGCTACCTCGGCGCGTGGCGCCTGCCACAATGTGGGTGGATACACAGTGAGTGGTGAATTGTTGAAGGGCAAACCCGACCGGTATGCCGTAGAAGGCAAAGGCGAATACGTCAAAAGTCTCCAAGATAACCGCGCCTACATCGACAGCTTAGGACTCTGCACGGTAGTACGTGGCGCCTATCAATTCACCACCAGCCCTGCCCCCGAGACTCTGCTGGCGATTACTGGTTATGACTTTGCTCCTCACTTGATGACCATTGGCGAGCGAATATCCACTTTGGAGCGAATGATCTGGGTGCGTGAGGGGATTAACCGCAACCAAGACGCCCTGCCGCCGAGAATGAAGGAAGCGATTCCCGATGGCCCGGCTGCTGGTCATTTCATAAGTGATGAGATGCTAGACACTATGCTGGATGAATACTATGTTTCGCGTGGCTGGGACGTGACTGGCAAACCGATGTCCGAGACACTGGAGAAACTGGAGCTGACAGAGGTGCTAGGATTAGGGTGAGTTGTGATTGAGGTAACCGTCAAGTTCCTGGCCGGCTCGCGTGAAGACTTCGGGATTTCTGATACGACGATATCGATGCCACAACACGCTGTCCTCAGTGACTTGGGACCCTATCTACACGCTCTCGGAGTCGATCAGGAGGCAGACGACATCATCATCACCTTGAATAGCCGGGGTTTGCGGCAGTGGCCGTCTGATCGACGCTTTGCCCCGGGCGATGTGATCGCGGTTTTTCCTCTGATTTCCGGCGGATAGATCGTTGGTTCTTTACTGGCGAGATCGGTACGACGAATGAACAGCCTTGAGGCGTTAACCAGACCCATAAAAGGGCAACAGGTCTTTTCCCCAGAGTTGCCAGACTACGACTTCTTGCGGCATTGTGTTCGTTGTGCACGCTGTTTGCCGGTGTGCCCCACCTATCAAGAAACGGCGCTGGAGACGCAGTCGCCGCGCGGCAGGTTGTCGCTGATCAAAGCTGTCGAAGATGGCAAGCTGCCTTTTGAGTCGAGCGTGGAGGGGCACCTGTACCATTGTCTCGACTGCCGCATGTGCAACACGGTCTGCCCGGCTAACGTGCCGATTGGCGAGTCGATTATCGCAGCGCGGGCTGCCTTCGGCGAGCGGCTGGGGCGTCCCTGGTGGCGCAGATTGGTCTTCCGGCACATTCTCATCTCAGCCGACAGACTGGGCTGGGCTATGTGGCCGTTGCGCATCTACCAACGCCTGCGGTTGTCGGCGCTAGTCAGGCGGCTGCTGGGCCTGTTGCCGGGACGCCTGGGGCACCTACGGCATATGGAGGCTCTGTTGCCCAGGTTGCCCGGCTATGCCTTGCACAAGGTGTTGGAACCGGTCACGCCCCCTGTAGGGGAGCGCCAGTACCGGGTAGGTTTCTTCCTCGGCTGTATGATGAGCCAGCTTTTTGCCGAGGAGAGCCGTGCCACGGTGAAGGTACTAGCCAGCGCCGGATGCGAGGTGATCACGCCCCGAGGGCAGGTATGTTGTGGAGCCCCGCAAGACGACCAGGGAGAACGCGAGCAGGCGCGCAAGTTTGCTCGCACCAATGTACGGCTATTTGAAGATATGGGGGATGTCGACGCTATCGTCACCGACTGCGCTGCTTGTAGCGCTATGCTCAAGGAATATGGGGAGCTGCTGCATGACGATCCGGAATACGCAGCACGCGCCCGTCGCTTCAGCGGACAGATCAAGGATATCTACGAATGGTACGATGAGATCGGCCTGGCTGTGAATCATAACGGCACGGGCAATACTGCTTGCATCACAATTCACGATGCCTGTCACCTGGCCAATGCCCAGGGGGTGCGCCAGCCCCAAAGGAATCTGCTGGGCCGTATCGAATCAGTTCAGATTGTGGAGATGCGCGATCCGAGTGCCTGTTGTGGAAGCGCGGGTATATACAACATCACCCACCCGCAAATGGCCGATAAGCGGCTGCAACGTAAAATGAAAAACATCCAAGCCACGGGGGCATCGGTGGTGGTTACCAACGGGCCAGGCTGTTTGTTGCAGTTGAGGGCGGCTGTGCGCGAAAGGGGGCTGGATGTGCAAATCAAGCATATATCCCAGCTAGTGGAAGAGGCGATGGGGGAGGGCTAAGCGTGAAAGCGGAGATCATTCGGGAACTGAAAGAGGCAATCGGACACGATAGGGTATTGGACTCGCCGGTGGACCGCACAGCTTATGCGTACGATGCCACCTGGGGCGAGGTGCTGTCAGACGTTGTGGTGCTACCTGGTTCAACACAGGAGGTTGCAGCCACCCTCAAGATTGCCAATCGTGAGCGAGTTCCGGTCGTGCCTCGCGGGGCGGCCAGTGGACTGTCGGGCGGCGCGGTTCCGGTGGAGGGTGGCATATGCCTGAGCCTGGCCCGCATGAATCGCATCCTGGAGATCAGCTCCGACGAATTGATTGCGGTCGTGCAGCCAGGCGTAGTCAATATGGATTTGCAGGAAGCTTTGGCGGAATTTGGGCTGTTTTTCCCGCCTGACCCAGCCTCGTGGTATATGGCGACTCTTGGGGGGAATGTGGCTGAGAACGCCGGCGGTCCTCGTTGCCTGAAGTATGGTGTGACCAAGGACTATGTTCTCGGCCTTGAAGTTGTGTTGGCAGACGGGCGAGTTATGCGGACGGGGGGACGGACCATCAAGAACGTCGCGGGTTATGATATAACCAGTCTATTTATTGGGTCCGAGGGGACTCTAGGCGTGGTGACTGAAATTATTGTTAAGTTGTTGCCCAAACCAGCGGCCAAGACCACCGTAATGGGCGTCTTTGGTGAAATCGAGCAAGCCTGCGATGCAGTCAATCGAGTGATTACCTCTGGCGTATTGCCGCTGACAACTGAGATTATGGATGGCGACTGTATCGAAGCCGTGCAGAGCCAAAGGGACTACGGTTTACCCTCGGATGTGGACGCGGTGCTGCTGATTGACGTGGAAGGGTGGCCTGAATCGCTGGGGCGTGAGAGTGAGATTGTCACCGAGGCGTGCCAGGCGGCGGGTGCTCGCGAGGTGCGACGGGCGTGCGATGAAAGTGAGGCCGAACAATTGTGGGCCGGGCGACGGGCGATTTCTGCCGCTCTCTCCAACCTGGGAGACAAGCTAGGGGAAGACATCGCGGTTCCGCGTAGCAAGATCCCGGAGATGGTAAGACGCATCCGGGCTATAGGCAAGAAATACGAGTTGCCGACTCCTGTCTTCGGTCACATCGGCGATGGCAATTTGCACCCATACCTCATTTGTGATCGAACCGACACAGAAATGATGGAGCGAGTCCGAAAGGCAGCCGGCGAGATCTTCGGGGCAGCTATCGAGTTGGGTGGCACACTCACGGGTGAACACGGTATTGGCCTGGCCAAACGTGACTATCTTAACAAAGGGCTTCATCCGCTGGCTCGAGAGCAAATGCTAGCCATCAAGCGTGTGCTTGATCCTAACAATATCTTGAACCCGGGCAAGATATTTGAGGAAACAGATATTTCTTCACCTTCTCCACTTGACTGAACCAAACCCGAGCTGCTTCCAGCGAGAAAAAACTCAGAATTGACAAACCACGTTGGATGTGATATAATTCGGGGTAATGATGTAATGACAACATTATAACATTATATGTTTAGTTGCGACGGATATTTCCCGAGTGCTTGTTTAGTCACTTGTCGCTGGAAGGGGCCAGGATGGCCCTAGTCAGTTCAGCTCTGCCCAATTACTGAGCGATACCCATCTGATATTGCAGGGCTAGCCAACAGTGTTCATTGTCGATGAGGATGATACGATAATGCCAGTGATGTTGTCACTACTGCCTCACTCCTTCAGCTTTTTTTATCGTTTCCCTTTTTCTCCAGCGAGAATACTTAGTTATCTTCACGCACCTACGCGCCTGTTTTCGCTGGGTGTTAAGTCCGTTATGACGTTCCCTCACTTTATTTCAGTGCCAGATTGTGGTCCGATCACACACGAATAGCATATCCAAAAGAACATAACCCAACTGCATATCACAGAATCTGCAATCAAAGAAAGGAGCAGAAGACTGATGAAGGTCGACGAATGGGGTTACACCAACCCAGCAGTATCCGACTTGTACGGCAGGCCTCCCCTGGTATGGCGAGATATGCGTGTACAGTTGGTCGTCTACGAGACAGATATCGACAACGTGCGTCGCGTGGTGCCGGAGCCAATGGAACCGCGCACCAACATTGTAATTAGCTGGGTCTCTGAGTTTGAGCTGGGCACCACACAGGGTGGTTTCAAGGAAGCGGCCATCTACGTACAGGTCAAGTATGGGGACATTGAGGGTGACTATGAGCCCTTCCTATATGTCAATTCCCATTTGCCGTTGACCGCTGGCCGGGAAATTTGGGGCTATCAGAAGAAGATGGCCGAAATTGGGCTATTTCACGAATACGAGGCGGTACGCGGCCAGGTAGACCGCCTGGGGCACCAGATTCTCAAAGCACTGGTTGTGCCCGAGTACGAAGCCAAGATGGACGAAGTGCCCTGGAGTACAGGCGGCGTCTTCTCGCTCAAATACATTCCCAGTGCCGAAGAGGGCGGGCAGCCGCTGCGCGAATTGATACTTACCCCCGGTGAGTTCACGGCACAAGCCGGCAAGTTTTTTGGCGGACGGGCGTCCGTAACCTACGAGCGCTCTGAAATAGACCCAACTTACATCCTGGAGCCCAAGCGCATCATCGGTGGCTTCTTCGGGCAAGGTGATCTATACCTTCCCTTGGGCAAGATTGTGCATCGCTACGAATGAGACCAGCTATGAATCAGATAAATCTTCAGCTCTTCATCAATGGGAAGTGGACGCCCTCCGAGTCAGGGGAGACCTTTGAGGTCTCCAATCCTGTCAATGGCCAGCCAATGGGAACGGCGGCCAAGGGAGGGCGCACGGACGCTCAACGCGCGCTTGAGGCTGCCGAACTGGCCTTTGGGGGCTGGTCGCACACGACAGGCGACGAGCGTGCCCAACGGCTTAAGCAAGCTGCCGAGGTCGTCGCTGCTCGTCAGGATGAGCTGGCCGAAATCCTGACACGTGAGCACGGAAAGCCGTTGGGCGACGCACGCAAGGAAATCAAGGGCACCGTCGCCACCCTGGAATACTATGGCGAGGAAGCACGACGCATTTCCGGCGAAATTGCACCCCCCAAGTCTGCCACGGCCCGCAGCCTGGTAGTACGCCAACCAGTCGGGGTCGTGGCGGCCATTGCTCCCTGGAACTACCCGGTTTCGCTTATGGCCTGGAAGCTTGCGCCAGCGCTGGCGGCTGGCTGTACCGTTGTCGTAAAACCCCCCAAGAATGCTCCCCTGGCCACAACTCTGGCCGTGGCCATCGTTGGTCAGTCTGGGCTTCCCGATGGAGCCGTCAACGTGGTCACCGGGCCGAGCTCTGTGGTCGGAGAGGAGCTGATTACCAACCCCATCACACGTATGGTCGCTTTTACGGGTTCGACGGAGATTGGCAAGCACTTGATGCGGACTGCTGCCCATGATCTAAAGAAGCTCGTGCTCGAACTTGGCGGTCATACACCCATGGTCGTCTTCAGGGACGCGGACCTCGAACGGGCTGTGGCCGATGGTGTCAAGCGCTCCTTCCGCAACATGGGCCAGATCTGTAATGCCGTCAATCGCATCTATGTCGAAGAGGACATCGCGGAACAGTACATTCAGCGCTTTGTGGAATTGACGGGCAAGCTCACGATGGGCGATGGTCTGGCTGACCCTGACGTGGACCTGGGCCCTATGATCGACCAGGAGGGCATCCAGCGCGTGCAACGCCACGTGGACGATGCTCTGGCCAAGGGTGCCAAGCTATTGTGCGGGGGCAAGGGGCCTGATCTTCCTGAACTGCGCGGAGGTTTCTTCTATGAGCCAACTGTGCTGACCAGCGTTACCTCCGAAATGCTGGTTATGCACGAAGAGTCGTTTGGACCTATTGTCGGGATCGCTACCTTTAAAGGTGTTGAGGAAGCCATCCAGTTGGCAAACAGCACCGACTATGGTTTGGTGTCCTATGGCTACACCAAAGACTTGGCAACCGCCTTCACTTTTGGCGAGGGCGTTCAAGCGGGTAGCGTGGCCATCAACACGGTCAGCCCTGACTCGCTCTACGCACCCTATCCCGCCTGGAAGCATAGCGGTATAGGTCTGGAACTTTCGCATTACGGTCTTGAGGAATACCTGCAAGTTAAACACATCTTGCTCGAGCTAGGATAGCCCAACAATGAAATCTCATTTTGATATTCTCAGCCAACTGATCCAGGGAAAACTGGTAGCTGTGGTCCGTTTGGACAGCGGTGAACAACTGGTTAAGGTAGCTGAAGCACTCAAAGCCGGCGGTATCACTGTCATTGAGTTTACAGTCTCTACACCAGGCGCTATCGACATGATCAAGGAAGCCGCCTCTCGCTTCGGCGACGAAGTGCTTATGGGTGCTGGAACCGTCCTTGATCCGGAGACGGCGCGGGCGGCCATCCTGGCTGGCGCCGAGTTCATCGTCACCCCCACACTCAACTTGGCTACCATCGAACTTTGTAAGCGCTACGGCAAGCCCATCGTGCCCGGTGCCCTGACACCTACCGAGATTCTGACGGCCTGGCAGGCCAGCGCTGATATGGTGAAGGTATTCCCCGCCAGCCTGGGCGGGCCGAGCTACGTCAAAGCTGTGCTGGCTCCTTTGCCCCAGATTCGCTTGGTCCCGACGGGTGGGGTGAGCGCGGACAATGCTGCCGAGTACCTGAAAGCAGGGGCTGTTGCGGTCGGAGTGGGCGGCCGACTGGTCGATAAGGCCGCTGTTGCACGCGGCGATTGGGGTGCCATCACCGCCGAAGCACAGCGGCTTGTGACCGCTGTGTGCTAACTGATAGAGGAACTAAGTTAAAGTAGTTTCTCTGTTTCACAAACAGTAAGATACACACGTGCCCACGTGTTGGAATAACTGCTAGGCTAGACGCCAATCTGGCTGGAGATGATGGGCTGAAAAAGCGCTCGAGCGCGCCGGTCTTTCTGAAAGGAGGTGTCATCGTAACCTATTGACTCACCAGCATCTGGTCTAGATGTAAAACCAAAGTTCATGTGTTAGCAAGGAGGAACTCAGAAATGAAACACCGGCTTATGACTTTTCTAGTGCTACTTGTTGCCGTCTCAATGCTGGTCGCTGCATGCGCTGCGCCAGCAACGCCGGCGCCCGAGCAGCCTGCGGCGGAAGAAGAGCAGCCAGCAGCAGAGGAAGCGGCTGAAGAAGCAGCCGAAGAGCCTGCAGAGGAGACCGCAGCCGAGGAATGCAAAGACGAAGATCGTGTGCCCATCACCTGGTCGACAATTGCCGGCTTCTACACGGATGCGATGGCATCGTTGGTCGCGGACTTCGAGGCCCAAAACTGCGTCAAGGTTACCATCATCGGTATTGACAATGCGCAGCTCTATGACAAGCAGATCATCGAGGCGGTCGCCAAGACTGGTGCCTATGATGTGTATAACATCGAAACAGCCGAGAAGGCAGGCTTTGCCGAGTTTGGCTACCTCCTCCCCCTGGATGACTATATCGAGGCCAATCCTGACAAGGTCCAATACGATGACATTGCGCCGATTCTGGCCGACCTGACCACCAAGTACAAGGGCCAGATTTGGGGACTGCCTTACTACACTTACACACAGGGCAATTTCTACCGGGCCGACCTGTTTGAGGATCCCACCGAGCAGGAAGCCTTCAAGGCCAAGTATGGCTATGACCTCAAGCCGCCCGAAACCTGGGAGGAGGCGGCCGACGTAGCCGAGTTCTTTACCCGCAAGAAGGGTGAAATGCTTAAGGGTGAGGAGCTGACCAAGGACTTTTACGGCATCGGCCTGATGGCGGGCCGCTTCCAGGAAATCCAGGACGAGCTGGCGGGCATGATCTGGTATAAGGGCAGCGATTGGCTCGCGGATGATGGCACGATCACCGTCAACGACGAAGCCAATATGTGGGCATACAAGTTCTATCTTGAGGAGCTGCTCCCCTACGCACCGCCGGCGGCTTTGACCGTCACCTACGATGGCGTCATGAACCAGATGCAGGACTGCCAGATCGCCATGACGGCCAACTTTTTCCTGGACCAGTGGCCGAATGCAGCCCAAACCGAGGAAAAGTGCCCCGGCGCCAAGATGGGCATCGGGCCAGGCATCGAAAAGACAACTTACATCGGCGCGTTCCTGATGGGCGTTTCCTCTAGCTCCAAGCATCCCAAGGAAGCCATGGACTTTGTGGCCTACATCGGCGGGCCGGAAGCGCAGAAAAAGTTCGCATCTATGGGCGGCTCGACGACCCGCATCAGCGTCTTGACAGATCCGGAATTTAACACGCCTGAAAGCCGCCCGTACACGGCTCACTTTGCCTATCTGCTCGAAGTCTTTGAGAACATGAAGGACGTCCGGTCGAATCTGTTCTACAGCCCGTATGGCGCCAAGCTATATAACGCGATGGGCCCGATTTATCACAAGGGCGCCGCCGGGGAAGTGACCGCTGAAGAGGCACTCCAGGAGCTGTACGACGAGTCCGTCAAGATCTGCGGCGGATCCACGTGTCCGGTGTACAAGTAGGAATAGCGTATTTGGCCCAGTGAGTGCCCTGGCCCATCCCGGTCTCCGGGATCGGGACGTGGCGGAGTCACCTCTGCGTGCTGACAGGTGCACGCAGGACGGGCTAACCTGGTTGGTTGGGACCTGGCCCGGACCAGGTCCCAACCCCTGTATGGCTGCAGGGCAATCTGCACCGTTGGGAGAATAAAGAAGGATGGAATCAGTGACTATGGAAACAACCCAGGCTCCAAGGCCGGTGCCAAAAGCTCGAAGGACTATGTCCGACACATGGTATTCAATCCTCCTCATTGCTCCGGCGATGGTCATTATCCTGTTCTTTGCGCTCGTGCCCCTGTTTTATGCAATTGACATCTCTTTCCGTTTCGCCGACCTGACCGGGGGCGGAATTCGCGGTTTTGTGGGCCTGAATAACTATCGAATCGTGCTACACGACGCTCATTTTTGGGAGGCGGTGCGAACGACAGTCGTATTCACCTCGGTTGCCGTTCTCCTCGAGATGGGTCTGGGAATCTTCATTGCGTTTCTGATCCACGGCGCCACCCGGGGCAAGGGCTTGATTCGCAGCCTGTTGATTCTACCCCTGGCGACGGCGCCGGCTGTGACTGGACTGTTTTGGAGATACCTGTATGACACCCAGTTTGGCCTTTACAACTATTTTTTGAGTGTGCTGGGGTTACCCTGGCAGCCCAACTGGCTGGGAGACATCAAGCTGGGTTTGTGGAGTGTGATCATCTTTGATGTCTGGCTGTGGATGCCTTTTGTTGCCTTGATTGTGCTGGCCGGCTTGCAGTCATTGCCCAAAGAGCCGTTCGAAGCAGCCGAGTTGGACGGAGCGTCTACTTTTCGGGTCTTGCGTACGCTCACCTTCCCCATGTTGATGCCAGTGCTGACGCTGGTTTTCATCCTGCGCACGATTGACTGTCTGCGTCTCTATGATAGTGTAGCCACGTTGACGCGAGGTGGACCGGGTTCTGTCACAGAAACCTTGACTTATTACCTCTGGCGCCAGGGCTTGGTGTTCTTCCGTATGGATTACGCCTCGACCATGGCCCTGTTATTCTTGTATGCAGTGATCCTCGCCAGCGGTTATGCCCTTCGACCATTGCTCGCCCGGCTCGCTATGCGCGCTGGTCAACGATAAGCACTTGTTCAAAAACAAGTTGTTTTTCCCCAAAGGGGACTTACAGGTGAACAAGTACTAAAGGAGATATGACTATGCTTCAACAACAACGGCGTGCGACGATAATGGAGATTTTGCGATACGCCATCATCGCGCTCATTCTGACCGCGTCGCTCTTTCCGATTGCCTGGATGATCATCACATCTTTCAAGCCTGCCGACGATATCATGGTATATCCACCCCGTTTTATCTTCAAGCCGACACTGGATAACTACATCTATGCTCTCCAGAAGGCTAACTTTGCCCACTTTATCGAAAACACTCTCTACGTGGCAGTTGTGTCTACGCTGATCGTGATCGTTCTGAGTTCTCTCGCCTCTTATAGCTTTGCCCGCTATAACCCTGGTGGCGGCAATATCCTGTTCTTTATCCTGACCACCAAGATGTTCCCCGCGATTGCCGTTGTCCTGCCCTACTTTATCATCTTCCAGATGATCGGCGATACTGCCGTCGGCAAAGCGTTAGGTATCGGCCTGGATAGACGGGGCGCCTTGATCATCAGTTACACCATGTTCAACTTGCCGTTTGCGATTTGGTTGATGGTGTCCTTTTTCCAGGATATTCCCCGCGAGCTGGAGGACTCGGCGCGCCTGGATGGCTACAATCGCCTGCAGGTGCTCTGGAGAGTAGTGTTGCCGTTAGCCGCCCCCGGCATCGCCGTCACCGCCATCTTTTGTCTCATCTTTTCCTGGAACGAGTTTTTGTTCGCCTATATCCTGACCCGGGATGCCGCGCGTACCATCACGGTTGGCGTAGAGTCTTTCTTCACTCTGCGTGGAATTCTGTGGGGCCCGGTTTCGGCAGCGGCCACAATCAGCGTCGTGCCCATGCTGGTCTTTGTGCTGATCTTGCAGCGCTACATGGTGCGCGGTCTGACCTTTGGCGCGGTCCGGGGCTAGCGAGAGGGAGTCGCCATGTTAACCTTTTCTGTAATCTGGGACCTGAGCTTTTCGTCCTTTCAGATGTTTGTCGGCGTCGGGATCATCTGGTTGCTTTTTATTGAGCCGCGTATCCCATCCAGGAGCCTGTCTGTAACGCTGATGATCATCGTCGCCATCGCGGCAGCGGCACTCAATTTTTACACGGGCTTGCGCAAGATCCGCCGAGAATGGCTTGCCGCTCAGAAACAAATCAGCGAAAGCGAAACAGCCGCCGTTGAATATGAGGGTGAGATAGCATGATTGAGCTACGCGACGTCACCAAACGTTATGGCATTTCAACTTTCGGGGTCCGAAATCTGAACTTTGAGGTGCGTGACCAGGAGTTCCTGGTGATCTATGGCCCGTCTGGTGCCGGCAAGAGCACGACGCTCAAACTCATCGCCGGTATTATCGAGCCGACTGCCGGAGACATCCTGCGAGATGGTCAGTCGCTTTTGAACGTGGCCCCGGAAAGCCGCGACATGGCCATGGCCTTCGAGAACTATGCTCTTTATTCCCATCTGTCGGTCTATCAGAACCTGGCGTTTCCCTTGCGCGCCAGAAAGATGTCCAAGCAAGAGATTGACGACCGGGTGCAGAGGACGGCTCGTATCCTGCAGATCAGTGATCTGCTGGATCGGCGGCCTGGTTTCCTGAGCGGCGGGCAGCGGCAGCGCGTCGCGTTGGGCCGGGCGATTATTCGCCCGGCCAACCTCTACCTGCTCGACGAGCCTATCGGTCACCTGGATGCCAAACTGCGCCACCGGATGCGTGGTGAGCTCAAAGCCATGTCGGCCGATATGAGGGCAACGATTTTGCTCGTGACGACGGCTTCGCGCGAGGCGCTGGCGTTGGGAGATCGCATCGCCATTCTCAGAGAAGGTCACCTGCAGCAGATTGGCACGCCCAACGAAGTCTATTATCAGCCGGCGAATGAATTTGTGGCCTCGTTTGTCGGTGAGCCGCCGATGAGCTTTTTGAACATTGAGCCAACACGCGAAAATGGGCAGCTTTACTTCAAGATTCGAGAGAGCAATGCCCTGCTGGGGGTGCCTTCGGAATTGGCGCAGCACCTCAATGGCGAGACCACGGGCTACCGGCTCGGCGTCCGCGCTTCTGAGATAACGGTTGCTGGTCAGCAAGATGTTGAGCATCCCATTCCCGGGCAGGTCTATATTATCGAGCACATGGGGTACTGCAACATCATCTCCGCCAAGGTAGGGACTGGCCTGGTCAGAGTCGTAACCGACCCGGCCGTCACGCCGGAGCGAAACGAAACGATCTGGCTCTCCCTGGATGCGGAACACATGCACCTGTTTTACCAGCAAAAGGCCATTTGTCATCCCTCTCGCTCTCGGGACGAGGGGAGGGCGAATGCCGCAGCGACCAATGCGAGGTAAGTAAAGTGGCAACTATCACTCTAGAAAACGTCTATAAGACCTATGGGAACCGTGTTGAGGCGGTCCGGGGAATCAGTTTCGAGGTCAAGAACGGTGACTTTGTCGCCTTGCTCGGCCCTTCTGGTTGCGGCAAGTCCTCGACCATGCGCATGATCGCCGGGTTGGAGGAAATCACGGGCGGCACGATTTACTTTGACGGCACACCGGTGAATGCGTTTCGCCCACGAGATCGCAAAGTGGCGATGGCTTTTGAGACCTATGCTTTGTATCCCACTTTGACCGTCTATGAGAACGTGGCTTTCCCACTCCGCTCGGCCGGTTGGACAAAGACCCAGGTGGACGATAAAGTCCAGGAATTTGCCCGCTTGCTGGAGCTCACCCGGTTGCTGGACCGTATGCCGGGCGAATTGAGCGGCGGTCAGGCGCAACGGATCGGCCTGGCGCGGGCGCTCGTTCGTGAACCGTCAGTCTTTTTGCTCGATGAGCCGATCTCGCACCTGGATACGCGCCAGCGTCACCGCATGCGCCAGATTATCAAGCGGCTGCATCTTGAGAAGGGGTACACCATGGTCTATGTGACCCACGACCAGGAGGAAGCCATGGCCATGGCGGATCGTATTGTGGTGATGCACGAAGGGGTGATTCGCCAGATCGGCACGCCGACCGAGATCTACCGCGACCCGGCCGACGATTTTGTGGCCGGCTTTGTGGGCGAGCCTCCCATGAACTTTCTCGAAGGCTCTCCCGCTCAACAGGATGGGGTCTGGATGTTTCGCTCTGGGGGTCGGGAGTTTCCATTCCCGCACTGGATGCAGCCTCGCGGAGCCTCGTTGCCGACTGAACTCAAGATGGGCGTCCGCCCCTACGATGTCAGTGTCAGCCTGGACAGCAGCGCAGCCTGCGATGCCAGAGGCGAAGTATTCGTGTGTGAAAACATGTGCGACTATAGTATTGTGGCCGTGGATATGGCCGATGTGCGGTTCCAGGCGGTGGCGCCGTCTTCTTTTAACGCCAGTCGCCACCAACCCATTTTCCTGAAATTCGATCCGGCTTTTATGCGCTTCTTTGACAAAGCCACGGGTAAGGCGATCCAGATTCCCTAGCTGGCTGTCGGAGAGGTAGTCTAACCCCTTGTGGGTGTTGGCCTGCAACGGGGAACCGGGCGATTGCCGCCACGGGCGAGATTGGCTTTGATTTCATCGAGATCTCCCTGCTGAAGTGTGAAGCTTGAGGCCGTCAGGGGAACCTACCTGGGTGGGTGTATCGCCGTTATGGGATACTAATATATGAAAGCGGTTCAAATCGTGGGCTATGAACGGGCTGTCTATACGGATGTGCCTGTGCCTGAATACGGACCAGAGGAATTGTTGGTGCAGGTCAAGCGCGTAGGCGTATGTCACAGCGACGTAGAAGTCTTCCGGCAGGAACTGGATATTTACCGCGCTGGCAGGGCATCGCTTCCAATCATTCCAGGGCACGAGTGGGCTGGCGAGGTAGTAGAGGTTGGGGCGCAGGTGGAGGGCTTTGAAGTCGGTGAACGCGTCACTGGTGAGTGTGGCATCGGATGCGGGCATTGCGCGCTGTGTCAGCAGGGGTTAAACAATATCTGCCCCGACCGGGTAGAAACGGGTGTATTCAATCGCGATGGCGCCTATGCTGAGTACATTTGTGTGCCCTATAAACGGGCTCATCATCTGTATGATCTTACGTTTCAGGAAGGGGCGCTGATTGAACCGGCAACAGTTGGAATATGGATCGCCCGGCGGGCAAACATAGGCCCTGGCGACCGGGTAGCTGTTTTCGGGACTGGCACGGTTGGGCTAATGGCAATGCAGATGGCAAGGCTGGCTGGCGCTGATCTTGTTGTTGCCGTTGGGCGCAAGACCTTTAAGCTCAACTTGGCCAAAGACATGGGTGCAGACAGAGTTGTCAATCTTCGAGAGCAATCCCTGATGGATGCGATTGACCAGGCAGCCGAGGGTAAAGGATTTAATGTGGTTATTGAGGCTGCCGGTGTACCAGATGTGTTGACTATGGCTCTCCGTGCTGCTGCACCTCGTGCTCGGGTGGTAGTCACTGGAGTATTTGAAGGTGAATTGCAGACGATCGATCTCAACACTATTATGCCTAAGGAGCTGACAGTGATTGGTTCTCTGGGAGGGCCGACTGTCTTCGACGAGGCTATTGGTATGGTACGCCAAGAGAGAATCAAGGTCCTGCCTTTGAATACACATACGTTTCCGCTTTCAATGGGGGCTGAAGCACTAAATATCGTCGCCCAAGGTCAGCCGGACCTCGTCAAGATTCATCTCGATTGTACGGTTGACTGACACCGCTTGAGCCATATCTGCAACCCAAGGCGAAACAACTACGAGGAATACACGTACCCGGAGGAGATGAAGTGACTGATCTGTTTTCCGTCGAAGGTAAGAAGGCTATCGTTACCGGAGCTGCACGAGGACTTGGCCGGGGCATGGCGCAAGGTCTACACGATGCAGGTGTTGAATTAGCCCTAATAGATGTCCTGGAGAGCATTCACGAGGTGGCTGAAGAGATGGGGGCTGAAGGGCCACGTGTTCTCTCTGTTCAGGCTGATCTTTCTGAGGGTGATCAATTGCGGCGTGCCTTCAATGAGGCGGTATCGGGGCTAGGAGGTCTCGATATCCTGTTAAACAACGCGGGTATCACCCGCTGGAGCCAAGCTGAAGACATGAGTGAAGAGGACTGGAATATCGTACTTGAGGTGAACTTGAATTCGGTCTTTTGGTTGGCCCAACTGGCCGGGCGTCATATGCTCAAACAGGGATACGGCAAGATTGTAAATATCGCGTCGTTGCTTAGTTTCGGCGGCGGCTATCTAACGGTGGGTTACGCAGCCAGCAAAGGTGGGGTCGCGCAAATGACAAAAGCGCTGGCAAACGAGTGGTCCAGCAAAGGCATCAATGTTAATGCGATTGCCCCCGGTTATATGGCGACCGAGATGAACATTCCACTGATGGAAGATGCAGAGCGCAACAAGCTCATCATGGACCGCGTACCGGCCGAACGCTGGGGGCAGCCAGAAGACTTGGTTGGTGCTTTGATCTTCCTCTCGTCTGCTGCCTCGGATTACGTGCATGGTATCCTGCTTCCGGTTGATGGGGGGTTTCTTGCGCGTTAGATACGGCGGCAGTTTCTTGTCATCAGGGTTTCACATAGATCTCAAAAAGTGAGGCTTTCGGCGTGCTGAAAGAAGTGAGGATAGTCTGGTATGGTGACAAAAGTCTTAATCGCCACGCGCTCCTTTGGTAGTACATCTCAAAGGCCGTGGGATGTTCTAGCGCAGGCCGGATTTGAGACAATCCGAGCCGACATGAGCCAGAAAATAACCGAGGACAGGTTGGTCAATTTGCTGGAAGGAGTGGAAGCAGCGATCATTGGGATCGTCCCTATGAGTGCTCGTGTTATCGAACGTTCGCCTGGCCTGAGAGTAGTAGTTGCCCATGGCGTTGGCGTGGATCATATTGACTTGGAAGCTGCGGCAAGACATGATGTGATTGTAGCCAATTGCCCTGGAACCAACGATCAGGCGGTTGCCGATCTGACTATAGGCCTTATGCTATCGATTGCTCGTCGCATACCGTTTGTAGATCGAGATGTGCGGATTGGCAAATGGGGACGCCACACGGGGAACGAGCTATGGAAAAAAACTTTGGGCCTGATAGGCTTGGGTAGAATTGGACAAGGTGTTGCGAAACGAGCATTAGGCTTTGATATGGAAGTCCTTGCTTTTGACCCCTATGTTGATAGTGAACACGCCCGTGCATTAGGTGTAAGGATGACGGAATTCGAAGACGTGCTTACTTCGGCGGATTTTTTATCCTTGCACGCCGTGTTGACTGAAGAGACCCGCAACATGCTTGGCCAAAGAGAGCTGAGCATGATGAAACCCTCAGCCTTTTTAATCAACACGGCACGGGGAGGGCTAGTTGATGAAACAGCGCTGCATACGGCTCTTGCGGAGGGTAGGCTGGCCGGAGCTGCACTTGATACTTTTGTGGCTGAACCTCCTGTTGGCAGCCCACTCTTGGAGTTAGAAAACGTCGTTGTAACGCCTCATATAGGCGCTCATTCCAATGAGGCAATCGAGAGAGTAGGAGTCCTTGCTGCCCAGAATGTCGTCCAGGCATTACAAACAGGCGAACCGATTCACCGAGTCGCCTAAGGGGGTGTTCGATAAATCAACTCCAAGAGCCCCGAGGTCTCCGATAACCGCTTTTGCCTGTTGGGAAACTCAGCATATCTTGTATTAGGCAAAGACCACCGCAATATGACAGCTTAACTGAGAGGTCTCACTAATAAACATCCTTAAGAATGGAAGGGTAATGATGAGACAAGTAAACATGATCGAATTCGGCAAATTGGTTGTCGAGGATGCTGACATACCGGTGCCTGGGCCAGGTCAAGTTCGGATTGCAGTTAAAGCCTGTGGCATTTGTGGTTCAGATGTTCACGCTTTTCGAGGAGAGCACCCCTTTATTAGCGCACCAATCGTACCTGGGCATGAATTCAGTGGAACAATTGATGCGTTGGGTCAAGGGGTTGAAGGGTTCGAAATCGGACAAAAGGTCACCGTCGAACCCAGCTTGGTATGCGGCGAATGCGAAATGTGTTTGAGTGGGCTATACAATATATGTGAGAATCTGAAGGTGCTTGGCTGCCAGGCCACGGGCGCGATGGCCGAGATGATCACCGTTCCAGCAGAAAAGGTTATTCCACTGCCGCATGATTTGAGTTATGAGGAAGGCACCCTGATCGAACCAACAGCAGTTGCAGTGCACGCCTTGCGACGGGCAGATCTGGATCGTGTGCAGCGGCTGTTAGTTATCGGCGCTGGCCCCATTGGCCTGCAAACACTCCAGGTTGCCCACGCGTGGGGAATACCAACGATTGTCGTTACCGACGTGGTGGACCGAAAACTTGCTATAGCCAGGGAGATGGGGGCGACTCATACGGTCAACGTCGTCGACGAGTCGTTGTCGGACTTTATGACCGGAGAGTTCGGCAAGTCAAATCCAATGGATCTGGTGATGGAATGTGTTGGTCTGGAACAGACTCTGTTGCAGGCGATTGAGACGGTAAAAAAGGGTGGACAGATTGTGATCGTGGGCGTCCCTCCCGCTGACCCACACATTCGACTGAGTTGGGTCCAAGATCGCGAGCTGGATCTACGGGGAACACTCATGTACCGCAGGCCGGATTTTGAGGAAGCGCGCGATTTGATCGCGGACGGAAGAATTCAAACCGAGCCCTTGATTACGGCTCGCTATCCTATGGAGAGCATTGCCGAGGCGATGGATGAGTTGTTGTCTCACCCTGAAAACAACCTCAAGACGTTAATCACAATCGGAGCTTGATCGCCAAGTCATTTATTGAAGGAGGACCATACATGCTTTTGGACAAGTTCAAATTGGATGGTCGGGTCGCAATTGTCACCGGCAGCCGACGGGGGCTTGGGCAAGGCATGGCCATCGGTTTGGCCGAAGCCGGTGCCGACATCATCAGTCTTGATCGTAACGACCCCGCCGAAACGCGTGCTAAGGTAGAAGCTCTGGGGCGCAAACACATATGGAAACAAGTGGATATGCTTACTGCCACCTCCCAGGATTTCACCCGCCTGATCGGCGAAGTCGCTGCCGAGTTCGGAAAAGTGGATATCCTGGTGAACAATGCTGGAATATGTCCCAGAGATGAGTTGCTCGACTATCCAGAGGTGTATTGGAACGACACGATTCAGGTAAACCTGAATGCTCCCTGGTTCTTGGCCCAGGCGGCCGCCAGACAGATGGTCCGGCAAGGCCACGGAAAGATTATCAATATTGCTTCCTTGTTGTCGCATCAAGGGGGTGTCATTGTTCCGGGGTACACGGCTTCCAAACATGGAATTGCCGGTTTTACAAAAGCTATGGCCAACGAACTGGCGGCCAAAGGGGTCAACGTTAATTCCATTACGCCCGGGTATATGCACACCGATTTGACAGACCCTCTGGTTGGTAAGCCAGAATTCGGCATTGAAGCTCGTATCCCTATGGGGCGGTGGGGTGCCCCCGAAGATTTACAGGGAGCTTGTCTACTGTTGGCATCCGAGGCCGGCAATTACATTCATGGCGCAGATATTGTTGTGGATGGCGGTTGGTTAGCCTGGTAAGGCTGAAGATTTTCGATACCGAATAGGAGAATTTATGAAAGCCCTTGTAATGGACCAACCCAGTCCGCCGAACCAATGGTATATCGCGGACATAAACAAACCTGAACCGAATGCTGGAGAAGTACGCGTGCACGTCCACGCAGCCGGATTGAATCCCGCCGATTACAAAATAGCTGCCGGTGGACATCCGGCATGGCAATATCCCTTTGTTATTGGCTTGGACGTTGCCGGAACAATTGATGCGCTTGGGCCGGACGTGGCCGGCTGGCAAATTGGTGACAGAGTATTTTACCACGGCGACTTCTCGCGGCCCGGGGGGTACGCAGAGTATACCGTCACCAAAGCCCATGTGATCACGCCCATTCCCGAAGGCGTCTCATTTATTGAAGCAGCGGCGCTGCCCTGCGCCGGGTTGGCCGCCTATCAAGCTATCTTCCGTAAACTCCATCTGCAAACCGGTCAAACTGTGCTGGTGCAAGGTGGGGCCGGGGGCGTTGGCGGCTTTGCGGTGCAGTTGGCCGCGCATGTTGGGGCGCTAGTCTTTGCCACGGCATCGGCGCAAAATTCTGATTATGTCAAAAATCTGGGGGCCGAGGTTGTTATTGATTACCAAACGGAAGATGTAAGGCAACGCGTTCTTGAACTGACCAACGGGCGGGGGGTTGAGGCTATCATCAACACCGTTAGCCAAGACACGACGACTACCGACTTGGAGTTGCTTGCATTTAACGGGGCCATCACCTGTGTAGACAGCCTGCCCGATTTTTCCCACATTCGCCCCTTTGTCAAAGCCCTTTCCATTCACGAAATCGCTCTGGGTGTAGCTCACCTGTCCGGAGACCGCATGGCTCAGGAGGATTTGGCCCGCATGGGCCGGGAACTCGGCGCGCTCGTCGCTCAGGGCAAAATATCGTCCATGTTAACAGAAACCATCTCTTTAGAAGCCGTTCCCGAAGGCTTAACTCGTCTGGCAGGCCGACACGTACGCGGGAAGATTGTGGCGCGGGTCATTGCAGAGTAGTTACGGAGGAAACGTAATTATGACCAAGAAAGTTGGCGACTATGAAATCTTGTTCCACTGGAATCACCTGGACTGGATCTTTGAAGACGAAGCGATGGAGAAGGAGTTCCGCGCCCAGGAATTCTGGAAAGGGGCTATGCCGGCCGGGGTCAAAACCGACCGGGATGGGAATTGGTACGTGTCCGTTCCCCGCTGGGAGCCGGGCATTCCGGCCACGGTCAACAAGATTGAAGTAGTGGACGGCAAGCCTATGCTCAGGGCTTACCCTAGCTGGGAAATGAACAAGATCGGTGACCCAAACGCCCTTCAATCGGTGCTTGGCTGGGACGTCGATGAGAACAACCGGGCTTGGTTCCTGGACCAGGGGCATATAGAAGGAGCTCCGTGCATCGACGGGGCGCAGAAGATTGTGTGTTGGGACATAACTAACAACGAGTTGGTCGAATCGATCCCCATTCCCCATGAGGTTGCGTCCTACACGGCATCCTTCCTGAATGACCTCATGATTGACAATCAGAATGGTTTCGTTTACATCGCCGATTCGGGCATCTTCTCTGATCCACTTGAGGGTGGTTTAATTGTCTATAACATGAAAACCAAGGAACTGAGACGGGTTTTACACCAGCACGAAAGCACGCAGGACGTGCCCGACTATTGGTTTAAGATCGCCGGGAGACCCGTCTGGAAGGACAGGCCAATGCGAACCGGAGCCGATGGGATCGCGCTTGCGGCCGATCGAAAAACTCTCTATTGGTGCCCCCTGACCGGAAGAAATCTGTACGCCATAGACACAGCCCTTCTGCAAGATTTCAACACCCCACTGAGCGAGATCGAGGCAGCGGTCCAGGACCTTGGAGACAAAGGGACCAATACGGACGGCATGGGCGCCGATAACAAAGGCTATATCTATTACACCATGCTAGAAGGTCAGGGGATGGGTATTTACGACCCTGAAAAGAAGACATTCACGCCCGTTATCACTGATGACAGGATGATCTGGGTGGATGGATTGACCTTCGATAACAAAGGGCATATTATCTTCAACAATAACCGCCTTCACGAGCTGTTTGAAGGAGACCTGGACTGGGAGGACGAGTACAACCTGATCGTGTGGAAAGCCTTTGTCGGAGAAGGTGTAAAATCCTATTTGTACTACTATGCCGGATGATTTTATCCTATCGGTAGACATCGGAACGAGCGCTACCAAAGCTGTTCTTTTTGATACCGATGCCAAACAAGTTGCCATAGTCAGGAAACACTACCCCATATTCGCACCGAATAAAGGCTGGAGCGAACAAGAACCTGACGTAATCTTTAACGCAGTGTCGGAGGCCCTACGAGAGATAGTGCAGTTGCTTCCGGCGGGGGAGCGCATACAGGGGGTCGCTTTCAGTTCTCAGCTATATAGTGTGCTTGCCGTCGATGCTGAGGGTAACCCGCTCTCAAATTCTCTCACCTGGTCCGACACCCGAAGTGCAGAGATCGCTCGTTCAATCAGTCAACACTCGGAAGCCGCAAGCATCTATCGGAGAACTGGGTGCCCTATCGACGCCATATACCCCTTGTCAAAGATTCAGTGGCTAAAGGAGAATCTCAGAGTACCAGAGAAGGCTAAATTCATCTCTATCAAGGAATATGTTATCTTCAGGCTCACCGGCCGCCACCTGGTCGATTGGTCGATAGCATCTGCGACCGGCCTATTCGACATCAGGCATCATCATTGGGACGAAACAGCGCTCTCACTACTGTCGATCACCCCGGCCAATCTATCGGAACTGGTACCCCCCAGGCATATCATTACGGACTGGGATCACGAGGTCGCCGAGCTGATTGGCATACCGTCCGATACGTCATTAATCGTTGGCGGGGGAGATGGCCCTTTGGCCAGTCTCGGAGTGGGAGCCTACCAGTCTGATAGAGTGGCTGTTAATGTCGGAACAAGCGCTGCTGCCCGTTCAGTGATTCCCGAAGCCCAGGTCGATCCTGAAGGTAGATTGTGGACCTACGTGGTAGATGAAGGATTGTGGGTCATAGGCGGGATAGTAAGCAGTGGTGGCATTGTCTACGATTGGGCTTTAAAGAATTTCCTTTCAGGGACAACAAAGACTGAGGATGGCGATTCTACTACACCCATCCACGAACTTGCAGATCGGTTGGCCTCGGCTGTCCCGCCGGGCGCTGAGAACTTGATCTTCATTCCCTACCTCGGTGGTGAGCAATGTCCCGTGTGGCATCCTCACACCAGGGGCAGCTTCTTTGGCCTTGATTTTCGACACAAGCGGGGCCATCTTCTCAGAGCTGTCCTGGAGGGGATAACGCGCTCAATCTATAAGGTATCCGAGAGTATTCAGTCTTTGCTCCACGGTCAATTCAATGAAATACGCGTCACCGGGGGACTCACCTCTTCTCCCCTGTGGCTGCAGATTGCAGCCGATATGTTCGGTGTTCCGATTGCCGTGCCCGAAAGCGCGGAGGGTTCCGCCAGAGGCGCTGCCATGTTGGGACTCATCGCCTTAGGGCTGAGATCTGGTATCGAGGATTTCGCAGATCCAGCCGTAACTCATCGACGCCTACATCCCAGACGAGAGGCATACACTTTTTACCAGAAGCAGTATCAAACATTTCAGAAACTCCTCGAGTTTACCAGGAGTCTGGAGGAAGATCAGGATAACTATGATTAGAGGATCTCTAGTTCCAAACATTACCTTTTTCGATGCCGAGGGTAACCTGGACATAAAAAAGACAAAATGGCACATGCGGTGGATGTTTGAAAAAGGTCTTGATGGCCTATTTCTGACCGGATCGTATGGATCCGGTCCCATGATGACCAACGCGGAACGCATCGAGGTATTCAAAGCAGCCAAAGAGGTCTCGTCCGAGTTTGAGGGCAAGATCTTGCTGCCGCACGTAGGTTGCATTGACACCAAGTCCACCTTGGAGCTGGCCAGGGCTGCGGACGAAATCGGCGTGGACGGCATCGGAGTGGTGCCTCCTTTTTACTACAAAAATAGTGAAGCGTGGGTTATCAATTTTTATAGAGAGATTGTCGAAATTGTCGATACGCCGGTGTATGCCTATAATAACCCAGGCACCTCTCGCTTCACCTTTAGTCTGGGCACGGTTCACGAGCTGCAAGCGATAGGGCTGGCCGGTATGAAAGATAGCCCCCTGGATGTTGGTTTCGTGAGCACCGTGTATTACGATGCCAAGCTCAACGGCAAGGATTTTCAGGTCATTCTGGGGACTTCAAAGGGGTGGCTACCATTCTATTATATGGGAGTTCAGGCGGTGATTGCCGGTATGAACAACTGGGCACCGGAAATCATGGCAGCCATGTTGAAGTGGACTTTTGAGGGAGATCGAGATAAATCAGAGAAAGCTTATATGGTAATGATGGATTTGAGCAAGAAGATGCACTTCATTGATAGCACAGTTGCTTCGCATATGGGTCTGTACGCTAGAGGGTTTGACGCTGGTTTTCCGCGAAAACCCAAGCTTCTTCCCCCATTCGATGATCCCAAATACAGAGAGATAAGACAGTTTCTCAAGCAGGGCTTTGACGAACTAGGCTTAGCCATGGAAATGGGAGACCACAATAGAATTGAATAGAAGGCCCAGCATTCATATATAATATAACAGGAGGTAGCGTCTATGAGCGATATGTTATCAGAGACGTTGACTGAAGCTATAGATAAAGAGATCCCCATTCCTTACCACTACCAGCTACGGGAGCTGTTGCGAGGAGAAATTGTCTCTGGACGGTGGGCGGTGGATGAGAAGTTACCCAGTGAGCGCGAGTTGTGCGAAGCTTTTGATTTGAGCCGGACAACGGTCAGGGAAGCCATTGACGCTCTGGTGAACGAGGGCTTGCTGCGGCGCGAAAAGGGCCGTGGTACCTTCGTTGCCGCGCCAAAGATCGTCGAAGGTTTGCTGCAAAGCCCGACCGGCTTTACCGACTCGATGGCCGAGCAAGGCATCCCGGTCCAGACCAGGGTGCTTCGGATGGAACTTGGCACAGCGCCGTATGTCGTGGCTCAGGAGCTGCGAATCACAAGTCACGATCCAGTTATCATCATTGACCGCATACGGAGTATCTTTGACGAACCTATTCTCCTCGTCACTTCCTACTTACCGGAGAGGCTATTTCCGTCGCTCCTTGACGAGGATCTGACCTATACTTCATTGTATCAAATTCTACAACGCAAGTACGGCCTCACTATATCTAAAGCCAAGCGTTATATGGAAGCAGTTGCGGCCAACGAAATGGAGGCCAGATTGCTCAAAATTGAGACAGGTGCCCCCTTGATGCTGATTGAGAGCACAACTTATACACACGAAGACTCTCCGTTTGAGTATTTCAAAGCCAGACATCGCGGCGACCGCACCAGATTTCTAGTAGAGTCGTACACTCCAGTCATGCCGTAGAAATAGCCCGCTTCGTCGGAGGTGCAAGTTGAAGCAACAATTGCTTATGGGCATTGACATTGGCACGCAAAGCACGCGGGCGGCGTTGCTTGACCTCGGCGGACGTGTGATTGCCAGCGCCAGCACGTCGCAAGAGATGCACACACCTCGCCCAGGCTGGGCCGAGCAGGATCCTCAGGTCTGGTGGGATAATGCGGCTGCTAACATAAAGCGGACGATTGACCGGGCTGAGGTATCGCCCCAGGAGATTTTGGGGGTCGGTGTGAGTGGTCAAATGCACGGTACCGTCCCTATTAACGCCGGGGGTGAGTTGCTTAGCCACGGCGTACAATTGTGGTGCGATAAGCGCAGTGCCGAACTGGTGGATGACTTCAAAGCCAAGCCCGAGGCTGCCAATGCTTATCAAACCGCTGGTAGCCCGCCTGTGGCAAATTGGTTCGGCTTCAAGATCAAGTGGCTCAAGGTGCACCGGCCGGAGATATATCGGCAGGCCTGGAAATTCATGTTGCCCAAGGATTTTATCAATTTCAAATTAACCAACTCTGTGACCACTGACCATTCCGAAGCGTCCGGATCATTTCTGATGGACGCCAACACAGAGGACTGGTCGGAAGAGCTAGCACAACAAGTAGGGGTAGACATAAACAAATTGCCGCAGATTCATCCTGCTTATGGCGTAATCGGCCAGGTGACGTCAGAAGCTGCTGCGCTGACAGGTCTCACTGAAGGGACTCCTGTCGTTGCAGGCGGCGGAGATATGCTGTGCATGTTACTGTCGGCAGGCATCACCCGGCCAGGGCGCGCTTCGGATGTGACGGGAACCGCTTCGATTATGTCAGTATTTACCGAAGCCCCGGTCTTTGATGAGCGGTTGATGAATCTGCATCACGTTATGCCGGGTTGGATCCCCTTCGGCATCATCGACTCGGGCGGCGGGTCCCTCAAGTGGTTCAGGGACTCATTCTGCCAAGCCGAGATTGCCGAGGCCGAGAGAATTGGGGGAGAGGTATATGATATCCTGAATGCCCGCGCCGAGGAAGTCGAACCCGGCGCGGAAGGGCTGCTTTACTTCCCCTACCTGATGGGGGAGCGCACATTAGGTACTCCCTATGCCAGAGGCGTTTTCTTCGGCATCACCCCTCGCACTGGGAAAGGCGCTGTGGTTCGCGCTATTATGGAGGGGGTGACCTTTGAGCTTCGTCGGACTTTGGAGATTGTGGAGGGCGCCGGGCACGAAGTCCGTGCAATCTACCACAGCGGAGGTGGTGCCTACAGTGACCTGTGGTCGCAAATCAAAGCCGATATCTATCAGAAAAAAGTGGTGACTTTCGAGACATCCGAGGGAGGAATCCTCGGTTCAGCCATCTTGGCCGGCGTGGGCGCCGGTGTCTACGAAGATCCGGCGTCTGGGGTGGAACATTGCCTGCGCGTAGACAAGGAGTTTGCACCTCGGCTCGAGTGGAGTGATCGGTACAACGCTGCGTACGAACTCTTCAAAGAGGTACACGATCTGTTGCAAGATCCGTATAACAAGTTAGCTAGAAACCCCTAGCACACTGAGGTGTAAGTAAGCCAATAGTTTGTAGTGGCGACTTCAGTCGCTTAACCAGTCCAAAAACGACTAAAGTCGTTACTACGACAACTGGCGGTGATATCATCAGTGTCATTGGCCAGGAGCACGTGAAGTAAACTGGACGCGCGGAGCCTGACGAGGTTTGAAGTGCGTCGCTTACCGGGTTAGCGCTTCATAAAGAATCAAGTACATCGCATGCGACCAGAGCAGGGGAACCGCAATCGGACCCCGGCGCGCCACCCACTCGGCGTAGTAGTCGGGGGTGATCAGGTGGGTAGCTACCTGTTCCGGCATGTCGCCGTGCGCGTCAGCTTGGCTCTCGACCCAGCCCAGCAGTTCCTGTGCTCGTCTTGTTTGGCCAACCTGGCTGTAATACCAGCCCAGCCAGGCTGCCAACAAAAGCCATTCACCCCCACCGTAGTAACTGTCCCGGGCGTAGCGGTAGACGCCGCCATCCTTTCGGTGTAAGTCGGCTTCGATGTGGGCCACGGTCGCTTGCATACACTCGTCATCAGGCGATACCAGGGCATAGGGAGTCGCCAGGCCGAGCAAGCTGGCATCGACGGTATCAGTGCCCAGGTACTTGACAAAATGGCCATCGACGACGCCGCGCTCTAATACAAACCTGCGAACTTCGTTGGCAACTTCGAGGTATTCTGGTTGGTAGGAGTAATACGCGTAGATACGCAATCCACCTTGTATGCAAGCCAAGGTATGGGGGTGGACCTGCTCCCCGAATTCTTCCCAACAGTCATAGTTGGGTACCCGCCATAATCCGGCCAGGTAGCGGGCTACCAGATCGGCAGCGCGCGCCCAATCAGCGGGGAGTGTTGTGTTTCTGGTAAACGCCAGATGTTTATAAAGTCCCCACAGCCAGGTGCCCAGTCCATCAAGTTGGAAGTTTGGCCAATTGGTATCGGTGCCGTCCTGGCCATCCAGCGTGTAACGTGTGTGGAGGTAATCAGCCTCTGAAAGCGGTCCTCCCCGAGCGGCTTTAGCCAGGGCACGCTCCACAACCCCAGCCCGGGCGTTGATGACCGTAGCGCCCCAATCGTAAAAACGCCCGGCGCTGTTGTGTTCTCCCACGACGCCCATGGCGTAAGCCATAAATGTGCCGTCACGAAACCAGCAATAGGCATAATCGGCCATGTTCGGGCAGGCGATGTATGCCCCGCTGGACGATTGATTTTTCAGAATGACCTCGATACTGTGTTGGCGCAGGTCTGCCATTCACATCTCCTGGTATACACCTGTGCTCGCTCCCGCAGGTTTGCCAAATCCTGTGGCTCCCGCAGGATTGCTAAATCCTGCGGCGTCAGGCAGCGTAGTTGCTCTCCTCCAAAACAATCAGGTCCCAATAGGCCAACGAAGGCACCAGGAATTCGACAAAGTCCCCGAACCTATCGCGTCCGGTATTGAAGTCAATCGGTTGCGCTCGCAGGTCACCAAAGTCCGGCGTGCTCCACCACACACTTTGGACCGGTCGTTTGGTGTAAGTGCGCACGCGCAGGTCCGTCTGCGCCGCCGGCGCGTGGACCTGGTGACCGTTCCAGGTTGGGTTCCTGATGCCCAACAGGTTAACCAAGCTAATGGTTTCAAACCCGACACCTTCTCGGGTGATAACCCACACTTTGTCGCCGATGGCGGCGGGATCCGTGTTGGTGCCCTCAATTTGCACCCGCTCGGCTTGTTCCGGCGTAGTGTCCCTGGTGCCTTGCGAGAGAACATTCTCATAACGAACCACAAAATCGTAATAGCGCCGCATGGTCCCCGTCACCCCCTGGCTCATCCGGCCGTATTTGGGAAAGTAGGGGTCGGCCAACATCCCCCCCGGCTCACCCAGCTCGATGTGAAAGCCTCCGCTGGCGAAAATGGTCGCATCTGTCAGGCGCGCGTTATGCTCATTTTCCGGATCAACGTAGGCGGCCAGGATGACGCGCTTGCCCCGGCCGAAATCCTGGCCGGCCACGATGTGCTGGTGGAGATGCTGGTACAGCGTATCTGGAGGCCAGACCTCGATGTAGACCGCGTCCTGCTCGGCCGGAGCAACGCTATCCACCGGCCAGGCGCGGACGGCATTGAAGATGACGGCCCCATCCTCCCCCCGCTCGCGGCGGACCAGCGATTGGGCGGCGTCAATGAAGGCGGGAAAAACCTGGCTCAAATCGACCGGGTTTCCCCTGGCGTCGTAGCCGGTCTTTGGATCGCCGTATTGGTCGATGTGGATGCCGTCAAAGGCTGTCTCCTTCAGCACGCGTTGGTACTGGGCCAGCACATGTCGGCCCCAGGGCGAGTTCGGCGTGGGGTCCATAATCATCAGAAAACCTTCAAACCCGATGGGCGTGCCGTCAGCGTCGAAGAGGCTCCAGTCCGGGTGTGCCCGGTGGAAGGGGATGGACGCGCCGTAGATGGCGCTGTAGGGCATGGCGGCCGCGTTACGGGTATGGGCCGCCTCGATGAGATATCTAATGGTCTTCAAGGATATCTGCCTTCCCAGCGGGTCGAGATACGTATCGGAAGGCGGCAGCAGTTGATCGTGCCGGTACATCCAGTCGTAGAACTGGATACCGTTGAGGTGATACTTGGCCAACCAGGCGGCTGTGTGGTTGATGTCGTCCCGGTCGGGGCTGAAGTCGGTCAAAAAGCCGTAGCGCGGAGCCTGGGTCCAGTTTTCCAGGACGTCGAAGGCGCTTGAGGCGGTCGCCACGCCCCGGCCCTTTTTGTCCAAAACACGCAGGTTGACGCCGTAGCCGCGTGGAGTCTCTTCGGGGGGAGACCAGGGCAGCTCGGCGGTCGTTCCTCGGTCCGAATTGAAAGTTTGGCTCAGTTCGGCTATCTCTTGGGCCAGGCAACTGATTGTCGCCAACACCGTGACCTCGGTCTCGACCGGGCTGCCCGGAGGCCCTGTGAACGGTGTTTCAGAAACCAGGTTTTTGAAGAAAAACCTGGTTTCTAAATCCAGGTCGATTTGGAGGCGAACGGTATCGCCGGGTCGATAGAAGGCCTTATCAGGATAAACGTCTATACTCACCAACCGACCTACCCCTTCAACCCGGAGCGGGCAATGCCCCGGATGAAATGACGTTGGAAGATGATGAACACGACCACCACCGGAATGAGGGCCACCGTCGAGGCGGCGAAGACCTGGCCCCACTGGGTCAAATGCTGGTTCTGGAACAAGGCGATGGCAATCGGCAACGTGCGGCGCGTGGTCTCCTTGATCGCCACGTGCGCCCAGGGAAACTCATCCCAACTGTAAAGAAAGGTGAAGATGGCGACGGTGGCCAGGCCAGGTCGCGAAAGAGGCAGCGTGATATGCCAGAGGATGGTCCAACTTCCACCCCCGTCTATGTGCACGGCGTCCTCCAATTCGCTGGGGATACTTTCGAAGAAGCCGCGTAACAGAAAAGTCTGCAATGCCAGATTCATGGTGATGTAAACCACGATCAGCCCGGTCAACGAGCCGAGCAGCCCCAGGCTCTTAGTCACCAAGAACTGGGGGATGATCAACATCACCGGGGGGATCATCAGGCCGGTCAACAGCAGGTAGAACAGAACCTCCTTGCCCGGGAAATCGAGCCGGGCAAAGGCGTAGGCCATCATGGCCGAGATAATGACGGTAGAAGCCGTGGTGATGACTGCCACGAACAGACTGTTTGAGAAATAGAGGAAGAAGAGGTCCGTGCTCAAGGCGCGCGTGTAGTTGTTGAGGGTTACCTCTTGCGGTACCAGACGCGGCGGGTATTCAAACGTATACTGTTGCGTTTTGAAGGAGGTGGAGATCATGAACAGGAAAGGTACGGCTACGATGACCAGGCCCAGAATCAGGAGGCCGTAGGTTATGGCCTGGTGATACCAGCGTCGTTCCAGGGGCAAAATCATGAGCTTATACCTCCACTCGCTGGCGCAGCAGGCGCAATTGAACCGCGCTGATTACAAATACCAACGCGGTCAGGAAGTAGCTAATCGCCGCCCCACCCCCGAAGTTGAGGCGGTCAAAGGTTTCTTTGTACATCAACGTCAGAATGAAGTGCGTCATATCCAGGGGTTGGCCGCCGTCAGTCATCAGCAGGCCTGAGATGTAAACATTAAAACCGCCGATGACTAGCACTACCAACAAGAAGACCAGGGTGGGCCGCAGCAGGGGCAGGACGATGCGCCAAAAGCGCTGCCAGGGGGTAGCCCCATCCACGGCGGCGGCTTCGACCAGTTCGTTGGGGACGGCCTGCAAGGCAGCCAGTAGTATAACCATCGACCAGCCCACCCCCTTCCAGATGCCCAGCAGGTTGATGGGAACCATGGCCAGGATTGGGTCGGCCAGCCAGGCGATGGGCTTATCGACCACGCCCAGCACATCCCGTAGAATATAGTTGATGAAACCGGCCTGGCTGTTGAAGAGATATTCAAAAATCAAGGTGACGATCACCCAGGAGGTGATGACGGGCAAATAGTAGGCTACTCGAAACGCCGCTTTGAAGCGGATATGCTGATCCAGTAGAACGGCCACGGCCAGCCCCAACGTGATCTGGGCCGGAACAGTGATCAACGTGTACGAGACCGTATTAATGACCGCTCGCCGGAAAATTGAATCGCCGAGCAGGCCTAGATAGTTGGCCAGTCCTAAAAATTCGCTCTTGTCCGGCTTAATGACGTTCCAGTCGTAAAAGCTGATCCGGAGCGAGTAAAGCATAGGGTAGATCACGAACAGCCCGAACAACAAGAATCCAGGCAGGAGGAAGAGATACGCCGCTCCACCTCGATACAGCCGGCCGAACCGATGTGCGGTTTTGGATGACGGGTGTGCCTTACTTGGATTTTGGACCATCTGATTGCTTATTTCGGCCATAGTCGTTGCTATTTGGAGATTGGAGATTTGGTAGTCCCCCGCTTGGGTGTTGGTGGAGGGAAACTACCACCGAGACACAGAGTTCACTGAGTTTTCATTCGATTTTCTCCGTGTTCTCTGTGCCTCAGTGCTTCAAATTGGCTGACTTTTTTGGTACCAACACTCAACAGGGAGACTACCGAGATTTGAAGATTCGGTCAAATTGCCAATCTCCAATCTCCAATAATTTTATTGCAGGAGCGCGTTTATCTCCTGGGCCGCCTGGTCGAGGGCTTCCTGGACCGACTGCTCGCCGCGCAAGGCGCGCTGGTAGGCATTGTTGATGGCGCCGTCCATATCGCCCCAATTGGGATGTGGCACCCGCGCCTGAGCCGTCTTCAACTGCTCCATGAAGACCGAGAAGTACTCGGGTAGAGATGGATCGCCGATCACTGTTTCCAGCGTGGGGATCACCCCTCGCTCGGCCATCTTCAACTGCGCCTCTTCCGTCAGCAAGTACTCGGCCCAGGCCAGGGCGGCTTCCTTGTTTTCGGAGCTGTCAAAGATCACCACGTTCTGACCGCCGACCACCGAACTGGTGCTGCCATCGGGACCGGTGGGGACGGGCGCGAAATTGACCTCGAACTCAGGGAAGTCGTTCTTGTAGATATCCACCATCCAGGGTCCGTCGATGATCATGGCGTACAGGCCGGTGGCGTGCCCATCCGAGGTGCCGATGCCGCCGCCCAGCAAGTTGGGCGACAGACAGCCCTCGTTGAACAGATCGACCAACATCTCAAAGGCGGCCACGCTCTCGGGCCCGTTGATGTAGCCTTCGGCGGTGGTGATGTCCTCATCCACTACCTGGCCGCCCATGGCATAGAAGAGAGGCGCCGGCGCCCAGAAGTAGGTGCCGCCCATGGCATAGCCGTATTGCTCTTCGCCCCGGGTCAGAGCACAGGCTACGTCCTTGAACTCGTCGGTGGTGCTCGGCGCGCTCAGCCCCGCTTCCTCAAATAGCGCCTTGTTCCAGAGCAAGACCTGGGTGTTGGTGTCCTGGGGCAGGCCGTAGTAGTGGCCATCCCAGAAGTTGGTAGTCAGCGGGCCGGGGAAGACTTTGTCCGCGATCTGGTCGAAGTTGGGCAGCGCCTCGTCCATAGCCACCAACGCCTCCAGTTCGGCGAATTCGGGCACCCAGATGATGTCCAGGCGGGCGGTATCCGGGCCTTCGCCACCGGCCAGACTGGTCAGCAGAGCCGACTTGAAGTCGTCGTAGGCGTAGCGCGTCATCTCGACCGTGACGCCCGGATTGGCCGCCTCGAACATGGCGATGACCTCTTCCATCGCCTCCACCTCGGCGTCGCTCATCGTGTGCCAGTAGCTGACCGTGACCGGTTCAGCTTCAGCCGGCGCTTCCGCTGGCGCCTCGGCGGCCGGGGCCTCGGTCGCCGGAGCGGCCTCCTCTGGTGCTGTGGTAGGTGCCGGGACGACACAGGCGGTGAGAAGCAGCCCCAGAGCTACCACGACAACGGGTAATACAAACCAACGCGTGTGTTTCATCGCTTCATCCTCCTTTGGATTCGAGTTTAGAAAAGGGCCAAGCAGCCAGGCCGAAAGCCTGGTTTCTGACGACTTTGGGGGTTGTTCCCTCACCTCCTTCCACTAAGAGAGATTTCTCGGGATGGTACCCTACGCTGTGATATGTAGGAGATATTTGTGGGCGCGCAATCTGGAGCTGATCATTCTAGCACGAAGTTACTCCCCGCAAATGAGCCCGGAAGCGAAGCTTTAGCCAGGTTTTGGGCGCGCAGCCGGCATATAACAGCGGATTTCAGGATTTATCAAATTCGTTCAATTCTGGAATTCGTTGTTATATGCGCGAATGGCCCACAAATAACTCCTTTTCTCATCACATACCAGGGAACTATCCCGATTTCTCGGAAAGTGCCGTTCGCATCTAGGGATGCTCACTCCGCCGGACGCAAGAGGAGCGAGGCACCCCCAGGTGCCGAAGCGTTTTCCCTGTTTGGTAGACTTTCCGAGAGATCTCTAAGAGTTTTCTCGGAAAGTACCATTCGCACGTGGGCGTGCTCACTCCGCCCTGCGTAATGAGGAGCGAGGCACCGCCAGGTGCCAAAGCGTCTGCCCCGTTTGACAGACTTTCCGAGATATCTCTAAAGAGGCCTCTCGGAAAGTGGCATTTATACCCAAAAGCAAACGGAATACGCAGTACGCAATACGCAGTGCGTTCATAGTAAGTGTTTTGTATAGCGTAGTTTAAATCATATCAAGGACTTTTCGTTGATTTCTCAATTCGTTGTTGTGTCCCACCTTTTTACACTGACCGAATTAAGTTGCCGAAAAAAATCTATGCCTGCATCGCTGCCAAAATGCTTTCCTCCGGCCGGTGGACCGGGGACGTAAAAAGTTCACCTAAGACCACACAAGCCGCCCCGCGCGCCCAGGCCTCGTCGCCCGACGGCTCGATCAGAATCTCCAACTCATCGGCCAAACCGTTGAAGGCATGCGCGCGGATCGCCTCGCGCATGGGGCCGAAGCGCCACTCGCCGGCCTGAACACCCTCCCCACCGACAATGAGTAACCGAGGACTGAGGATATTGACCAGGGTGGCTACGCCAATTCCCAGCCAGCGCCCGGAGTCGGCCAGCAATTTTCGAGCCAGCTCATCACCGGTTTCGGCGGCAGCGACGATGGCCTCTATGTTCAACGGTTTTACCTCGGCCAGCGCCGTACGCTCGCCCAGGGCGATGGCTGCCCTGGCCTGGCGGACCACCGCCGGGTCTGAAGCCAGGGCCTCCAGGCAACCTCGTTTCCCGCAGTCACAAGGCGGGCCATCCGGAACCAGCGTGATGTGGCCAAACTCGCCCGCGCCCCCGGAAGCGCCCCGGTTGAATTGGCCGTTGACCACCAAGCCGGCCCCGATCCCGCGTCCGACGGTCACCACGACGAAGTGATCCACGTCGTAGCCGCAGCCAAACCACTTCTCGGCTACCGTCAGCGTGTTCACGTCATTCTCCAGGTACACAGGCAGGCCGAAGTGGGCGGCCAGGGGTTCGGCAATTGGCACGTTTCGCCAGCCAAAGAAGGGGGAGTAAAGGCACACCTTTCGAGCATTATCGATCAACCCGGCCAGCCCCACCCCGATGCCCAGCACGCGCTCGCGTTCGACACCTGACTCGACGATGGTGTCTTCGATGGCCTGGATGAGAACCGGCAGAACCAAATCAGGATCGACCCTATCACCGCTGACCGGCCCTTCGATGGCCAGGTCGGTGACGCGATGATGCAGCACCCGGGCGTCCAGGTCGGTCAGCGCGCTGGTCACCGCACCTTCTCTAAGCTTAAGGCCCACCACAAAGCCGGCGCTATAATTCAGGCGTAACAAGATCGGACGCCGTCCCCCTGTGGACTCGCCCTCGCCCATCTCGTGCACCAGACCACTGTTGATGAACTCAGCCGTAATCCCCGAAACCGTAGCCGGGCTCAAGTTCGAAAGCGACGCCAGGTCTTTGCGCGAAATCGGGCCGTGACTTTTGATGAGGTTCAGCACCAGGCTGCGGTTAATGCCCTTGATCAAGTCACGGTTGGCTTTGGGGAGATAGGTCACGGGGGATGATGTCTCCTTACTTAATTCAGTGAATGAAGTAATTGTACAGCGATGGTCCAGTCTTGTCAAATCGGTTCGACGTAAATTATTTCAGACGAGATACCGTGAGCTTGAAAGCAGACCTCCGCCCTGTGCCAAAACACAAAAAAACCGCCCATTTGGGCGGTTTTTTCAAAGGCGACGACCGGATTCGAACCGATGAATGGGTGAGGGCGCATGGCAGGGCGTTATTGGCCGGGTGGACCGCCTGCCGGCACACAAGCCAATTGTTCGGTGATGGCCAGACATGTTCCGCTTACCTCCCCGTGGGGCGCGGTGAACTGGCAAGCAGCATTTGCGCTTAAGCCGCTGCAAGCGTTGATGGCTTCCTGCGGCGGGCCGTCACCTGCTTGCGGAGGGCTTCCGCCGACTGGTGGTTGCCCGCCGGATGGTTGATTACCTGCCGGAGGCTGGACGGAAGCATCTGCGCCGGAACCGGCTCCCTCTATAAATTGCGCGCTGCCCCGTACCAGGCGAACGTAGTTGAAGACTCGCCGTACATCGCCCTGGGGCCCATTCCCCCATGTCGGATAGTCGTCCCGGTTGCCGTTCTTGGGGTCGCTCCGCTGGCACCCGGCGCCGTGAACGTCGATCACGTTCACACTGTCCATTGATCCCAAACCCCGTCCGAAACTGATGTAGACACCGGCAAAACCACTGCCATTTGACTTGACGTGGGTTGTGCTCGTCCAGAACCAAGGGTAGTCAACCTCGCCGGCCTCATTGGTGATCTGGGTGATGTTGAACACCGGGTCGATGGCGGCAGAGTTGGTTGCATCGGGTGCTCGCGAATAGTCAACAATGCTCTGCATCTCCTTGGCGTTGGGCAGCCGCCAGTCGCTGTAGCCCAGGTAGTTCTCGGCGTTCTTCTGTTGGACCCAGGCCAGGGCCTCTTCCCAGTTCATACCTGTCCCGCTATCGTCTTGCGACCACATCAGGCCGGTGGCGTTGTCGGTGACTGTGCCATCACCGTTGTCGGTGAAGTCGTTGACCCCGTAGGTGGTGTTATCGCGCATGAAGTAGACGTAGTTCAGCTTGGGGCGCGGGCCTTGGTCGCCGGATGGATAGCCCTTGATGCGACCATCGGCCAGGTTCAGGCCAAAGGTGGCCGTTTGGTTGCCAAAGACGGTGCCGAGGTAGGTGTTGCTCGACCAGAACTGGGCATCGATGTTGCGCTCACCGGCGGCTTCATCGCCATAGCCAAACGCGAAGTAGGTGGTGTCGATGAAGGGCGTCAGGCCAGCGGTGCCACCGCCGATGACAGGATCGGTGCCGCGGAAGTCCATCAGCGAGTAGAGTTCTTTCATAGTCGGTAACCGCCAGTCGTTGTAGCCGCCATAGTTTTGGGGATTCAGCACCGCGTCTGCATAGGTCTGCGCCTCGGCAAACGTGAGCTTGTCATCAACGTTGATGGTCCCGTCCTTGTTGAGGTCGGGGCTTTGCGTCCAGGTCAGGCCGGTGACATTGTCGGTAACGGTCAGGCCATCCGCACTGAGGGTGTAGCTGGGCTGGTTGCCGGCGTATTGAGCATCCTGGCCGTAGTAGGCCGCGCCGGCCTGCGGGCAGGAGATGGCGTTTTGGTCATTGTAGCAGGCCGTCTGGCCGGTATCAACGATAGGATACCCTCCGGCCACAGCCGATTTGCTAACCATTGTCTGATCGCTGGCAACGGATGCCTGCTGAACCGGGGCGGTTGTGGTCTCCGACCCGGAATTGGCCAGCGGCTGGTCGGCCGGCGGCTCACTCATTGGTGCTCCGGCAGCAAACAAGGCATTTTGCAGCTCTTGTTCCGTAATACCCAGGGTTTGCGCCGCTGCCGCAAAGTCAGGGGGCGGCGGGCCGAGGGCGTCCGCCAGGTCTTGTTCGGTAATACCCAAAATTTCGGCCGCAACGGCCAAATCAGGCGGATTTTCCGGTCCGCCTTGATCGGATGGTGGATTAGCGGGTTGGACCTGTTCATCAGACGGCTGATCTGGTTCAGGTGAGGGCGAGCCGGGCTGGTAAGCCGCCAGCGCCAAACTCAACACGATGAAGATAAAAACAACGATTGATTTTTTGGTTGACATTTTTTGTATCCTTTCTTTTAGTTAAAATTTATTGGTTTATTGTAAACATTTCTATTTCCCTCCCCAAACAAAGTTTGGGAAGAGGTTGGATGATTACTGGACCGGCAGCCCCGGATAGTCCGCTGCATAGCGGATGACCCGGAACACGGAGCTGGCGTAATCGTAGCTCCAGACGGTTTCTTTTTGTGACGTCACCTCGAAAAAGTCGCCGTTGGGACCGTCGCAAATGAGTGTGTTGCCGTCAGCAAGTCGCTGCGTCCCGGAAATCCGGTTGGCGTAGAAATCTGTTGGCGTGCCGGCGGTGTAGCTCCAGGTGGGCGCTGTTGGCCCATAGGCCGAACCAGCGGTCAGGGTATAGTTGCCCAGGTCATCCACCGGCGGCACGATTTCGTCAACAGAGGAATAATTACCGTCTGAACGTCCCGTGCCGTTGTTGAAGACCAGGATGTTGCCTTCGCCCGGATAGCCGGCCGGAATCCACTGCGCGTCGTGCTGCACAAAGAATTGTTGATCGGCCGCGCTCCCGGCATCGTAGGCCTGGGGATTACCCCAACGGTAGAGCAGGTCGCCGCCTTTGCCGCTGTTCCCGCCGCTGTGCCCGGCGGCTTCGGCGGTGGTGGTGCTGTGGTCAATGATCCAAACCTCGCTGAAATTGTGTACGCTGAGCAAAATCTGGTCGAACTCGGTGTTATAGTCAATCGAGTTGATGTGGTTCCAGTCGGCTTTACTGTTCATTACATAATTGAGATCGATCAGCTCCGGGTGATCGGCCACCACGCCGTAGTTGGCCTTGGTAGCGTCGTAATCCTGAATGAGATGGTCCCAAACGTGCCACTCCCAGACAATGGTGTTGGTGGCGGGATTGACCTCGATGACGTGATCCGGCCAGAGTTCCCCTTCTGATAACAGGCTGGGGTTGCGACCGGCGGCGGTGGCCTCGGCCTCTGTTTTGAGTTCCCAGGCGATCATCAACACGTTGCCGTTGGGCAGCGGTTCAATATCGTGGTGCAGCCGGACCTGACTGTCGGCGTACTCGAACTCCCACGTCACCGTGCTGTCCGGCGCTATCTCCTGTACAATGCCGCCCGCGCCGCCGGTATTGAAATCTCCCGCTCCAGTGTTGCCGGTGCGCAGGAGGTTGCCGTCTTCCAGCAAGTAGACCGACAGCCCGGGCCGGTAGCCGCTCGTCCAGGTGTAAACGGTCTCCCCGGCCTCGTTGATCAGGTAGGTACTGGTAGAGCCAAGCGGGGCAAAGAGGGTGTATCCATCACCGGTCGTGGGGACGGCGGTCGGAGTAGCCGTTGGCGTGGCAGTCGGGGTAGCAGTTGGAGTTGAACTGCTGCCCTCAAGAATCAGCGGCAGATAGACCTGGTAATTCTGGGCGGAATCGGGGGGCGTTGAGGCGCTTGTCTCCGCATCGCGCACCAGGCGGACGTAGTTGAAGACACGCTGCACGTCGCCCTGCGGGCCGTTGCCCCAACTTGGGTAGTCGTTCGGGTCACCATCCTTGGGGTCGCTCCGCTGGCACCCGGCGCCGTGAACGTCGATCACGTTCACACTGTCCATTGATCCCAAACCCCGTCCGAATGCTACGTAGGCCGCGGCGCGCCCGCTGCCGTCGGCACGCACGTGGGTCGTGCTGCTCCAGTAGAAGGGATAGTCCGCCTGGCCGGCCTCGTTGGTGATCTGGGTGGTGTTGAAAACGGGGTCGATGGCCGCGGAACCGGTGGTGTCCGGCGAGCGACTGTAGTCGACGATACTCTGTAGCTCCTTGGCGTTGGGCAGCCGCCAGTCGTCGTGGCCGAGGTAGTTCTGTTCGTTCATGTGTTCGACCCAGGCCAAGGCATCTTCCCAATTCATACCCACGCCGCTGTCGTCCTGAGACCACATCAGACCGGTGGCGTTGTCGGTGACGGTACCGTCGCCGTTGTCGGTGAAGTCGTTGACCCCGTAGGTGGTGTTACCGCGCACGAAGTAGACATAGTTCAGCTTGGTGATTGGGCCGGACGTGTCGGATGGGTAGCCCTTGATGCGTCCGTCGGCGAAGTTCACGCCGAACGTGGTCGCTATGCCACCCATCGTGGTGCTAACGTATTCGGTGCTGGACCAGAACTGGGCATCGATGTTGCGCTCACCGGCGGCTTCGTCGCCATAGCCAAAGGCGAAGTAGTCGGTGTCGATGAAGGGCGTCAGGCCAGCGGTGCCACCGTCGATGACAGGATCGGTGCCGTTGAAGTCTATCAGCGAGTAGAGTTCTTTTATAGTGGGCAGCCGCCAGTCGCTGTAGCCGCCGTAGTTGGCGGCGTTGAGGGTGTCGGGGTAGGTTTGCGCCTCGGCGAAGGTTAGTTTGTCGTCGGTGTCGATGTCGCCATCACCGTTCCAGTCGGGGCTTTGGGTCCAGGTCAGGCCGGTCACGTTGTCGTAAACGGTCAGGCCGTCGGCGCTGAGGGTGTAGCTGGGTTGGTTGCCGTCGAACTGGGCATCCTGCCCGTAGAAAGCTTGCCCCTCTGCCGGGCAAGTGATTGCCGGGCCATCGTCATCGTAGCAGGCGCTCTGCCCGGTATCGACAATGGGATAAGTGACAGCCTGGGCGGCCTGGGCAGCCGTTACAGCCCCATCACCGGTAGCATAATTTACAAACAATAAGCCTACAACACTGAGTATTACTACAAAGATGCGAAACATAGCGATCTCCTTGACGAGTGTGATTCTGGTATTGATTCCCGGCGCAGGAACCAATGTTAGAGAAGGTTTGTCAAGGAAAAGATTAACAAAAAGATGTTCAGAAGATGTTCAGGAGATGTAAAAAAATGCTCAGAAATTGTAAAAATGGTGTAAAATGTTTGGGGGAGGACGCTAAATTAGATTTTTGTTGGTGTCACAAAGTTTTCGCCGTTTTTCGTGGCACGTGGGACGTGAACGAAGCCTTTTTACGTGCCACGTCCCACGCGGCGATAATGGTGTAGCTGCCTATTTATGGCCGCAAGATACTCATTCGCTTGGCCAACCCCAGGCGCAAGAACAGCCTGGGGGCCAGCCCCCATATCCAGGCCGACATCAATCCGTAACGAATGAAACGTAAAACATAGCCGGGCCAGGTATCATCTGCCGCAAGCAAGGCAAAGAGGCTGTCCAGCCCCTTCCAGATCAACATTAAACCGATGATCCCCACCACATAACGAGCCAGACGCAAATGCCACGCGCCTCCCGGATTAAAGTCAGTTTCCAGGTATAACAAACCGCAATCCAGGCCAAAGATAAAGCCGCCACAGACAACGATAACCTCTAATGAAATTTGTTCTGCTAAAACTTACAGGCTCAGTAGATCCAATTTATTATGCTCCAAGCCGGTCTGTGACCGGCGTTCGGGGGTCACAGACCCCCTCAGAGCGTTGCCTCGGACCGAGTGGAGTGATCGGTACAACGCTGCGTACGAACTCTTCAAAGAGGTACACGATCTGTTGCAAGATCCGTATAACAAGTTAGCTAGAAACCCCTAGTATCGTAAACTACTGATCTTGCCTTGTTCCGAATAGAAAATATGTGGGCATATCACCCTTGCCCTTCACCTTGATTATGCCCCGTTTTTCGAACGCATACTTGTCTCGTAAGCGCACGTATGTCGCCTCCGTGACCTGGATTCTGCCAGCAATGCCGTGCGACTCCATACGACTGGCGGTGTTCACCGTGTCACCCCATAAATCATAGCTGAACTTGGCCGTGCCAATCACACCAGCCACCACCGGCCCGGTGTGGATGCCGATTCGCATGCTGAGCGAGCTATCGTGCGCTGCGTTGAACTCGGCGATGCTCCCTTGCATAGCCAGCGCGACATCGGCGACTGCCTCGGCGTGGTCTGGTCGTGGGGTCGGTAGACCACCCACCACCATATACGCATCGCCGATGGTTTTGATCTTCTCCAGACTGCGCCCTTCGACCAGTTGATCAAATACAGAAAAGATCTCGTTTAATAGGATAACCACTTCGGCTGGCGGCTTGTCGGCCGAAAAGGGCGTAAAGCCGGCAATATCGGCAAACAGGACAGTGACCTCGGCGAAGTTGTCAGCAATGATGCTTTCTCCCCCTTTCAGCCGCTCAGCGATCGGCTTAGGAAAGATGTTGAGCAACAACCGCTCTGATTTTTCCCGCTCGGCTTGTATGATCTTGAGATACGTCTGTTCCTGGTCGCGCCAGCTTTTCTTTTCCAGGCAAGCTTCAATGCGAGCCTTGAGCAACACCGACTCAAACGGCTTGGAAAGATAGTCCTCGGCCCCCATTTCGATTCCGCGCACCACACTCTCTATGTCGTGTACAGCCGAGATCACGATGGTGGGAATATCCCGCGTCGCTTTGTCCCCTTTCAGGTGCGCCAGCACCTCGAAGCCATCCATCTTTGGCATCATGATATCCAGCAAAATGAGGTCGGGGTATTCGGCGGCCACTTGAGCCAGAGCTTCTTGTCCGTTGACAGCACTCACCGTGTCGTAGCCTAGGTGCTTAAGTACTTGCCCCAAGTAGTCTATGTTAAAAGGTTCATCGTCAACGATCAGTATCTTTGCTTGTTTCCCCATCACACGCCAGCCTCCTGGGAACTGATCCAGTTTCTGAAAGAGGAGATGCTCGTCAAGTGGCTTGGTCATATAATCATCGCAGCCAGCAGACAGAGCTTCCTCTGCGTCACCGACCATGGCATGGGCTGTCAGGGCAATGATGGGAATGCGCTTGAATTGAGCGGTTGAGAGCGGAGAACCGGCGCCTTCGGGATGAAAACAATCGGCTCAAAGGCGAGCAAGGCCAGCCGAAGCTCAGAGCGAATAAGAAAAAGCGTCAATGAGAATATACGCTCATATACTACTGGTAACGTCCATCATTGACAGGCTACTATCTGCCCTGAGCCATTGAGACAGAGAGTTTCCTGGTGGCCCAATTCATCGAATACCATGGCCGACACCCAATCATTGGCTTCCACGTGGGTGGCAAAGGTCACATTGATGGTCTCGCCCGGCTGGACGGCGGTATCGTCGTAGTCCCAGATGCAAGTTTGCAGAATCTGGCCACTGGCTGAGATGAAGGTAGGCCTCCAGCCATCCGGGATAAAACTGTTTGAGTTATTGGTCAATATGACTTCCACGGTGAAACGTCGAACCGGGCTTTCGTCGTTGTAAGGGCCTTTGCAACCGTCCGGGTCAAGCGGCCGGCCCCAGGGTTCGTACACCACATTGCGGCCCAGCGTGACGGAGTAAGGTGGTAGCGAGGCGACAGTTGGGACGAGTGTGTCGGTGGGCCGAGGCTGGGTCGGCTGGATAACAGGCGTGTAAGTCGGATAGGGGGTGTAGGTGGGATAAGGCGTCGCCGTCGGTTGTGGAGTGGGATAGGGCGTGTAAGTCGGATAGGGAGTGGGATAGGGCGTGTAAGTCGGATAAGGAGTCGGAGTTGGCGCCTGGCTGGGCGCTTGTGTACGGGGCGAAACGGGCGTGGTGGAGAGGGCGCTGACCTGTAGATTATCGAAGGCGATCACGACGCCAGGCTCGTCAAAGGTGCCGGCAAGCATGGCTACTTCGCCTTCGCTGAAGGTTTCGTCGAACACCTCGGCCACTAACACCCCGTTGACGGACATGGCCAGGCGATTCCCCTGGCAGGTGACGGCCAGGTGGTTGCTGGACTCTCCTTGCCGGATGGTGTCGGTGGCCGTCCATTGGGCCAGGGTTTTGAACTCACCCGCGCGCTGGACGTATATGGCATAGTAGCCGTCGCCGCTGATGTCGAATTCATAAAAATTGTCGATGTCCTGGTAACGACACAACAGCCCGTACTGGTTATCGTCAGGCCCGCTCACCTGGCGCGCATCGACCTCAATCGCCACGTCGGCCCAGCGGTCGCCGCTTGTGGCCCAGGCGCTGAAGTCGCTTTCGAAGACTTCAATCAGGTATTCGCCATCCTCGTAATAAAAGCGGGAGGCCTCCCCCTTGCCTACCGACCAGATACTTTCGTCGCTGAAGTCATCCGTCAGCAGCGTCTCCGGTGTGTCGGTGAAGCTGGGGGACGCGGGCTGGTAAATGGCCAGGTTATCGAAGTGGATGCGTACGTTGCCCTCATCAAAGGTGCCCACGGCCAGCGCCACATCACCGCTGGTCAGCTCCCCATCCGAGGTGCTGGCTAGCAGCACGTCGTTGGCCCATAGACTTAGCTCCTCCTCAACACAAGCCACGCGTAGTCGATTCCAGGCCTCTTCCATGCGGATATCTGGAGTGTCGGCCCAATCCACCAGGGCTTCCCATTCTCCCTGGATGACCTTGTGGATGGCATACGTGCCGTCGCTGCCGATTTCCAGGGCGTAGAAGTTATCTGCATCCCGGTAGCGACAAAATACGCCGAAACTGTTCAGGTCCGGCCCGAAAAGTTTACGGGCATCGACCTCGATCAACACGTCATCGCTATCCAGTTCGAGATGGGACCAGACCTTGAATTGATGGGGGATGACCTCGATAAAATATCCGCCATCCTCGTAGCCGATTACGGCATCCTCGTCGCGGCCGGTATACCAGTCGTCGCTTTCCACGCCGAAGTCGTCGCTGTAGATTAGCCCTTGCCCGCCGCCGGTCTCTGCTTCGGGAGTGACGCTCCTCTTGTGGAGCCCGCCCGGCACCCGCAGGCGCGCGTTGTCAAAGCCCATGGAGACGTAGGGCTCCGACAAGCTGTGGGCGACCAGGCCCAACAGGCCTGAGCTGAAGGTGTCGTCATACACCTGGTCTGCCTGCACGCCGTTGATGTACAAGGTGATACGATTCGCGTGGGCCTCGGCGGCTATTGAGTTTACCCCGCCCAAATTGATCAAGTCCGTTTCCGTCCAATCCACCAGCGAGATCCATTCGTCGTTCTCATACAGGCCCATGCGATAAAAGCCATCGCTGCTGATCTCTATCAAGTAGAAATTGTCCGTGTCCTGGGCGCGTAACATGATGCCAAAGGCGTTATCATACGGGCCGCCCAGCCTGGTAGTCTCCACTTGAATGTCAACATCCGCATACTCCTGGTCCAAAACCGACCAGACCAACGTGTCCTCAATATTCACGTCAATGACCAATTGGCCCTTCTCGTAATAAGCTGAATAGTCTTCGCCGCCGAGCGTGGACCAACCCGACTCCGGGTCGGAAAAGTCGTCAAAGAACAGTGCCTCGCCTGCATCCGGTAGCGCCTCGACCTGGGGGGATTTCGAACCGGACGGTCGTCGAGCTACGCCGGCGACGGCCTCCTGGATGAAGGGGCGGCTCAGGTTGATTGGTCGCAGGGCATTGATAAAGCCACCGGTGGGGATGCAGCCGTCGCGGTCGTCTACCGTGCCATCGCCATTGGTATCGGACAGCACCCGGCAGTCCACAACTTCGCCCTCGCCACCGTAGCCTACCTGGGTGGGGACGCCGATGAGATATCCATCTTCGCTGATGGCCATGCCGCCGCTGTTGCCGCCAGCGATGGTGGCGCTGGTCTTGATGAAGGCGCGTCCCTTGACCCCCGGCACGCTGACGAATCCGGCGACCTCGCCCCGAGTCAGGGTGATCGTTTCGCCACCGATGCCCGGATAGCCCAGGATGCTGATGGGGGTGCCCAGCTCCAGGATGTCCGAGTCGCCCAGGGGCACAGCCGGCAGGTCGAGCGATGCGTAGTCAAGAGGGGTGCCTTCCAAATCCGCCGTGACGCGGATCACGGCCAGATCCAGGTCCGGGTCGGCGGTCACCACCTCGGCCAGGTAGCTGGGTTCCGGCGGTTGATCGATGTCGAGCGTCAACGAGACCAACAGACCATCCACGTCATAGTTCTTGTCGGGCAGCACGACGTGGGCGTTGGTCAAGATATAGCCGTCCGTTGTCACAATCGAACCGGACCCGCTCCATAGTTGAGACCAGTCGTTGCCGTCTTTTTGTAGAGCCCATATTTGGACGACGGATTGAACGGGCAGCGAGCCGGCTCTGACAGTCGGCGTCGAGCCGATCTGGTCGCTGGCTCGAGGCTGCGTGGACGTCGGAGCCAAGGCCGGGGCGCTGGCCTGTGTGTTTGGGATGCCTGAGTTTAAGCCAGCCACCAGGCAGAGTGCCACGCACACCAAAGTCAGCATAGCCTTCAGCCCTGGGGCTGAGGATAGTCGCTTGGGTTGCCCCTTTGGTTCGATACCGCTTGTGTTGACCGTCGAGTCCTTCATATGTCCCTCCCTGGGCTTGTTGGGCCCGTGTGCCACCTTCCTGCTGAGACTGTTTTAACCTGAATGTTCACTCCCTACTATACCACATTATGTTGGGCTTTGGCGGTTACAAATTTATTACATCTGGGTCAACCAACCCTCACCGCTGTGCCACTCACCGAAACCATCAACATCCCGTCGCGGATGACCTCGTAGTCGATATCCACGCCAACGATGGCATTCGCCCTCTGGCCTTTGGCCTCAGAGACTAGCTCATCCAGAGCGATGAGACGCGCCTTCTGCACTTCTTCCTCATATTCTCTCGAACGTCCTCCGATGATATCGGTGAAGCTGGCCAGGATATCACGGCCGATGTGCGCACCCAGAATCGCCTCGCCGGTGACAATGCCCAGGTATTCTTGAATGGGATGACCTTCGATAGTAGGTGTGGTAGTAACGATCATTGAACCCTCCTTATTCATCAAGCGCAAGTAGCTCCGAAACCGTCACAAATCGATAACCTTTGCTCTGTAATCCTTCGATGATGGTCGGAACTGCCTGCATGGTTTCTGCCCGGCTCTCGGTCATCACGTGTAGCAGTATGATAGATCCCGGCCTGGCTTTATCCAATACGTGGCTGGTGATCGTCTCGGCATCCGCTGCGATCTCCGGGTAGGACTCGGGCTCAACATCCCAAAAAATCGTTGTCCGGCCAGTCACACTCAAGTAGTAGGGCAGTAGGATAAACCGCTTGCCATACGGTGGTCGAAAGTGTATATCGCCGTCATAGCCGGCAACCCGGATCAGTTCATCCGTTCGCTCGACCTCCTCCCGCACAAACGAATAGGAGCGGCCGATCATACGCGTGTGCGAGTACGAATGGTTCCCCAGTTCGTGACCTTCTGCGACGATGTGTTGGGCTTCGGACATGTTTTCCTCCACAGCCTGCCCCATGACAAAAAAGGTCGCGTTGACCCCTTCTTCACCGAGGATCTCAAGGATCTCGTCCGTAAACCCCGGCGCTGGGCCATCGTCAAAGGTTAGTGCTACGACGGGGCTGGAGGTTTCCACGCGTGCCACCATGTCGCCGAAGAGCTGAAACTCGCGTGACTTGCTCAGTCGCCACGCTGGCACAAACACGATAGGTAGCGTGACCAGACTCAAAAGGACGGCACGGTAGAGTGTGCCCAATCGTCTCCGAGCAGGGCCACGCAGGAACCGCCACACGATCAACTCAACACCGACCAGCACAAAGACGAATACGAGGAGAATGACGACTTCAATCAACGTTAACTCACAACCTTGCCACGCTTTACTTCAATCGCATTTTCCCTTTTGCAATCTGTCGTTGCAGTTGCTCACTGTTGGGATCTTTTTGGCGCTTGCTCCAGATTCTCGCTTCTGTGCGTCTCTTCAGCACTGTGAACCCCACAATGATTACAATCACGACTGCTACAGCGATGATGTTGTAGACTTCCATCTTATTTCTCCGAGCATCGGAACCATCCCAGCCAGATAGACTGGATAGAGCGAAGGCAAAACCAAGCAGATATCAGGCAGCGTCCTTTAATTCCTTCGTAATAGCCTTGTGTTTCTTCAATAATTATAACTCGCTCGTCGCAATGCTTCCTGACTGGGAGCTCTGTCTTGGCTGACCAAAGCCAGCCTTCATCTCTACCGACCCCTCTGCGACCGATCAGCCCGAAGGGTCACACTGGTCCGCATAGTGGGGCCACTTGTGTTTGCACCGCAGGTGCGGTCAGGAAGGGCGGACGCGTCGCGATCGACGTTACTGCTTCTATGGTACCGGCTTCGGCCCTTTCTTCCCCGGCGAGAAGAAATCCGGCGCCACGTCCACGTACCGGGTCCAGCCATCGTAGGCCAGCAGCTCGCGGTTCTCGTCGGTGACCAGCACCTCGGCCTGGTTTCCGGCGTAGCGCACCAATAGCGTCGTCTCATCGTGACCGTCGTCCTCCACGGCCATGATACAGCCCCGGTCGGGGACACAGCCGCGCAGCAGGAAACTGGCAAAGCAGTTCTCACAGGCGGATAGGATGGTGGTGCACGTGTCTCGATCCATGACAATACGCATGGTGTTCACCTCCAGATAGGGTTTGCCCTAGCAGCTTGTCGGAGAGACCTTCCTGGAAGCTCTGGGCGGTACAACTTGAGCAAAAATTCGGCCTAAACGGGTGCCCAAATGCCTGGTCAGAGCGCCGTTTAAGCTTCCAGGAAGGTTAAGCGC
>DAOUMD010000297.1:0-4894 GCA_034412795.1 Anaerolineae bacterium
CGGAGCCTGGCCAACAAATCAGCTTTGGACTCGGCTCGGTCAACAAAGGCTGCATAGGCCCCATAACGCAATACAAAGCTGTTGACACTCTTGCGACCCGTAATCCGCCGCTGGTTGGTTTTCAGTCCCATAGGAACCCACTACCTCTGGTAGTGGTCCGGAAAAAGGGTTAGACCAGTAGATGGGGTATCATGTACCTGCCTGGAAGGTGCGAGACTTCAGGAGGTACATGATGCCCCGACAATTCAAAAGGTTAGCGCATTCAATCTACGAGTGCAAGTATCATGTAGTGTTCTGTCCCAAGTATCGATACCAGATACTGCGCGATGAAGTGGCGGAGTACACGCAGCAACAGGTCTATCGGTTGTGCCAGCAGAAAGATAAAGTGGAAGTGCTGGAGCTAAATGTACAACTCTTGTCTTATGGTAAAGTTGTGCGCGAGCGGCGGGTAAAAATTGGCGTTGGGCTGTCAGGACACTTGATGTCACTTTAGTCATCAACTGGGCAGGGGGAAATTCCACTTGCAATACGATCTATCCAAATTTGCAGAAGTTGTATCAGCCGGCGCTGTATGGCTGGCGCTCCTGCTCTCACTTCTGAGCTTCATCATTTCGAAGAAGGCTCTGCGACTCAGTGAACAACAGGAAGAGCGGCGCAAACCTCGATTGGTGCCGTATCTGCAAGAGGGATACGTGCGCCGACATGCTGAGGGTCGTGTTTACGCTTTTTTGCTTTCTGTGAGCAATCCTACTGACTCCGACAATGCAATGGCCGCGCTCGATTTCCAACTTACCTACACGACGAAAAGCAATGTTCGGATGGCTATCAAAGTGCCCTTGCACGGAGAGATTGTAGAGCCCTTTAATGACCGCGCTGTTCTGCCCTTGGCCATACCACTGAGACTGGATGCCCATCAGACGGCTGCTGGATGGGCATTTTTTCGAGTGGAGGACGTCCTCCTTGACGGTGCCATCGTCGAAGAGCATACGATTGTGATTACTGATAGCCACGGCATGAAAGTTCAATTAGAACCAATTATGATTCGGGAGTATGGCGATGAGACTGAAACCACGCCGCGCTGAGTTCCCTGTTTACAATCCGCGTGAGACACGTCCACTCCGAATCGTTGCGGACGCTGCCATAGCAACGACAATCCTTGGTGAAGGCCGTCTAATTCCTCTAGTCATACTCGATACCTCAGATCGCCCCGATGTTGAAGAACTCATCCGCGTACATCAACACCTACCTCCAGGTGACGCCGAGTGTCAGTGGGGCACATTAGACCGCTTCAAACAAAAGGTAGCACTCTTGCTTACCTTCAAGAGACCTGCTGAAATGGTGGTGATTCTCGAGTTTGATATAGTCAAGCAGGGGATTCTTGTGGACCAAGCACTCATTGCCAAGGGCATTTATCTGCAGTCTGGTCGTGATGGCGACAGGTTCATAACAAACCCCGATGCACCCAAGATCCTCGTTGAGATTCCTGATACAGGCTTTCACGACTTCTGGAATCGAGTGTTCCATGACCACATCATGAAGCGAATGAGGAAGCGTGGTCTTGGTCGGAAACAGGCAAAAGAGGCTGCGACTGAGGTCATTAAGGAAATGCGAGAGTTTGGCCAGTTTCGGCTGAGACGATCATAAGAATACGATGTTGTAATCGCCCAACCTGCCGCTCGACCGGACGCGCAAAAAGCCGCGCGCCGGTTAGCTTCGCGTTAGCGCGGAACGCTTCGCGTCCCGCACTAACGGCGCGGCGGCTTGACATCCGCTGCTAGCCTACATCTCACTGACGGTCGCCTCCGGCTAAGTTACGGTAGGGCGGAGCCTCCCGACCCCGCCCCCCGCTACAGAACGGAGCGAGAAACTTTCGCTTCACTCCGCTCCTAGCAACCGGGCCTTTGTCATAGGCACTACTGGCGCTGATTACTCAACCGCGTTCGCTTGGTCAATGCACCTTTGGAAGCAAATACCCTTTCGGGCATTTGGCTTTCAGTATGTGCCGTAGGATGCCTGCCTAAAGTTCAACTTCCTGCCAGTACCCTGAGCTTCCCGGTCACCCGTCCCACGTCAGCATATCCTGGGCATTACCCCAGGCATTATCTTCCCTGCGGCCTGGCTCAGGGCAGGCTTGGGACATCCTACTCCGTCACGGCATACGGCCTGGTCGCCTGCTCCTGCACCAGGCAGAGAGAGCGCGTGACGGGTTTCCCCGTTCCGTGTGTCCATGTTGCGTGACCTTAGGTGGGTGCTTTACGCCGGGTCCCATTCGGGTGCAGACTTACGCCGCTTGGCACGCAAGACCGGGATCCATCCCCATTTTGGGCCAGCCCGTGTCCGCTTCTGGCCGACGTAAGCCAGCGTGGGCTGGTTCTCCATGACGACGCCTACACACCTTCACTTGCGTTAGCCACACCTGCGCTGCAAGTGCAGGTGCAGCCACCTGCTTGGCGGGGTTGTGTTGTCTGGCTCAGCACTTACCGCCTTTCCCTCCCGCTTCTGACGTCTGTCCTGAGCCTGCCTAAGGAATTGAGGACCAGTCGCACGCCAGGGGAAGGTACTGTCACCCCTGTACCGAGGGGATAGGGGTTGATGTTTGCCCAAAACGTGCTATCATCTCACCTATATGGACACACAGTTGTCAAAGATCAAACAACCTTTGCCGCCCATCCTCCGGTTTACGCCGGTTTCGGGCGAACGGGTCGCACCGGGCGGATGGAGCTGTCGCTCGCGCCGGTGCTACGCGCCTCCGCTTCGCGCCGCCAGCTTGGCGCCTCATCCGCCGCCTCGTTGGACGGCAGCAACTCGACTCACAAGAGTCTTTTCATCATTGCAGGGGATTAGCTTTCGGCTTTGGAGAGTCCCATCCAGTCACCAGGAGGCATTCTATGAACAAATCGATAGCCGTCATCGGTGGCCCTTTCCCGCAACGAGTTGACCCTGTTCTCCAGTTAGTGCCGACGGGCAGGGGGCAACTGGCAGCAAAGATTGCTGATGAATTTGAGAAGCATTTCCCACTTGTAGAACGAATAGGCAATTTTCCCGGTGGAAAGCCTTGTGACTTCTCGGAGCTGCAACAGGCCATTGAAACACTGGATGCGGATGTGGTGGTTTTCCTACCGCATTTGCCCAATGTTCTGGTCGACTTTTCACCCGCAAAGCTCAGGCTAAAAGATGGTGAGAGTGGTGAGATCGAGATTCGTCCAGCACCCAAGCTTGTCCAGCGCATAAAACCATTTCACCCTGAAACCCTGTTGGTGCCCTTCAAACTCGCCGACGCCAGCATGTCTCGTGTAGAAATCGTTAAGTGGATGCTTGAACTGCATGCAGGACTGGCTGTCTATTCTCAGCTAGGTGAGTCTGGTCGCTATTGCATCATTGATGCCTTGGCAAATGAGACCTCAGTTTCGAAAGCCGAGTTACCGGCAGCTCTTGTTGAAACAGTATCTCATTTCTTGAAGGCCGTTCGACTTCGGAGCGAGAGAAAAGGAGCAGGAGTGCCGCCTGTGCTCCACTTGGAGAAGCTGGTGGCGTTTTCCAGAAGGATGCAGCCGGCGTTTTCACAAATCATTGAGCGCAACGTCGCCAGCGGGCGCTGGTCTGGCAACTTCTCATTCCGATGCACGCATAGTTTTCTGTCTTCGCGGGCGGAGCATGGCTTCACCATCACCCGGCGCAACGTAGAAAAAACGGGACTGACTGTCAAGGACTTCGTTTGGGTGCGTCTGGAGTTGGAGAATGGCAGATTGGCTTTCTGGGGTGCTGAGGGTGCGAAGCCCAGTATTGACGCGCCTGTTCACCGCGTCATTTACCGCGACTTGTCATGGGTGCAAAGCATCGTTCACGGGCATCTGCAAGTGTATGGCGACTGTGTTCACCTCCACAAGATGGGACGCTGGCCGTGTGGTGCAGAGAATGAGGGCTTTGACATTGTTGCCGCTGCTCCCAAGGACGACGGACATGAGTTGTGGGTGGTAAATGTGGAGGGGCATGGGTTTGTTGCTCTTATCGGTAGTCAGGATCCTGAAGCCGCATTGAAGGAGTTGAGTGCATTGAGGTTTGAAGCAAACTGAGAACTGGAGGCAGAGCGTCAGTAGCTCCAAACATAGGGCTGCCGCCGAAGTTACGGTGGGCGGGCCGGTCACCCGACCCGCCCCCGCTCCCGAACCACGTGTGAGAGCTTTCCCCTCAACATGGCTCTTCGGGATACGGGCCTTTGTCATAGGTACCTTGAGCCGTGAACGATGTCGTGACAGTGAGCGTGCAGCAAGCGCAAGTTGTCGAAGGCGTTGTTGTGGTGGTTCCCGTCGTGATGATGCACTTCAATCACGTCCTCTGTCGTGAAGCGCCATCCACAGAGTGCACAACCGCCACGCTGTCGTTTGAGCAGTCGCGTGACCCGTCGTGGTTTGCCGGGGTCACGTCCCAGCCGGGTTGACCAATAGACCCAATCGCCGTCATAGGGGCTTTTGTGCCCTTGCACCTTAACAAAGCGACTGACCGTCGTTGTCTGATGGAAACTGAGGATGCTTTCCTTTCTGGAGGTGGAAGACGTTCCGCTGGATGGATTTCCAGGGGAGCGATTTCCAGTCTTCAGTACGTGAGTTCACGTCTGCCATAAGGCTCAACCTCCTTGAGTACCTCTACCTTCCCGTATCCCGGCCCCACGTCAGCGTATCCTCGTCATTACAGCGAGGCCTTGGCTTCCCTTCTGCCTGGCTCAGGGCAGGCTTGGGATATGCTGCCCGTCGGCGCATACGGCTTGGTCGCCTGCTCCGGCGTTGCCGGAGAGCTACCGACGAGTTCCACCGTTCCGTGTATCCACTTTGCGCGGCTTTAGGCCGGTGCTTTACGCCGGGTTCCGTGTCGAGTGCTGCCTGACTTTCGTTGGCAA
>DAOUMD010000298.1:0-4403 GCA_034412795.1 Anaerolineae bacterium
AAAAAATAGCCTCGTATTCAATAATGGTGAAGGAAATTTGGATAAGCAAGCATTCAGCCCTATCGAGACACCAGTCGGTACATTGAAAGGCAGGGATGCAATCTACCTTGACAGTTTTGAATATGAATTAAACGGTTTGATTTGGTAGCGAGGTAAATTTGCACGCACAATATCGGGTACGGGAGTCTCTTTGGGTGACTGTACCACTAACTCTGGAAACATTTTGCAATCAACTGCGAACGTCTTTACAGCTACCTGCTTTTGAGTTCGATAGTGAGAATGTCTGGGAGTGGGGATTAACCAAAATTGAGAATGGCTTTGTAGAAGTAAATATTTCACGCAAACACGATGGGGGAGAACCATTATTTGAAGAGCCATTGACAATTTTATTATTGGTAGAAGATAATGCACTTGCAAAGTATGATAGAGATTGGGTGATTTCCCACTTGGTTCCAGAGTTTGGGCAAGTCATTGCAAATCTAACAAAGCAAGCCACCTATTATGGAACAGTTGAATATCTTGGAGGAGATGAATTCATATTTAATCCGTCTCGTACATTTCAGTCTGTAACATAGAAACACGGTGGTTAGTACATAAAATGCCGCCCAAGTTACGGAGGGTGGGGGGGGGGTGGCCGATCCGGTCGCCCGCCCCCCCCCTCCCGAACCACGTGTGAGAGAGATTTCCCCTTTTCCCTGGCTTGAGAGAGACTTTCTGGATGGAATCCCTGCAATTCACCTTATCCCCTTACACCTTCGTCAGCGTGCCGTTATTTATTGTCGGGCTGACCAGCGCTCTTTACCTGCTGCGTATCAAGGAGAAAACGGTCGCCACCTGGGCTTTGGTTGGCGTGCTTGGCGGGTTTACCTTGGGCATGGCCGCTATGTTTGTGGCAACCAGCGTTGTGTTGTGGGGAATCGCATTTTGGCCCGCGCAGGATGCTTTTGCGGTTTTTGGTATGGCGGCCATGATCCTGTTTACGTATCATTTTCCTGAAAAAGATCGTACACTCGTACCCCGGCTGGCGGTGCTATTTGGTGCCGGTACCAGCGTGATTGCTCTTGTCTATAGCCTTTACTTTGCTTACCAGATTTTTGTAAATCAAGCATTTGACCTGAAACTGCACCCAGTTTATCCTTTCCTGATGGCACTGACTTTCCTGGTTGCGCTCGGCGTCACCATTCGACGGACCATTCACGTCCACAAAAAAACCGATGATCGCCGACTTGCTCTCCAACAGGGAAAAGCAAGATCCGGCCGGCAACACACTTTCTCTGCTCTTCGGCAACCTCAAGATCGATATGTAAGGGTATTGCGTAACTTCTCTGTGGCGTTGTCCTTGGGGTTGCTGCAAGGGGTGGTGTCGGGTCTCTCTATGACGGGTCTTACATCATTGCCTCTGGAAGTTTATGCCATAGGTTTTTCCCTCCTGGTGATGGTGATAGCCATTGTGTACGCCACCTTTGAGCATGCCGATCAACAACCAAGTTTGATTGTCAAGCTGGTCGGTCTCTCGCTGGTGACGATGTTGGCTATTCTGGGGGCCGTTGGCTTATTTGAAATCCACGCCGCCGTCTTGCAGGGTGAAAAAGAAAGCCGGCTGCAAGTAGAAATTGTTCGCAGAGCCATTCTGGGCAGTAATTTGACCGCTATACCTGAATCGGTCATTTATATTGCGGCTTGGCCTTTGTTTTCTGCGGATGACGACGTGTCGGGCAGCTGGGGTGATCACTTGCTCTATACCCGCGATCCGGATTTCGACTTGTTTTCCCTGGTGGAGGAAAACCGGCTGCGAGAGACGGGGGCATCGTCATCGGCGCCGGTTTGGGATTATTATACCGCCAGACTCCTGCGTGGAGACCAAAGAGCTGGTTCATTCATTTGGCGCTACAGCCTTTCTCCAAGAGAAGGTTTTTATCGCTATGTTGGGTACACCTTTGTGGAAGATAATATCGAGTATGAGGTCGGTTTCAGCTTGGCTGAGATGGAACAACTTATGCGCCACGAAGGGTTGGTGATGACTGGCGTAGTTGTCGTTAGCAGTCTGTTTATTATCCTGTTCTTTCCCCTGCTTTTCAGGGCCAACCTGGTCAAGCCTCTTGACCGGCTGTTGGAAGGGGTCAAACAGGCCAATACGGGCAATCTGGATGTAAACGTGCCCATAGCCTACCAGGATGAAATCGGTTTTTTGACCCGTTCCTTTAATAGGATGATCCATTCCATTAAAACTGAAATCACCGAGCGGCGGCGGATTGAGGCCGAGGTGCGGGACCTCAACGTCACCCTGGAGCAGCGGGTGACCGACCGCACCCGCGAGTTATCAGCCCTATACGAGGTTTCGGCTGTGGCCAGCCAAGCTATGAGCCTGGGTGCCTTGCTAACTGAATCGCTATCGCAGACCATGACGGCTATGCGGAGCGAGGCGGGCGCTATTTACCTGCTGGATGAATCGGAAGATGCACCCACTTCTCCTGTATTGCGAATTGCCGTTCGGCAGGGTGTATCCCCTGATGTCTTTGCCCAATTTGAGGTTGCGCCGGTTGATCAGGGGCTAATGGGTTGGGTGTTTGAGCATCACCGGCCGCTCCTGATCCCTGATGTGACGACCGACTCCCGCGTGCCCAAGTCTATCCGCCAGGTCGGTCCCTGGTCGCTGCTGATGGCTCCTCTACAGGCCGGGAAGGAGTTGTTTGGAATTTTGAGCCTGAGTCGCAAGCCGGGGCAAAGCTTTAATATGGAAGAAGTGGCTCTGCTGGCCTCCATTGCCGACCAGGTGGGCGTGGCCGTGAGGAGTGACCGTCTGCGCCAACTGGCTCACCAGGATACTGTCCTCGAAGAGCGACAACGTATCGCTCGTGATTTGCACGACTCGGTTACTCAGTCGCTCTACGGCCTGGTTACGTTGGCTGAAGCCGGACAGGCCCAACTCAAGAGTGCAACGGCAGACCACCCGTTAACCCCAAAGCATCTCAGCCACACTTTTACCCTGATCGGGGAAACAACTCGCTATGCGCTCAAGGAGATGCGCCTGTTTGTTCACCAATTGAACCCGCCGGTGTTGGAACAGGAGGGCCTAGTAGGCGCTCTACACCAACGGTTAGCTACCGTGGAAGGTCGATCTGATGTGGAGGCTCGCTTGCTGGTCAAAGATATGCTTGCTTTGCCCTTACCGGTAGAACAAGCATTGTATCAGATTGCCCAGGAAGCCTTGAACAACGCTATGCGACACGCGCACGCTACAGCCATCACCATTAACCTGGAATGCGAGGGGCAGCAAGTGATTTTGGAAGTGGTAGATAACGGGCAAGGCTTCGATCCCCAGGCTATTCCTAAGGGAAGATTAGGTTTGAGCAATATGAAGGCGCGGGCCGAGCAAATTGGCGGGACGCTCCACATCACCTCCGCGCCGGGAGAAGGGACGCGGGTGAAAGTTGTAGTTGAAGGAGTAGGGAATAAGGAGTGAGTAGTAAAGAGACATCGCTTCCTACGCCCTACGCCTTACTCCCTAATTTGGAGATTGTGATGAAGCAAAAAAAGATGCGCATTCTCATTGCCGACGATCACGAGGTTGTACGAGAAGGCCTGGGAACAATTATCTCCACCCAGCCGGATATGGAATTGGCAGGACGCGCCGCCAACGGTGTGGAGGCCGTTGCCCTGGCCGAAACGTTGCAACCTGATGTCATCCTAATGGATTTGGTGATGCCCCACAAAGACGGCCTGAAAGCCATCGAGGAAATTATGGTGATAAACCCCCAGGCCCGCATCCTAGTCTTGACCAGCTTTGCCAATGACAGCCGGGTATTTCCGGCCATCAAAGCCGGGGCGCTGGGCTACCTGCTCAAGGACTCCACCCACGACCAGTTGCTGCAAGCTATCCGCGATGTAGCCAGCGGGCAAACTGCTCTCCATCCCCTGATTGCGCTCAAGGTGATGCGTGAACTTGACCAGCCTTCCGACCTCCCGGCTACCACGGACCCGCTTACCAAACGTGAGCTTGAAACCCTACGTCTCATCGCCCGCGGTATGACCAACCAGGAAATTGCGGCTGCGCTCCACGTCCACGAGCGCACCGTGGCTAAATATGTCGGCAGTATCCTCGATAAACTCCACCTGGCCAACCGCACCCAGGCCGCCCTATACGCCCTCCGGGAAGGCCTGGCCGATTTGGAGTAAAGAATTTAGGAAGTAGGTAGTAAGGAGTAGGGAGGCATTGCTTGAACCTCCCTACTCCTTACTCCCTTCTATGTTGTCGCTTTTGTCAAGCTCTTGGTGGGTAGACGCACGGGCAGAACCGGCCCAGCAGGGTCGTTTTGTTCTGGTCATTATGAGTTTGGCGAAAGCGACATTCTCTGCCTCGGTCAGTCGCGTCCCTGACTCCCGTCTGGCGGCTTGTTGACACG
>DAOUMD010000299.1:0-23051 GCA_034412795.1 Anaerolineae bacterium
TTGCTCAATCTTTTGATGACGTGCTCAACAGCTTGTGGCGCGCAAATGTCAGGAACTCGCGTATTGCACCTTCGGGATCGTCGCTAATGTGACTCTCCACAACGGTGCTCTCATTGCCTTCGTGGAAGTGTTTGGGAAATGTCGCCACGTGACGCCACTTGTGATGAGGTGCGTTATCGTGACGATAGAGGTCTCCTATGGAAGTCAGGCGACGTTCCCAGTGGTAGGAATAGCGGCCACTGACCGAGATGAACACATCGAGCAAAGAGCCGTCAACAATGTCGAGGCGCAGCTTGAGCGGGTCGCCCGTAGGCAAGGATACGATCTGAGCACTGACGACCAAATCACCAAACTCATTCAGAGCGATCGTCCTCAGCGCTCTGTAGATCGTCAAGATAGGCATTTAGTTCCTCCAGGCGCGCGCTCAGGTTTTCGGCACCAATCAAATCTTCCCAGGCAGGGTGTTCTGCCACAATGCCTTGGGTGATCCTGGTCTCCAGATCTGCTAGGGAGTCAGCGCCATACCGGGCCAGGATGTCCAGCCGAGCTTGCAGCACCTGTCGTTTCTTCTCGAATAAGAAGCTCACCAATGCCTGCCGGGACAATTCGCTCTCGGTGAGTCCCAAGGAGCTGGCGATTTTCGTCTGTGTAGTCGTTATAGGAGTCGCTACCATGGTTGCCTCCAATCGTACACTATACTCACGTTCCCTGGATGGAGGTTCGTCTGAAAGCCATTATACCTTTGCCCGCCAGTCCGGTCAACCGAAGATAGGATTGCCCGCAAACCTTTCTAATTCTTAATAATTTCCAGGAGGAGACGAACAATGTCAACAGGATTTATCTATATTGTTACCACGCTATCGAGTGCCTATATGCAGGAGAAGTTCCATAACGTACCAACTGAGTGGGAAGGACGCTTATATTTTGGGCCTTGCAAGGTGCCTATGAGGCGAAAGGTGAGATCTGATGATTATCTTTTCGGCGTCTCTCCAGCTAACCTTAAATCTAGAAGAATTGTCTTTGTAACTCAAGTTGAAGAGGTTTTGTCTTTTAAGGACGCATATGAAAACTTCCCTCAGTTAAGAGGCCCAGAAGGACCCATTCACGTGAAGCCCGTAAATCGAGAACAGCTCTCATTCCCTGAGAATAAGTACGAACATATTCCCGGTTCGATGCATCCCGAGCGTTGGAAGAAAGACATAAGAACACCTGATTTAGATGCTTTCTTTGTCTGTAGCCAAGGAGGAGGATGGTTTGGTAGATGGCTTGGGGAATATGGCCCTGAAGTTGATGAAGAGATTCTGGATTTTTTCAGAACTTGCTCTATCTATGGTGTCGTGGGCAAGCTGAGTAGTCACAATGAATATGCTACTCTGGCCAATCCGATAATCCATAGGGGACCGAGGGGGTTGCTACATGTAGGACTGCATCTTGAAACTGATAACCCTGAAGGATTAGTAAAGCTATGTAGCATTCGCATGTCGTCTCGCCCCCCTCACCTTGAAGAGTTGCTGGAAATGCTCCCTAAACGAGAAGTGTCTACATCAAGACCACATTCTTGTGATTGTTCTGGAAACTCTTCGAGTGAGTGAAGTACGATTGAGGAACAAAAGGAGAGGCAACATGGCTAAGACGTATTGGCAAATTGCAGCCGGGTCTGCTGGACGAAAGTACGCTAATCTGCTGAAGGAGAAACCAAGAGATAGGTATCCCCTCGATCCGAAAAATGTGGACGGAGCGTTGGGAGTTCTAAAATGGCTACTGCCAATGACCCTGACGGGAACCGACGAGCGTCATCAAAGAAGCCGCTGACACACTGCCCGTGGTGGATTAGCAAGTAGACCAGCTTCTCCCCTGGCACATTAAACTGAACGGCACGCACTACGCACTACGCAGTCCGAATTAGAGCCAAGGAGCCAGTCTTGAAAACGCTGCTTCAGACGTTATCCGAAGACGAACGAGCGCAGGTGCACGAACATACTCTAAGGCTACTGGCCAAAACCGGGGTGCGGGTGGATACCGCCCGGGGTCGTCAGACCCTCAAGGATGCCGGGGCGGAGGTGGACGATAACACGCACATCGTACGCTTTCCGCGCGCCCTGGTCGAGGAATCGCTACGGCTGGCGACCAAGGATTTCACCCTTGGAGCACGCAGGCCGGGCTGGGATCTGCCTATGAATGCCGGGACTTGCACCCTGCTGATAGACGGCGAGGCTATGTTCGTCATCGATCGCGAAACAGATGAGCGCCGGCCTGGGACCTTTGATGACTGGCTGGAAGCCACCCGCCTGATCGACGCGCTGGATGAGATCGGCGTCTACTGGCGTATGATTGAGGTCAGCGACCGGAAGGAGACAATAGCCGACCTGGTACTCTATTGGCGCGGCCTGTTCAGCAACTTTTCCAAGCACGTGCAGGGCGTGATCACCAACCCTGAGCACGCTCCCTGGCTTTTGGAGGTCCTGCAGGCGGTCTTTGGCGATCGAGAGACCGTTCGGCGCCAGCATCCCCTATCATTTCTGTTGTGTCCTCAGTCGCCGTTGATCATCGAAGGGCCATACATGGATGCTTACCTGGCACTTACTGGCTGGGACATTCCGGTCGCGGTCATGCCTATGCCGTTGATGGGAGCCACCGCCCCAGGTAGCCCAGTGGCTACCACTGTTCAAGGCAATTGTGAGGTGCTGGCTATGCTTTGTCTGGTGCAGGCTGCTGCTCCGGGCACTCCGTTCATCTATGCCCCCTGCCTGGCGACGATCGATCCGCGCTCCGGCCGGTACAGCGGCGGCGCGGTGGAGAACGGTCTGCTGAGCATTGCCTCCATCGAGATGGCCCGCTACTATGGTCTGCCGGTCGAGGCAACCGGTATAGGCACAGATCGTCACACCCCAAGCATCCAGGCCGGCTACGAACGGGCGATAAACGGTTTGCTGCCAGTGCTCTCCTGGCCCGATATCTTGGTGGGGCCTGGCTTATTGGGCGGCTCGATGAACCTCTGTTTTGAGCAATTGCTGATTGACGTCGAGATCTTCAAAATGGCCAGACGAGCTCACGAGGGTATTCTGGTCAGTGAGGACACCTGGCTGGACGATGTAATCGACGAGATTGGGCCGGGCGGCCACTTTCTGGCCGAACCTAGCACCCTGGAAGGCATGCGGGGGGGACGATGGTACATCAGCGAGCTAGGTGTACACGACACTTTCGAGGGTTGGGAAGCGGCTGGCCGTCCTACCCTCAGAGATCAAGCCTATGAAACCGTGGAGCACATCCTGGCGACCCACCAGCCGTTGCCGCTGGACGAGGGCGTCGAGCGCGAACTGGACCGAATCCAGAAGCGGGCTCAGGCAGAGGTGTAATATGACCGATCACGTTCACGACTGCATAGTGGTTGGTGCGGGGCCGGCCGGATCGGCGGCGGCGTTGCAAATGGCCCGTGATGGACTGGATGTGGTGATCTTGGAGCGTGGGGACCGGCCCGGCGAAAAGAACGTGATGAGTGGCGTGTTGGTCACCGAGAAGTTGCATGCCATCGTCCCCGACTTCCGCGATCGCGCTCCTGTGCAACGTTGTATCACCGGTGGCTACAATATGTGTATCCTGGGCGAAGATGAGGTGCTTCACCTGCCTGGCCTGCGTAATTACCGCCGGAGCAGGTATCCTCATCCACCTTTTACCGTGTTTCGCTCCGAGTTCGACGCCTGGTTCGCGGGGGCGGCGGTGGATGCTGGCGCGGAGCTTTTCACCGCGACGTTGGTCGAAGATCTGCTTTGGGAGGATGGGCGCGTGGCCGGGGTGCGTACCCGGCGCGGCGATCTGCGCGCCAGGGTGGTGATCGGCGCCGATGGGGTGAACTCAACCGTGGCCGAAAAGTCGGGTCTGGGCGCTCCCCCATCAGCCACAGAAGTGTCACTGATCATCCGAGAGATCCTCGACCTGCCGGCTGAACAGATTGAGGAGCGCTTCGCCCTGCGTCCCGGCGAGGGAGTCCTGTCGCTCTTTATCGGTCCCGTCGTCGGGCCCAGCGGGGTAAAGAGTGTGTACTTCACGGAGATGTACACCAACCAGGACTCGCTCTCCTTGACGGTTGAGGTGCCGCTTGACGTCTTGCAGGCGTGCGGTGTGCCAACCCACGACGTGCTGGGGGCACGCGAGCGCCACCCGTACATCGCCAGGCTGATCCAGGGTTCAACCCTGCGCGAGTACCAGGCTCACTTGATCCCCAGAGGCGGTGTGGCCGACTTGAATTGCCTGGGTGGGGCTGGTGTGTTACTGACCGGTGACGCGGGAAGATTTGTGGACAGAGATGGCGTAGGATCACTGCCGGCCATGGCCAGCGGGATAGCGGCCGCACAGGCGGTGAAATATGCCTGCGAGAAGGGCGATTTCTCCAAGGCCACGCTGGACGTCTACCGGGACCTCTTGGAGGAAGAAGGATTGGTGGACTCGCAACGCGAGTCCCATCAAGCCTGGGAGTATCGCCAGGTACATCGCCAGGTTATGTCCCATTACCCGGACCATCTTCTCCACATCGCCGGGCGTTACTTCGATGATTGGATATTGGGAGAGGGAGAACATCCCTATTCCTTGGAGGGCGAGGTCTACCACAACCTGGTCAGGCCTTTGGCTCCTTGGTACGTGCGCTGGTCGCTGGGCCTGGCTGCCTGGATCGACACTCGCCGTTGGCGCCGGAGACAGCGCAATCGTAAATGGAGGCCTATGTAGATGCAAGCTCGCTTGGACCTCAGATTAGCGACGTTAACCTTCAAACCCGATCCCGAACCACACATTGTGATCCACAAAGAGCTATGCCTGGCGTGTGAGGACCGTCCTTGTATCTTCGTATGTCCGGCCGGACTGTACGTCTGGGAGAATGACCGGATGGTGTTCAATTGTGAAGGCTGTCTGGAGTGCGGGTCATGTCGTATAGTTTGCCCCCACGGAGCTGTAGCCTGGCGCTACCCGCGTGGAGGACACGGTGTTCGGTATCGGTGGGGCTAGCAGCTTGTCGGAGAGACCTTCCTGGAAGCTCTGGGCGGTACAACTTGAGCAAGAATTCGGCCTAAACGGGTGCCCAAATGCCTGGTCAGAGCGCCGTTTAAGCTTCCAGGAAGGTTATTGGGGGAGGCATCGTCTACCAACGAGGGTAGAAAGGGATGTGTCTTCCCAATTTATACAGAAAGGGGTGATGAGAGATACGTAACTGACCACGATCAACTTGGCAATTGGCTTAAACCTATCGCAGAAAAAAAAGGAGGAATTAAATGTACCTCAAGAAGGAAGCCTCGCGGATTCTAGTGCTGCTGGGCACGCTCGTTCTGATGATGTCTTTGGTCGTAGTGGGCTGCGCACCGCCGGCTACCCAACCGGCGGCTGAACCTGTGGAGACCGAAGCACCTGCCGAGGCTACGGAGGCACCCGCACCTGAGTCAGAAGAACCTGTGTCCGAGTCCGAAGGGCTACCTCGTGGCGGCACTGTCATCTTTCCCATCGATCAGGAGCCTGAAACGCTGAATCCCTTCCTGACCAGCGCGGCCATCACCTGGCATATCAATCAGGCCATCATCGAGGGTTTGGTGGGGCTGGATCAGCAGGGCGAATACTTCCCGTTGTTGGCTGCTGAGCTGCCCACGGAAGCCAACGGCGGCGTCGTGATCAATGACGATGGTACTATGGACGTTACCTGGAAACTACTAGAGGACGTCACCTGGTCCGATGGCACGCCCTTTACGGCCGATGACGTGGTTTTCACTTATGAGGCGGTCACTCACCCAGAGAGCATGTCTTACATCTCAGCCGGCTTTGACCGTATGAGCGGGGTGGACAAGGTAGATGACTACACTGTAGCCGTTCATTACACTGAGTTCTATGTCGGTTATCTGGGTCAATTTATCGACGGTATCCTACCCAAGCACGCCACCGGTGATCCGGCTGACATGCCCAACTGGGAGTACAACCGTGCCCTCATTGGCACCGGCCCCATGGTCTTTGAGGAATGGGAGACGGGCGACCATATCTCGCTGGTGGCCAACGAGAACTACCGCGAAGAGGGCAAGCCGTACATTGATGGCATCATCTATCCCGTGGTTCCTGAAAGCGCCGTCCAGCGTGAGATGGTCAAGGAGGGCACAGCCGACATTAACCTGTGGCTGAATGAGCTTTACATCGAGGAGATGCAAGCGCACCCCAACGTAGAGGTTGCCATAGACCCGGGTATCTGGGTGCTCAAAATGGTTCTCAATAACAGCATGCCGCACGACGGTGATCCAAGCGCAGATACGCCACACCCTATCCTGGGAGACCTGCGGGTGCGTCAGGCCATCCAGAAGGGCCTGGATGTGCCGCCCATGATTGACATCTTTGGCGGCTATTCCTTCCGGGCTACCAGCCCTCTGTTCATGGGTTGGTATGAGGTGGATATCCCCGCTTGGGAATACGACCCTGAAGGTGCTAAGGCTCTCCTGGAGGAGGCCGGCTGGATAGACGAAGATGGCGACGGCATCCGCGAATGTCACGGTTGCCTGTATGCCGACGAAGGCACCAAGATGGAGATGATGATCAATTCCTATGTCGGCTGGCCCGAGCTGGAGGAGGTTGAAGTGCTCGTGGTCGAGTTGATGCGTGAGTTGGGGATGGACTTGACCATCCGCAACGACGAGTTCGCTGTGATCTTCGCTGGCTACGCCAGCGACGGCTACGGCCCGCACGGAAACTTTGACATCATGTTCTACGACGGTGGTTTTACCGGCGACCCGCAAGCCTACATCGAGAATGAGTTCGCCTCCTGGAGTGTCCCCACCGACGAAAATGGTGGCCGTGGTCATAACTGGGCCCACTGGACGAACGAAGAACTCGACGAATGGATCAAGGTAGCTGGCTCTACGTCGGATATTGACGTGCGCAAGGACGCCTATCAGAAGGCCATGGAACAGGTCGCGGCTGAACTGCCGCATATCTACTTCATGACCTTCCCCGAAGTGGCTGCCTACAGCGACCGTCTCAAGGATTGGAAACATAGCACCTGGATGAGTATCGTCTGGGACATCGAAGACTGGTACATTGAGGAGTAGAGGCCAAACACAATCAGACCTTGAGAGAGTGTTTTAAAAGGTCTTGGTGCGGGCAGACACGCAGGTCCGCCCCTACGAAATCTTCGTAAATGTAGGGGCGAGCCTGTGTGTTCGCCCGTTCACCGCTACTTTCAAAACCCTTAGGGTCTTCCCCAGAGGAGTGTACTATGATCCGATATATAATCCGGCGTATCTTGCACGCGATTCCCTTGCTTTTTCTCGTCAGCGTGGTTAGCTTTGCTTTGATTAAGGCAGCACCCGGCGGCCCCGTGGCCGTCTATCACAACCCGAACCTCAGAGCCGAGGATATCGAGCGCATTGAGGAGAAGCTGGGACTAAACGATCCGCTCCACGTACAGTACATAAAATGGCTGGGTAACGTGACTCAGGGTAACCTGGGCAACTCCTTCGTTACCCATCGCCCGGTCGTCGAGGAATTGGCTGATCGCATCCCGAACACGCTTTATCTGATGGGCATAACCTTTGTAGTAATCATTTTCCTGTCTATTCCGATTGGCATTCTGTCCGCTCTCAAACAGTATTCTGTGTTCGACATCTTGGTCACCACACTGACCTTCATCGGCCAGTCTCTGCCGACGTTCTGGGTTGGGCTGATCCTGATCTTGGTCTTCTTTAGCTGGCTGAACAACCCCATAACGGGCGATCCCCTCCTCCCTGCTGGAGGTATGAAGACAGTAGGCGTGCCGTTTTCCCTCGTCGATCGGATCAAACACCTTATCTTGCCTGTCTTTATGCTGGCTATGACGTGGGTTGCCTGGTACACTCGTTTTTTGCGTTCTAGCATGTTAGAAGTTATCCATCAGGATTACGTCCGCACGGCGCGTGCCAAGGGGCTGGCTGAACGCCGCGTGCTGTTCCGCCACGCGCTTAAAAACGCAGCCATTCCCCTTGTCACATTGATGGCCCTGGATCTGCCTCTTCTGTTCACCGGGGCGCTGTATACCGAGATCATCTTTTCCTGGCCGGGCATGGGGCGACTCTATTACGCCTCCGCCTCCCGGCGCGATTATCCGTTGCTCATGGCCATCATCATGATCAGCGCCGCGTTGATCATTATCTGCAATCTTGTGGCTGACATCGCCTATGCTTATCTGGACCCGCGTATTCGTTATCAATGACGTAACCTTTTTCTGGACAATAGAACCTTCCCAAAAGCTCTAAAGCTTTTGGGAGGGTCCAACTTTTCGTTGAGTGGTGATGTTAAATGTCCCAAGCACTAGCGGTTTCTTCAAAAGAACGTGTGAACTCCGACAGTCTCAAACACGAGAGCCTGCTTTCGTTGAGTTGGCGACAATTCCGCCGCCATCCAGGCGCCATCGCTGGCATGATCGTCCTGGGCATCATCGTCCTGGCGATAATATTAGCCCCCTTGTCGCCCTACGATCCTGAGAAGAGCAATTTGCAGGAGCGAGCTCAGCCTCCCAGCCTCAAGCACCCCATGGGGACTGATCATATCGGCCGGGACATGATGACGCGCGTTTTGTATGGTGGACGTATCTCGCTCACGGTGGGTATCATGGCCGTGGTGGTGTCGTTGATCATCGGCGTCACTGTGGGTGCATTGGCTGGCTTTTACGGCGGCTGGGTCGATAGCCTGCTGATGCGCGTTACCGACTTCTTTCTAAGCTTCCCCACCCTGTTCGTGTTGATCTTGCTCTCAGCGCTTCTGCGCGAGACCAATCTAAAAATCATGAAGAACAGCGTAACCATGATCATCGTGGTGATCGGCATCTTGTCGTGGATGGCAGTCGCCCGCATCGTACGTGCCAGCTTCCTGTCGCTGCGAGAAAGGGAGTTTGTCGTCGCCGCTCACAACGTGGGCGCTCGCAATCCGCGCATCATCGTGCTGCATATCTTGCCCAATGTCCTGGCCGTCGTCATTGTCGAAGCCACGCTCGAAGTTGCCTACGCCATTCTTCTCGAATCGGGCCTCAGCTTCCTGGGCTTTGGCGTACAGCCGCCGACGGCCACATGGGGCAACATGTTGGCCAGCGCCCAGGAGCGTATGGTCAAGTATCCGTGGATGGCTATATTTCCGGGGCTGATGATCTTTCTCACAACGATCTCCATCAACTACATCGGTGACGGCCTGCGCGATGCTCTTGATCCGCGCAAGGTATTAGGCAAGCATGAAGTATAGGAGCCTGGATGTGACATCTGCAAGATATGGCGATTTGATCCTACGTGATGCCGACATCATCACCATGAACACGGGGCAGCCCCGGGCCAGAGCGCTGGCGGTGCGCGATGGGCACATTGCTGCTGTAGGATCGTGGGAGGAGGTAGCCCCGTATGCCGAGGGGCTGCCGGTGATCGACCTGGCCGGCAAGACCGTGCTGCCCGGCTTTATCGACAGCCACGTGCACTTCACCTGGACAGGGTTAAAAGAAGTGGCGCTCGACTTTTGGGCGGCCCGGACTGTAGATGACGTGCAGGCCATCCTTAGCCAGGCCGTCCTTGAAACACCCCCTGGGCAGCTTATCTTCGGCATGGGCCTCAACCACTATCAGTTTCCGGGTCGCCAGTTGCCCACTGCCGCCGAGTTGGATGCTGTTGTGCCCGATCACCCCGTGTTCATCCTTGGCGTCACCGGTCACTACTCGCTGGTCAACTCGCACTGTCTGCAAACGCTGAATCTGCCTCCCGGCACGCCCGGCCTGGACCCCGGCGGCCTGCTGCGCGACCGTGCCAACACGATCGGCGGGCGGGGGATGCGTGCTCGTTTTGCCCAGGAGCAGGGCCTGCAAAAACTACATCGCGCCGCCGCTCGGCGTGCAGTCTCCGTCGGCCTGACCACGATACATGCCCTTGAGGGCAACGATCAACCCGACGATCCGACGGTCGAGGCATTGCTGTCTGTTGCCTCCGAGTTACCGGTGCGGCTGGTGGTATGGTATCAGACCATGAATGTAGCTGCTGCTCAGAAACTGGGTCTGCCCCGAATTGGCGGCTGCATCCTGCTCGACGGCGACTTCGGGCCCCACACGGCAGCCTTGCTGGAGCCTTACGCAGACCAACCTGACAGCCGAGGTACTCTGTACCACACTCAGGCGGAGGTGGATACCTTTGTAGAGACTGCCCACCGCGCCGGTCTACAGATAGCCATGCACGCCGTCGGCGACCGGGCGGTCGAGCAGGCACTCAACGCCTACGAACGAGCCTTAAGCCGTTGGCCCCGCGAGGACCACCGCCACCGAATTGAGCACTTTGAGGTTTACAACAAGGCGCTGGCGGAGCGGGTAAGGCGGCTGGGGCTTTATCTGGCGATTCAGCCACCCTTTAACGTGTACTTTGGCGGGCATACGCGACTCAATCCGCTCTTGGGAGAGGAACGTGCGTCCCGCTCCGACCCGGTGCGGTCTCTCGTCGAGGCCGGGTTGTGTGTTGGTGGTGGGTCAGATAGTACGGTGACTCCTATGCAGCCTTTATATGGAGTTTATTGTGCCGTTAACCACTCCAACCCGGCGGAGCGTCTTGATGTCGAGCGGGCGCTGCAACTCTACACCCTGGACAACGCTGCCCTGGCCTTCGAGGAAGCTGAAAAAGGCAGCATACAAGTGGGCAAGCTGGGCGATTTGGTCGTGCTGGCCGAGGATCCGACGCAGGTCCCGCCCAAGGCGATCGCCGATATTCTCGTAGAGATGACGGTCCTTGGAGGTGATATCGTTTATCAAGCGCAAACCCCGTAATTGACTCAAAACATCAGATTATCTCAACCATCAGGAGGTACAATCAATGCGTATCTTGTCTTTGGGCGGCGCTGGCGCCGTCTGCCAGCATGCCACCCGCGACCTGGCCGAATTCTCCGACTTCGAGCAGATCGTCATCGGCGATTACAACGTCGCTGCTGCCGAGCAACTGGCCGCCGAGATCGGCGATCCTCGCTTAAGTGTTCTCAAGGTGGATGCCAACGATTACGAAGGGCTGGTCAAGATCTTCAAGGATTTTGACGTAATCCTCAATGGTCTGCCCTGGAAATATGATCTGGCCGTCACCCAGGCCTGTGTCGAGGCCGGAGTCAGTGGCCTGGACGTCTCCACCGAAGAGAGCCAGTGGGATTACGACGCGGTTGCCAGGGAGAAAGACATCGTCTTTATTCCCGGTGTCGGCGCCACGCCGGGTATTACCAATGCTATGGCCCGCCGCGCCGCCGACCAGTTGGACGAAGTGGACGATATCCAGATCAACTTTGCTGCCTTCCGCTGCCCTGCGCCGGCACCGGGTTTGCTCATCACCCTTCTGTGGGAGTTCCACCCCAAGACCGAGACGCGCTTTTACTACAAAGATGGCGAGTTTCATGCGGTCGGACCCTTCGCCGGGGCCAAGATGATGGATTTTCCAGGCCCCATTGGTGAGCAAGAGGTCTGCTACATCCCCCATCCAGAGACGCGTACCATGCCCAAGAGTCTGGGGGCCAGGGCCGTTTCGGTGCACGGCTGCTTCCCACCCCACGCCATGCGGCTGACGAGGGCCATGTTGGAGTCGGGCCTCTACGGCGAGGAGCCCATCACTGTCAAGGGCGTCGAGACCACGGCATTTGAGATGATGTACGAACTCCTGCTTCAATTGCCGGAGAGCAAGGAGACCCCGCTATGGGCCTACGGCCTGGTAGTCGAAGTCTTTGGGAAGCGTGACGGACAGGATGTCAAAGTCACGCTCTGGAATCGTCACCCGCCGCAGGAGGAATGGGGCGGCCCGGCAGCCTATTACAAGAACATCGCCATCCCGCTGAGCGTTGGCGCCCAGATGATCGCTCGGGGTGACGTCAATGTGCAGGGTGTCGTACCGCCGGAGACGGCCATCGATCCCGCTATCTTCTTCTCGGAGCTGCACAAGCGGGGTATCGAGATCCACGAGCGGGTGGAGGCATACCAAGTCATCACCTAGTTGAGGTAACTTGTGAAGACCAAGAATTCTGACCCAGCTTACGGCGCTCACCTGGAACCGTTCCATGGTATCCCGACCTTCATGCGCCGGCCGGCCACCCGAGATCTCGAGGGGATTGACGTGGCAATCGTCGGCGTGCCCTTTGATAGCGGGACGAGCTACCGCAGCGGCACCCGGTTTGGGCCACGCAAGATTCGTGAAGTGTCCCTGATACTTTGGGGATTCAACGCTGTCCTTGGCGTCGCACCGGCCGACGCGCTCGAAATCGTGGACTACGGCGATGTAGAAGTGATCCCGGTTGACATCTCAGCCACGATGCAGGCCATCACCACTCAGGTGAGCCCCATACTACAACAGGATGTCACTGTCGTTTCTTTGGGAGGTGATCACTCGATTACCCTGCCGTTGCTGCGTGCCCACGCTGCCAAGTTTGGGCCGTTGGCCGTTATCCACTTCGACTCGCACCCTGACACGTGGAAGAGTGAATTTGGGGAGCACCCTTACAGTCACGGGACCCCATTCAGGCGAGCCCTGGAAGAGGGGCTCATCGATACCGACGCTTACGTTCAGGTTGGGATTCGTGGACCGGTCAGTGCCTCACACGATCTGGGCGATGCACGACAACTGGGAGCCCAAATGTTGACCATTGATAAGGCGTTTGAGATGGGCATACCGGGTGTAGTCAAAGCCATTCGCGAAGTCGTCGGCGATCGCCCTGCGTACGTTTCGCTCGACATTGACTCGGTTGACCCCGCCTATGCGCCCGGCACTGGCACGCCGGAGGTAGGCGGTTTTACCAGCTATCAAATGCTACAGATCGTGCGAGGACTTCGAGGTTTAAATCTGGTGGGCTTTGACCTGGTTGAGGTAAGCCCTCCATACGATCATAGTGACATTACGGCCATATTGGCCGCCAACCTGACGTTTGAGTTTTTATCCTTGTTAGCCCTTGCGAAACAAAGAGAGGGGGCTCATGTTTAGAGCAAGTGTAGACCCGTCCTCGATGCCGCCCAAGACCGTTGGATTATATGTTGGGACACTTGTCATAATTTGGCAATCCAACGGGAGCAGGCACTAATTCTGGACATGAGCCAGAGAGGGAAGATAAGTGGTTTTGTTAACTACTTTATCAGTATGAGAGGTCAGAAGAAGAGGAGATTGGACAAACCAACTAACCAACCATCCATCCATCCAACCATCCATCCAACTAACCAACCAACTAACCACCCAACCATCCAACCATCCAACCATCCATCCAATCATCCAATCTTCCAACCTCCCAAACCAAAATGAAGGAGTGTTATCACAATGAAACGCGACAAAGCACAAGCCATCTACGAACGAGCTGTCAAGGTCATCCCTGGCGGCGTCAACTCCAACTTTCGCTACTGGGGGCCTGAAGAGACCCCGGTGGTGAGCAAAGCTCAGGGCCCGTACATTTGGGACGCCGACGGCATGCAGTACATCGACTATCGCCTGGGCTGGGGCCCGATCATCCTGGGCCATTCCTATCCGGCGGTGGTCGAGCGCGTGGCCGAGGCGATGAAGCACGGCACGCTGTTCGCGGCGACCACTGAACTGGAGGTGCAGGTGGCCGAGCGCATCGTGCGTTTGGTGCCCGGTGTGGACATGCTACGCTTTGCCAACTCAGGCACCGAGGCGACCATGCACGCGCTGAGGGTGGCGCGCGCCCATACCAACCGCGAGAAATTCATCAAGTTTGAGGGCCAATACCACGGTATGTACGATTATGCCCTTTTCTCCACGGCCAGTGCAAACCTGGGCGTCATCGGTTCACGGCGCAACCCTCTCCCGCAGCAGATGAGCTCCGGCATTCCCAAGGGGATCCGGGAGTACGTTATCACCTTGCCCTTTAACGACTTCGAGATGGTGGAGAAGACGGTCAAGGAGCAGTGGTGGGATCTTGCCGCGATCATGGTCGAGCCGGTGCTGGGCAATGTGGCCGGCATCGAACCGGAACCAGGCTTCCTGGAACACCTGAGGAAGTTATGCGACGACTATGGCATCGTGTTAATCATGGACGAGGTCAAAACTGGCTTCCGGGTGGCCAACGGCGGGGCGCAAGAGGTGTATGGCGTGCTGCCCGACATCGCCACCTATGCCAAGGGGTTGGGCAACGGCTTCCCGGTGGCCGCCTTTGGGGGCAAGCGTGAGGTGATGAGCACGCTGGTGCCGGGCCAGGTGTCGCACGGCGGTACCTACACGGCCAATGTGGTAGGCATGGCGGCCGCCGATGCGGTGCTCGAACTGCTGGAGACCCGGCCTATCCTGGACACCATCGCCCGGCGCGGCCAGCGGCTCAAGAGTGGGCTGGACGAAATCCTCAGCGATGCCGGCGTGCCGCACATCATGACCGGTTTGCCCGCCATGCAAGGCTTCATCGTCAGCGATAAGCCCATCAAAGAGCTGCGCGACCTGAAACATCACGACGCCGATTTCTACGACACGTTGATGATGAACCTGATGGAGCTGGGCGTGTGGGTCGAAGCTGACGCGCGCGAGCCGTGGTTCTTGTGCTACGACCACGACGACGCCATCGTCGACGAAACTCTCAACAAGTTTGAGGATGCCCTCAAGACGACGGTCAGCGAAACCGGCGGGCCTGAGAGCTAAAGAGGAGGACCTGAGGGTTCATTTTGCCAGGAGAACTGGTTGACAATTTGGCTTGCTTTGCCAGACACATGCGTAAAACGTAAGGCGTAAAGCGTAATGATTCTGGGCGAATGCGTCTTGCAAATGTGCCTTTAAGTAATCCACCGAAATAAATTGCACGGAGACGCGGGCTTCCAGGCTTCATAGCAACACCAGAACAGTGCAGATAATTTCGGTGGATTACTCACGCATCACGTTTTACGTTTTACGCGGTTACTTCACGATGTTATACTGTTGCCGTTTCTACAGGATCAAGCAGCGCGATCAGCCCCAATGCTCCCATGTTGCAGAAAAGCAGCGGCGCCAGGAAGGGCGCGCCCCGGATGAAGCGCTCAGGGACCACCGTGCCCCCGGCGGTGAGGTTGGCGTTGACGTGTAGCAGCGCGCCGACTACGCCGACCAGGATCAGCAGCAGCATAGCCGCTATGTAGGTGATCAGGTCGGCACGCGTCGGCCGCTCAATAGCACCTAGCGTTACCGCGACGACTGTGCCAAACACTCCGACGGCAGTCGGCACCCACAACCAGGGGTTTTCGAAGTCCGTGCGGGCGTGATCCAGCACGCTGCTGATGACCGTCGCCAGCGTGCCCAGCCCAACCCAGAAGAAGTAGGCCCGTGTTTTGCTAAAAGGCAACTGGACATATCTCCCGGCCAGCAGCGCCAGCCTGCCGCTGTCCGGCGGGTTCTCAAGCCAGGCGGCGCTGATACCTAGTACACCCACCAGCGAGAAGGTGAGGGGACCCAAGACAGGCGGTGCCCACACCAGCAGGTTGACGCTCACTCGCTGGCCGGCCGGGGCGGCCGGCAAGGCGGCTCGCACCAGGTGAAAATAGGCCCCCAGCAACCCTACCCCGATGCTGCCCAGGAAGATGATGTTGGCGATCGCCGTGGACAGCGGCCGCCGCCTGGCGGCCAGCAGGCCGGCCAGCAGCAACAGGGCGCCAGCCAGGGGACCAAAGATGATCGGTATCCACTCATTGGGCACGATAGTTCCGCTGATGCTGTGTGCCAGGTAGATGTCGATGCCCAGGAATATCAGATTGATGGCCGTCATCAGCAACATCAGTTGATCGCGCGAGAGTGGGGGCCGGATGCGTCGCACCGGTGGCAATACGGTTGCCAGATGATACATAACTATTCTTCGGCCCCCTCTTTGCCCAGCTTCTCATCCACGCTCTCGCGCAGTTCAGCCAGCTCACGTAAGACCTCGTATGCGCCGTGCCACTGGGTGTAGTCCGGCCCCTGCATCCAGGCTCCGAACTTGGCGGTGCGCCCCCAATGGTGCCACAGATCGAAGTAGGTGAAATCGATGGGCTCGTCGAAGGGCTCGGGGCTTAGTAGTCCCTGTTCTTTGAGCGGAGCCACGATCTCGTCGCTCTCCGCCACCCAGTCGTTTACTGCCTCCGTGGCCGCATCCGCGTCCTCGTAGAAGGTCTCGATGAAATTCTCGTTGTGGCACTCACGGCACACGTTTTGCATACGTGTCCGGTTGTCCTGCCAGCTCGGGCGCCGTTCGCTAATGGGTGCGAACAGGTACCAGGTCAGGCGATCCCCTACGTCGTGGGTGGTGCCGCTGGCCCCAAAGCCGCTCATGTGGCAGATGGCGCAGGTGGCGGCCGGAAAGTCGTTTACCGTCAATGTGCCTGACTCGGCCTCCCAGTGCCAATTATGGCCGCCCGTGGCGTAGGCAATGCCGTGCGGCGACTCCTGGTAGATCTCCCACTGCGGGTGGTCGGGCCCAATGTGGCAGTAGTTGCAGGTCTCCGGTTTGCGCGCCTGTTCCAGGCTGAACTCGTGCCGCAGGTGGCACTTCTGGCACTCGCCCACCGAGCCGTCGGCCTGTGGCCGGCCCACGTTGTGGCAGCTCTCGCACGCAAAGCGGGTGATGGCCGGCCCCTCCAGTGCATATAGAGCGTTGCGCATTTTGTCGGGGGCGAAGCCACCCTCGGGGATGGCCTCGTACCTCTCTAACTGTTCGGGAGTTAGATCCCCTGTGCCCGCGTAGGCAACGTAGGCTGGCAGGCTGTGCCGGCTCTGGTTGAACTGGGCTACCTCGGTTGCGTGACAGCGCTGGCACATGGCCGTGGTTGGCTGATTGAGCACGTAGGTGCCTTCGTGCTCCGTCGCGCCGGGATAGTCGGCCTCGACCTCGTGACAGTCCTGGCAGGATACCTCCGCAGCGGCCATGGTGCTGTGTCCATATTGCTCCACAATGCCCGGCGTGGTGCGGCGGTGACACACCACGCACTCGTCATCGCTGTTGGCCAGGACGTCCACGCGCTCTGTTTCGACCGGGGTAGCCGGTTGGCCAATGGCCATGATCACCAGCCCCAGGCCGAGCACGACAATCACTGCGACCAGCCCGATGATTAAAACGCGGGCAGGGCCTGGCGAACTCCTTGGTTTAGCAGATTGATCAGATTGTGTCATGGTTAGCCTCTATCCTTAATAAGTTGGGCTCTACGCACATTGGTGGAGTCAAAATGCTCAAAGGGGACGACAGTCCCCGTGTCTTGTATGCTCAATCTGCCTCGATCGGATCGCCGGCGTCACTATCTTGACAATGTTATGTTTGATGATGACATTTGTCAAACTATTCACTCCGGACACCCGGTGCGATATACTGGATCTGCTTGAACGGTTTGACCTGCTTAGCGATGTTCTCCTTCAATACGTTACCGGAGATGTGCATCAAGGTGTCGCCGTAATCGACGTCTATGCCCATACTGGCCAGGCAAGGGAAGTGGTGGTGCAGCAGACCAGCCGCCTGTTCAGCATCACCCGCCGGGACGCCCAACAATCTTTCGGCCACGTAACGCGCGCAGCCACACACCGCGTCGCGTCCCACCTCGGCGGCACTGATCTGCCGCGTTTCGGGGTCGACCGTGATGCGCAACTCCGGCTGGCCAAAGTGACGCGCAAATTCGGCGATGAGCGGATCGTCATACTCGATCCGTTGATGACGCCCGCGCCCAATGCGATACTCGCTCTCGGTCAGCGAGCATAAGGGCTTGGGCGTCACGCATGCCACGCCGATGTCCTCCAGCCAGCCTCGCAACTGCCGTGCCAGGCCGCGCGGCAGCCAGGCTTCACTGTCGATGGCGGCCAACACCGACCGGGCGCCGGTCACGCGTGCCACGTCGGGCAGCAACTCGGCCACTCCCTTGTTTTCGGCGAAGGAGAGGATCAAGTCCGCTGGCGGAAGGTCGTCAGGCACGTAATCCTCCGGGTAATCTACAATGGGCGGCAATATCCCCGGCGCCTGCCAAACTTCGAGCGTCCACCCTGAAGGGCCATAGTCACGCACGTTATCCACGTGCCGCTGTCCATATTCACCCGAGATGATGGCTAAGATACGCATGAGGTAGTCCTCCTACTAATGTTCAGGCACCCTTTAAGACGTGATGCGTAAAACGTAAAACGTGAAACGTAAAACGTAAGTCGTCGGCCCTCGGGAGTTGCGAACCTCCTGGCAGTGATGGTCAGCCCGGTGATCTCCCGCTCTTTCCCGAGGAAATGATCACATACTCCAGGCTGATGGCCTTGGTTGGACAGACTTCCTGGCACGTTCCTGAGTAATTGCATGCTTCTTGTGCGGTGAAGGTGGCAATCCCATTTATCATGCTCAGCGCATGGCTGGGGCATAGTTTCACACATAATTCGCAGCCCGTGCATCTGGCAGGGTCAATTTGGGGTAAGTAGTCTACACTCATATCCCCCGTGCCTGGAGCCTGAAATCTGTTTCAGATCCACTTTAACAATATTTCCTCCGAATGTCTGTGACTTTTGTCTAATCTTCGTATAATCCATCAAACCATTTTCACCCCTGGCTCAAGGCGGATGATAATCCGCCGTCGCCACCTGGTGCGGACTTTCGTCCGCTTTGAGCAGAAAATGTGCTTGATCTTCGTGGAATTCGTGCTACTCGTGATTCAGTTTGACAAGGACTTCTCGCGGAGACATAATAGGCTGTTCCAGTTTCAATCGCGGAGATGTGTTCATGCCGGTTCATATCAATGACAGCACCAAAGCGTTGCTGAGAGGCGTGCCCTACTTTCAGGATCTGGACGAGGGCGCGCTGGAGACTGTGGCCCGGGAGGTGATTGTGCGTCGCTACGCGGCCGGTGAGTTGATCTTCCTGGAGGGCGACTCGTCCGCCGGTCTCCATCTGGTGGCGCAGGGGCTGTGCAAGGTTTATCGCCTGTCCGCCGCGGGACGCGAACACATCCTGGCTGCCTTGGGACCCGGTGACTCGTGCAACGAGGTGCCGGTCGTGGATGGTGATCCTAACCCGGCCAGCCTGGCGGCCATCGAAGATTCGACGCTCTGGGTCATTTCTAAACAAGGTTTAACCCGCCTACGTCGGCAACACCCGGCTCTGAATGAAATCATCATCAAAAGCCTGGCTATGCGCTGCCGGCAGCTCGTGCAGCGGGTGTATGACCTTTCCTTCCTTCCGGTCACCGGGCGTCTGGCGGCCTTCTTGTTACAGCAAGTTGATGAGCGCGACGAGCTAAGCCGCCGCCGCTGGACCCAGGACGAGATCGCCGCCCACCTGGGCACTGTGCGCGAGATGGTGAGCCGTGCCTTTAGAGAGTTACAAGAGGCGGAGCTGATCGCCATCGAGCGGCATCGTATTGAGATCCTGGACCGAGAGGGCCTGGAAGAACTAACGTGAGCAGCCGGATCGGTTGGTAGTAGTAACCCCTCAGCCCTAGCGGGGCTTCCACCTGGTAGCCGGAGGGCTTCAGCCTCCGGCGGATTATAGGACCTGTTTCCTATCCCCCACACCCGATTACTCTCACAACCCACCACAACATCTAGTAGCCTTCGATAAATTTCACCCCTAGATATTGTGTTTATGCGCCATTTACCCCCCTTTTGCCCCCCTCCAGATTTGGGAAATCCGACAATATGTGGTATAATATCTTGTCTTCGTATATCTTCTCAATAATTTGGGGTAGGCGCAGACTTGGGTGTCTGCCTCAAAGGCGAACGCCCGGTTCGTCCCTACTTTTTGAGAAGATACGTTTTATATATAAGGAGAACGACTGTGGCTGATCGAGTGATTCCCCATTACGACGCGGAAGATATCCAGGTTTTGGAGGGTCTGGAGGCGGTTCGTCGCCGGCCGGGTATGTACGTGGGCGGCACCGACATCAAGGCGCTGCACCACCTCATCTACGAAGTGGTTGATAACTCCATCGACGAGGCGCTGGCCGGTGCCTGTGATTACATTGAAATTACCATCCACGCCGACCAGAGCGTGACGGTGATCGACAACGGGCGCGGCATCCCGGTCGCGCCCCACCCCGAGCGCAAAGTCTCCACCCTGCAATTGGTCATGACCACCCTGCACGCCGGCGGCAAGTTCGACGGTGGTGGCTACAAGGTGTCGGGCGGCTTGCACGGCGTGGGCGTCTCGGCCGTCAATGCGCTGAGCGAGTGGACGGAGGTCGAGGTCTGGCGCGACGGGCAGATGTATCGACAGCGCTACGAGCGTGGCATCCCCATCGGAGACGTGGAGGCCGTGGGCAAATTGCCCAAAGCACGCGCCGGCGAAACGGGCACCCGCATCGCCTTTCGCTTCGACCCGACTATCTTCAAGGACGTCGAGGGCTATCGCTACGATACGCTGGTGCAGCGCTTGCGCGAGATGGCCTTCGTCACCAAAGCGGTCACCATCCGCTTCCGTGACGAGCGCCAAACGCCGGCGCGTGAGATGACGTTCTATTTTGAGGGCGGCATCACCTCCTTTGTGCGCTACATCAACCGCAACCGCGGGGTGCTGCACCCGGTGGTTTACGTGGAGAGGGACGTAAACGGCATGGGCGTTGAGGTGGCTGTGCAGTACAGCGATGCCTACGCCGAGAGCGTCTACAGTTTCGCCAACACCATCCATACCGTCGACGGCGGGACGCACCTGACCGGTATGCGGGCCGCCCTGACGCGGACCATCAACGACTACGCCCGCAAGCAAGGGCTGCTGAAGGAGAACGAGCCCAACTTCAGCGGTGAGGATACGCGCGAGGGGCTGACGGCCATTGTCTCCGTCAAGCACCCCGACCCGCAGTTTGAAAGTCAGACCAAGGTCAAGCTGATGAACGCCGAGGCCAAGAGTTTGGTCGAGTCGGTCACCGCCGATCGCTTCGCCACCTTCCTGGAAGAGAACCCGCGTGAGGCCAAGGCCGTGATCCAGAAGTGTCTTACCTCCTCGCGCGCCCGCGAAGCGGCGCGCAAGGCGCGCGACCTGGTCATCCGCAAGAGCGCGCTGGAGAGCATGACGCTGCCCGGCAAGCTGGCCGACTGCTCCGAGCGCGACCCCAACCAGACCGAGATCTACATCGTCGAGGGCGACAGCGCCGGCGGCAGCGCCAAGCAGGGCCGCGACCGCCGCTTCCAGGCCATATTGCCGCTGCGTGGCAAGATCCTCAACACCGAGCGTGCCCGGCTGGACAAGATCCTGAACAACAACGAGGTCAAAGCCCTGGTCACCGCCCTGGGCACCGGCATCGGCGACGATTTTAACCTGGGCGGGCTGCGCTACAACCGCATCATCGTCATGTGCGACGCCGACGTGGACGGCGCCCACATCCGCACCCTGCTGCTGACCTTCTTCTTCCGCTACATGACGCCCCTCATCGAGGAGGGCCATCTGTACATCGCCCAGCCGCCGCTGTATCGCATCGAGCAGCGGAAGAACAGCCAATACGTGTATACCGAAGAGGAGAAAGACAGCGTCCTCAAGAAGGCAAACGGTGGCAAGATCACCCTGCAGCGCTACAAGGGCCTGGGTGAGATGAACCCCGAGCAGCTCTGGGAGACGACTATGGATCCCGAGAACCGCATCCTGCTCCAGGTGACCATCGAAGACGCCGCCGCCGCCGACAAGACCTTCGACATGCTTATGGGCGCCGCCGTCCCGCCCCGCAAGCGCTTCATCCAGACCCACGCCAAGAGCGTGCGGAATTTGGATGTGTGATGGGGTGGGAAGGTTGGTAGATTGGTAGACTGGTAGATTGGTAAATTGGTGGGCTGGTAGATTGGGATGGGTGTTGTAGCTGGGGGTTGAGGGATGAACACGGGGCGGATGTTGGAGTCGGTGCAGTTTGTGGTTGGCCCAGATGGACGTCCGGCCGCTGTGCAGATGGGGATCGAGTCGTGGAATGCGTTGCTGGACTGGCTGGAAGAAAATGAAGACCGGGCCATAGTGAAGGATACCATCCCTAAGTTGCGTCTCGGGCCAAAGGCGGCCGGTGCACTGCGCTGGGGTGAAGTCAGGACCGAGTGGGATGAACTCGCTTGATGCGACGTTGGGCTTTGGGCAGACCCTGTTGGCCGCGGCCGACAAACTTCGTGGCCACCTGGACCCCGCAGCAGGAGATGAACATGGCGCTTGATTTGTCCAGCCTAATGAAAGCGATTGAGTCCCTGGGAACCGCAGTGCACGAAGCCGATAATGACGATTTTATGGATCGGCTGACCCCGCCACAGCAGGATATTATCCAGGCCGGGGTGATCCAACATTTTGAGTTTACCTACGAACTCTGCTGGAAGTTCATGCGGCGCTGGCTGGCCGAGAACGTGGGCCGCGTTTATGTGGACGGTATCTCCCGGCGCGAACTGTTCCGGCTGGCTGCCGAATACCGCCTGATTACCGATGTTGAAGCCTGGTGGGATTATCACCGGGCCAGAAACCTGACTTCGCACATTTACGACGAAGAAGTAGCCGACGAGGTGTTTCAGGCGGCCACGCAGTTTCTGGAGAACGCCCAATTGTTTCTTGCCGCTTTGGAAGAACGGAATGATTGACCTGCAATCCGATCATCTGGCCCTGATACAAACTATCCTGGCCCAACACGTGCCCCATGCCGAAGTCCGCACCTTTGGCTCGCGGGTAACGGGCACAGCCGTGGACTATTCCGACTTGGACCTGGTGGTGGTGGGCCGGGAAAAAATTGACAGAAAGACCCTCCACCGCCTGGAAGAAGCCTTTGCGGAATCCGACCTGCCTTTCCGCGTGGATGTACTGGACTGGCACCGCATTTCCGACTCGTTCCGGCAGGTGATTGAGGAAACGTATGGGGTGATTCAGGAATCGGACCAGCCTCGTTAGATTAACTACAGGGACACAGAGAAATAGAGATTAGGCCGTGTTGACATTTCGTTTGAGAAAAAGATGGAACGGCTATCGATCAGTTAAGGGTCACCTTTTCAGGACAATGGCCTTACCAGGGCCGTGGGTTGTAAGGTGAATAAGAATAAGCTTCTATGACCGTTACTACTTTGACAATGTCACATTAGACAAATGTTCTACACGAAACGGGGTTTTTCGGCTGATCCATGTTCATAACACGACATTTGCCGCCGAGAGCACCGGTCTCGGACCTGCTCGGAGCTCGT
>DAOUMD010000300.1:0-3197 GCA_034412795.1 Anaerolineae bacterium
TTCTTCGCCTGCGGCTCAGAATGACATGCTTATCAGTTGTTTCTTAGTAGCCATAGGCGAAGAATCTCGTCTCACAAGGGAAAATGAGATCCTTCGCTCCTGACGTCACTCAGGATGACATGCTCCACAAACGGCCTTACACCCCACTATTTTGCGTAGACCCTAAAAAGTATGGTGATGGTAAGCGCGCCCCCCCAGCGATACCAGACTCAGCCCTCAGGTGGACATACCAGGATCTCATTGTCCCAGGGGAAGAGCATGAACCTTTGTCCAGGGAAGTCCTCTCCAATGCTGACTTCGATCATCGAAATCCCCGCCGGCCCGATGGGCACTCCGTCCTCCTTCACGAAGGAGAAGCCGGGTTGTCTGAGCATCTCCCGCACCGGCACGCGACCAGGCGGATGATCATAGGACATTCCCACCTCATATACTTCAACCATATAAATCAAACTGGTCTGGTCCGGGTCGCTGATTTCAGCCGCCGCCTCAGGACAGATCTTGAACTGCACCGAGGCAGACTGCCCGCCAGGCTCTATCTGCCTGGCATCCACGTACCCTTTCCCCGAGCACAAAACGATTTCATTATCTCCGGGGAAGAGCATAAACCTTTGCCCAGGGAAGTCCTCTCCAATACTGACCTCGATCATCGAAATCCCCACCGGCCCGATGGGCAGCCCATCCTCCTTGACGAAGGAGACACCGGGTTGTCTGAGCATCTCCCGCACCGGCACGCGGCCAGGCGGATGGTCGTCAGTCAGGGACACTTGATAGACGGGAACCATGTAGGTGACGCTGGTCTGGTCAGGGTCATCGATCTCCGCCGCTGCTTCAGGGCAGATCTTGAACTGCACCGAGGCAGACCGCCCGCCAGACTCTATCTGCCTGGCATCCACGTACCCTTTCCCCGAGCACAAAACGATCTCATTATCTCCGGGGAAGAGCATAAACCTTTGTCCAGGGAAGTCATCTCCAATATCGACTTCGATCATCGAAATCCCCGCCGGCCCGATGGGCAGCCCATCCTCCTTCACGAAGGAGATACCAGGTTGTCTGAGCATCTCCCGCACCGGCACGCGGCCAGGCGGATGCTCGTCAGTCGGAGACACTTGATAGACGGGAACCATGTAAATCATGCTCGTTTGGTCGGGATCGCTGATCTCCGCCGCCGCTTCAGGGCAGATCTTGAACTGAACCGAAGCGCCGTCACTGTAGACTCTTCCCACTCCCACGATGAGCATAGCCCCCCAGGCCAGGGCTATGAAAGCGCCGACGGTGAAGAACGTGAACTTTCCTCTCATTTGATAAACCTCCTTCACATATCGATGGAAGCTACAGACCTTTGCTTCACAACGAAATCATCCGTTGCGGAATTGATCTGCTATGGGGCCGGAAGCCGTGGCTAACATGCTTTATCACACTGCATTTTCTTTCCACAAGGGCCCACGCGGCGACGTACTCATTCCCTGCCAAGTGGATTGGGCCCGATCCCCTTGATCTCGGCCGTCATCTCGGCGGCGGCCCAGGCGAATTGGCCAGCCATAGCAGCAGACAGGTTGATCATCTGAATGCGTTTGCCGTTGAGGCCGATTTCATCTAACAGCTTCTGCACGTATTCCACTCGCTTCCGGGCATACAGATTACCGTCCAGGTAATGACATTCACCCTCCAGTCAACCGGCGACCAGTACACCATCGGCGCCGTCTTCAAAGGCCCGCAAGGCATACAGCACGTCGAACTTGCCCGTGCAGGGCAAGTCGACCACCTTGATGGATGTTGGGTACTCAAGACGTAAGCTGCCGGCCAGATCAGCGGCCGCGTAGGCACAATGGCGGCAACAGAAGGCAATGATGTTAGGTTCCCAACCGTTCTCGGTCACAGTCAGTTCGACCTCTTGTCCAGTGCATTGTCCTGTTACGCCCCGGCCATGACCGACACCGGCACGCGCACGAAGTGACCGTTGTCATCTACACGCACCCGGTACAGGTCTTCTATACGTTCAACCCGGTCAATGAAAAGCACGCCGTTCAGGTGATCGATCTCGTGGTGAACGACCACCGCGTCAAAGCCCCCAAAGATGCACTCAAAGGGTTGACCCCATTCATCCAGGCCGGTTACACGCAAGAGATGAGGGCGTACCGTTTCAGCAAAGAGACCAGGAAAGCTGAGACAGCCGTCAAAATCTCTTTGCTCGTATCCAGTCTCAGTGATCTGCGGGTTGATCAGCGCAACGGGTGGGCCAGGTTCGCTCTGGTCATTACTTCTACCGCCCAATCGGACCACAACGACCCGGTGGTGAACGTTGATCTGGGGAGCGGCCAACCCAATTCCGTCAGAGTGATGGGCTAAGGTATCCTTTAAATCCTTTACTAAATCCTTGATGCGTCGGTTGATGACCCTGACCGGCTCACTTTTCTTACGCAGGGCAGTCTCGTTTTCAGCATATAGAACAATGTCTCTTACAGCCATAGTGTTGCCTGCCTATTCCAGAATGCCTCGCACAGCCAGTCATCGCTGAAGCTCATAGGCCTGACTGGCTTCCGCGCGGCGGACACCTTTCCTTCGGCGCAGTTTGGTCACGTTGATGCGCGTCATCGCCCGGCGCAGAGCGGCCTCAGCCCGCGCAAAGTCCACTTTCTCCTGGGTACGGTCGTGGAGGCGCGCCTCGGCCCGACGTCGGGCAGCCTCAGCTCGCTCCAGGTCAATCTCTTCAACGTGCTCAGCAGTGTTGACCAGTACCGTCACCGCGTCGGGCTGAACCTCCATATAACCGCCGCTTATGGCGAAGCTTTCTTCATCGTCTCCACGCTTCACCCGTAGTTCACCATAGGTGAGGGCGGTCAGCAAAGGTGCGTGATGCGGCAAGATGCCAAGTTGCCCCTCAACGCCGGGCGCAATCACCATATCGACATCTTTGGCGTAGACGCGGCGCTCCGGGGTCATAATACTCAGTCTTAGCGGCATAATCGTTCTCGCTTCCTGGTGCAACTGTGCACGCAATTCCAACTAGAGACCTCAGTATTTAGGCCGCGTCCAAGAATAACTTTGTGCATTTTGAAAGACCACACTCGGAATTTTGGCCTGAAAATAGAAAGTTATTTCTGGACGATTCCTTAGGACTAAGGATTTAATAACTTATCCATTAGCCAACCTTAGTGTATACCAAAATACGGCGTCTGTCTTTGTGCTGGCACAAAGAC
>DAOUMD010000301.1:0-6723 GCA_034412795.1 Anaerolineae bacterium
GTGCCTTCAAGTAATCCACCGAAATAAATTACACGGAGACGCGGGCTTCCAGGCTTCATAGCAACACCAGAACAGTGCAGATAATTTCGGTGGATTACTCACGCATCACGTTTTACGTTTTACGAGGTAACTTTTTTTGATTTGACCGGCAAGAAGTGTCAACCCAATAGTGAACCATCCCCATCTTGCACGACCAACAGGTCTTGAGCGAGCACACTCACGTCGGGCATCGTCTCCAGAGTGCTTACGGCCTCGACGATGGCTGAAGCTTGTTCCATCGGCCAGACCTCCGAGAACTCTACACATCCGCGGAATTTTTCTACCAGTTCGTCGAAACTGAAAGGATCTTTCCAGTCTCCCTTGACCAACTGAGTACTGCGAGCCAGCTTGCGACCATCGCGGGTGACCACGGTCACAGTGACACGTACCTGATCGGTGCGCAATCCTTCGGTGTTCGGGATTACACGGATCTGCACCCGCGAGGCGACATCCGCGACCTCGTGGTCGCCCAACACGCTGTCCGCGGTGAACTCACCCAGCCCCGCGCGCCGTCGCACGAGACCGAGGGCCACACCATAGCGTGCGCTAAACTGGGCGTCCACCTGAGGATTTTTCCCTAGCTTCCAGGGATGGCCGGCAAACCAGTTGTCGCTGTGTCCTAAGTCCAGATAAACCTCACTGATGTCACGTAGATGGAGGTCCTGTTCTGTTGCCAATTCTATGGCGGCTTGTGTCGAAGGAGCGATTGCGCCACACGCGGGATAGCATTTGATTGACATGCGTTCGACCTCCCAGCGATCACCAGAACCGGCTAACTGGGAGGCATCTGGCGGTTCGCATCCGACGTAGAGTTTGAAGAAGCCTGCTTCGCCTTCCAGCGCACGATGCGGGCCGGTTATTCCATCTGCTGCCAGGAAAGATGACCAGAGCGCCGATAGCGCCGCGAAGGCAGGCTGTATTCGCTTGGTAAGGGTGAAATCCAGAAGCGCCTGGCGGTTGCCTGACGACTGGGCGTAGGCGACGCCCAGAGCATTCACAGTTTGCTCGACGTCAAGATCCAGCAAGCGACAGCACGCCGCCGTTACGCCCAAAACACCGATAGTCGAAGAGGGCAAGTAACCGAAAGACATGCCCTGCGCTTTGGCAATGAGCCCAATTCGCACGGCCACTTCGATGCCCAGCGCCACTGCCGTCATCAACGCACGACCCGACAGGTGTCGCATCTCAGCAACCGCCAGCGTAGCCGGCAAAAGGGAGGACATAAGATGCAGGCTAGTTTCGTGGTGCACGTCGTCATAATCCAAGGCGTGTACCATACACGAGTTGGCAAAGGCAGCGTTAGGCGCGGGTAGCCGCTCTCCATATGTCCACAGGGTGGTCTCAGGCGCCCCACCCCAGCGCTGCATTGTACGTACGACCGACGGAATGCCCGGTGCCCGCCAGCCAGCAATGGCTGTGCCCAGGGTATCCAGGATCAGGTGCCGGGTCGCAGTATCAGCAGCTTCCCCTAGATCAGAATCGGACGTCCCAATTGCCAATTCTGCCAGAGCTCGCGAAGCATTCATAATATACCTTTACGATCACTTACCATAATCAAGCCCGGTTTCAATGAAGCGAATGACGTTATCCCGAAAGCGGTCACAGATGTACGTCATGGCAACGGCGCTGGGGCCAAGTACGTAGTGCGTTCGTCCACCCTGATCGATGGCCTCCTTTGTTTTGACTTCGATCTCATCCGGGGTGCATAACTCGAAGTCACGGAACTCCAGGCCACCAATCAGTGTCATACGGCCCCCGGCCATACGCTGGGCCTCGGCCAGGGTCAGATCGCCATCAGGCGGAGGTTCCATAGGGTCCAGCACATCGACTCCCATATCCAGCAATCGCGGGAAGATCTCTTTCACCTTGCCGTGGCAGTGCACATGCACGATGCCGTCGTATTTGTGCACTAATTCGAAAAGTGCCCGGTCGTACCTGGCACTCAACTCCTCGAAGTACTCCAATGACATCATAGGTGGTGTTGCCTGCTCTGAGCCGGTGAAACGGATGGTGGGCTCTACCTTGTTCTGCAGTAGCCACTCCAGCTTGATGTAAATCCGCTCAAAGGCAGCCTCGATCAGCCGCACGATGGTAGGTCTCTCTAGCGCGCACCACATCAAGAATTGCTGAAACTCCAAGAGGTGTGAGACACATTCCAGGGGCGTTGTGACCAGAATGAGAGGCAACCCCGCATCACCCAGGTCAGCCACCTCCTGCCGGTAGGCTTCCAGGTCCGGTGGGTCAAAGGAAAACGGGACCGACAGGAGCTTCTCTACATCATCCTTGTCCTTGAGCAGCGGCTCGGCAACCCAGGTGGTCGCGATGTTGTCGTCCGCGGTCTCCACGTAGCGCAAGCCGCCCTTGGGCGTGCGCACCATGTAGGTCGAAGTTGTCCGCGCCCCTTCCTTTTCTTTCGAGACCTGGATATGCTCGTCAGGAATCAGGAGGAAGCGACGATCTAGAAGTCCCCGGTTGAATGACCCTATAGAGTCCATGCGACAAAAGAAGTCGCAGTGCTCCAAGGCGAAGGTAGCGACCGTCTGGAAATTGGGTTCGGCCTGCCAGCCGGTGTAACCCCGCTTCGCGATCAGCGGAAGCTCGCGTGGGATTGGAGCGTAGACAGGGATGTGATCGGTCGGTTCTCCCCTGATGGTTCTGAGAAGTCGTTCTTTTGAGGCTAATCTTTTCATGTGATATCGCCGGTCAGGATAACGGGTTAAATCACGCGGTTTTAGTACGTTTAAAAACGCACTTTCCATTTCAGTCGATGGTTTTCCCCCTTTGGGGGGCCTATGGGCAATCATTGGCTCTCAGTAGTAAGTAATCTGTTCAGGTCCAACATCGACGGCAAAGGCCAGAGCATCGAAACTTTTCTTCATCAAGTCAAACTGCATATCTCTGTACTCAGGTTCATCCCACAGGTTCTGAAACTCCCCTGGATCTTGCCGCAGATCGAACAATTCTCCTATGTCATGACCGTGATAGATGACCAGTTTGTACCGTTCGTTTCGGATCATAGTGGCATAGGTTCCGTTGAAGCCGAGCCTATTTGGGGCATCCGGGTTCAAGGCCCTGTAGTACTCGCATCGAACAAAGCTGCGATGCTGATGTGTATCGTTCGCTTCCGTGAGTACCGGTACCAGGGAACGTCCCTGCATTCGTTCGGGTACAGCGAGGCCGCAAATGTCCAATACAGTAGGTGCAATGTCAATCAGTTCCACCAATGTCTGGCTCACGATCGCTTGCCGGAAATGGCCCGGCCACGAGAAGATAAGCGGCACACGTACCAGACCTTCGTAAAAACGACATCCCTTGAGCAATAACCCATGGTCTCCCAGCATTTCGCCGTGGTCGCTCATAAAGATGATGATCGTATTCTCGCGCTGGCCGGTACGTTCGAGGGCAGCCAGTATACGCCCGACGTTATCGTCAACCAGCTCGATCATCGCATAATAAGCAGCCTGCACGACTTTGGCGTCATAATCTTCCGGCTTGCGGGGCTTCGTCTGGAAATCGATCCCATCTAAGGCTACCTGCGCAGTCAAGTCGCTCTCGCGAAAGAGTGGACCAGGCATGCTGGCCGGGTTATACCGGTCAAGGATCTCTTGGGGTGGAGCGAAAACGGAGCCCCGTGGATGCGGATCGAAGGTATTGACGCTGATCAGCCATGGTTGATCCAGTTTTTCCTCTATGAATTCTATTGCCTGCTCGGCACACCACGTGCTCTGATGCAAGGGAGGAGGGACCCTTTCAGGGTGCTTGTCAAACTCAACCAGGCTCTCACCCTGGGAACGGACCCAGTCTGCATAGGCGTGATCTCGCTCCCAATTATCCCTGGGGCTGTGGCTCCAATGGAATAGGCGGTAGCCATCGTCTGCGCGCGGCTCGATGCGTCGTTGCGCACCCGCCAGGTGCAGTTTACCAACCAGGCCACAATCGTATCCGGCATTGGCGAGAAGTTTCGTGACTAACGGTGCGGCATCCGCCCAATGATCATTGCCGTTCATGCAGCCGTGCACGGTGCTGGGATACATGCCTGTCAGAAAGCTTGCGCGGCTAGGTGTACAGATAGGGGCTTGACAATGGGCATGAGTGAAGGCAACTCCTTCACTCACGAGTCGATCAAGATTTGGAGTGCGCACATATTGATTACCCAAGGCTCCTATGGTGTCGGAGCGCTGTTGATCGGTACAGATCCAAAGAACGTTGGGTCTGGCTGAGATAATGGGCATGGCAGTCGAACTTCTCTCTCAAATACGATGGCTATGACGCGTATGACCAGGGCTATTCTTGCATCTTCGATGATGGGCTTGCTCAGACAAATCAGGATCCACTGGCGATCATCTTTTGCACAGCCTCATCCAGTAGCTTGTCTCCTTCCTCGATGCGTGCTTTTCGTCTGGCCAGATGCTCCCGGGCTTCGGCCAACTGATCCCTGCGCACGCCGATCATACGCAGCACCTCTTTGGATGCCGGTCCGCCAATCACATCGTGACTCTCCACGAAGGCAGCCGGGTCGAGAGCCCGTGTGACGTCCTCTTGAGGCATCATAAGGGGCTGGCCGACAACCTTCTCGGCAGCCCTGTACACCATGTCGCTGGTGATGTCCATAGCCTGCATGCCTTGATCCAGAGCTTGATTGACGACGTCAACCACGATCCCGTGCGAGGTACGATATGGCAACTCCGTCCGGCGATAGATCTCGTCGGCCAGCTCACTTACAGTCATGTAGCTGTTCTGGGCCATCTCCAGCATCCTGTCCTTATAAAGGATCATACTGTCCACCACAGCGCCGAACAGCTTCATCGCGTCACTGGCCTCGTCTAGGGCATCAAAAGTGGGATACCACACCTGATCGACCTCTCGGACGTCGCCGTAGTGGCTCTTCAGAAGAATGTTTGACACACTCTGGGCCAAGGACACACTACGGCTGGTGTGGAAGCGGAGGAGCTCCAGCACCGTCGGGTTATACTTTTGGGGCATCAGGCTGCTGACACCTGAGAACTGGGGCGCGGTTAACATCATACCTACACCGTACGCACACCATTCGTTGAGATCCTGAGCTGCACGGCTCAGTGTCACCATAATATCCATGATAGCATTGGCACTCGCAACGAAGATGTCATTGGAGCCGACGCAAGCGAAGGTATTCTCGAAAATGCCGTCGAAGCCCAGCAGATCGGCGACTCGAAAACGGTCGATGGGAAAGGCCGTTCCAGCCAAGGCACCACAACCCAACGTGCAGCGGTTGACTTTGTCAAAAGCGTCTTCCATATATTGAGTATCCTCGGCCACCGGATCATAGAGTGACAAAAGATAGTGACCGAAGGTAGTAGGCTGTGCCGGCTGGTTATGGGTGTAACCAGGCATGACCATATCGGCATTACACTCGGCCGTGTCCAGGAGATTCTGGCGCAGGGTGAGGCTGGCATCCATAGCTTTGATCAGCTTCTCGCGCAGGTTCATACGCGCAATTGGCTCGGGTCGCGTGCGGCCCAGCGCCAGGTGGCCGACGTGATCCTCGCCGATTTGTCGGACCAGGTATTTCTCCACGTGGACATAAACATCCCCATAGGCGGGCACATAGGGCCTCAGGACATCTGGCTTCTCTTTCTGGAGTTCGAGAAGAGTTTTGCAAAGCTCGGCCGCACTTCTGCGGGGGATGATCTGTTGCTCTGCCAACATAGTCGCCCAAGCCATATGGGTTTTCAACAGTGGATAAAAGAAGTAAGTGAGCTGCTGCTCGAACTGAGCCAAATAATGTGTCTCTAGATAGAGCGGATCGTATTCAACACGCACACGCTCTGAGATCCCATGATGCTCCGACACTGTTATGCTCCTTCCTAACTTGAGTTTAGACAACTTGTAAGAAACCGGGTTTTTGAACTTCAGTGTGCAACCGCAACTATGAAAAAGCACCTTGCAACGTGCCAAAACCTATGGGCAGACGACAAAAAACCCGGTTTCTTGGCTTTTATCTAAACTCAAATCCTAATGGTTGTCCCAAAAATACATCGTTTCTAGCAACTACTCAGACCAGTCGCTGATCGTTACGGTTATTCAACCGTAACGGGTATTTGCGGATATACATCCGCCGATTATGGGTTGCAGATACATATCTGCAACCCATCAGGCCGAGTAGTTTCCGTTTCTAAACGGGTGTGGCTTGTTTCCATCTCGTCAGTTTTCGCTACCCGATCATCTTTTCAGTGACCTGATCTAACCTATCTGCAGCAGCCGCCAGCCTGGCGTATCGCTCAGCCTGGCGCTCTTGCTCCTGCGCCAGACGTTGACGTCGTACTTTAATCATGCGCAGCACTTCCTTGGGGGCCGGTCCACCCGGCACATGGTGGCTCTCGACAAAGGCCACCGGGTCCAGGGCACGCCGAACCTGTTCTTCACTCAACCCCAGAGGTCGTCCCAACACCTCCTGCGCCACTTCCTCCACGAACTCGGCCGTCACATCGGTCGCCACCATCCCGGCTTCCAGGGCTTTGGTCACGCAATGCGCCACCACGGTGTGCGCCAGCCGGTGTGGCAGCCCGGTGTGACGGAAGATCTCGTCCGCCAACTCGCTCACCGTTGAGAAACCCTCGGCCGCCGCCTCCAACATACGCTCCCGCTCCACGCCCAGCGTGCGCATCACCCCTGCCAGAAACTTCATCGTCGCCGCCGTCTGTTCCA
>DAOUMD010000302.1:0-82720 GCA_034412795.1 Anaerolineae bacterium
GGCTTCTCGACAAGTATTTCCCCGATGTGAAGCCAGGCACTGACTACCGCCCCATCACGCCGAGGGAGTTGGAAGTGACGGCCGTCTTCGCGGTCGACATTGAGGCGTGGAGTGGGAAGCGTAAGGTGGCGCCGGCTGAGAGCTGAGTAAGCACGCGCCGAGCTGAGGGGCGAGCATCCCCAGGTGCGGAGCGGGTTTTGCAGGCACCGCTTCGCATCTGGGGATGCTCGCTCCTCAGCTTTTAGGTAAGCGTTCAGAGAGGTGCCAGAAACCTGGTTTTTCAGCCATCTGCAAACCAATCGACGTTGGTCAACCGTAGCTTTTCATAGGAAGAAAGCGCTTCTGACGTAAAAAAACCAGGTTTCTTTGCCCCGACTGAACGGTTACAGTCTTGACACCCAAAGCCAACTATGATATAATAACCATTGTCATAGTATACTATGACAATGGTTATTTAATAAGGCTTAAGCTATGCAAGTCAGGATCGAACCCAACGGCCACCTGCCGGTGTATGTCCAGCTCACAGAACAGCTCAAGTTCTTGATTCTTAACGGTGAACTGGAGCCTGGGACCAAGTTGCCGACCATCCGCCAACTGGCCGGCTATCTGGGCATCAACCGCAATACAGTTCAAAAGGCTTACCAGGAGTTGGAAGGTGAAGGGCTGGTGGAATGTCGCCGGGGCCGGGGCTGTGTGGTGGTGGAACAAATAGGGACGACCACCCAACCTGTCGTCTCACCTGAACTGTTGGACGTCATCGACCGGGCCATCGAGGAGGCACGACAGCTTGGGGTCCGCCCCGACGACCTGGCCACCTTCCTGTACGCCCGGGCCCAGCAGAGACCGGCCCAGCCAATAACGCGGCACGTGGTGTTCGTGGAGTGTGAAGCGGCCATCACCAACGCTATCGCCCTGACGATTCAGGAGAGACTGGGTGTCCAGGTGGCCCCGATCCTCCTGGAAGACGTGCGGGAGCCCACGCATGAGGTCGAAGAGCAGCTTCGCCAGGCCCACGTGGTGGCCACCACCTTCTTCCATATCCAGGAACTCAGGACGCTGCTGGCCAGGACGGGCAAAGAGGTGATCGCCCTGGCGGTGAAGCCGCACCTGGAGAATCTGATCCGGATCGCCGGCATCCCACGGGGCACGTCCGTCGGCCTGGTTTGTCTCAGTTCAGGTTGTGCCATGGAGCTGCAGCGCACCCTGGAGAACGCCGGCATCCGGGGCCTGGACGTCACCCTGGGAGGCGTCGATGACCTGGGTGAGCTGGGCAAGATGCTGCCTCAGCAACCGGTGGTCATCGCCTCGGATTTCGTGGCCGAGCAGGTGCGACCCTTGCTGGGACCGCACCAGGAATTCATCGCGATGGACTACACCACCCTGGATGAAGGGGCCATCAATCTGCTACGCTCCATCGTGAACGAGGAACCACTGACGTAGTAACATCCCAAAAAGGGCAAGGCCGGGCAATGCCCGGCCCGTGAGAAAAGGCCAAGAACGCCTACCGGCCAAGCTGTGGCAGCAGCTCGACTGGCCGACACAAGCCTCGCCGCGCTCCTCAACCGCGGAGGATGCGCCGCGTCTCATGCCGCCTGGCGTTTAGACCTGTCTCAATTGTACCATATGCGCGCCGCATGTGTCAATGAGACATAAGATTCGGGTGCACGGAAAATCTTTTGTAGCCTGTGAGGTGACAGAATGGTGTCGCGAAACACGAAAGCCACGAAAAAAAGACCCATCCAGGCAGCGTGTCTGCTCTTCCAACCTTCCAGCCTTCCAATCATTCGGGCCTTCGGCCTTTTCGCATCAGGAGAGTAATCGATGTCTAATAACCACCATCGCGCTGCAGTGGCCGCTCTGGTGATCTCGTCCTGTCTGTGGGGCACGGCCTTTCTGTTCGCCAAGCTGGCCATGACCGAGCTAACCGTCTCTCAGGTGGTACTGTACCGCTTCGGGCTGGCTTCGCTGGTCCTGCTGCCGGTCGCATGGCTGCGCCGGGCCTGGCCCCAACCGCGCGATCTGCCACTCTTTTTCCTGACCGGTTTCTTGACCGTACCCGTGACCTTTTTATTACAATTCGGGGGGCTGGCGCTGACCAGCGTGGCCAGCGCCTCGCTCATCATCGGGACGCTGCCGCCGCTCCTGGCGCTGGCGGCGGCCGGGCTATATCGCGAGCGACTGGGCCCTCGCGGCTGGGGGGCGGTCGGGGTCTCGACAGTCGGCATGGCCATGATCGTGGGTATGCCCGGCTCGGGTCGCAACTGGCTGGGCGACGGATTGGTCTTTCTTTCCATCATCGTCGCAGTCGGGTGGGTACTGCTCAGCAAGCGGCTGATTGAGCGCTATTCGGCACTGACGGCCACAACCTACATCCTGGCCTTTGGGGCCTTGACCATGTTGCCCATCTCGCTGGCATGGGATGGCCGGCCACCACTGCTGAGCCTGCCGGTCCATATCCTGGGGGCGTTGCTGGCGCTGGGCTTGGTTTGCACCGTCGTCACCTTTATGCTGTGGAACTGGGCCCTGGGGCATTTCCCGGCGTCGCGGGCGGGCGTCTTTGTCAACATCGAGCCGGTAGTTGGGGCCGTGTTGGGCGTGACCTTGCTGCGCGAGTCGCTGGGTCCGGGGGCAGTATTAGGCGGGCTGCTGGTTCTGGCCGCCGCCTGGGTCGTCTCGCAGCCGGAGGATCCGGTCACCGAGACCTATCCGGACCCACCGGGGTCGGCGGCAACGATCCGCGAGATCGACCGGCACCAGCCGTGAGGAGCCAGAACCCGTAGAACAAAGCCGGAGACTTTTCGGAAAGCGGATGGGTGTTATGATACAAAAACTTTAAGAATCGCCACAAAACTATTGAAACCGGAAGCGGTATATGGTATAATGAGTGCATCGGCCCACTCTGACTAGGGGGCTTTTCCAACCAGACAACTACTTCATCTCCCAAACCTACTACCTCGACCACACCACCCTTCACTAACGCAAGCACGCCGCCCCGTCAAACGGGTGACGTGCTTCTGTTTGTCCACATGGCCACACGAGGAGACCACACATGGCCGCAACGATGCACATTACGTTACTGGGCAGTTTTTGTCTCCTTTACAACGAAACCCCCGTGACCACTATTAAGACCAACCGCTTACAGTCCCTATTAGCCTATCTGGTGCTCCATCGCGATGCGCCCCAACATCGCTCTCACCTGGCCTACCGCTTCTGGCTCGATTCGACCGAAGCACAAGCCCGCACCAATCTACGCAACCTGTTGCACCAATTGCGCCAAGCCTTGCCTGAGGCCGACCTGTTCCTGCACGCCGAGGCGGGGACACTACAGTGGCGGCCTGACGCGCCGTTTACGCTCGACGTGGCAGACTTTGAAAGCGCCCTGGCCAGGGCGGTCCAGGCAGAGCGAGCCGCGGATCAGGTGACCATGCGCGACGTCCTTGAACAGGCGGCCGGCGTGTACCAGGGCGACCTGTTGCCCGCTTGCTACGACGACTGGGTGCTACCTGAACGAGAGCGACTGCGCCAGAGGTTTATTGAAACCCTGGATCGGCTGATCGGACTGTTGGAAAGCCAGCGAGATTACCAGGCGGCCATCGGCTACGCCCAACGCCTGCTGCGCCACGACCCATTGCACGAGGCCGCCTACCGCCGTCTGATGCGCCTGCGTGCCCTCAGCAGGGACCGCGCTGGCGCTCTACGCGTCTACCACACGTGTGCCACCACGTTGCAACGCGAGTTGGGCGTCGATCCCAGCCCAGCCACGCGTGAAGCACACGAGCGCCTGTTGAAGGTACAGGCATTGCCCGGATCGCCAGGGATGACGACGCCGGCTGCTTCGCCGCTGGTTGGGCGAGAGGCGGAATGGGCGCGATTGGGGGCAACCTGGCGGGCTGCGGCTGCCGGCGGGCCCCGCCTGGCCTTGCTGCTTGGAGAGGCGGGGATCGGCAAGACCCGTTTGGCGGAGGAGTTGGTCGAATGGGCGGACCGACAGGGCATCGCCCATGCCAGCGCTCGCTACTACGCGGCCGAGGGGGAGCTCGCCTATGCCCCGGCGACTACCTGGCTACGCGCTCGCCCGTGGCACCAACTGGATGACGTGTGGCTAGGCGAAGTGGCCCGACTGCTGCCGGAAGTCCTGGTCGAGCGGCCCGACCTGTTCCCTCCCGGCCCACTGGCCGAGGGCTGGCAACGCCAGCGTCTGTTCGAGGCTCTGGCGCGGGCCATTCTGGCGGGTGACCAGCCGCTCTTGCTGTTCATTGACAACCTGCAACGGTGCGACCGCGACAGCCTGGAATGGTTGCACTACCTGATGCGCTTCGACCCCCGGGCACGGCTGCTCGTCCTCGGTGCGTTTCGCCCAGGGGAGATAGGAGAGGATCATCCGCTGGCATCGTTGCGGCAGGCCTTACGCCAAGACGAGCAGTTGACTGAGATCGAGCTAGGGCGGCTGAGCCAGGCCGAGACGGCGTCCCTGGCGACCAACCTTTGCGGGCGGGAACTTGACCCGGCCTACGTGACGCTTGTGTATCGGGAGACAGAGGGGGTTCCGCTGTTCATCGTGGAGACGGTTCGGGCCGGGCTCCTGGCCGGGGCCCGGGAGCGAGAGATATGGCCGACCGGTGCCGGCCTCTCATCTCTGCCGCCAAAGGTGCAGTCGGTGATCGAAGCCCGCCTGACGCAGCTCTCGCCTCCGGCCCGCGAGTTGGCCGGCCTGGCGGCCACCATCGGCCGCGAGTTTACCTTCGGCGTACTGGCCGGGGCCAGCGACCATCCGGAGGATACCCTGGTGCGCGGGCTGGACGAGCTGTGGCGGCGACGGATCGTGCGCGAGCAGGGCGCGGAGGGTTACGACTTCAGCCACGGCAAACTGCGCGAGGTGGCTTACGCCAGGTTGAGCGCCGCCCGGCGGCGCTGGCTGCATTGTCGCGTCGCGCGAGCCCTCGAAGTCTGCCACGCCTCCGACCTGGACGCCGTCAGCCACCAGGTGGCGGCCCACTACGAGCGGGCCAGTATGCCCGAGCAGGCCATCCCCTACTACCGGCAGGCAGCCGAGGTAGCACGCCGCATCTACGCCAACCAAGCGGCCATCTCCTACTTCCGGCGAGCCTTGGCACTGCTGGAGAATAATCACTGGGACGAGACACAAGACGAGTGGCGAAAAGAGGTTAGCACCCAGATCCAAGAGAGTCTGGGCGATGCGTTGGTCTTGACTGGACAACACGAGGCGGGCCGGGACACTTATGAGAGGGCTGTGGTCCAGGTTCCCAAGGGTGACCCGATTTGGCAAGCGCGCCTCTATCGTAAGGCCGGCAACATCTGGCGAGACCACGGCCAGCACGAAGAAGCACTACGAGCCTACGAGCTGGCTGAAACCGCACTGGGCCAGAGGCCGGATCAGCCCGTCCTAGAATGGCAACAAGAATGGATACATATCCAACTTGAGCACATGGAGTCGTATTATTACGCGGCTCGGCTGCGCGAAATCGCTGAGTTGGTAGAGAAGGTCCGACCAAACGTGGAGCAATACGGAACGTCGGCTCAGCGCATGCTTTTCTTTACGCGTCTGGTGCAGATGCACCTTAGGCGCGATCGGTACGTAGTATCAGAAGAAACACTCGCTCATGGTCGAGCCTGCCTGGAGGCAGTTCATGAATCAGGCAAGCTTAGTCAGATGGCCGATGCGCGTTTTGTGCTAGGCTTTACTCAGCTATGGCACGGAGATTTGGCCGAGGCAGACAAGAACCTGCAAACAAGCTTGACACTGGCCGAGCGAATCGGGAATGTAGCATTTCAGGCGCGTGGACTGGCCTACCTGACCGTCGTTTACAGGAAACGGGGGCAGGTGGAAGAAACCCACTCCTACACCTTGCGCAGCCTAGAAGCAGCGACTGCAGCTGGGATGTCTATATACATTGCTACCTCCCAAGCTAATCTGGCGTGGGTGGCGTGGCGCGATGGGAATCTGCCTCAGGCAGAGGAGAACGGCCGAGCCGCTCTGGAGATGTGGCCACCCGTCTACCCTTTTCAATGGACCGCTCTCTGGCCGTTGATCGGCGTAGCGCTAGTTCGGGATCAGGTCACTGAGACGTTTGCCTACGCACGCGCGCTGCTGGAACCTATGCAACAACGCCTGCCGGATGCGCTGACAAAATGCCTGGAAGCCGCCATCCGGGCGGGAGAGCAGGAACAGCCGGAGACGGCACGTAAGCATCTTGATCAAGCCATCGAACTAGCCCAAGAAATGCGCTACCTCTGAGACCTCACGGGAACCATCGGATTTGGGGGTTCTAACGGGGGCACACTGCGCCCTTTGGAACCCCCAATTGGCTTTTCCCCTGGAATTTGCCCCCCACAAAACGCTCCACGAAACGCTTTTCAAACGCCCCTTTTGATATAATAGTTCCGAACTTCTCGGAGAGACATCATTTTGGACGAATCCTGGGTGCCTACGATGGACGAAAGATGTCCTATATTCTGCCAAACTGCAATTCTGATGCCAGGGGCAAGTGAGTTCCGGACGATAGCAACATCTCTATGCCGGACAGGCACGGGGGTTATCCCAGCAATTGGTTTTACTGAGGAGGTTAACCATGGGCATCAATATTCACCCCATTCCAATGGGGCCTGTCAACGGCTATGTCATTCAAGATGAAGGCGTTATCCTGGTCGACTGTGGAGCTCCGGACAAAGCCGACGACTTTGTGCAAGGCATCGAAAGGGCTTCGATAAAGCCTGAGGAGATTCGCCTCATCGTGGTGACCCACGGACATTGGGATCACATCGGATCGGCGGTTCGAATCAAAGACATGACCGGCGCCCCGATCGCCGCTCACCAGCGGGAAAAGGGCTATCTCGAAAAGTCCTCAGAGCCGTCGCCTCCGCCTGCGGTAACCGCCTGGGGCCGCATACTCGTCAAGCTGATAGCCATGTCTGCGGCCTCGGCTGAGTTCCCCGCCACCGACGTTGACATCGTCCTGGAAGACGACGGGCTTTCCTTGGCCGAATATGGGATTCCCGGTCGGGTGATTTATACGCCTGGCCATACGCCGGGATCGGTCAGCGTTCTATTGGAAACCGGAGATGCGTTTGTAGGAGACCTGGCGATGAATGGGCTCCCCCTGCGCCTCGGCCCGGGGCTGCCTATCTTCGCCGAAGATGTACAGCAGGTAAAGGAGAGTTGGAAAACGCTGTTGGAACAAGGTGCACACACGGTTTATCCAGGCCACGGGAAACCTTTTTCGGCTGATGTGATGCGCAAAGCCCTATGAGAGAAAATCAGTATAGAGAATGATGTTTGCAAAGTGACATCCCGGGGGTTGGCAAAAATCAAGAATTGCTGTGAAGCACTCCGATAGCGGCAAAACCATTCTGGGTAGAAAGGAGCAGGACCATGATTCTCGTGGTCGGAGCGACTGGCGTACTGGGTGGCATGATCACCCGTCGGCTGTTAGAGAGAGGGGGGGATGTGCGCATCCTGTTGCGCCATAACTCACCGTCGGAGGAACTCGCCCGGCAGGGCATGGCCACGTCGGCCCAAGCGCTGATCGAGGCCGGCGCCCAGCCGGTTTACGGCGACCTGAAAGACCGAGCCTCCCTGGACCCGGCCTGCCAAGGGATCGAAACCGTCATCACCACCGCCAACTCGGCCATGCGCGGCGGGGAGGACAACGTAGACACGGTGGACCGGCAGGGCAACCGGAACCTGATCGACGCGGCGCAGGCGGCTGGCGTCAGGCAGTTCATCTTCACCTCGGTGCTCGGGGCTGACGTGAACAACCCTCTTCCCTTCATCCAGGCCAAAGCCGAGACCGAGGTCTATCTGCGCCAGAGTGGGATGCCCTACACAATTTTGGCCCCCAACTTGTTTATGGAAAGCTGGGTGGGCATGGTGGTCGGCATGCCCCTGGCGGCCGGGCAGCCGGTTACACTGGTAGGCGAAGGACGCCGTGCCCACTCCTTCGTCTCGGTTGTGGATGTGGCCGCTTTTGCCACGGCGGCCGTCGGCCACCCGGCAACGGTGAACCAGCACCTGGCTATCGGCGGGCCGGAGGCCATATCCTGGTGCGATGTAGTGGCTACCTTCGAGCGGGTGATGGGCCGCGAAGTCCCCTTAAGGTTCATATCGCCGGGCGAACCCGTGCCAGGAGTGCCAGAGATCGTGACCCACATGTTGCCCACTTTGGAGACATCTGATTCACCCATCCCTATGACGGAGACGGCCCGCACCTTTGGCGTCAGGCAGACGACGCTGGAGGAGTTCGTCCACCGGCAATTCGCGGGCGAGGCGGCATGAGCCGATCATCACCTGGGACGATGAACCAGACGGAATCGCATCCTGGCTCGTTTCTGTTTACGCTCCGGGTATGGCCCGAAGCGCTGGGGGAAGGCCAAGCCGAGTGGCGCGGCAAGGTACAGCATGTGACCAGCGGCGAAACGCGTTACTTTCGTGATTGGGCCAGCCTGGTGGCCTTTCTGGAGGAGATGCTGCCCGAGCTGGGGGACGAAGAAGAGTCAAGCGAATGAGAAGGAGACAATCCCATGTCAGAAGAGAACAAAGCCATCGTGCGCCGTGCCATTGAGGCCTGGAACGCGGGGGACCTGGATTTGTTCGACGAGATCTGGGCCGCCGACTACGTCCACCACGACCCGGGCGAGCCGGACGTGCGGGGCCTGGAGGACTACAAACGCTACGTGGCTTACGTCCACAGCCGCTACCCCGGCTTGCACTTTGCCGTCGAGGACATGCTGGCCGAGGGGGACAAAGTCGCCACCCGTTACACCTGGCGGATCACCGATAGCGTAGGCAAGGAGGACCGGCCGCCCACCGGCCGGCAGGTGACGGTCACCGGCACCGCCATCTATCGCCTGGCCGGCGGCCAGATCACCGAGATGTGGCTCAACTGGGACGAACTGGGTTACTACCGGCAACTTGGCGTCGTTCCTGAGATGGGGTAGGACCAGAGGAGACGACTGATGCCCCCACAAGATAGAGGGGCCAAAGACAAAGCAGGTTCCTCACAACCCGCCTCCAGCCAGGCCCCGGCCATCACCCTACCTAAAGGGGGTGGTGCCATCCGTGGCATGGGCGAAAAATTTGCCGCCAACCCGATGACCGGCACTGGCTCGATGACGGTCCCCATCGCCACCAGCCCCGGCCGCTCCGGCTTTGGCCCGCAGCTTTCGCTGGCCTACGACTCCGGCTCTGGCAACGGCCCCTTTGGCTTTGGCTGGAGCCTTTCCATCCCGTCGATCACGCGCAAAACGGACAAGGGCCTGCCCCAGTATCGCGATGCCGAGGAGTCAGACGTCTATATCCTTTCCGGTGCCGAAGACCTGGTACCGGTCCTCCAGCCAGATGGCAGCCGGTTTGAGGATGACACCACCGCGCCGGGTTACACGATCCACCGCTATCGCCCCCGCATCGAAGGGTTATTCGCCCGCATCGAGCGCTGGACAAACGATGCCACCGGCGAGATCCATTGGCGCTCCATCAGCCGTGACAACATCATTACGCTCTATGGCCAGGACAACAACTCGCGCATCTACGACCCGGCCGACCCCGATCCTGAGCATCCGACCCGCATCTTTAGCTGGCTCATCTGCCAGAGCTACGACGACAAGGGAAACGCCATCGTTTATGAGTACGCAGAGGAGAACTCGGACCGCATCTTTGAGGACGACCAGGGTAACCAGGTCACCCTGGTCCATGAACGCAACCGGACCGATGACACCCGCAAGGCCAACCGCTATCTGAAGCGCATCAAGTATGGCAACCGCCAATCCACGCGGGATCCCGATACCGGTCAGCGCCCCCCACAACTAACCGACCAGCAAATAGACAAGGCTGGATGGATGTTCGAGGTGGTATTTGACTACGGCAATGGGCACTATTCAGAGGAAAAGCCGAATGCCGAAGGACGTATTTTCGCCGATGCCCGGATCGAGCCGCCTACGGGCTCCCAGTGGCCGGCTCGCCAGGACCCCTTTTCCAGCTACCGGGCCGGCTTCGAGGTGCGTACCTACCGCCTCTGCCAGCGGGTGTTGATGTTCCACCATTTTCCCAATGAGCTTGAGACCCCTGACTACCTGGTGCGCGCCACCGAATTTAGCTACCAACAGAGCCCGATCGCCTCGTTCATCACGGGCGTCACCCAGTCGGGCTACGTGCGCCAGCCGGACCAGGCCTCCTCTCGAAAACCGTATCTGAAAAAATCGCTGCCGCCCCTCGAGTTTGAGTACAGCCAGGTGCCCGACGCGGCCCAGTTGGCACAACAGTCCATCCGAGAGGTCGGCGCCGAGAGCCTGGAGAACCTGCCCATCGGGCTGGACGGGTCCATCTACCAGTGGATCGATCTGGACGGCGAGGGGCTGTCCGGCATTTTGACCCAACAGGCGCAGGCCTGGTTCTACAAGCGCAATCTCAGCCCGCTGCCGCCCCAAGGAGAAGACGGCGAAGAGGCAATCGTAGCCCGCTTCGGGCCGCTGGAACGGGTGGTGCAGCAGCCCTCGAGCGCCGACATCGGCGGCGGCCGGCAGCAGTTCCTCGACCTGGCCGGCGACGGGCAGCTTGACCTGGTCGAGTTTGGTGGCCCCACGCCGGGCTTTTTCGAACGCAGCCAGGACCAGGGCTGGGAGGGGTTCAGGGCCTTCGTCTCGCTGCCGGACATTGCCTGGGACGATCCCAATCTCAAGTTCGTGGACCTGACCGGCGACGGCCACGCCGACATCCTGATCACCGAGCAGGAGGTCTTTACCTGGCACCTGTCGCTGGCCGAGGCCGGTTTTGGCCCGACCCGGCGCGTCCATAAGGCGCTGGACGAAACCACGGGCCCCAGGCTGGTCTTCGCCGACGGCACCCAGTCCGTTTATCTGGCCGACCTGTCCGGCGACGGGCTGGTGGACCTGGCCCGGGTGCGCAACGGAGAGGTATGTTACTGGCCCAACCTGGGCTACGGCCATTTTGGGGCCCAGGTGACGATGGACGACGCCCCGTGGTTCGATAGCCCCGACCTGTTCGACCAGCGGCGGGTGCGTCTGGCCGACATCGACGGCTCGGGGACCACGGACATCCTTTATCTGGCCCCCGACGGGGTGCGCATCTACTCCAACCAGTCGGGCAACCGCTGGAGCGGGCCGCAGCTTTTGGGGCAGTTCCCGCCCACCGACAACCTGTCGTCGGTCATGGCGGTGGACCTGCTGGGCAACGGCACCGCCTGCCTGGTATGGTCCTCACCCCTGCCCAGCGCCAACGGCAAGCCGCTGCGTTACATCGACCTCATGGGGGGGCAGAAGCCGCACCTGCTGGTCAAAACGGTAAACAACCTGGGCGCCGAGACCCAGGTGCGCTACGCGCCCTCGACCAAGTTTTACCTGGCCGACAAAGAGGCTGGAACGCCCTGGATTACGCGCATCCCCTTCCCGGTGCACGTGGTCGAGCGGGTGGAGACCTACGACCACATCAGCCGCAATCGCTTTGTCACCCGCTACGCCTACCACCACGGCTATTTCGACGGCGTCGAGCGCGAGTTCCGTGGCTTCGGGTTGGTGGAGCAATGGGACACCGAGGAATATGCCACCCTGGCAGCGGACGGCCTGCTGAAGGATGCAGACAACCTGGACAAAGCGTCGCACGTGCCGCCGGTGCTCACCAAGACCTGGTTCCACACCGGCGCCTACCTGGACCGGGCGCACATCTCGCGCCAGTTCGAGGCCGAGTATTACCGCGAGCCGGATCTGAGCGACCCGGAATTCCGGGCACTGCTGCTGCCCGATACCCTTCTCCCCGATGGCTTGACAGTGGAAGAAGAGCGGGAGGCCTGCCGGGCGCTGAAGGGGTCGATGCTGCGCCAGGAGGTATACGCCGACGATGCCCCGCCCGGAGCATCCGAGGCGATGATCCGGAGAGCCAGGACACCCTACATCGTCACCGAACAGAACTTCACCATCAAGCGGCTGCAAGCCCAGGGGGACAACCGGCACGGCGTCTTCTTCACCCATCCGCGAGAGGCCATCAGCTATCACTACGAGCGCCATCTGGTTCCCATCCTGAACGGCCAGGTGGTGGATGAGGCCACCGCGGCAACGGATCAGAATACCCAATGTCGACCAGACCCGCGCATCCAGCACGCGCTGACGCTGGAGGTGGATAAGTTCGGCAATGTCCTTCGCTCCATCGCGGTTGGCTATCCGCGCGCAGAGGTGCCGGAACGTCCGGAGCAGAATGAAACCCATCTTACGCTGACGCTAAATCGGTTTGCCAATCGCGAACAAGGGGATTGGCGCCACATCGGTCTGCCGGTGGAAACACGCACCTACGAAGTCGTGAAGCCACCTGCGGCCTCAACTCGCTTTGCCTGGGAGGAACTGCGCGATCTCGTTCGGGCTCTGGTCCCTCCTGATCAGGTTGAACCGCGCCCCGAGAAAACGATTCCCTACCAGGAGTGGGATTGGAGAAAAGAGTGGGAACCGCACACCGAGCCAGGTGGGCTATCCAACACGCGGCTACGGCTTATCGAACACGTCCGTACCCTTTACCGGCCGGACGATCTGGGCGAATCCCCAGACAATGATCCGCTCACGCTGCTCGAACTTGGAGAGGTCGAATCGCTGGCTCTGCCCGGGGAGAACTACAAACTGGCATTTACGGCCGACCTGCTCGCCTCGATCTATAAACGCGGAGCGGATGATCTGTTGACCGACCGGGACAACGTGCTGAAGGCCGAAGGCGGCTATGTGCTGGGGGATGATTACAGAGCACAAGGTCTGTTTCCCGACGATGATCCGAATGGCCAGTGGTGGATTCCTTCAGGCCGCACCTTTTATTCGCCCAAGAAGGGCGATACTGCGAAACAGGAACGTGGCTTTGCACGGGATCACTTCTTCATTCCGCACCGCTACCAAGACCCCTTCGGGCAGACGACCGTCGTTGCCTACGACGACTATGATCTGCTCCTGCTGGAGACCCGTGACCCACTCGAAAATCGCATCACTGCCGGTGAGCGTGCCTCGAATCCAACACAACCGCCGGAAAAGAAGGGCCTCGACTACCGCGTTCTCCAGCCCCGGCTTGTCATGGGTCCGAATCGCAACCGTACTGAAGTGGTGTTTGATGCCCTCGGCCTTGTGGTGGGTACGGCTGTGATGGGCAAGCCCGAAGACAATCAGCCGCAAGGTGATTCTCTCGATACTTCCTTCGTGGCGGATTTGCCTGGCGCCGATATCGACGCCTTTTTTGATGCCGGCGATCCGCACGTGCCTGCGAAGAATCATCTCAAGACCGCAACCACCTGCATCGTTTACGACATACGTCGCTTTTTTGAAACACGCCAGTCCTACCCGCAGGAACCGGAGAAATGGGAGCCGGCATTTGCCGCCACGCTGTCGCGCGAGACCCATGTCAGCGATCTAGGAAGGGGAGAAGAGACAAAGATACAGATCAGTTTCTCATATTCTGATGGCTTCGGCCGCGAGATTCAGAAGAAGATCCAGGCCGAGCGGGGACCAGTCCCGAAGCGCGATTCGGAAGGGAAAATTATCGTTGGCCCGGACCATCAGCCGGAGATGACGGCCAACGATGTCAGCCCGCGCTGGGTAGGCAGCGGCTGGACCGTGTTCAACAACAAGGGAAGGCCCGTCCGCCAGTTCGAACCGTTTTTCACGGACACCCACCGCTTCGAGTTCGACGTGCGCATCGGCGTCAGTCCGGTGCTCTTCTACGATCCGCTCGAACGCGTGGTCGCCACCCTGCACCCCAACCACACCTACGAGAAGGTGGTCTTCGACCCATGGCAGCAGACAACCTACGACGTGAACGATACGGTCGCCGCCAGTGGCGCACAGACCGGAGATCCACGCACAGACCCGGACATTACGGGCTACGTGTACGAGTACTTCAACACCCAATCTCACGGTTGGGAGACCTGGCACGCACAGCGCATAAACGGCTCCCTGGGGCCACAAGAGCAGGACGCCGCCAACAAGGCGGCCGCCCATGCCGACACGCCCACCACCGCCTATTTGGACACGTTGGGACGCCCTTTCCTCACCGTCGCTCACAACAAAGTGGACTGCCCCAAGCACCCCCTTGACGGCAAGGAAGACAAGTTCCACACCCACGTCGAGTTGGACATCGAAGGCAACCAGCGTGAAGTGCGTGACGAACGCAAATTGCCCGTCAACTATCTGCCAACCGGCGCACTCGAGCAGCGCATCGTCATGCGCTACGCCTACGACATGCTCGGCAACTGCATCCATCAGTTCAGCATGGAGGCAGGCGCGCGCTGGATGCTCAACGACGTGGTCGGCAACCCCATCCGGGCCTGGGACAGCCGGGGCCACAACTTTAAAACCGAGTACGACCAACTGCGCCGGCCGGTGCGGCAGTTCGTGCGGGGGACCGATGACAATCATTCCGACCTTCGCACCCTTAACGGAGAAATACTCTTTGAACAGATCGAATACGGCGAGGGCCAGGGCAACGACATAGCGCTCAACCTGCGTACCCGCCTGTTCAAGCAATACGACGCTGCGGGCGTGATCACCAGCGAGGAATATGACTTCAAAGGCAACCTGCTGTGCAGTACACGTGAGTTGGCACAGGAGTACAAGGACGTCATTGACTGGGCGCACCCTCCTCAGACGCCTGGCGAAACGTTCCTAAGCAGCACAACCTACGACGCGCTCAACCGCCCAGTTCAAATGATTGCCCCGTATAGCGACCAGCCGGGAACAAAAATCAACGTGATTCAACCTGGCTACAACGAGGCGAATTTGTTGGAGCAGGTAAATGCCTGGCTGAATCAGAGCGCTAAGCCATCTGACTTGCTTGATCCGGACACCGCGAACCTGAAGGCTGTCACCGATATCGACTACGACGCCAAGGGCCAGCGCACGTTGATTGACTATGGAAACGGCGTTAGGACTACCTATACCTACGACCCGCTGACCTTCCGTTTGGTTCACTTGCTCACCCGACGTGACGCCACCAGCTTTCCCGGCGATTGCCCGCAGCCGCCCCCGCCCGACTGGCCCGGCTGCCAGGTGCAGAACCTGCACTATACCTACGACCCAGTGGGCAACATCACCCACATCCGCGATGACGCCCAGCAGAGGATCTACTTCAACAACATACGTGTCGAGCCCAGCGCCGATTACACCTACGACGCCCTGTACCGGCTGGTCGAGGCCACTGGACGCGAGCATTTGGGACAGAACCGCGCGCAGATCCCGCACTCGTACAACGATGCCCGGCGTATCGGACTGCGTCATCCAGACGCTGGCAACGCGATGGGCCGCTACTGCGAGAAATACGTCTACGACGCGGTCGGCAACATCCTGCAGATGAGCCACCATGTTTCGTGCCACGATTCTGCATCATGGACGCGCACCTATACCTATGAGGAAGCCAGCCAGATCGAACAGGCTAAGCAGAGCAACCGTCTCACCAGCACCAGCATCGGAGGGACTCCCGAAACCTATAGCACGAGCGGAGGTGGTTACGATCCCCACGGCAACATGCTGAAGATGCCCCAGCTTCAGATCATGCAGTGGGACTACCAAGATCAGCTTCAGATGACCCAACGCCAGAAAGTCAATAACCAGGACAAGGAGGGGGAAGAGCGGAACGGGGAGCGAACTTACTACGTCTATGACGCGTCCGGACAGCGGGTGCGCAAGGTCACCGAGCGCCACGCGCCGCCCGGACACAGCCCCACCCGGCGGGAAGAGCGCATCTACCTGGGCGGCTTCGAGATTTACCGCAAGTACAACGGCGGTAATGGCGCGCTGGAGTTAGAGCGCGAGACCTTACACATCATGGATAGCCCGTCCCGACCGGGGGGAGGGAACCAGCAGCGCATCGCGCTCGTCGAGACCCGCACCCAGGGCGACGACGACTCCCCGCCGCAGCTCATCCGCTACCAGTTCGGCAACCACCTGGGCTCGGCCAGCCTGGAGCTGGATGACCGGGCCCAGATCATCTCCTACGAGGAATACACCCCCTACGGCAGCACGTCCTACCAGGCAGTGGATAAAACCCTCAAAGCCGCAGCCAAACGCTACCGCTACACGGGCAAGGAGCGGGATGAAGAGAGTGGATTGTACTACCACGGGTTAAGGTACTACACACCATGTTTGGGGAGGTGGACGAATTGTGATCCATTCGGCATTAAAGATGGGGTAAATGTCTATAGCTTTGTTCATGACAGGCCAATTAATGAGATAGATCTCACAGGAGCAGATGGCGAAGGAGCAGATCGCCAACCGTGGTGGCGTTTCACAGAAGCAGGTTTTCAATATCAAACTGGCAGACATGATATATTCTCCACTCACCCGGGGTACGATACTGGGTTTGCCCCCGCGAATTTTGTCGTCAATTTTATTGTGTCAGCAGGAAATCTTTGCACCATACCTTTTAACACACTAACTGAGGCAGCTGCCATTCCTGAAGAAATCGCAAGATTTGCCGGAGCAAGTGAGGAAGATATCGCAGCAATGAACTTCGCCCTAATGATGACAGGAGTTGGCGAAGTAAACTACCTGACAAATATGGTGCGTAGCGTTTCAACGGTAAAAAAGTTCAAACAGACTACAAAAATTGTGAAGGATGTCAAGCAGATCGCCAAAATTGTAAAGAAAGTTGATCAAACTGTTCAAAAGGTGAAAAAGGTCGATAAGACTACAAAAGGAGTAAGTAAGGTTCCTCAAAGCTGGTCCGACGAAATAGCAGAACTCACCAGCAAGACATCGAAAGGGGCCAGTCAGTCTCCTACGAAACTGAAATTTCTGCACCCAGAATCGAGCATGAGTAGATCAAATTTGAATTTCTGGAGCAAACAATCTACTGAAGCTATTGTGGAGTCGTTGAAACCGAGTGCAGAATCGCCACTTAGGCTCAAAGGCAACTTAATCATGCAAGGCAATACCAGAATGCACGTACTATTGAAGCGAGGCTTCAATATTGATACGCTACCTTCGGCATGGTAGAAAACCTTGGGAAGTTAGATATACTAAACGCATTTAGGTTCTGTGAAAACGCAAAAACGGACGATAGCTGGTAGAATTGGCAGAAACATTCAGGAGTGACGATGATGAGCTGCCAGATTCGCCAGATCAGCCTCACCCAAGCAGAGCGCAAGGAACTCCGTCGGCGCATTCGCCAGGCCAAAGACCGCAGGACAGCCGACCGGCTGCGAGTCATTTGGCTCAAGGTGGCAGGCTACCGCCATCAAGAGATTGTCTATCTTCTCCAAATGAGCATCAATGTGGTCACGCAGTGTTTGCAGCGCTATCAAGCCGGCGGTCTTGAGGCCGTATGCGGCACGAACTACCAGGGCACAGACCCCCGGCTGACGGCGGAGCAACAGGAAATGCTCAAGGTAGAACTCAAGACCCACATCTACAACACAGCCGAGCAGGTGATGGCCTGGGTTGAAGAGCAATTCGACGTGCTCTATGCGGTGCGAGGGATGCAAACGTTGTTAAAGCGCCTGGGCTTCACCTACAAGAAGAATCGTCTGATGCCGGGCAAGGCCGACCCCGAGGCCCAACGACAATTCGTACACTGGTTCCAGAAGGTGCGGGCCGAACTGGGGCCTGAAGACCGCATTTACTTTGGCGATGCGGTGCACGTTAAGCACAATGCCGAAGCCGGTTTCGCCTGGAGCCCGGTCGGTGAGCCGCACCTCATTCCTACGAACAGCGGTCGCCAACGCTACAATGTGCTCGGTGCTTACTGTACCCAGACCCACCAACACCTGTTCATCTTGACCGAAGATAACATCAACCAAGATACTGTGATTGACCTACTCCAACAATTGCGGGCCAAGCACCCTGAAAGAGCCAAAATCTACCTGGTGTTGGACAATGCCAGCTACAACAAGGCCATCCGAGTCCGGGAGCAAGCTAAGGCCTGCCCAATTATTCTCAAGTATCAACCTCCTTACTCGCCCAACTTGAACCTCATTGAACGCTTGTGGAAGTTCATGCGCAAAAAGTTCTGCAAGGACAAGTATCGCTCAACCTTTGCCAAGTTCAAAGCCCAATTGGACGCCTTCTTCTCCGGCCTGGACAAGTATAAAGACGAACTCGCAACGCTTCTGACTGAACAATTCGACTTGGTTCCTGCGCTTTGGCAGGCTCCTGTCGTTGCCTGATTTTCACAATTCCTATTTGCGCTCAGTAATACACTTTTATTTGTCAAGGTACTCGTTTTTTCATATGAACCGTGCCCAAACTTTCTTCTACTAACTATACACGACCTTCACGTGTCGCGTCCGCTATTGAAAATGGCGGGGATGGTACCCTAGTCCGTGATACAGGCGAGAGATATTTGTGGCTTCGGCAGGCCAACTGCGGTGAAGAAATCAGTGGCGCCGAAGTCATCCAAGTTGATCTTGGCCCGCTGCATGGCGCTGGTGCCCTGATTAGGGCCGCGTGGCTTAACATCGAAGTTCTCCATCAAAGCCACACCGGCGAAAAACGACTGGCAGCGCTCAGGGAGAGGGAAGAACTTGGCGCTGCGACTGAAAGGCTTGAAGATGCCATTCTTGCTCTCCAAGGCGTTGGTAGTGGTAGGGGTACCTTGCTCGACCGCGAGCTGCAGGAGCGTGTTGATTGCTTCGCCATGTTTATTGACGAAGCGCTGCAAGCGCCGCGCCAGGCTTTGAACACTGGCCGTCTGGATAATGAAAGTTGAGTCCTGCAATTGCGAGATGATGCCTTGCAGCATCAAGACACAGAGGCTCTCATAGCCAGGCGAGAAGGCTTTGAATACCAGGGCCAACATGGGCTGGAGCCGTTTGCGCAACAGACGTCGTTTGAGCTGGCGTTGTTTCTTCCGTTCCTTGATGGGCAACCCTTTGGGTACATCCAAGCTGACATCGCGCACGGCTTGGTCGAACAAACGCACGACTTGGCGGATGAGATGTACCCGGTCACGCACATGGGTCAGCTTCAACCCAGCGTCTTTCATATACTTGTTGAAGAGTACGTCCAAATCGGTCAGAAAGTATTCCGGTTGAAAATGTTCGCCAACCGCATCGCACAACTGAGCCGGTATGTCCTTAGCTTTGCACACCACGCAGCGCACACTACGGATCAAGCCATGCTCACAAATGACGACCCCCAAGCTGTAGGCCCGCTTCTTCATCTTGGGGTAGGTTTCATCGTACAGCAGAAAGCGGGCAACCGCCTGCTGACATGCACTCAGGCGCGCCAAAGCCGCTTCAGCTCGCGTCCCAACCTGCTGCGTCAGACGCTCGATGTATCCGATCGACACGTGCCGTCCATACACGAACTTGACCAGAATCTGGGTCTTGCGCACCGACAATCCCAATTTGAAACGGCTCAAGCCCACCAAACGGGCAACTTGGCGCCACCAGGCCCATCGCGCCTCGGCCTGCCGCGCTCGCTCGGGCGAGATAACTTCGTGCCCACACACCTGGCACCGACGCCGTTGAATGCGAACCCACTGCACGCCCAGCCAGCCCACCATCAGCATCAGAAACCAGTTCAAGACCCAGTACGTTCCGTTCTTGGTTACCTTTCCCCCACACTCCGGACAGGCCGTGGGGCCTTCTTCGCGTGGGGACGCTACTTTCCTGGCTTCTGCTGGCTTATTCTGGCGCTTTGGCCCGGGCTTCCGATTGACCAGTATCTCTGGCAACGTCTGCTCCACCTTACGCAAGTCATAACGCAGCGTGCTGGCTGGAACCCCTGCTTCACGCGCGGCCGCTTCAACATTGATCTGTTTCAGCGCAATTTCCACCGGCTGGACTTTTTCGTCAATTGTGCGTATTCTATTGGCCACGAGAGGTCGCCTTCTGATGAAATGCGTGATTTGGCATCGCACAGTTTCTATCAGGGGCGGCCTTTTGTCAATCTTCAGCCCACAAATATCTCGTGCATATCACAGCCTAGGGTACCATCCCAAATGGCGGCACTGTACTTCGACAAGCTGATCACCCTCGATCCGGTCGGCGTGTTTAACACGGCGACCATAGAGCGGAATTGACTTGAGAGGCATCAATGACCGTAATAAACCAGGAGACAATATTATGCTTTATATGAAAAACAAACTCGGAGCCTGGCAGGTGGGAGATGACCCGGACAAAGGGAAAGTAGCGTTCAAGCTCTTCTTTCCACAAGGGCCGGACTCTCAGATCGCATCCATAAAAGTTGCGGGTGATTTTCAAAGTCAACTATCGCCCAATGCGAATTGGGATTTTTCAAACGGGTTCGAGCTGGTAAGAAATGATACGCCAGCTCGTAGGCTGGGTTGAGAGTGCAGCGAAACCCAGCCACCTCGCGGGTGCCATTTGCTGTGTGGGGTGTTGAGTCTCGCGGCAGTCGCAGGTTCGATACGAACTGCTATCCTGCCAAGGACCGACGCAAAGGCCGATACTGTGCTGTGACATACTGGTCTTCTTTATTGGGTCAGCGCAATGTAGGTGGCACCAGGCCTGGATAATGGCTGATCCAGGCCAAACCAGCAAAAGAGATGGTGACGGATTTCTCGCCCAACCGGTGGGAACACTATGTATAGAGAAACGAATGAGGGGCCGCACTATGCAGAAACAGGCGGAGTCCCCGATGCCGGCCCAGGATCCGCCCCGGAACCGAAACTTGCCGCGCCTGCGCAAGGGTTCGTGGATCGTCACCGGCCCTTTGCTAGCGCGGCAACGGCCATTGGGTATAAGGCGTCAATGAAGCACCGATAGAGCGAGGCGAGACCCAGGATGGCGGAACTACAATGGGATCTATCACCCGCGGAGGTCAACACCCTGCGCCCGTGTGCCGGGATGCGGGCGTGGCGAGGGGCTGGCTGATTGGGGCAACTACGACAGAGACAGGAAAGGATCATACATATGACTGGCCACAATCTGTTCTATTACCCCCTACGCGTCCTTTAGCGGCGCCCAGCTTCCGCTGTTGAAGGTGGCGGCGCTGTACTTTGACAAGCTGGTCGTCCTCGATCCGGTCGGCGCGAGTTGGGCGATAATTGACGTTGATCACCACACTCGATAGGGCTTCGAGTGTTGGTGAACGTGGATATCTTGTAGACAGTGACGTCCAAGGAATGACTTGGCAAAGTACGTTTGGCACGATCACTGACGCAGGTAGCGCGAATCTCAGGCTAGCCTCAATGCCTATCTAGGCAAAGCGGAGGATCAAAATGGACTGGAATACCTTTATCGGATTGCTGAATGTGGTGGCATGGCCACTGGTGGTGGGGATTGCCCTGGTTCTATACCGCGAGCCTTTATCGAAGTTTATTGCCGGGCTGGGCCAGCGGGTGACCAAGCTGTCGGCCTTTGACGTATCCATTGAACTGGCCGCATTGCCAGCGCCGCCCTCGCCCTGGTCTGATCCCAGCATTCCGGATAGCTCGGCAATGCTTGGCGGCGAAGTCTTTAGCACCGCGCTGATGACGCTTTTCGACCGCATCAAGGCAGATAAACACTGGGATTACCTGATCGTGGACGTCAAGGACGGCCGGTACTGGTTTGTCTCCCGGGTCTTTATCTTCACCGTCTTTTTGCACGCCATGCGCAACCTGAAGTGTGTGGTATTTGTTCAAACCAAGGGCGGGTACCGGCGCCGCCTGCTGGGTGTGGCGGCGCCGGAGGCGGTCCGCGCCCAGTTCGGCCAGGCATTTCCCTGGCTGGAAAGGGCCCTGGAAAATGCTCTGAACCAGTACCCATCCAGTTTTCCCGCGCCCCAACTGCCCCCAGACACCGCAGGTGGGGTCATTCGCACTTTCATCGAAGACCGTGACATGCGGCTAGCTTGCGATCCCGAACAGGTGGTCAAGACGCCAAATAACTGCCAGATCCCGGCCGATCAGCAGCCCACCGACCCGGTGAACCCCGATGAATGGGAGCGGCTGGGCAATCTGGCTATCTGGGAGCACACCTACTGGCTGGATCTGGACATCCGCCAGGTAAGCGACGTGGTTACCAAGAGCTTCTACGAACGAGATTCTTCACACTACGTGGAGTCTCCCGGTGAGTCCACCGAGGAACGAACGCGGGCATTGCTCTCTCGGAAAGCGCCGTACATCGCCCTGGTCAACAGCCAGCGCGAGTTTAAGGCGCTGATAGACCGCCAGAAGCTGGCCGCCCTGGTTGGGGAGACTTTGATCAAAGAGTGATACACACGTCATCGTTTCATTTCTTTCTTTGCCAGCGAACATAGGGAGCTAGGTGACATGGACAGAAACGAACTGCTCGAACTCGAGAAGCTTTCAAACATCCCCCTCAAGACGCTAAAAACAGAGAGCCCTGAACTCTTCGCCCACCTGGAGAGCAAGGCCACCAGCCGCCTGAAAGAGTCGCTGGTGGCCCGCTTCGGCCGGAGTCCCGAAGCGCTGCGGCGCTGTGTGGAGGACTTGGATGTGCAGGTGGCCGACGACCTGACGATCGATATCAAAGGCCAGGTGCTGGACCATCTGCAATCCGCGGGCGCAGCGGATGAATTGTGCCAAGAGGCCGAAGCCTTGCTGGACGCTATGGACCTGCCCGACAGCCTGGAGGACACCCTCCAGCCGGACGTGCCCCTCAGCCAGAACCCCCTCTTCCACGCCGAATTGGAGCAGGCCAGGCTGTATCTCCTGGGAGAGGTGGCCGGGCTGCCCCCGGACAGGCAAGAGGCCGTGGTTAGGGAGGTCAGCAGCTCAGTCATGCTGACCGATGCCCGGCTTGCGTCGCTGGTGGAGGCCAATGACTTGAGTGAGGACCAAGCCAAGGACCTAGGGCTGACGGCCAGCCTATTTCGCTTGTGTGACGAAAACCTGGCCCTGGCCGTAGAACTCAGGCCGAAGGTCAAGCACATCAAAGATCTGGTGGTCTTAGGAAAAGGGGGTTGGTTGACGGTCCTAGAGGAGGCTAAGGCCCAGCCACCACAGGAGCTGGCCCCGGAAGCATACGCCAGCCTGTTGGCCAAGAAGATAGAGAACCTGTATCCCAGCCTGGCGCTCTCACATCGTCTCATCCCCAGAGAGACTGGGGACCTTGAGGCAAGCATACAGGAATTGGGCCCAGAGTTCGCAAACCGGTTCCCCGGGTTAAACATCCAAAAGATCTTGGATAATGATGACGCGGACAAGGTGGAGAAGATCACTCAGCGAGTCGGGCTGTTGAAGGATTTCCAGGCGCAGAACCCGGACCTGGAGTTGCTGGCCCTGGACTACACCCCCGACAGCTCCGATCTGGGCCGGCTGACGTTCAACGGCATGTCGCCTGACGAGCAGACCATGGTGCTCTCCACATGGAAAGCCTACCAACGCGCCTACTCCATCACCAGGGATGTAGAGCACACCGGGCTGCTGGTCGAAAAAGGCTACCACTCGGCGCTGAGAGTGGTGCACGAGGGCCTGGATCGCTTCCGGGAGAAAACCGGGCTGAATGCTGACGTGAGCCAGACTTACTATGACAAAGCCGCGGCCCGGGTGGGGGCAAGCACCCTGGCCACTGGCTCCGTGCTCGACATGTGGCGTGGCGGTTTTGACTGGCTGCGAGTCAGCAATCTGTCCCCCCCACTGGAGGGCTATCTGAAGAAGATTGATGGCTTCGAGGATCTATTTGGCAGCCAGGACTACTGCACCTGCGAGCACTGCCGCTCGATCCTGGGCCCGGCCGCCTACTTCGTGGACTTGATGTATTTCGTCGAGAAAAAAATCCTCGAGAAACACTTTGGCGATGGCAAGCAAGATCACCCCCTCGACCTGAAGGTGAGACGCCCCGACCTTTGGACGCTGCCGCTCACCTGCGAAAACACCGAAACGATGATGCCCTACCTGGACATTATCAACGAGATCTTGGAGAACTACCTGGCCCAGAGCCACAAGCCTGATGACGGCCCCACAAATCGCTCTGAGGCTCATAAAATGGTTTATGGCACTATCTTGCCGCACGCCAAAACCTCGTTCCGGCTGCCCTTCTCCCTGGCGCTGGAAGAGCTGCAAATCTACCTCGGCCATTTTGGATTAACACGCGGCGCGGTCGCCGCCCAACTGGAGTCGACTGGGGATGACGCGGTCAAGGCCACCTTGAATCTATCCAAGACTGAGTACGAGTTAATCACCCACGCGAATGCCGCCCGAGACTTTTTGGGGGACTTGTATGGGGTTCAGTTCAAGGTTGGCGCCTCTGACCAGGTCGAGCCCTTTGACGCCCAACTTCTCCTGCGGCCCATGGGCTTGACCCGCGCCCAACTGGGCGACCTGGTGCAGACCCGCTTCGTTACGGCGAATGACTCTCAACAAATTGAAATACGAGGAGAAAAAACCACCGAAGAAAGCGTCCAGAACGACATTGAGCGCATCTACGGTTTGACCCTCGACGCGCTGGATCGCATGCACCGCTTCACCCGCCTCTGGCGGCGGCTGCCCTGGTCAATCCGGGAACTGGATCTGGTTCTGTCCCACCTGAACCGGACAGGGGCAGGGGGCGCCGCACTCACAAGCAGCACCAGACCCGGTCCAGACCACGACATCAACGAGGAAACCTTGAAGTATTCGGTCCCCCTCCTCTCCATGCAGAAGCGTTTTGGGATATCGGTTGAGGAGTTATGCGCCTTGTGGGGCCCGTTGCCCACCGACCAGGTCTCGGCGGAAAAAGAATCCCTCTTTGATCGTCTGTTTAACTTGCCGGAGTTTGTCCTAGGCGATGTTTGGTGGCCTGATAAAGACAATGATGAAGTCAAGGAGTTCATTCATCCAGCATTCACGGCAACCGGGGAGGTTGACGAGAGCCTGCCTCGCTTGCTAGCCGGTCTGCGCGTGACGGATGAAGAACTGTATCTGCTCATTACCGCCCTTAGCACGCCACTGGAACTGGATCTCGAAGCTTCAGGCGAAGACAAAAAGCGCTTCCAACTCAACATAGACAATCTCTCCCTGCTCTATCGCCACGCGCGCCTGGCGCGGTTGCTCAAGCTGTCCATTCCCCGATTGTTTCAACTCATCAGCCTGGCACCACAACCAGACTCCGCTCGGTTGACCCACATCGGCAACCTGGACAAGCTCGTGGATTTACTTCGCTTTTTTGACTGGTGGGGGAGTACAGACTACTCACTGGATGACTTGGGCTTCATTACGAGCGGACAGGTTTTGGATAGCAAGGCCTATTCTGACGGGGAGGCCATCGGCACACAGATAATTGAAGACGTACAGGCTGATCGGGCGCTGGTGTTTGCCGACACCGTGTTTGCCTTTGTTGAAGGGGTAACCGAGACGCAGTCGCGCACAATCATGGCAACGAATGCCGCTGGCCTTGAACCAGTAACACCTGGCGGAACAGCGTACTGGCTTTCGGAGGGTTTTGATCCCAATGCCGAAAAACTCACTTTTCGCGCTACCCTGTTTGCCTTTCTTGAGGGGGTAACCAACGAACAGTCTCAAGAAATCATTAAAGCCAACCAAAACGTCATCGAACAAACACCTGACAGTGCGTATCAACTCTCAGATAGCTTTCGGCCGAATGAGCCACTAATCCTTCCAACCCTCGATCCCCCTATTCCCGCTACAGAGGCTGATGTCCAATCTCTCCTCATACCCTATTTCTTGGTAAAGGAGGCTGACATCAAGAACTTGCTTCTGCCCTATCACGCTACACAGATAATTCCCAATTACCTGTCCGCCAGCCTTGGTCTTTCCGTGGAAAAAACGAAGGCGCTTATCAAGATGGTCGTCGAGGATGGCGAGGATCGCGAGGAGCTTGCCGATCCTAAATACACCAAGGCGCTCCAGGGCGAAAATGCGGCGAACGGCGACCTTCCTGCCCTGATAAAAAAGCTCCTGCCCTGGGTCGTCTTATTCCGGGACGAAGCATTCGATGCCGACACACTCGAGTTCATCAAAAAGGAAGTCCCTAACATCGACACATCCATCCCAAACGTAGAGACGATAGCTGCCTATCGCAGTTTTGTGGAGATCGACGGCGACGAGCAAGACAACCGCCAGCAGCTTCAAGAGGTGCTTGACGACTTCAACAACCCTGGAAGCGTATTTCAAGGCACTGTTGAAAATCAGTTAGCCCAAATCCTGGGGGCCGAACCTGGCTTGACCCGGCCCCTGCAGCAGGTCGTCGTTGATGACCTCGTCGGTACAGAGACAGCGCTGGAGGCCCTGGCCCAGCTACGCCGCTACGTGGCCCTGGCCCAGAAGCTGGGCGTCAGCGGGGGGACGCTCGCCGACATCGTTTTGGATGATGATGACCAACTGGCCCTGGCCAGCGCCGCACTGCTGGGCGCCTTTCGGGCCAAATACGAAGACGAAGCGGAATGGAAGGAGAAGATCGAGCCCTTCCAGAACAAGATCCGGGGCCGCAAACGCGACGCGCTCACCGATTATCTGCTCAGTTCGGCCCATCCCGAGTTCGAAACTCTGAACGACCTGTATCATTATCTGCTGATCGACGTCGAGCTGGAGGGCTGTGCCCGCATCTCGAAACTGGTGGCGGCCATCTCCAGCGTCCAACTCTACGTGCATCGCTGTTTGATCAACCTGGAGCAGAATGACCCCAGCCCGCGCCTGACCCGGGAAGAGCAAATTGAGGCGGAAATGAAAAAAGCGGGTTGGACGACGGTCGAATTCTACTCAGTGAATGACCAGGCCTTCCTGTTCGCCTTGAGGGCAGCCGGGTACGACGATAAAAACAAGAATGTTTGCGTTTACAGGATACAGGACGACGGCACCCTTCAAAAGCCACCGGTCTTCAGGGACAAATGGACGGAAGGCTGGACGACGGCTAAGTTTTACGCGGTAGGCGGCAAGACCTACCTGTTTATCTTAAAGGCCCAAGGATACGATGGAAGTGGGAATCACAATGTTCACATTTACGAGATACCCGGCGGCGACGTTGAAATTACGAACCGGGTGGCGGCATACAAGTGGGCTACGGACTGGTCCGCGGCCCAGGTTTGCACGATTAGCGATTGTAGCTACCTCTTCCTGTTGGCGGAAGAAGAAGGAACAGGAAGCGGCGGTTATGGTCTAGAAATCCGTAAGATAAACGAAAATGATGGCAAAGCTGGAGATCCAATTCCACCCGATCGGACTAAGGCCTGGACCCACGCCCGAACACTCAAAATCGGGGACCGGAGATTTCGTCTCTTCCTTGCCGAGGACGATACCGACGATACCAGCGTAGACTGCTGCCATATTATCGTAGACTGCTGCAATATTGAAAAAGTCGAAGAGGTACACGTGTTGCCCGAGGACGTGCCGGCCGGCGAATGGGCCTGGCGTAAGAACTACCGGGTCTGGGAAGCCAATCGCAAGGTCTTTCTGCACCCCGAGAACTACATCGAGCCCGAACTGCGCGACAACAAAACACCCCTGTTCGAACAATTGGAGTCGGAATTGCTGCAGCAGCAGATCAACGCAGACACGGTGCTGGACGCCTACGCCAATTTCATGCGCGGTTTCGAAGAGGTGGCGCATCTCAAAACTGCCGGCTCTTACCACGACAAAGACCATGATTCGCGAACCGACATCCTGCACCTGTTCGGCGTCACTCCCGGCGACCCGCCGACCTACTATTACCGCGCTATAGAAAACGCTTATTTCGGCGAGCGGGATGACGACCGCGGCGTTGTCTGGTCTCCGTGGCGCAAGATTGAAGTCCAGATCCCCGTGCGCAAGGTGGCCCCCATCGTCTATCGAGGGCGATTGTACATCTTCTGGGTGGAGATCACTACCCAGCCGCAGAGTAAGTTTGTCGGCGGAGACTCCAAGTTCGTGGGCTATAAGCACACCATGAGTCTCAAATTCACCCGGCTAAAATTGGATGGAACCTGGACACCACCTCAGAAGATCTCTCTAAATATCCCCCTGTTTTTCGAAGGAGATGGTATAATCATAGAAGAGATAAGCAACAACAATGCTGAGCCCAGGGATGGTTACACTCTAACCGGTTTCGCGTGGGATCAGGTTTACCCGACGGCCACGCGGAGTGATGCACGGTTATTCGTCACTGGCAGAGACTTCAAGATGGTTACGTCTATATTGAGTTACGGAGGTTTCGACCCTTCACCGTGGTTTTTCAACTGTACGGTGCTTTGTTCAAAGCGAAAACTTCTACAACCTACGACGTTATACTATGGGAAAAAAGTAGTATTCAAAGATCAGGCAGATAGCTACTACTGGGCTAACTACGCAATCCATTCAATTCTGCTTGAGGAAAGTCGTATCTGCGAGTATCCAGGTTTATGGGCACTAATAAATGACGAAGGTCTTTACTCACCAGAGGATGGCTTAGCTGAACTCGATCCAGACGTTGAGTTGTCCCTCATCAACGGAGCGCTTCAAAGCGCTGTTATTGATTCGATGGGCGACCTACTGTTGCTGCAGTATGTTGGAGGAGACCTTCATTGGCAACTACGGCGTCTGGGAACAACCCTGAGTGAGACGGTGGCCGCCACGTTGTTTGTGCGAGGCGTCGAGGGGCTGCTAGACACTGCAAATCAAGAGAAATTGAGAGAGGCAGATCTGCCGATAGTCCCAAACGAATCATACGTTGAAGATGCCAGCAATGCAGGAGCATTGGACTTCACCGGCTCCTTCGGCACCTACTACCGGGAGATCTTTTTCCACATCCCCTTCCTGATCGCCAACCACCTCAACAGCCAGGCCAAGTTCGCCGAGGCGCAGAAGTGGTATCACTACCTCTTCAACCCCACCGCCAGCGAGGTGATCCCGGCCGACCATCCCAAGCCGGATCCCCAAGACCGCAACTGGCGCTACCTGGAGTTTCGGGAGCACGACATCCAGACCCTGCGCTGGCAGCTCATCGACGGCGCGGCCATCGCGGCCTACAAGCGCGACCCCTTCAACCCGCACGCCATCGCCCGCCTGCGCCTGAGCGCCTACCAGAAATGTATCGTCATGAAGTACATCGACAATCTGCTGGACTGGGGAGATCACCTCTTCGCCCAAGACACGCTGGAGTCGATCAACGAAGCCACCCTGCTGTACGTGATGGCCGCCGACATCCTGGGGGAGCGCCCGGCCGAGCTGGGCGCGTGCGGGGAGGACAAAGCCAAGGAAATAACCTACGAGGAGATCCGGTCTATTATCGATAGGGACGATGAGGACGATGAGGACGGTTCGGAGTTCTTGATTGAGATGGAACATGAGGTCGTGAGAGGCCGCGGCCACGCCGGCCGGCGTGGCCTGAATGCCGATTACCGGTATGTCATAGACGATCTTAGGCTGGATGTGGCCGCTGGAAATCCCGACGGCGTCACAGGCGGCCGGGCGCAGCCAGTCACAAACGGAGCCCGGCTCGGGGGCGGGATCCTCAGACCCGACTGGAAGCGGACGCGCACCACCTATTGGACCGGCCATGAGGGCGCCATCGCCCCGGTAGCGAGCCACGACTCGCCCGAAGGGCAGGCCAACCGGGAGGTGGCCGCCTTTGGTTTGGGCCTGGTGCGCCAGATAAAGACCCCCGTATTCTGCGTCCCGGCCAACAAGAAGCTGCTGAAGTGTTGGGACCGGGTTGAGGACCGGCTGTACAAAATCCGCAACTGCATGAACATCAGCGGCGTGCGGCGCGAGCTGTCCTTGTTCGCGCCGGAGATCGATCCCGGGCTCTTGGTCCGGGCCAGGGCCGCCGGCCTATCCCTGGAGGACGTCCTGAATGCCCTCAGCAGCAACCTGCCGCCCTATCGTTTCAGCTATCTCATCGAGAAAGCCAAGAGCTACGCCGCCAGCGTTCAAGGCTTTGGGTCGGCCCTGCTGAGCGCGCTGGAGAAGAAGGATGTCGAGGAACTAAACCTTCTGCGCTCGGTGCACGAGCAGAACATCCTGAAGATGACCACTCAGATCAAAGAATGGGAGCGGGATGCGGCGGAAGAAACCAGGAAATCGCTTGAGTTAAGGAAAAAGGGGGTAAAATATAGAAGGGAGCATTACGAGGGACTTATCAAGGCTGACCTGACCCCATGGGAACGTGCCCAGCAAGTTTCCACCTATATTTCCGGCGGGTTACGCAGCGGCGCCGCAATATTTGATTTCGTGGCGGGAGTCGCGCACCTTATCCCTGAGCTTGGGGCGCCGACTTCTTTGAAATATGGCGGCAAACAATTAGGTAATAGTGCAGATAGCTGGTCACAAGTAATGCGCGATCTAGCCGTGATCTCCGACTCTGTTGCCGCCGCATCTGGTTTGGAAGCCAGCTTTGAGCGTCGTGCACAAGAATGGCAGCACCAGGTAGACCTGGCGGGTTATGAACACCGGGAGGACCCGGATGACCCTGGCTACCTGGATAAGGAGTATGAGGCGGCCAAGATCCGCAAAGAAATCGCGGAAAAGTCGATCGAGATCCATCAGAAGAGCATCGAACAGCAAGACGAGGTCTATAAGTTCTACCAGGATAAATTCTCCCAGCTAGGGCTGTATACCTGGCTGTCCAGCACGCTGCATCGCCTGTACCGCGAGGCCTACAACAGCGCCTACCAGATGGCCAAGCTAGCCGAGCAGGCCTATCGCTTTGAGCGGGGGGACGACGCCGGGGCATTGATCGGCGCCAGCCACTGGGAGGCTTCGCGGGCCGGGCTGCTGGCCGGCGAGCGCTTGCTGATCGATCTGCAAAACCTGGAGCGCCGTTTTATTGAAACCAACTACCGAGACCTGGAGATCAACCAATCATTCTCCCTGACCCAGATCGACCCGGAGGCCTTGATTGGGCTCAAGGAAACAGGCACCTGCGAGTTCGAGATTTCGGAGATCTTCTTCGATCTCTTCTACCCGGGCCATTACCGGCGCAAGATCAAGGCGGTGCGCCTGAGCATCCCCTGCATCACCGGACCCTACACCAATGTGAGTGCCACGCTAACCTTGCTCGGGAGCCGGCTGCGCAATGAACCCCAACTTGGGCCTGTTTACCTCAAAGATGTCCCCCGCACGCGGAGCGTCACCATCGCCACCAGCAGCGCCCAGAATGACGCCGGGGTGTTCGAGCTCAATTTCCGGGATGAACGCTACATGCCGTTTGAGGGTGCCGGGGCGATCAGTCGCTGGAAGCTATCGTTGCCCAAAAGCTTCCGCCAGTTTGACTATCAGACCATCAACGACGTGATCATCCACATCAGCTACACGGCCGAAGAGGATGGGGGGCTGCGAGAACACGTAGAGAACCTACAAGAGGGTATCGAAGGCACCCTTGTGGACTTCCTCAAGAACAACTCCTTGCCACGCATCTTCAGCCTGCGTCACGAGTTCTCGGGTGAGTTCCACCGGCTGCTGCACGGCCCCGCGGGCCAGGCGGTGAAGATAACCTTGACAGACAAACATTTCCCCATCTTTCTGAAGGGCAAGAGCCTGAAAGCGACTGGGGCTTTCCTTGTCCTCAGACCGGCCAAAGACCAGAGTGTTGATGGATTCACAATCTCGATCAACGGCCCTGATCAGACTGACTTCGCCCAAGTTGAGCGCTTTGGCGGGTTGCCGTCTAAGGACCTGGGGGCCTCTCTAGTCCCGGTTGGCATCCTGGGTGATTATGCCCTCGCTATCGAGGCCCCCGGGGAGTTGGCTCCTCCCGATTCGACAGCAACTTCAGGCGCGCCTGTCATCGATTCGGGGAAGCTGAAGGATATCTATTTGTGCTTGGAGTATACGATTGACGGAGGCGGAGACTAAAAAGGACGTCTGCATCCCAAGTGACGCCCAAATCACGGCCGCGCCCCGAACTCAGAAACACCTGTGCCGTTCTTGGCCGGGTCGCGGCCCTCGGACAAACAGGAGAAAACGTCTAATCTTCAATGATGATCTCCGAAAGGGGCTTACCTGGTACTCGGCCCAACTTGTCGGCCAGTTCACGCCGCTCCTGCTCCGATATCGGCTCCACGTCGGAGCGACCTGGCGGTGGTGTGAGGATGCCTGCTTCGACCAGCATGCGTATTGCGGCTTCGTCCTCAGAGCTCATTTGAAAATTACCATTTGTGGGATGCTTTGCCCCAAATCTCCTGGGAAAACCGATCTGGGTGGATGAATACGGCCAAGATGGCCGCTGTACAACGGCGGGTTTCCCTAAAAAATCGAATTTTCAAATGGTCTCTCAGGCTCTGTTGGCTCATCAGCCACAATCTGAAGACGTACGGTCTGGCGTTCTTGCAGCTTCAAGGGGCGTAGGGGGTGCAAAACGCCATTTTCGCATCTTACGCAAACGCCGCCTGCCCCCCATCCACCGGCATGGCCACGCCCGTAATAAAAGACCCCTCCTCGCTGGCCAGGAACAGCGCCGCGGCCGCGATCTCCTCGGGCGCACCCAGCCGGCCGATGGGTTGCGCCTCGACGAAGGCCTGAAACTGGTCGGGCGGGCGTGAGGCGCGCAGCAGCGGCGTGTCGGTGGGACCCGGGCAGATGCAGTTGACGCGGATGTTGTCGGGCAGGTGATCGCAGGCCATGGCTTTGGTCAGCCCGGTCACGCCGAATTTGGAGGCGGCGTAGGCGGCGATGCCCGGCGCCGCGTACTGCCAGCCCACCGATGACGAGATATTGACAATGGCGCCACCCCCCGCCTCCCGGAGGGCCGGAATGGCCGCCTTGCAGCATAGGAAGACGCCGGTCAGGTTGACGGCTAACACCCGCCCCCACGTCTCCAGCGAGGTGTCCACCACGTCGCCCCGCGTGTAGATGCCGGCGCTGTTGACCAGGACATCCAGCCGGCCGTAGGTTTCCAGCGCCACATCCACCAAACGCTGGGCGTCCTCGTAGCGGGCCACATCGGTCCGCACAAAACAAGCTACCCCCCCATCGGCCCCAATTCGCTCCACCGTCTCGCGCCCGGCTTCTTGGTTCAGATCGGCCACCACCACCCGCGCCCCTTCGCGGGCGAAGGTCTCGGCGATGGCCTGCCCGATACCCATACCCGCTCCGGTGACAATAGCTACCTTGTCCTCTAAACGCACCGCTCAGACCTCCTGGGGGGGATAGGTGAAGGTCTCACCCGGGTGCAAGGCGATGGGTTTGGGACCTTCCATGCTATTGAGCACCGAGAAAAACTTCTCCACATCGGGCCGGCCTTCAGGCTTCAGGTAGTGACAGCAGATGGCATATTCCAGGCCCAGCCACATGGCGGCCAGTGCCCCTTCGTCGCCGCTCATCTCGTTGCCATAGTGATCTTGCAGCCCCAGCGATTCCAGGTACTCTTGCTCCAGTTCGCAGGCGCACAACAGCCCCACCGTAGGCTGGTACAACTGGCCCACCAGCTTCAGGTCGCTGTAGATGGCCGAGTCGCCCGAGTGGTAGATGCGACAGTCGTCGGCCGCGTACAGGATGAAGCCCATAGGCGGCCCCGAGAGCCACCGGCCGTCGGGCGCGAGACCTACCGAGTGGTGCATGCTGGGCACGGCCCGCACCCGGATCCCCAACGGGTTGACCTGACCGTGCAGGGGGACGGTGCGCACCTGTTTGGGGTCCAACCCCTGGCAGCCCAGGAAATATTTCACCTCCGCCCCACACACCACCGGACAGCCGAAACGCTGGGCGATGGCCGCCGCCTCCCCCAGGTGATCGACAGCCAGGTGTGTGACCAGCACCAGGTCCACCCGCTCCAGGTCGGCCGCCTTGACCGGGCTGGCCGGATTTTCATCCAGGTAGGGGTCGATGACGACCACGCGGCCGTCATCCAACGTGATCTCAAAGGCGGCAATCCCCAGGAACTTGATGTGTGTGCTCATAGTTCACCCTCCGGAATAGTATGAATGGGCAGCGGCCCATCCTTGGTAATCAACACCGTCCCCCCTACAAAGGCCCCACCCACGCCGGGCACGCGTATCGCCGGGTGGATCACCAAGGCCATACCCCCTTGGATGGGAGTCTCGGCCCCCGTTTCGACGCGGGGCGGCTCCGGCATATCCAAGCCGATGCCGTGACCCATGTCGTGCTCGACGTAGTCGGCGTAGCCCGCAGCGCTCAGCGCGGCGTGTGCCACCCCGTATACCTCCTCCAGGGTCCTGCCCGGGCAGGCGGCGTCAGCGGCAGCACGATACGCGCCATAAACGGCCCGGTAGATGGCTCGCTGTTCGGGGGTCGGTTGACCGGCGACGAAGACGCGCGCCACCTGGGTCCAGTATCCCTTCACCTGAACCGCGATCTCCAAGATGACCACGGACCCTGGCTTTATGGGTTTGTCCTCGGGCGGACCGATCAACTCCTGGGTACCCTCACCGGCAATGGCCACCAGGTAGTTTTCCGCCCCCGCGGCCCGGGCCGCCGCCTCGACGGCGGCCACCACCTGGTACTCGTTCACACCGGGGGCCAGGGTCTCTTTGCCGGCAGCTATGGCCGCGTCGGCGACAGCGGCCGACCCTTTGAGCAACTCGAACTCAGCCGGGCTCTTAATCAGGCGGATGTCCATCATCAGCGCCCGCGCGTCGCTGAAGGTCACAGCCGGCAACTCATCCCCCAAACCCTGGAAGAGAGTGTAAGGCAACTCATCCATAAGGCCGTCGCCGGTGACCAGGCCGATACGCCCCCGGTCAAGCCCCAGTTCGCACAGCCGAGCCGCCGCGTCCCTGCCCACGGCCCCCACATCACCGCTGGCCCGCACATCGTCAAACCAGCACATAGCCCGAGCCCGGTCGAGATCGAACGGGAAGCGGATAAACAACGTGGGGTCTTGGTCCTGGGGGACCACGACCATGGCCACGTTGGCCAGGTAGTTGGGTATGTAGCCTGAGACGTAGTGAACCTGTCCGCGTTTCCAGGAGTAGACCAACAGGGCATCAAGACCCGCGTCGGCCATGGCTCTCCGTATCCGGCTCAGACGAGCCGCGTACTCCGCTTGCGCTATCGTCATCTCCACTCCTTTCTCACGATGAGATATCTTAAATCCACCAATCGGGGCCGACGCTGCGGCATTTTCCGAGAGGTCTCACGGTCAGTCGAGCCCGAGCAACCGGACCGGGGTTTCGCCGGTCATCAACTGGATGTCTCGCTCCGAAAAACCTTCAGTCAAAAGGGCAGCCAGGTAGACACGCATTCCCGCTACTGGAGAAGGAATAGTCGCCGCGCCGCAATCCGTGGCCAACACCGTGGACTCGATGCCCACCTGCCGCATGTCAGAGACGATGCGCGTCAACGGCACGTCTCCTATCCCTGGCAGCGTGGAGGCATAGCAGCGTTCGAAATAAGCGCCCAAGTCGCGCAATTCCTCCTGGATAGCAACCGGCACATCCACCCAGGGCATTTCGGGATGGGTAACCACCACCTTGCTCACCCCGGCCTCCCTCGCCGCCCGGACCAGGGCGCAGATTTCCTCCACCGATACGTGCCCGGTGGCCAGGATGGCGTCGTGTTCCTTGATGAGTTCAAAGACGTCAAATAAGGACGGCTGAAGTGTTCCATCCTCCCCCAACAAGCTGATACCCGGGGACGTTCCCCCGTGGTAAAGGATATGATTCCGTGCCGAGACGGTGGGCATCCAGACGATACGAGCGCCCAGGCTCAAGGCTGCCTCTGCGGCAGCCGGATTGAGACCGCCCACGGCCTCGTTCAGCGTCAGGCCTCCCAGGACACGCACTTCCGGCACGATTTCCTGGGCAATGGTCGCCCGGTCGGGGGTGCAAGTGACGTGAGATTTGAAGGCCACGGCCCGCATACCGGCCTCGGCCGCCTGACGGGCGGCCTGAATGTCATTCAACAGGCGGGGGCGCACGTCAGGTCCGGTATGGATGTGCATATCGATCAGGTTATGCAGGTCTATGGTTTGAGCATCAACCGTCATTCTTAACCCTCACAGGTTACTACTCAGGCTGCTAGCCAAGTTGCGTCAAATTCGCCGGGATTGGGGGATTTGGGGATGAAAAATGAATAGAAATCTCCTAATCTCCTAATCCCGGCCCACAAATATTCGCGTCGGTCGAGAAATGACATGTCGAGGTGTACGGCAACGAATCTGGCCATAAGGCTTGCGACATCGCCTCAAGACTTGAGGCTGAAACTTCGGAAGTCTACTCATTTTCATTGATAGACATCTCAAAGGTGGATAACTTGATTTCTGGCCGCCGACTCATAGGCGGCGAAGGTGGCCGCCAACGTCTTGAGGTTATCGCTCGCCTCCGTCTCGGGCGATTGCCCCTCCCTCAGGCACTCGACAAAGTGGCGCTGGGCGGCGGTGTAGCTGGCTTGATAGGCCTCTTCGGGGGCAACATCGAAGGCAAGCCGCCGTCGCGTCTCGCCCCCGCTCGTTATCTGCAGCGTATCCTCCTGGTCCGGCAGCAGGTGGATGGTGCCCGCATCGCCTTCGAGCCTCACCCGCTCCAACTGGCTGAAGCGTTCTTCCCGGTCAAGCGTGGCCCAACTGATGTCAATCAAGCCAGTGACACCTCCTACCTCCAGCGTCAAGTGAGCACGGTCCTCGCCTTTGCACAAAGAGCTCACCCGGTCCATTCTGGCGTACACGCTGGTCACATCGCCAAACAGAAACCGCAGGACGTCGATGAGATGGATGCCCCACTCGTAGAGGATCAGCCTGTCCATGTCCATCGTGTAGGCCTGGTTGATAAACAGCGGCGGAAGCTCCCCATCCGGGCGGGGCAGCGTGATGTTGGTATGGCGCGCGATGCGCACATAACGAGGGCGACCGATAGTCCCTTCGTCCAACAGTCGCTTGACCTCGCGGTACCAACTTCGCCAGCGCCAGTTTTCGTTGATGGATAACAGAACGCCCGCCCGCTCGCAGGCAGCGATCATAACACGTGCGTCCTCAAGTGTGGGAGCGAAGGGCTTTTGACACAGAATGGCCAGACCGTGCTCCGCGGCGGCCTCGACCTGCTGTCGGTGAATGTGAGGCGCGGTGGCGATGTCCACAAAGTCCAGATCTTCGTGATCCAGCAAGTCTCGGTAGTCGCTGTAGACGTGCGAGAGGGAAATGCCGAATTCTGTTGCGCGCGCCTCGGCCTTGCCCACCGTGCGGTTGGCCAGCGCCACGATTTCCACCCCTTCGATCTGAGCCCAGGCCCGTAGATGGAAGGAGCTGATGTGCCCACAGCCAAGCATCGCCCCACGCAACGTGCCATGTGATTTGCCGACATTAACACTCAACGTATATCAATCCCGTCTTTAACCTCAGACTTGTCACAAGCCAGCGGCATCTAGCAGCGCAGGGATTTCTTCTTCCCCATAGATGCTCATAATGTGCGCACCGGCACATAGATTCCCCAGTGCCTGCAAGATGTGGGCAGAGATCTCCAGACTCTTCTCAATGGGATCGGCCGCGCATTCCAGGTCCCGAATGACCCATGGGGGCACAATGACTTCTGGCACGTGATTGTTCATATAGCGGGCCATCTCCGCCGATTTAAGCAGGAATAGCCCTGCCAAGACAGGGACACCTATGTGTCTAGTACGTTCCATAAAATCGTCAAAGACTTCTAAATCATAGATCGGCTGAGTCTGGAAGAACTCTGCGCCAGCTTCCGTTTTGGCTTCCATCTCCTCAATCTCCTTCCTCAGGGAAGGAGCATTAGGGTTCACCGAAGCTCCCAGGCAGAAGCGTGGGCTTCCCTGTAAAGCGTGTCCTGCTATATCCACACCCTGTTCCAGTCCCCGTACCGCCGTGAGGAGGTGAATGGTATCCAGGTCAAAGACCCCTTTAGCCCTTGGGTGATCGCTGAGAGAAACGTCATCTCCGCCCAGAACGAGCACGTTCTTGATACCCAACACAGCAGCCCCCAACAGGTCGGATTGCAGGGCCAGTCGGTTGCGATCACGGCACGTCATTTGCAGGATAGGCTCAAACCCGTTTTCCAGGAGGATGTGACAGACAGGCAACGAGCCCAACCGCATAGCAGCGCCGGGCATCTCGGTCACGTTGACGCCATCCACCCGGCCTCGCACACCTTCCAAAGAACATAGCATGCGCGAGAGGTCCGTCCCCTTGGGAGGCATGGCGTCTATAGTCACCACGAATGTCTTCGAATGCAATGCCTCGCGAAAGCTCATTCAATCCCTCTCACGTCAATGGACTACTCCAATTGCTTCGACCTGTAGGCATCGATGTATTCCAGCCCATGTGCGTCACGTCCCAGTAAAGCCTGGGCGGCCTTCAATGTGGCCATCAGTCGGCTATCCAAAGGGTCCAGAAAAATGGCATCCACGCCGGAATGTAGCAACAGCGGTAGGTAAGTGCGATTCAAGAAGCGACGGGCCGGGAGACCAAATGAAACAGCACTCAGACAGATGACCGCCTTCGCGCCGGACAGTTCAGAGCGTATTGCCTTTATAGTCTCCAGACCGATCAGCCCTGCCACCGGCTTCACACTGATAGGCTCTATCAGAGCATCCAGATAGAGTCGGTCGCAAGACACACCCTGGCGTTCCACCTCGTCTATCAATCGCCTTGCCATTTCCAGGCGCGCGGCCGCAGTGGCCGGGACTCCACCTTCACCCATACACAGGCCAACCACCCAGCACCCAAACTCAGCCACGATCGGCAAAACCCCATCCAGTCGCGCCTTTTCCAAGGTGATGGAATTGGCCCAGGCCTGTTGTCTGTTGCGACAGGTCTGCAACCCGACGCGAACGGTTTCAGGATGGGGGCTATCAATGGCAAGCGGAAGATCGACGGCTTCCTGTATCACTTCTACCGCCCAACGCATAGTCTCAGGCTCTTGACCCGGATGGCCACCCACGTTAACGTCGATGACGTCCGCACCCGCCTCCGCCTGGGCCACAGCCAGGTCCCGGATGAAATTTGCGTCGTGCTCGTCAACAGCCCGGCGCACCTGGGGGTTTATGGTGTTGACCTTCTCACCTATGATTAGCATAATATCCTTTGGACAATCACTTAATAGGTGAAACTGATCTCGACATTGGGTTCCAGCTTCTTATTCACGAAAACAACCATGCTGGCATCCTCGCGGCAGATGCGATATTCTCTTCCGCTCAACTTCTGCCCATCTATGGACACACTCACCCTTTCTACCTCCCATCCGAGCAGGGTAAATACCGGGTTCAGGATCACGTCTTTCGCCGCTAAGTTGAAGCTCAGTCCTCCCCCCGTAGACAGGAACTTGTAGGCCATCTGGGCGCGCTCGTATTGAATGAACCTGCCCCCCGTCACCCCCGTCACCTGGGCAGGATAGAGCCACGACCTGACCAGATCCCGCAGATAGCTATCGTCCAGGTCGGTTGCTCCTGTCAGGAACAGCCAGCGTTCGTTGGGTCGCGGATACCACCACGGCGCGCGGACCTCTTCGGGATCGATGCGTCCCGCCGGGTGCATGTACCAGGCGCCAGCACCGAAAATAGAGGTATGGGTCGCCTGCTTTTGACAATCTTCCAAATAGCCCGGCCGCGCAACGCGGAAGTCTCTACCTTCATGGGCGGGCCAGTGTGGCCATATGCCGTAGCTGGGCCAAAGGCGAACCGGGATGTTGCTTTCGTTGCACCAGGAGCAGATAGAATGGGGGAAGAGACGCTGCGACGTAGAAAAGGCGATGAAGGGATCGGGCCTATCCTTGAGATGGGCGCGGACGATGATCTCATCCCAGGACTTAGAGGACGGATGCTCCCCACACAAAAGCTTCGAGGGCAAACGCCACGTAGGCTCCCAGCCCTCCTTGGTCCACATCTGCTCATACCGATCCCCGGTCAGATTCATATAACTGGCTGCATGCTCGTCGATGTAGTCGAAAGGCGTCATGCCCTTGGGGTTGATAAAAATCATCTCGCACACTTCCCAGAAAGTGGGCATCCCATCCTCCTGGTGCTGGTTCCCTGGATGGGCGACGAGCTCGCGCACCGCGTACCCGGGTGGATAGACGTGGAAAGTCTCCTCGGCGGTAGTGTTACCGTGAAACAGCTCATAGCGGGTATTGTTGACCCCATAGTCCCATTGTATTACACACCGGGCATCGCCTCTGCTCACCAGATGTACCTGGCTGTAGCGACACTCCTTGTCGTGCATCGGTTCAAAGTTGTAGCCCTTCGACCGGGTGCCCATCGTCTCCAGCCACTCGGCCGTGACCCAGGCATCCCCAACATCCCAACAGGGCGTGTATTGGGCCTCCTCCCAACACACCAATCGCCAGGGCTGTTCTGTTTCTACGACCAGCGCATCCCCTACCACGTCGGAGTAGTTCAACTCACATTCGTAGGCTTTCACAAGTGAATCCCTCTTTTGTAGTCTCGAAATCCTATGCCTGCCGCGCAGCCAGATCGCTGCAGCCGGGTGCATCGGCCTGACTCTGGGCTAACTCGATGATCCAGTCCGGGAAACTCCCACCGGCATCCTCTATCGCCTGGGCGAAGAGTTCGTCCACAATGTCGGGATTTTCAGCCGCGACATTCCCCGTGAACGGATCGCTGGCACCCCGGTCATAGAGAAGCACTCCGGTACCGTCGGCCTTACAGTTAAACCACCACTTATCGGTGATGACGGTCGACGAGGACCCCCACCCCACGGTTACATGATCCCGCCGGCCACTCCTCCCGTTCACAGCGTCATTTAGGAATGAAACACCATCTATCTCCACCGGCGGCTTGACACCGAGCGTCTCCAGGATCGTCGCTGTAATATCGTGGTGTTGCACATACATATCGCTCGTTTTGCCGGCATGTTCCGCCTTCGGGAATCGTATCATAAGGGGGATTTCATATACTTCAGGCACAGCGGGATATCCGCGTTTGCCCATGTAGTTCCGATCGCCGATAGAGTGGCCGTGATCGGAGGTAAAGATGAGCATTGTATCATCAAGCAGCCCAAGCACCCTCATGCTCTCCATCAAATATCCGAACCAGCGATCGCACATAGTGACCTCGCCTCTGTAATTGGCACGAGTCCGGGCAAGAAGCGCTTCGTCGAGATCCTCCACGTCACCGTAAGCAGAGACCACTTGCTCGCGCCCTTCTTCCTTCAAGTACATATCCCGGTAGTGGCGGGGGGGCAGCCACGGTTCATGGGGGTCGAAGGACTCAATTACCAGGAAGAACTTATCTGCATCCCGGTTCTCTTCAAGCCAGCGCGCAGCCTCATTGAGAATCCGGGGCGCGAAGTAGTCCTCCTCCCTCCTGCGGTCGTACATGTTCATAATACACTGCTGGATGAACTCAACCCCTACATGCTCCTTCTTGCCCCGCACCTCCTTAGGGAGCCAATAATCAATCTCCTCCTGGGTCAACCGTGGCCCAGAGCGTGCGTGGTCCATCTCCTGACCACGTAGAAATGTCCACTGATCGAAACCACGCCAGAAGTTCTTGGAAGGCTTGAACATGTGGTAAATGTCAGAGATCAGGCAGGTCCGGTAACCAGCCTCATGCAGTATCTCGGCCAGGGTGTGTTGATCCTCGGGAATCGGTCCCCAACCAGGGGCGCCCATAAAATCCCCCTTCAGGCGAAAGTCCCCATCGTAGAAGGGGTACACACGGTTGCCGGTGTAAACAGCGCACCTGGCCGGCAAGGTGGGGAGCGACTCAGGAAACGCTTTGGTCATAATCAACGCCTCCCTGGCAAAGGCATCGAAACACGGCGTATGTACCTGTCCCCACGGTGGAGAACCGTATACACCCACACAATCCTTGCGCAGCGAGTCAAAAATCATCAAGACGATATTCATAGCTTGAACCTTCTCTTTCTTTCTACACAGTTGATAGCACACGAGTCTGTCATAGTCCTGCACTCAAGGGGCACTTTCGCCCAGTTGCCAGATACCGTTGAGGTCTATTGTCTCATTAGCCTAACACCTCTCGCGCTGCGTCGATCCAGCTTTGGATGGCCGCTAACTCCGTCGGCAAGTCTCGAATAACTTCCAGGGAATCGGCTTTGATGTAGCAGTCCACCGCATCGGGGATGTGCGCGATGATATCCTCAAGGTAGTGCTTCTGGTCCGCTGGGGATGCCATTTGCACCTTATCCACCGGGTCCACACAAATCTCCAACGGCACTCCGCGGTCCCCCATTACCCGACAGGCCTCGGCTACGTCAGTCCACGGCCCGCAATGGAAAAGGTCCAGCACAGGAATGCGGGTGATGTCATCAAGCAGCTTTGTTGTATTACCACAACTGTGCCAGTAGAAGATGCCGCCGTAATGCTCGCTGAGCTCCGTCTCCAAAGGTAGGATCACATCCCGATAGAGAGCAGGCGAGAGAGTGGGGCAGTTCACATCATCATTGCCCAACAGGCCTCGAGTCCGCTGGATGCTCAGGAAACGATCGCATTGCTCCTGCCACGACCTGCGGGCCTCGACGATGAAGCGCAAGAGCCCTTGGGCAAACTCCAGGTTGAGGAGAAAATCCATCAACAACTGATCAAACCCTCTGAGTTCACACGCCACGCCCAAAGGCCCCATGATCCAATCCGGGAATTTGACCAGGAAGTCGTCGTCCAGGGCATCGCTCATCTCAGCGTAGAAGCGATGCACCAAGGGCATAACGCCGCTTTTGTAGAAGTCGGGCGACTCCAGCCTGTTCAGATCCTCTGGGTCCTTGATGGGAGGGTTTTTGTAGTCAAGCCAGGGATATCCATACTCCGTAAAGCCATACGGCACACCCAGTACGGTTCCTTCCAACAACATAGCGAACATGAGACGCACGCTTTTGTCAATGTACGTGTCATCTTTGAAGTGCTGGGCATGGTAGACCTTCATCTGGAGCTGGGCGCTCAGATAGGTGAGGGGGTCCCGATAATACGCCCCTATATCAAAATCCAGGATTTCAGACCACATGGTCAAAGCAGGTTCAACGACGAATGGGATCTTACCCCCATCGCGCGGCGCGGGCAAGGTGCGGATCAAAGCCGGCTCCCAGCGCTCGTGTGGTACAATCTGCCAGTAGTGAGATCGAGCCTGGTTCTGTGGGGTCTCGTGAATCTCCCGCACTTGGTCCATAAGCGCCCTGATGCGGTCTCGACTTACTTCCATCAAGCATGTCCTCCTTCTTTTATCCTTTCAGCGCTCCGGCGGTCATGCCGCGGATGAACTGCTTCTGGAAGAAGAAGTAGAAGATGACAGGCGGCAGCGAGGCCATGCTGAGAGCCGCCAACATAGGGCCCCAGTCCGCGGCCCAGATGTCCTTGAAGGTCATCAAAGCCAGCGGAATGGTATTCATCTTCGGGTCTCGCAGCAGCGCCAGCGGATACATGAAGTCGTTCCAAAGGAAGACGAAGTAGAAGATGGCAATGACAGTCAGTCCGCCGCGTGCCAAGGGCAGGGCCACCCGCCAGAAGGTGCTGAACTCCGAACAGCCATCTATGCGTGCTGCCTCCAGGATCTCCGTCGGCACAGTGAAAAAGAAGGAGCGCATGACGAACACGCCGAAGGATGTAGAGCTGAAGTAGATGAAAAACAGGGAGAGATAGCTATCGATTAGATGTAGACGATCGAATATGATGAAGTTTGGAATCAGCGAGACATTCGACGGCACCATCATCCCCAGCAACCAGAAGTAGAACAGAAAACTCTTGCCGGGGAAGTCAAGCTTGGCGAAAACGTAGCCCCCCATGGTGGAGATGAGTAGGATTCCCACGAGAGAGACTGTGGTCACGAAAATGCTATTGAGAAAGGCCCGTCCAAACTTGGCCACGTGCCACGCCTCGACATAGTTGGCAAGTGATAGCTTGGCGGGCAAGGAGAAAGGCAGGGTGAGGATCTCCCACGTCTCTTTGAGCGAGCTTAGCAACATCCATAGTACGGGATAAACCACGATTACAAACAACACCAGGCAAACGGTGTAGGAGAAGACCAGCAATAGCCCTTTTCTGAATCTAGGAGATGTCATCGAAACGTTGCCTCGTCTCTCAGTATTCTATCCTACCGCCTCTGTTGCGCAGCCAAGACTGTAGGATACTCACACTGAAGGTGATAATGAATAGAACAACGGCAATGGAGGAACCATAGCCAACGCGGTTGTAGTCAAAGGTCTGATTGTACATCCGCACGGAGAGAACCTCCGTGGCGAAGAAGGGCCCGCCTCCGGTCATGGCCATGACCAGATCGAAGACCTTGAAACACACAATGGTGGTCAATATCACCACGACTGTAGTGGTCTCACGCAACATGGGGATGATGATACGCCAGATAATATCCCAGCCGCTTGCGCCATCGACCTTCGCCGCATCCAGCACCTCGTCGGAGATCGCCTCCAAGCCAGCAATGAACAGAAAGAGACTTAGACCGAAATCTTTCCACATGTGCACGCCAATCACCACGTTGAGAGCGAGCTTGGGAACGCCTAGCCACGCTGGCTGAATGTTGCTCAGGCCAACTGATCTGAGAAAGGTGTTCAAGAGACCATTAGCGGGGGTCAGAATAAGCGAGAACAAGATGCCTACGACCACCAACGAGAGAACAGTAGGCATAAAGTAGACACCGCGGAAGAAAACCGACAGCCGGAATTTCTGTTCCAGGATGAGAGCTAGGGCCAGGGCAAACACGGTCTGCACGATCACCACAATAATCACGAACTGCAGGTTGTGTCCTAATGCTTGCCAAAAGTATTTGTCCCCCATCATGCGCACGTAGTTGTCGAAACCCACCCACTGCATAGAGCCAAAGCTGTACCCCTTCCACTTGAAGAGGCTAAAAGCGAACACGCCCACGATGGGGAGGAAGTGGAACGGGACATAGAAGATGAGCCCTGGTGCAAGCAGCAAGTAAGCCGTCAGGCTACGTTGGATGCGCAGTCGGCGACCCTCTGAGCCGCGCCGACGACTCCGCGTGAGTCGAACGCTCTGTTCCATAAACTACTCCTTTCACATCCCTGCAAACGGTTGCACATTCCGTGCGGCAAGAGAGAGGAGCTTCCCTCTCAAACCTTGTAAGGAAAGACGACGAAGAAAGCCCCTCTACCACAGTCAAGCTTCAGTCGAGCGGCAAAGCACCCTCTGCTTCGTGAATCTCCTCGATCAGCTCTGCCCATTCCTGGGTAGTTATCTGACCGGAGAGGATGCCCGTGGATCCTGTCCAGTGGCCCTCGTTGCGCACGGGGACGGGGAGATAGTGCTCCAAGAAGGGTTGCACGTTTGACGCCTCTACATACTCGGCGATGGCCGCCATCTCCGGGCCGGCGGTATCCTCGGTCACAGCATCTCGAACGGCAATGAATTCCTGGACTTCCTTCACCCAATACTGAGCATTCTCCAGGCGAGTGATGTACTCCAGAAACAGCAGTGCCTCGTCAATGTGCTTGGACTCGTTGGAGACGTTCCACTGAACGTTGCTGTCAGACATGGCTACCTTCAAGTCTGGCGAATCGGCCAGGGGTGGGAAGGGAATGAACTCGTACTCCCAGTCGGGCGGGGCCAGATCGCCACCTTTCTGATACAGATGCCAGGAACCGGCTGACCAGAAGGCCCCCTGTCCCTGGAAGTACAGGGCTCGTCCCGTATCGCGATCATCGGCGGCCGCACCAGGCGCCAGGTAGCCTGCCTTCACCATCTCCTCGAAGTGGCTCAGGAGCTCTACCACATCGGGATCCGTCCATTTCTTTTCCCGGGTGGCCAGCTTCATCCACTCCTCTTGAGGCATGTTATTCTGGAGCAGCAACATCACCCAGTGGCCACCGGTCCAACCGCCCCCTCCGCCCCCGAAGGCGAAGCAAATCTCGTCATTCTCCTTTAGCGTCTCACACATAGCCATCATATCCTCGAAGGTCTCTATACCACTCGGATCGAGGCCATACTTATCCGTGATCTGGGGATTGTACCAGAGCAAGTCTAGCACCAAAAGGGTCCAGGGGATGGCGTACCGGCGGCCCTGGATCACCGAGTTTAGCTCGTATCCTGGCACGAACCGGTCGGCGTGGTCATCGTACCAGTTGGTCAGATCGTAGATCAGGCCTTCAGCCACGGGATCTGTCAGTTGGCCGCGGGTGCCGGTCACGAAAATATCCGGGGGATCGCCACCGAGCAACGCGGTGCGCAATGTCTCCCCATACGCATCATTGCTGATGCCGCGGTGCTCCACAGTAATCCAGGGGTATTCCGCCTCGAAACCAGAGATCCACTCGTCTACCACGACTGTCTTGGGTGGGGCGGTGAATTCCGTCCACACGCTAATCGTCACCGGCGTTGGTGTGGGAGTAACCACGACCTCAACCTCTTTCTCGACGATGACAGTCTCCTTGACCGCCACTTCCTTCTCCACCACCATCGGAGAGGAGGCGCAGGCGGTGACGGCGGTCCCCAAGAGACCCAGCACGACAATCCACGTCATCAATTTGAACACTTTCATTTTTCCCTCCTTCGGGTAGCTCATCCTTGTCTTGATATCGAAGCCAGAACGCCAAAACGCACCGATTGGTGCAGTTTGGCCTGCGTGGCGCCTATGCCACACAAGTTTGATTTCTCTTCATCACCCCCTTTCAATCTCTCGTCGTGACCGCTTTGCAGGCAACAATGAAATCCTTCGAGTCAACCGTAACGCCTACCAAAGCCTCAAACCAAAGCAACATCCGCTTGGTAAAAGCCATAGCATCGATTTCGTGAGGAAGCTCACTGGCCAATGTGCAGTCGCGCAGCAGGATCACCTTGAAGTTGCGATAAAGGGCGTCAAGCACCGTGCTCATCAGGCAGGCATCCAAGCGGAACCCAACGCAAATGAGATTACGCACCCTCAAATTGCGGAGAAGGCTCTCCAATCGGGTCTCAAAGAAACCGGAATAGGTATGTTTACGTATGTAGAAATCGCCAGGCTGAGGGGCAACGGCATCGGGGAATTGTAGTTGTTTTGAAGGTCCATAGTAATACTCACGAGGGTCCACGCAATCCTCAGTGAAGGCACCTTCCATCTCCGAAGCCAGACTCTGCCGCAGCTTGTCGGCAAAGGCCGAGCGTCCCAGGGCGATGCGTGGGCCGCTATTCGTCACATAGATGACGGGCAACCCCGCACCTCGGGCGGCCGATAGTGCGGGGCCGATATGTTCAAGCGTGATGTCACGCCACAACCCGTAATCTTTCAAGGACAGAGTTGCCTCCTCCTCACGGGGCGCTCCATCGACTTCCCGGTCGATGTCGGGCAAATAAACATCCACCAAGACAAAAGCTGTCTCTGCCAGGTGAAGTTCCAATGTCTCTTCCCCACATCCCAGGTGCCCTTCAGGGGGGAACCAGCGATAATAGCGTGCTTTGAGGTTAAACATAACAACACTCCTTCGACACCTGATCTGGACTCACGTCTGCGCGAGAGCCAGAATTAGATTTCAGTTTCAGCACGTGGGTCTCGCCCATCCGTCAATCGCTCCGGCACCTCAGCCAAAGCAAGCGTGCGTCGTGCCAGGTCTGAGATACGGCTCTCGTGGAAACCGAGAACTATGCTCTCCAACTGGTCGTTCAGGGGCTCCACCCACTGTTCGGGCAGGGCAACCGCACCGCGCATGGCGCCCACGATTGAGCCTACCGTAGCCCCGGTGCAATCCGTATCCCAGCCTCCCATAACGGCCAGGCAGATACTCCTTCCCAGATCAGCTTCTCCATACAGCAGGCCCAGAACGATCACACAGGTATTGTTGATCACGTGGACAGTGTGATAACCGCCGTACCGGGCGTTGACTCGCTCCCAGGCATCTTCCCAGGTTAGACCCTCATCCGCCCACGTCACGCTGTCCCGAACCGCTTCGGCCAGGCGACAGTCCTCCGGGATCTCGGCCAGGCCGGCCGCAATAACCTGGCGGAGGTCATCCGTGGCAAAGGCGGCAGCAAGGCAAGCCGCCGCCCACATAGCGCCGTAGACGCCATTGGCTGTATGCGAAAGGGACGCGTCGCGATAGGCGAATTCAGCGGCCCGCTCCGGGTTGCCCGGGTTGACGTAGCCCCACATGTCGGCTCGGATCTGCGCCCCAATCCATTCCCGATAGGGGTTGCGATAGCGAGCCGTGTGCGGCGGCTCCAGTCCGTTGACCAAGTTGCGGTAGGCCACTGCCTCGGCGGTATAGACCCTGTGAAAAGGTAGGCTGTCGATCCATGCCATAGCGACGTCCCGGCTGCTGAAGTCACGGCCGTAGGTTTCCAAGACGTGCAGACCGAGGACCGTGTAATCTATGTCATCGTCACGCGTCATGCCCCTGACATACCCCAGCGCAGTCCTCTGGTAGTTGTCCCACAGCGCCAGCCCCTCGGGGAACGGATCGAGCACCGGGAAGTACGAGAAGAGCGGATAGGCGTCGGCCGTCCGTAGATACGCTTCGATTTTGACGCGAGGCCAACCTTCCACTGGCTTGCCCAAAGTGCAACCGACGCAGCGCCCCAACCAAGCGCCATAGATACGTTGGGCGAGCGCCGCCTCGCTGAGATTCAAGGTATAACGACGAGGGCCAACAGGCCGGCTTGCCCGGATCGTTTCCAGTTGAGATGGTTCCTCGCGGCTGGTGGGGCAGAGCGGCCGGGCCTCCAGCTCAGCCCAAAACACATCGGCTTGTGCGTCGATAGTCCCTGCAGCAATGGCAGCTTCAATCTGCTGAGTCAGATCACCCAGGTCGCAGCCCTCCTCACGGCGCTGTGCCATCTCAGCTTGGAGCAGGCGCTCAGGAAAAAGGTCTCTGTGTAGCATAGGGATACTCCCGGTTAGACATCGGACCGCGGCAGGCGTGCCTCCACGGGGGGCAGCGGTGGAAACGGCCTGTGTGGCTCTGATTGATACCAGTAAGCAGTACTGGAGTAGTCGTTGCTCAAGTTGTTCGCATGGCCATGCTCGATACTCACCCGGATGGAGCGTTCAAAGTAGATGGGGTCCTCGACGTGAAAGCGATAGAGGGAGTTCTTGCCCTTCCACGGCCATTCCTGGGTGCCGCTGTACACGGTGATGCCGTAATAAGGTGTACAGAACTCTTCCTTGGGGCAATAGGCGGTGTTGAAGTAATCCTCCGTGCCGGTGCCATGCAGTCGAGGCGGCCAAGGCTCCTCGTCAATTACGATCATGTCGTCTCCTTCGCCGTACCAATCGCTTTTGTCTCTGGCGAAGCAGTCCACGTCCAGGTGGCAGCCGACGTAGTGGCCCCTCCCCTCCGCCTCCAGAATGACGTAGTTTTCGGCATCGCTCAGGTTGGGTGTGGCATACACCTCCCGGCCGTAGGCTCTGTCCTGGCGGAAGCGGCGTGAGGGATCACCCCAGCCAGGAGTGGGATTTTCTCGTCGCCACTGGGCATGGAAGCGACCATAACCATCGTCCAGGCAATCGTAAGCTTCATAGTCAACGTAGAAGTAGAGATTGAACTGGTCCGTGGTCTGGTTGGTCACTTCGAACCGGGCACCATCGGCAAGGGGCATAGGGAAGAAACAGTTGAACCCCCGTCCATCCGACGGGCTCATAGCCAGCGGCAGCGAGCAGAAGTTCTCGACAATGCCATGGCCAATGCCAAAGAAGTCACCAATGGGGACTTCAACGCTGGGTGTTTGGACAGGCTCGCCATCCCACCACATACGCAGCACCACTTTGCGAGCATACTGGGCATCGGGGCTTGACATGGTCATCCACATATGCTTGATGCAACCTGCCCCACTAATCTCGCAGATGTTGCGAGCCTGCCCCGGCTCAAATGTCCAGAAGTCGTGGTTACCGCCGCTCCGATCCCAACTGGATGCACGCTCCCTTCGCACTCCAGCTCGCAGACGGGCCAGGTCAGCTAGAGATGAGTACCCGATTTGCATAATCACCCTCCCTCGGCAACCGTTACTCGCTAGCAGTCTGTCGGAGAGAACGATTTCGCCAGACTTCGGAAGTTTTGGAAGATGATTTTGCCGCCAAATCGACTGAATAATTCAGGCAACTATGCTGGCAAAGGCGCTGTTGTAAACTTCCGAAGTCTTTCTCCGACAAGCTGCTAGTAGAGGAAAAAGTCACTTGTCGATGAGCTTCACCAATTCTTGAGCGACATCGGCGATATCCAGGCCGGCCGTAAAGGCCAGGCAGCGCCCAGCGGGATGACGTGTCTTTTTTATCCAATCTGTAGGAATGACTTTGGCTCCGTTTCGAGCCCCGGACATGACCCCCACCAGGGCAGCGACGGTATCAGCGTCACGGCCAAAGTTGCCGCCATAGATGATGCCGTCTACGAAATCGCTCTTGGTCAAACGAAAAATAGCGTACGTTTGGGACAGGGCCTCGGCATTGCTGCAACGGACGAAGGTCCACAAATCACGATGCAGAGAGTCCCAGGCCTTCTCCAAGGTCCCCGCCTTATCGGCGATGTCCATAGCTTTGGCCATCCAGCGACCCAGCCAGCTATCCTCAGGGATGAAGTTCAATCCGGCCTGCACAATCTCATCTACAGTGCCATCCACCATAGCCACAGCTATACTGGCTGCCACGGCCTGAGCCCCCAAATACCATCCTGATAGTGGCTGACGCACGCATCGAACTCGGCCAGGCGAGCCGCTCTCTCTGGATCGCCAGCGCAGACAATGCCGATGGGGGCGATACGCATAGCGGCCCCGTCTGTCCAATGATGAGAATTGTCGCTAAGCCTTGTCGTATCTCAGATCCACGTCCTTTGCCAGGTCTTCCCTCTTGAGCATATTTGATATTTTCCCCCTACTGCCCCTCTTCCGGTAACGCCGCAGTTAAGCGTGGTAGGCCCGTAAAGCGTGCCCCGCCATTTAGGGCCGGCAGGCTACAAGCTTGCCCCACATATAGCTGCCTCCATAGTTAAGTTGAGTCCTCATCGCCACGGGTTGGAAGTGTGTAACGGCTCCTTAGATGCTTCAGCATCAAGCGGTGGGCATCGATTGGACTATGCTCCTTGACAGCCTGCAGGATAGCGCGATGCTGTTGCAAAGACTCCTGCGGACGTCCCGGCACACAGAATAACTCGGCAATGGTCCTATGAGAGAGCTGAAAAAAGATCTGCTGCAACTCTATGAGAACATGGTTCCCAGTCGCCTGAGTCAAACGCAGGTGAAACGTTATGTTCTCTCTTACTACACCTTCCTCCTCCTCGTCCTCGATAGAAGCAGCCTGTCTATCCACGATGGCTTCCAAGTCAGCGATGTCTTTAGGGGTGGCACTCTCGGCCGCCACAAAGGCAATTTGAGATTCGATCATCTCACGAGCCTCCATAAGATCGACAATGTATTCGTCTCCCTGGATCAAGCCCGCGAGATTGTGGAGGCGACTCGGGACTTCGACGCCGTCTTTGACATAGCTGCCATCACCAGCGCGGATCTCGATGAAGCCCATAGCCTCAAGGATACGTAATGCTTCACGCACAGAGGTACGGCCCACCGAAAGCATCTCCGTGAGCTCGCGTTCAGAAGGCAGACGCTGACCGGGTGCCCAAGTGCCGTCGGTAATCAACTGGCGGATCTGTTCAACGATTGAATCATAAACACGCCGGCGTTCGACTGGGCGTAGATCACAATCCATAGCCGTCTCCTAAAACTAACTACGACTGGTCCAAAAACAATCTATCAGCCAAGCTGCTTAGCTGCCTAACAGCTCATCTGCTGGTCAGACCAGTCCATTGTAGCATAGACGCTAAAGATTGTCAAGGATGGGTGACTTTTTAGAACAGACCCTGACCTTGACAGGCGCGCCATCTCCAGTATAAAGTTCAAGAACCCGGTTTCTCTAAGGAACCGGGTTCTTGGGAAATCACCCAAACACCCTCTCAGGATTCGGTCTGCCAGGACCGGGGCTGCTCGCGGCCCCAGTCGCGGATAGCGCGGCGCAATTGTGTAGCCCCATCCGAGAGCGCCCGGCGCGCATCGTCCAGCGACCGCCCCGCCTCGCGCAGCGTCTCCCGCGCCGCCTCGCGGTCCGTCACCTGGCCGCTCTCATCAAAACCGGCGTGCTCGTCTAGAACCGCTTTCGCCGCCTCGTAATGGCCTTGAGCCTCAGCCAGCGCCGCCTCAAAGGTGTCCAGCGCGGCCTGAAGCTCAGTTACATCCTCGCCACTCGCGGCCAGCTCGTCGATCCATCCCTGGACGAAGTCGACCACCTCAGCAGCCTGGCCCAGGCGCAAGTCCTGCACCTCGGCGACGTGCTGGAGTCGGAGATAGGCAAACTCGAGGCGGGGTGCGCCGCCTTCGTCAACTTCCTCTTGTGGAGGCGGTGCCCCCTCCCCGGCGGCCAGGGTCGGCGCTGCGCCCGCGAACAAGACGCCGCCCAGCACCACGACCACCAGCGCCACGCTCCCTAACTTACGCCACAACGATTTGTTTTCTGTCAAGCTCTTAAACATTTTTTCCTCCGTCAAATAGAATGAGTATCTTAGCTTGCACCCATAGATTAGCGTGGCATTGTTACCGGGTTATTAGTCATTTGTAAAAAAAGTGTAAAACACGACTGGTCTACGTCGAATTGCCGCAGATATCGTCGTCGGCTCAGACAGCGCTTTATTAAGAAAGATAACCTCTCGATAGCTGGCTGTTAGCCACCGAATAGGTAGCAATCAGGGTGATGTGGTATCATGTGGGTGTCAAATGGATGGGTGGATGGATGGATGGATGGATGGGTGGTTAGTTAGTTGGGTGGGTGGGTGGTTAGTTGGGTGGTTGGGTGGGTGGTTGGTTGGGTAGACTGGGAGGCTGGTGTACGAATGGGCTGGTGCGTTCTGGCCAGGACTGGCTTCTGTGCCTATACGCCATGCAACGCGAGCGTGTTGAACAACGTAATTACTGTATAATGCGCTGACAACTTTGACAATGTCATGTCTTGCTGAAGATGGCCTTCACCCCCGCCTTCCACTCTGCTTCGGGCACCCCCTCTCCCAAATTAGGGCGAGGGGGCCGGGGGGTGAGGGCTCGTCATCAACGAACATCACATTGTCAAGCTACGATCGCATAACTTATCTCGGCAGCTCACACATCCCTGGCCACGATGCTCTCATCCTAAGAAAGTCGTTTTGCCTCCAGCCTAAAAAAAGATATACTGTTAGCATCAAGAACTCAAATTGAGTAACTGGGGCTTAAACGTTTGCATAGCACGTCAAAGCAGGGGGATGGGATTTGGACCTGACAGGCCTGATCCCCCACGCTTTAGGGTGCTAAGAACGTTTGTGTAAGAACCGCCAAAAAGTAACACAATCGAAGTTGTAGGAGACCGATGTGGCTGACATTTCTCTGACCGACATTTTTCTGGCCGGGATGACCACGTACGGGCCCGTGACGCTTGCACTGGCCATGTTTTTAGGTACCCTGGGCATCCCGGCACCGTTGCCGATCCTGGCCCTGGCGGCTGGAGCTTTTGCCCGGCACGGCTCGATCAACTGGGGCATGGCCCTGTTCTTGGCGCTGGCCGGTGCGACGTTGGGCGACAGCCTCGGTTACATGGTCGGCCACTTCGCCGGCCAATGGGCACAACGCCGTTTTGGCAATTCGCCAACCTGGGATAAGGCACTGGATCGATTCCACCAGAACGGAGATCTGGCCATTTTCATAACTCGCTTCTTGCTCACCCCCCTGGCGGTTCCCACCAATCTGATCGCAGGCATCAGCAATTACCCTTACCAACAATTCTTTGTCTACACTGTAACCGGTACGCTGGTCTTCCTTCTTTTCTTTGGAGGGATGGGCTATACCTTCGGCAGGCAGTGGAGTGTCGTTGGTGAGCTTGTCAGCGACTACTCGGTCTGGATAGTTGGTGCGACTATTGTGGGTATCGTGGTATATCACCTGGTCGGCTGCTGGTCTCGGCATAAACGGCTCCGTGCCACGAATCAACCAGCATCCAGAGCGCACGAACAATCTGTTGACGAAGAACCGCACCGGTCACAATGAACCAATTCCAGACAGAACTGATCTAGGAAATCTATCCAACGCCCCCTGTACTACGGGCTCGCGGCCAAATCCCACCAATAGTATCCCCAAACCTTCTCCACATCTCCCCCACCTCTTCACACTTTCTTCACAGGGTTGCTTTATATTAAAACTGTCTTTGATCGAAACCCTCATCGAGCGACACAATCTGTCCATCGTGAATGCCTCACAGTCGGCGCTGAATTACCGAGGTGTGTTTCAAAAGAGGGATTCCTGATCGCAGTAGTTTTAGTCATATCAAGGACTTTCCAAGAGAACTCAACAACAGAGGAGGTGATACTATGGAAAAGGTCGTTAACGAACTGCGTGTGATCGAGACCGACGATGGCTTTCGGATCGAGATCAAGGGCGACAAGGAGAAAATCAAGGCTTTTATGTCGGACTTCGGCAAGCACAGACGCCGGCCTCATCCGGGCGCACACCACTGGGGACCACCCTTTCCCTTCGGCCCCATGATGTGGATGAAGGCCTTATGCCACGGCCCGTGGGATTTTGAGGTCGAGGAAGAGCAACCCGAAGAAACCACGGAGGCGTAAATCGCAAACAGGCCCTCTCATGATTATGTAAACCTTGCGACCCAAATCTTGCGCAGAGTCTGGGTCGCAAGGTTCAGACCAAGCTGAATTAAGAGCTATCTTGTTCCCAGGTAAGAAAGCCTCCTGATCACATACATCTAATCCTTCCAAGCTTTCAGGTACGTCCCGTCCTGCTCCTTCACTCTCGATCCCAGCATAGGATGGAGCGACATATTTGGAGAGTATTTGCTAGCGGGCACCTGTCTGCCCAATGCCTCTGCCATGGCCCTAACGTGATGGGGCGCTGCACCACAGCAGATGCCGATATAATTGACGCCCAGCCTCTGCGCCTCCACCGCAAAATCTGCCATCTCGAACCGGGTAACCGTAAAAGGATCAAGGGCGATGGGGAATGCTCGTTCAGAACCTGGCTCCTGCAAGGATTGAAAAGTCGGCTGTGCATCCGTTGTTCGATATGCCACTGGCAGGGCAGCTACATAGCCATCGACGCTATCCTTCACTTTCTTAAGGATAGGCAGCATAGTGCGAGGCCCCCGAGAGCAATTGAGCCCCACCACGTCGGCGCCTCGATCCGCGAGGATCCTACAGGCTTCGTCGTGCGGATACCCGTCTCTGGTCGTATCGTGAACCGAGCCAAAGCATATCACGGCCGGCAAGTCATATCCCTTGATAACCTCCAGGGCAATCTGTCCTTCGGCGAAATACTCAAGCGTTTCAGCCAGGATGAAGTCAACCCCTTCCTCAACAGCCCAGCGAACTTGCTCCTCGTACATATCGCGCACGATTTTGGATGTTGTCTCGGGATCGTTATGATCGTACACCCAGGTATTGCTGACGTTGCCGGCAACCAGAGCATTCCCTTCGGCAGCAACTTCCCGAGCGAGTCTAACCGCCTGTCGATTTAGCGTTTCAAGGTCGTCTTCTCTTCCGATCGTTTGCATCTTCTCTCGATGGGCGTAGTAGGTAAGGGCAAGAATAACCTCAGAGCCCGCCCTCAAGAATTCCCGATGGAGCGCTCTAACCGCTTCCGGGTATTCCAACACCGCTTCAGGCACATATGGACCTGCTTGAATGTACCCCCGTCTCTCAAGCTCAAAAACGTACCCTTCCGCAGCTAAAACGACGCCTTTTTCCAGTCTTTCCAGAAGGCCTGCTTTTTGGGTCATTATTCGATCCTCCTTCATCTTGAAATCAGGACACTCGTAGTCTAAGGGGAGCCCTATTATATCATAAATCAGACCGATTTGGTAATTATCTCCTATCAGCACCGACAACACAGGAGAGCTCCTTCGCTCAGACGATTTGACAGGCTACCGCTATGAAAGGTACAATCGCTGCTTGGCATGACTCTCCATGCAGCTTTGACGCTGATCATCTTAATAGCCACGCTAGTGGTTCTGGCCAGCCAGCGCCTGCGCCCAGACCTGACGGCGCTGTGCGTCATGCTGGCCCTGATAATAACCGGCGTCCTTAGCCCCGCCGAAGCCTACAATGCTTTTGCCCAGCCGGTGATCATCATCATTCCCTGCGTCTTCATTCTGGGCGCTGCGCTCTACGAAACCGGGGTCGCGACCCTCATCGCCAACCAACTGATGCGCGTCGGAACCCAGAACCCGGTGATTCTCATCCTTGTGATTATGTTAACTGCCGGGCTACTGAGTTCGATAGTGACCAGTATGCTGATTATCGCGGTGCTGATGCCCGCCGTGCTGCGCATCGCCCGCCGGGCACGTCTGGCTCCCTCCCTGTTGCTCCTGCCGCTGGTTTCAGGGGCCACGATGGGTAATCTGCTGACTTTGATCGGGGCTATCTCGCACCTGGTTGTCAGCGACCTGCTGGTGGTCAGCGGTTATAAGCCACTGGGTTTCTTCAGTCTGACCCCCATCGGCCTGGCTTCGCTGACGCTGGCCATTGGGTGGTATTTGTTGGTAGGACGCCGATTGTTGCGCGGTGAGATGCCCGCCGAACCACAGCTTCCCTCACTGGATGAGGTAGAACGCGACTACCGGCTGGATCAACAACTCCATCGCCTGCGCATCCGCTCCGCGTCCGATCTAATCGCGCTATACCTTCAGGACTGCACACTGAGCTCCACCTTCCGCCTCAACGTGATGGCCGTCACCCCCAAAGGTGACACTTTGAAACCGGCCAGTCCCGATTACGTCCTGGAACAAGATGACATCCTGATCGTTGAAGGCTCGCTGGGCGACGTACTTCAGGCAGCCAGCCTGCATCGTTTGGAACCGAAAGGCCCTGTCCCCCTGGACGAATTCAACCAGCTTGAAGAAGACACTCTGCGCCTGGCGGAGTTGATCGTTCCGTTCCGCTCAGTTTTGGTGGGTAAGACATTGGCCCAATGTCGCTTTCGGGAGCGCTATGGATTGAACATACTAGCCGTGCATCGCCAGGGCCAGGCCATTCGGGAGGACCTGCCTCAATTGCAACTGGATGTTGGCGATACGCTGCTGGTCCAAGGGCCCATCAGTTATCTGCGCCAAATCGGGCGAGACATGAACCTGATCTCAGTCACCCAGTTGGGGCCTCAGCCGGGAGACCGGATCACCCACAAAGCCAAGTTGGCGATTGGCATCCTGGGCTTGATGGTGATCTGCGTTGTAACCGGACTGGTCCCCCTGGCCACGGCCAGCCTGGCGGCGGCCGTGTCCCTGATCCTGACCGGCTGTTTGAGCGCCGAGCGCGCTTATGAGAGCATTGAGGGTCGCATCATCGTTCTGGTTGGCGGCATGTTGCCGTTGGCCATGGCCCTGGAGAAGACCGGTGTAGCCAAACTGATCGCCGGATGGCTTACCAACCTCAGCCAGGACGTCGGCTCACTGGGGGCCTTGTTGCTTTTGTGTCTGTTCACCTCGTTGATCTCGCAAATTGCCTCAAATTCGGTAGCGGCGGCACTGATGACCCCTATCGCACTCAGCCTAGCCGTGGCCGAGGGTCTCACCCCCTACCCATTCGCCATCGCCATCGCGGTGGCTGCCACCACCTCCTACATCACACCGCTGACCAATGCTGACAATCTGATGGTCCGTGAAGCAGGCGGATATACCATGCGCAACTATCTGATCAACAGCCTGCCCATCTTTCTATTGCAAATGACGGTGCTCATGCTTTTACTGTCCGTATTGCTGTGACACGGAGACCTGACAGGTTTGGTAAATTCTTCCTGTGGATTTTGCCGAAGAGACATGATATAATTGTGATGGACATCGCAATTTTTGAGCTGACAACTACTCCCCATCAAAAACCAGGTGCAGCATGAACGATTTGGTTGGCAGAACTCTGAGTAAGTACCGCGTCGTTGCCCGGCTGGGCCGGGGTGGGATGGCCGAAGTCTACAAAGCCTATCAACCAGGTCTTGACCGATATGTGGCGATCAAGGTTATGCATAGCCACCTGGCCGATGATAAGGACTTCATCGGGCGGTTTGAGCGTGAGGCGGCGGCAGTGGCCCGCTTACGCCATCCTCATATCGTACAGGTCTATGACTTCGACGTCGAAAGCGGCTTGTACTTCATGGTGATGGAGTTTGTCGAAGGTCCTACACTTAAGGCCGAACTTAATGAACGTATCGCTGAGGGGCAGATCTTTGCACTGCCGGATACGTCGCGAATCATCACGGCCCTGGCCAGCGCCATTGATTACGCGCACTCACGGGGGATGGTCCACCGCGACTTGAAGCCGGCCAATATCATGTTCACCTCCGAGGGACAGGTAGTGCTGACCGACTTTGGCATTGCGCGCATTGTGGGTGCCACTCGTTACACGCTGACCGGCGCTATCTCAGGAACGCCAGTTTATATGTCGCCGGAGCAGGGACAGGGTGAGCGAGGAGATGAGCGCAGCGACATCTATTCGTTGGGCGTAATACTCTACGAGATGGTAACGGGACAAGTTCCTTTCGATGCGGATACCCCCTTTGCCATCATTATGAAGCACATCAATGATCCGCTGCCGCTGCCAACTGCGGTTAACGCCGGCATCCCGGAAGCCGTGGAACGGGTGATCCTCAAGGCGATGAGCAAGAATCCCGATGACCGCTATCAGACGTCGGGTGAAATGGCCAAGGCACTGAGAAAAGCCAGCGGCGTGACCGCCGATCAAACGATAGCGGCTATGCCTATCACCACTATCGCACCAGCGCCCCGCGTCAGGGAAGTGTCTGTGGTGCCGGGTCTGGACCGCACTCCCACGCCTGTGACCGATCGGGTCACCGAATCTTCTGCGAAAAGGACTGCGCAAACTGTCCCCACAACAACCGGCAGTAGGCTGTCGATCTCACCTCTAATTCTGGGGGTGGGAGGGATATTGGTCGTCGCTCTGATTGCGTTGGCCGTTATCGGAACCCGGCTCTTCACCACCACCGAGTTCGAAAAAGAGGCGATTCGCGCCACGCAAACGGCCCTGGCGGCAACCCTGGTTGCCCAGGAGAAAGCGACTTCCACGTCCTCGCCTTCCCCCACTCCCGCCGACACGCGTACGCCCACAACGGCAGCTACATCCACTGAACACGTAGTCGAAGTCACGGCTACTCCGCTCCCGCCAACGTCGACACCAACCGACACCCCGACCTCGACGCCGACCAACACCCCAACCTCGACGCCGACCGACACCCCGACCTCGACGCCAACTGCCGTGCCATCACCCACACCGACCGATACGCCGACGACGACGCCGACGTCAACTGCTGTACCGACGTCCACGCCGACCCACACACCGACTTCGACACCGGACTTAGGGTCAACTGTACAGGCTGCCATTGCAGCCACACAGACTTCACAGCCGACTAAGACGCCGACCAAGACGGCGACTCCGACCAAAACGCCAACCAGGACGGCGACTCCGAGACCCACCAGGACACCAACCAAAACACCGACCAGGACGGCGACTCCCAGCCCAACCAGGACACCAACCAAAACACCGACCAGGACGGCGACCCCCAGCCCAACCAGGACACCGACCAAAACACCGACCAGGACGGCGACCCCCAGCCCGACCAAGACGTCAACCAGAACAGCGACCAGAACGCCGGCGCCACCGACTCCCATGCCAGATCTTCAGGCTCCGGCTATCACCGGCAAACTGACCATTCCCATTGACGATGGGAAGGGACACTACGATGTCGTTATCTATCGACTGCCCGACGGCCAAATCCTGGCCGAAATACCTCGCGCACGCCAGCCAAACTACAGGTTCGATGGAATCTTGGCAGTAAACGGTGAGGGCGGCAGCGCAGAAAATGTGTGGTTGTATAATTCTGACGGCAGTGGCGGCCGCGAAGTCTCGGCATCGCCCAAGGATGAGCATCCCTTCTGGAAGCCAGATGGTAACGGGATAGTCTACGACAACTCAGAACTCGTCTGCGCTCAGATACCATGCCCTGAATATCGTATCTATGTCCAGCAAGGCACTAGCAAACCGGACACGAGATCCGTTGCTGATTCGTTCGTCCTCGACGGCGACATCTTCCGTGATCAGCCCCTTTTCCCTGTCTGGGCAGCCGACGACTATATTCTTTTCCGTGCTTGCGACATCTGGCCTAGAGGAAGCGGCGGCGGACGTTGTGGTATTTGGCGAACTCCGGCATGGGCGACCAGGGGCGGGACTGGTTTTACGCCACCAATCAACCTGACGAGTAACGATGATATCCCTACTGATACCAAGAACGACGACTTGGTGTTCATGACCCGCAAGGATGGCAATTGGGAAGTATATACCATGGGCATTGCTGGCGGCCCGGCCAGAAATTTGAGCAACCACCCTGCCGACGACGGATTGGGCACCATCTCGCCTGATGGTAACTGGGTAGCCTTTGTCTCGAGCCGTGATAGCCGCTGGGGGGTTTGGGTGATGCCCATCAGTGGTGGGGATGCCCAGCGACTGCCCATAGACATTCCGGGTTGGGTCGGTGGCTATGGCGGGTGGACTGTGGAGCGCATATCCTGGGGACCCTAGGGCATATTATGGGCATGGGTAAACGGAGCAAGAAATGACGAGTATCCTCCCTGCTGAGAGAAGAGGTGTGAACTGGAAACAGGTCGGAACTTTCCTGATCCTGACGTTCGGCCTGACCTGGGCACTCAACCTGGTCTTGTGGCTGATGGTCGGGTATGGAGAGAACCCGGCCACTGGTTTGCTCCTCCAGTTGCAGATGCTGCTGCCCGCTTTCTGCGCCATCCTCCTGGGCTTGTTTGTCTTCAGGGACAACGTGCTCTACCAGGTGCAGACCAACAAGGAGCGCCCGCGCTGGTTCTTTTACTATTACCTGGCCTATACAGTGATTTACGCCGTCATCAGCGTTGTGGCGATCATTGCACCCGATATGACGACGCTGACGATCGTGAGCGGCGTAGCACAAGGACTGACACTTCTGGGTCTTGTGTTACTGATCGCTCTGCGACTGACCAGCGGCCGAGAGGCGTACGCCCAGGCCGGGCTGGCCGGTGGCCGGGTTATTTACTGGGTGCTGTTTGGGATTGGCTTTGTCCTGTTCTACACGATCCAGACAGCCCTGAACTACCTCTTCCGCCTGGGCGAGCGGGTGGACATCCCCGAGTTTTTGGCTAACTTGCCTTCACCGCAGGCCCAAGCCATGCCGCCCAATACCTTCCTGCTGATCACTGCAATCCAGGCAATGTTGCTGGCTCCCTTCGTCGCATTGCTGCTCGGCTTCGGCGAGGAGTACGGCTGGCGAGGTTATCTACAAGGCGAGCTGATCCGGCTGGGCAAAGTAAAGGGCATCCTGTTGCTGGGCGTCATCTGGGGCGTGTGGCACGCGCCGGTGATCCTCATGGGACATAACTACCCGGGATATCCTGTCGCCGGCGTCTTTTTGATGATCGGCTACACGATTGGGCTGGCCTTCGTCTTGGGCTATGCAGTTCTCAAATCGGGCAGCGTGCTGCTGGCCGCCTACCTACATGCGCTGAACAACCAGGTCGTGGCCTTCCTCACCATGCTAGTCTATAAGCCAGACAATCCGGTCTTCTCCTTCGGGATAGGCCTGTATGGCCTGATCAGCTTAGGGGTGGTCGTGGTGCTGATCTTGTTACTGGATCCGCTGTGGCGGGAGGGTTGACATTGTTCCCCAATCACGGTACCGCCACTGTTGGTGGGTTCAAAGCGGCCACGCTATATTGACGCACAAGTTTTCCATCCCAAAAACGCCGTTCGGTTACTCGATACCAGGTATTTGCAATGTGATAACCGTTCCAGAAGACACCGCCGCCAGATGTCCCGTCTATTACGGTGCTGACCAGCTCAAGTCTAGCAACGCCATTACGTATGATGACCTCATCAACGGTTACCCAATCCACACGGGCGGTTGTACCGTCCCAGTTAACTTGAGCGACTTCCATACCTGACTGCACAGGGATCGCTTCCCAGATCATGAATTCGGCCGAAGGTATACCCAGCAGCGCAAACAACCCTTGGGCTCCAAAGTCGCCAAAGTCGAGGACTAAAGTCTCCGAGCCTGCTTCAACGATTGTAATGACCTCTAGAGGCGTTTCCAACCATATGGGCTTGCCAGTGGCAGAGAACACCGAGAGCGTAACCCGTTCTCCTCTTCCTAAATCCGAAAGCAACAAGTCCCAATGGTTATGGGTAACCAGATAACGTCCCTCTTTTATCGTAGCGTGCCCTATGCTCTTCCTCACACACGTGTACATCATGCTATTGCCATCTTTCGCGACCCAGAGATTCCATTCTACTCGGACCGTCGAGGCCAGAATCTGGCGCTCTAGTTGCTTGCACTCCTCTACCTTCTCGGGCGTTGGATAGGTGCACGAGGCAGTTGACACATCCGCCAGAGACACCTGACCGGCCGTCATGTCCTGGTTTTGCTGCAGCGCTTGTGATAAATAAGAATCCGGCACGTTATCCTGGATGGCTGCTTCTACGTGTAGGGTCTGGAAACCGGCCAACACGCCAATTGCGATGACTGTCAAACGAAATAGAAATACCAATACTCTTATCTTCACCTCTCTTCTCTTACCTCCAGAGAAAGACAGTAAACCCCAGCTTACCCCCACTCACCTGCATTTCCGGCTCCTCAACCTCATCGAGCCCTGCTCTGACAGAGCAGGGGCGATACCTCTACGAATCAAAAGAGATCGTCAACACCATAGAAGTCGGGGAAACAGAAGACAGGGGAATGCGGGAGAAACAGAGGTTAGGCACCGACTGGAACTCTACGGCGGTCCACAGCAACTGGACCACATTGGCGAGGGCCAGCGTACCGCCGCTCCAGATGAAAAATCAGGCCTCATTGGCCGTATTATAGTAACAAGGCCATATTAGTCAATTTCACTGTGAGCAGTTGAATCCAGCTTGAATCAGAACATCTTTGGACATGCGTCACAATTATAAACCAGGTTTTTTTCAGAAAAACCTGGTTTCTGAGATATGGCGCACTGCCAGCATGGTGATGTCATCAAGCTGACTTGCACCGGCAGTATGTGCCTGCAAGCTGGCTTCGATGCGGTCCAGGTGTTTAGATGCCGAGGGAGCTGACTGCTTCAACAGCGACAGAAGACGTTCTTCGCCGAAAAAGTCGCCGTTCGGATCTCTGGCCTCGGTTACGCCATCGGTGAAGGTCACCAACAGATCGCCAGGTTCAAGAGTAACTTGCTGGATATTAAAAACCACATTGGTAAACAGGCCGGCTGCCGGACCAGTTGGCACAAGATCCGCCTTCACGATACCGGTCGGGCCAACAATGTATGGCGGATTGTGGCCAGCGTTGATGTAGGCCAGCAGGCCAGTGTCCAGGTCCAGCACAGCAAAGAAGAGCGTGACAAACATGCTTATATGGCCATGGTTTTGGGCGATGTAATCACTGGTGAGTCGCACGGCGTTAAGGGCACAGGTGTTGATTGCGGGAAGTGTTTGCCCCTCATCCGATGTCACGGTAGCACACCGGTGGTCAATCTGCTCAGCCAGTTGACCATAAGCCCTGATCAGACTACGACTCAGGGCCATGAACAGGGCTGCCCCCACGCCTTTGTCAACCACATCGGCGATGAGCAACCCTATCCTACCGTCAGCTAGAGGAAAGACATCGTAAAAATCCCCTGCCACTTCACGAGCCGGCTGGAAGCGAGCCGCAATCTCCCAACCGTGCGGCTGGGGGAGTTCTCGCGGAAAGAAATCGGCCTGGATCTTTCGGCCCACCTGCAAGTCATGTTCAAATCTCAACAGTTTTTCCTGGCGCCTCAGCAACTCCTGGGCGTTGAGCGCGACAGCAGCCTGGGAGGCCAGGGACTCAACCACCAACTGTTGATAAGCATCAAAGGGAATCACGCGACCAGTCTCCGGATCTTGGGCGTTGAACAGTTGAAGCACGCCGATCACTTTGCCCGTGTGGTCTTTCAGGGGAACCGTGAACGTAGAGACAGAGCGATAGTTGTTGGCTTTGTCGAAGGCTTTGGTGCCCGAAAAGTCGAATTCTGCGGTGTGGTAAATATCGGGAATGTGGATCGACTGACCATCCAGGGCGGTGTGAGTCGACACATTCTGGTGGTTAGGCTCCCCCGTTTCCTCATCATACAGACACAGCGGAGGAAAAGGAACATGCCGGCCGGTAGTGCCACCCACAGCCATGTCCAGCACGTCAGAGCGCATAATAGCAAACCTCAAGCAGTCATCGTCGGTAAGCAAATAAAGGGTGCCGGCATCCGCGTTGCAAAACGACTTGGCTTCCAACAGAATCCGCTCCAGCAGCCGATCGAGGTTATCCTCTGACGACAAGGCAATACCCAGTGGAAGAATAACGTTCTCCAGGTGAGTCCGCAAATCGGCCAGGTCGTGAACGCGAGCGCGCAGATGTCGGGAGAGAACACGAATAATCCCGCGCGCCACCTCGCTCCGTTCATCCATCAGCCTATAAAAAGGTTCCTGATCCAAACGCAGTAGCCGGGTATCCTCCACGGCAGTCACCGACGCCAATCGCGGCTGAGAATCCACCAGCGCCATCTCACCGAACACATCCCCCTCACCTAGGTGATTGAGGGTACGCCCCCCGTCGTGGACGCGTACCTGGCCATCCACGATAATGTACATACAATCACCCAAGTCACCCTTCTCAAAGACCGTTTCCCCGGATTTTGACTCAACCTCCTGCAAAAGCAAAGCCACCTCTGCAAGGATTTCATCCGGCGTCTCGGCAAAGATACTGACTTGCTTGAGGATGATAACTTTTTCGATTGTTGAGAGCATGGCTTCATCTCCGTCTCAGGTTGTCTCCAAATGTCGCGGGACTCGAATAAGGCAATGCCAAGAAAATAATAATCCAAAGCACAAAGAAGAAGTAGTAAAGAACTCGCTCTAATTGAAATTCGGCACCAACGCGACCCAGGCAGCGATAGCGACGATATGCACCACCTGATCCGCCCACATAGCCGTCGCCAAGGCAGCGGGTCCTTCAGTGGTCTGTTTGAAGACTCGCCGCCACCAGCCCAAGGGCCGCCTGGTGTCCAGGAAAAGATGCAGTGCCCCCAACACCAGGCCTGCCTGCCAGCCTAAGGCGATACCAAGCAGAAAAGCGTGGATGCCAGAGTGGACCCACGCCGCCGGATGTCTGAGATTCGACTTGTTTCTGGCCATCCAATCGTTCTGCAATAACCAGTCGGCGACCAAATGAGCTACCAGGCCTCGCTCAAATGGCGTCAGCACGGCATCCACGTCCTGTGTGATTGGTGGGTCTTTGCTCGATTGATACCATAATGCCATAAAAGAGATGGATCGTATCCTCTCAATGATTCGGGGTAAGGACAGACCTGGGTGTCTAACCCAAGGGCGAACACCCAAGTTCGCCCCTACCTTTTGAGAAGATACCCTGTCGCCTATAGTTGTCGTCCTCGGGCAGACAGTTACTGCTGCCAGTACGCACCGAAGACGGCGGGCTGTTTCCACGCCGTCCTCGTGCATGTCTTCCCTACCTATCTATTAGATACCAGATATTTGTTACTCGGAATGACGATTCTTCCATGGAATTGTCCTGCTGCAAACGGAGGCTACTTACTTTGACAATGTTATGTTCTGCTCCGAGGGGATCTGCGACCCGCGTTCTCAACTGATGCCCAGTCGTTGACCAGGCAAAGTCGGGGGTCGCAGACCCCCTCCGAGCGGGACATGACATTGTCAAGATAGACATACATCCTATACCAAGAAGACCGAGTTTGTCAAGTTGGACATATCAGGTAGCGGGGCGTTGAAACACCCCGCTGATATGCGAAACCTGTTAAAAACAGGTTAAGAGGCGAAGTTTTAGTGCGTTTTGAACGCACTTCCTCATGTCAGCCGATGATTTCAATCATTAGCTCTTTCGGTTCTATCAGCCAGGTGTGGAATCCACCCGCCCGAGATAACCGGTACTATCGTCGTATTTTTCCCTCCGGTCTATTCTGAAACAGGCAAGATGGATGACGCTCTCCTGGAACACCAATGCCGAACCGACGAGTTTATCCCCTTCAAAACGATAGTCGGAGCCCAGGCCGACCGAGGGAAATACCTTTTCCTGACAGCCCCGAACCTCACCCAGAAAGGCACTGGCCAGCTCAAGAGACGGCGCATCGAACCCATCTTCGCTACCCACCAGCGCATCAATAGCGTAACTCCTGATCAGTTTGGGGTGGGCAACCGCATAGGCGCCCTCGCGGGAAATGAGGTCCAGTCCCACCGGTTGGCCGTTGATGAACACCAGGCTCCCCCGCTGATGAGGAACACTTTTGAAAGCACTTGAGTACGGCTCCAGCTCCTCAGTCTTGGCCGTGTATACGTCTCGTAAAGCCAGGGTCTGAGATGTGGTACCCGATGCTGTGTGTAGCGAATTAATAGCGGACCAGACCCGACCCTGGTCCGACCGGTAGCCACTGCCTGCCCGCAGCGATCCGGTCACCGTGATCGTCTTGGTTGCCCGGCTGCGGTGTGACATGATGACGTCCGAATCCGAGAAGGTGGCCGACGTGTAACGCCAGCGTCCCTGCTCGGTGCAACTCACGGGGATGACCGTCTCCGAGTTCCCCTTAAGCAGGATGGATGTATTTAAGACTCGGTTCTGCTTGGCACCTATCAATTCTTCGCCGTCTAACAGCAAGATGGGATGCGAGGACGTGCTGACGACTTTGAGTTCGGGCACTGACCCAGATTGGTCAAGCTCAGTGATAGCGATCAGCGCCTGGTCCAGCGCTTCCTTGAGCAATCCATACTCGGGACCGCCGTTGCGGGATACGAACAGCGGCACGACGGCCATGTTCTTGAAGACTTGCAACTCTCCAAAGCTCACATCCGACAGGTAGTTAGCAATAATTGGATCCATATGTTTCACCTCACCTCTCATTCTGGAAGTCACCCTCCAGTTCGCCCATTGCGAGGCTGACAACACTCAGAGGGGAAACTACCCTCATTTTAATATACACGAATAGACTCAAAAAATCAATGCCCAAAGCGCGAAGCAACGCACTTGAAGTCCGGTGTTGACAAAACTCGAATCTGTGTTATAATTGGAACAAATAACTTTGCAGTACAAAGTACACTTCAAAACAGAGAGCTTTTCTGAACACAGGAGCGTCAATATGTCACAAGACATCGGTCTAAAACAACTGGAGCGCAAAGCGTGGCGATCTGTTTTTCAGGACGGCCTATGGGATATCTACCTGGGCTTGCTGCTCATGGCGATGGCCATGCTCGTCTTGCTGTCGAGAACCAACCTGTCGGAAACGCAGCAGATGCTCATCTACATCGGGCTGATGGCGCTGGCCATGCTGGTCTTGTGGGCCGGCAAACACTTCATCACCACCCCCCGCATGGGCCGCGTCAAGTTCGGACAGAAGCGGAAAAGAAAACTGAATCTAGTACGGGTCATCTTGGCTGTCTCCGTCCTGGTGGGCGCCTTGCTTGCTACGGCTGGCACGGTTTTCTTGAGAGGGGAGCCGCCTGACTGGTTAGACATGAGATTCATCATCCCGGCGATCTGGGCGGTAAACATGCTGTTTCTTTTCGGCCTGGGCGCCTATCTCCTGGACTACAACCGTCTGTACCTAATCGGCGTACTATATGCCCTGCCGGTGCCGGTTGACTTCTGGCTACGCGAGCTAGCAGGGGTCAGACTGGGTTTCATCGCCTTCGCCGTTCCAGCAGCCGTGATCCTGATCGTGGGGCTGGCGGCCTTCATCCGTTTCCTGCACGACTATCCACCGCCAGCCGAGGAGAGCCCGCCAGCGGAGGGAGCCTTCCATGGCAACCACTGAGACCGAGGCTCAATCTTGGCCATCACTGGCCGACATAGACCGCCTGATCCACGAGCCGGCCCGGTTGATGATCCTGGCCCTGCTCTACGTGGTAGAAAGCGCAGACTTCATCTTCTTGATTCGCCAGACAGGGCTGACGTGGGGCAATCTTTCTTCGCACATGAGCAAACTGGAGGACGCAGGCTACATCCAGGTGGAGAAAGAATTCAAGGGTAGGAAGCCACATACCATGCTGCACCTAACCGAGGAGGGCCGGGCTGCCTTCCGCGAATACCGGGGGCGTATGAAGCAGGTGCTCGACGACCTGCCCGATTGATGGAGAGACAACAAATCAGTTGAGAATTGCTCTGCAAGGCGGAACTGCGTTTGCTCTCCCTCTCACGTCGCGTACAATAGGAAGCATGACCAGCAAGGACAATCTACACCACATTTTGAACCGCATTGACGGCAAGGGCTATCCGGCTTACAAAGACATCCGGGGAAAATACGAGTTCCCTGGTTTCACGCTGCTGGTCGATCATGTGCAGGGCGACCCCTTTTCCGCTCCCAGCCGGCTGCGAGTCCGCGTGCCCCAAAAGGTTGCCGGTTATCCACCCGATACCTATTCCCAGCCTGGCCCCGCGCGGGCGGGACATTCCCGCCGTATCGCTCTGGCCGATTTCCTGACACGTGCCTTCGACGCTGCTTGTTCCCAGGTCAGCGGCCGCCGGGGCTCTGGCAAATCAGGCCTGATCGCCAAATCAGGCCTGATCGCCATCGACCGGCCCGGCCAGCAGGTTCTGGAGCGCACCTCGGTCGTGGTGGATGAGGAGTCTGTCGAGGCACGCTTTGTGGTTGGCCTGCCAGCCACCGGTCGCCGGGTGCTGGGTCGCCAGGCGGCTGCTATGCTGTGCGAGGACCTGCCGCGCATCGTGGAGAGCGCACTTCACTTCTCGGCCAACAACCGGGCCGCCCTATATCGCCACATCAAGAGCGTCCAAGACGCCGATTGGCTGCGCTCGCAACTAGCGGCTAATGGCCTGGTGGCCTTCGTCGCCGACGGGGCTGTGCTGCCGCGTCGCTCCGGCGTAGACGACCGGACGCTGCGTGAAGGCGCCATCCCTTTCCAGAGCCCGGCATCGCTACGCGTCGAGTTTCATCTGCCCAACGCCGGTCCGGTGAGCGGCATGGGCATCCCGACCGGGGTCACGCTCATCGTCGGCGGCGGGTATCACGGCAAAAGTACACTGCTGAACGCGCTGGAGCGAGGGGTATACAATCACATCCCCGGCGACGGGCGCGAGCTGGTGGTGACGGACGAGGGGGCGGTCAAAATCCGGGCTGAGGACGGGCGAGCGGTGACCGGTGTGGACATCTCTCCCTTCATCGGGACCTTGCCCAACGGCGCCGACACCCACCGCTTCGCCACGACTAACGCCAGCGGCAGCACCTCGCAGGCGGCCAACATCGTCGAGGCATTAGAGGCCGGCGCGCAGGTTCTGTTGGTGGACGAGGACACGGCGGCCACCAATTTTATGATCCGCGATCACCGTATGCAGGAACTCATCGCCAAGGAACGGGAGCCGATCACGCCCTTCATCGACAAGGTGCGCCAATTGCACGACGAGTATGGTGTGAGCACGATACTGGTGATGGGCGGCAGCGGCGATTATTTTGATGTGGCCGATGCAGTGATCGCAATGGACGGCTACGTCCCCCATGACGTGACCGACCAGGCGCGGGCCATCGCTCAGAAATACCGGGCCGAGCGCTATCAAGAAGGGGGGGATCGCTTCGGCGAGGTGACGCCCCGCGTGCCGCTGGCCGAGTCCCTTGATCCCAGCAAGGGCCGCCGCGAGGTGAAGATCTCGGCGCGCGGGATAAAGACGATCCTCTTCGGGACCAGCGAGATCGACCTGACCGCCGTCGAGGGTTTGGTGCACCCCAGCCAACTCAACGCCATCGGCCAGGCGCTGTACTTCGCCCGACAGCATTATATGGATGGGCGACGTCCATTGCCCGAGATATTGGACGCGGTGATGGCCGACATCGAGCGGGGCGGCCTGGACACCCTGGACCGGCGCTCGGTGGGTGACCTGGCCCGCTTCCGGCGCTATGAGCTGGCGGCAGCCCTGAACCGGCTGCGGACTCTACGCGTCAGCGGAGGATAAGAAGCGGATAATCAGATTTCACCCTCCGGCTCCACGTGGACAAGCACCTGGCCGACGCTTGATATCCTGGTCCGAAGCTGCTTCTCCAGCTCGTCGGCCAGGCGATGAGCTTCTGTGACGGACAGATCCGGATCGGCCAGGCAGTGAAACACCACATCGTAGCCGTCGGGGCCAGATCGGATGTGGAGCCTATCGCAGCCACGCAGACCAGGGACTTCTTGGGCCACCGCCATAATTTGCGCCCGCAAGTCGTCTTCTACCTGCAAGTCCAGGGTTGTTAGCGGGGCCACCGTCCCGGCGCTTGGCTCGATGTGGCTATAGACGTCACTGACCTGGGGCAATTCATCACGCACCGCCAGTTCCAGATGGCTAACCCGGTCGTGGGCCTGGCTTAAAGTCAGACCCGCCGGGACCTCCACGTGAAGATCCACAAAGTAACGGCCACGTACCTCGTGGGCATGAACGTTATGGGTTCGCAGGCCCAGCCGAGCAGCGACGGCGCTGACGGTCTGGGCCAGGCTCTCCGCAGACTGGCGTACCGGGTCTACGTGGACGACCACATCACCTCTATGCACGAGCACGCTGATGCGATCATCCACTGCCGTGGCAATCTGGTGGGCTTCTTCTAAGGAGGCGGCGCGGGCTACATCTACCGTCAGGTCCACAAATGTGGACGGGCCGGCCTCGCGCACCCGAACCGGGCCTACACCATATACACCGGGCACCTGGTTCGCCTCAATGGTGATGCGCTCGACCAGGCCAGGCGGCGCCGCATCAAGGAGCGCAGCTATGGTCCGCTTTCCCAGTTGCAGGCTCACATAAACCACGATCAGAGCCACACCTAGAGCAGCCACAGCATCGGCCCTGGCCAGCCAGCTCCATTCGGGCCCCAGTCGTTGGCTCAGCCACACCAGTATCAGCCCGCCAATCACCACCGTGGAACTCCAAACGTCCGTCGAAAAGTGAAGCGCATCGGCCTCCAGGGCCTGGCTGTTATGTTCGCGGGCGGCCCGGTACAGAATGCGCGAGCGGGAAATGTCGACGGCGATAGATACGGCCATCACCCCGAAAGCCCAGAAGTTGGGTTCAACCTCCACTGACTTGAAGAATAGCCGTTGGATGGCCTCATAGATGATCCAGACGCAAGTGATCAGCAACAAGAGAGTTTCGACCAGGGCCGACAGGTTCTCGACTTTGCCGTGGCCATACAGGTGGCGTTCGTCTGGCGGCTTGTCCGAGATACGCACGGCAAAGAAGGTAACCAGCGCTGCTACCAGGTCCAGCCCTGAATGGGCCGCCTCGGCCAGGATACCCAGACTGCCAGTCAGCAGGCCCACGACCAGCTTAAGCCCGGCAAGGAGCACCGCCGCCACGACTGAGCTGATGGCAGCATCCCGTTTTTCTTTCTCTGCACGAGCATTGGACTGAGATGTCATTTCCACTCGATCAGTTTCATACTTGAACTTCCTTATTTTGGCCAGGTAGTGTTGACATTTGCGCATTTCCAGAGGTGCATTTCGTTATTTGTCGCGGGGTTTTTCGGCGCAAAGACTCAAATGTCAACACGGCCTAACCAAGCTCTGAAACACCTGCCGATCTTCTGGATCGAGGCGTATTAGCATCTCCGGGCCCAACCGGCCATAGATGCGCTGCGCAAATAACTCCATCCAGACGAATTGACGGGCAATCAGCACCAGATTGGGGTTGCATGTGATAGTGGCTCTCGTCTCGGCGTCACTCCGAGCGATCAGCACCTCTTTCCCGTCTACAACCACCATCAGTGTCCCGGTAAGCTCTTGGAGTTCGCTTTCCAGCCGGGAATGCCGCGCAGTCTGGCCGCAGTCCAACTCGCCATCACCAGTGAGCAAGGCGCTGACAATCACCCCTCTTTCGCAAGCCCCACGAATATACTTATGAAGCGCTTCAAGATCAGGGTCTGCCAACACGAGATCGATCTCGGTTTGTGCCTGCCAGATCATTTGGGCAGCGTAGGACAACACTGATCCGCGCCGGCTGATCGACCATACCCGATCATCCTCCTGGGCTGTATAGAGCTTTCGCAAACCCTCGCGCAGCTCGCTTATAAGACGCTGATACTGCTGCTCGTGCTGGTCGAGCAGCACGTCAGGAGGCAGAGGACGATATTGAGTCACGCGCCCGTCATTGGTCTCCAGGACGGCTCCCCGTGCGTGCAGACGCCCAAGCGCTTCGTAGACCATCGAGCGTGGCACGCCCGATTTTTTGCTGAGGTGATAGCCGGTAGCCGGATGCTCGCGCAGCAAGGCCAGATACGTCTTGGCCTCGTACTCGGTGAAACCCGCGGCTACCAGGCCTGTCAATAGATCCATAGCCCCCCTCTTCAATAGTAGTTTTATTTAGAACTACTATTCACAGTATAAACTACCATTGTCCATCCGTCAAACTGCCGAGGTACGTTCAGATTTGGGGGCAGATTTAGAGGCCCGCATCCTGAGCCTGACTTCGGCGAGCTCAGATGAACACAGATATTTCAAATTGTTATCCTATCCGTGTAAATCTGTGTTCATCCGTGAGCCATTAACTGGGCGGTTTGAGACAAAGCTTCGTTAGTATACTGAAGGGCTCACATAATCCCGCTACATCACCAACTCTTGCACTTCGGCGATAGCGTGGTCCAGGATGTCCATGGCCTCCCCCACGTGTTCCTTTTGGGTGACGAGTGGCGGCGTGAAGCGGAAGGCATTACCCGTGCCGCCACTACCGATCAGTAGCCCTCGTTTGCGAGTGGCCTCGAATAGCTCAGTCATCTCCTCTATCGCCGGCTCCTTGGTCACGCGGTCCTTCACAAACTCCACACCCTGCATGCAGCCCATACCACGGACATTTCCGATGAGTGGATACTTGTCCATCAACGCCTCGAAGCCCTCGTGGATCTGAGCCCCGATCTCGGCCACATGGACCGGCGCGTCTTCCTCTTTCAGCACCTCCAGGGTGGCGATGGCAGCCGCTACGGAGACGGGATGAGCCTGGAAGGTGGAGACGATTGATCCCCCCAGTTTATCAGCGATCTCAGGCGTGGTGATAGTCGCCGAAATGGGCATTCCACTGGCGATGCTCTTACCCACCGCCATGATATCCGGCTTCACGCCCCAGTGCTGGGAACCACACCAATAGTTACCCGTTCGCCCAAACATGGTCTGTACCTCGTCGGCGATGAACAACCCGCCGTACTTGCGCACAATGCCGACCGCGACCTCGAAGTATTCCGGCGGCGGGGTGATCAGGCCACTGACGCCAGCGATGGGCTCGGCGATGAAGGCGGCAATCCGACCAGAGGTCGTCTTCAGGATGATCTCCTCGATGTCGCGAGCACAGGCGACGTCACACTCGGGATAGGTCAGATGGAAGGCACAGCGATAGCAATTGGGCTGTACCGCGTGCTTGACACCAGCCACGTTTGTGCCCCACCAGCGAAAGCCGGGGTGAGCCGTCAACGTCATCCCCAGCGCCGACAGGCCGTGATAAGCACCCCGCAGCGCGATCACCTCCTGGGCACCGGTAACCTGCTTGGCCACCTTGATCGCGTTTTCGACGGCCTCGGTGCCGCTCAAGGCGAAGTAGGTTTTGCTCAGGTTAGGCGGGGTGATCTCGGCCAGCATCTCGGCATAAACCGTCGCGTTCTCGTGGGCGTACAGGCTGGGGGCGAAGATGAGCTTGTCCACCTGCCCCTTGATGGCCTCGACGACTCGGGGATGGCAGTGGCCGGTGCTGAGGGTGAGCATGCCACCAAACATGTCGAGGTATCTGTTGTCATCCGTGTCCCACACGTACAGCCCCTCACCCCGGGCAATCGAGATGGGCTTCTCGTAGTAGTTCCAGATACCCCACATGTACTTCGCTTGCTTCTCCAAGATAGTGTCAATATCCATAGCGCTCTCCTTCCCATGTGAGAATTTTATGCTGTTTATCCCATCGCAGCAAGGCGGCCCACCCTGAAAGTGGGCCGCCCTGAGTCAAAGAAAGGATAGATGAATGGATGCGTAGTGCTACGCGGGCAACCCTTCGTAGCTCTCCTCCCAATTCTTCTGGGCAATATCCAGAATATCCTGAACCGTCATCTTGCCGTTAAAGAGATCCGCGAAGTACTGGTTATTGGTGTTGGTTTCCCACTCCCAGACCCCCTTTGAGCCCTTCTTGCGATAAGGCCCGACCACCACTCGGCCCGTCAGGCCTTCTTCGAACTGAGCGTTCTCCCACTTGCCACCCGGTGTGCCGATTTCCTTCAATACAGCCTGGTACTGCGGGCCCTTGAGGTCTAATGGCTCGTCAAGCTCATACAAGGGCTTCCGGCCTTCTGCCTGGGCTCGCATAGGAATGACTTCAGGACTGAAGAGCCAATTCCAGGCAGTCATAGCTTGTTCCCATTCAGGCAACTCCTCTACCCCTGCCCGAATGAAGAACTGAGCGTCAATCTGCGGCGGGAGGGCACCCTGTATCCAGGTTTCTTGCCCCTCAGCCGGCGGTGTAGCGGGCAGACCTCTCTGGTCAAACGTGGCACCAGCAGCCAGGGCCTTATCCCAAACCCACGGGCCGTGCAACATCAACACCGATCTGCCGGAGATGTAGACGGCTTCCATGTCCGCCTCCCACTGCCGGGTCCACATGCTCTCGGGGATCCACCCTTTGGCATTGGCCATTTCGAAGAATTCAAAGTAGTGACGGAAGGGCGAATCGGGATCGTTGAACTTCCTCTGGCCCAGATAGCACTCCACCTGTTGTGCTCGTTGCCCATCCTTGAACGCCAGTGGAGCGATGGTCTCTGGATAGTAGATGCCGAAGACATAGTTATGCCAGGCCTGGTTCCAGAAGTAGTCCACATCGGGCTCTGAGGCAGCCCACTTGGTGCCCTCATCGAGCCACTGGAGCATGTCGTCCCAGGTCTTGACATCCTTCTGGGGATCGAGGCCGGCCTTGTCCATAAGGTCGCCGTTGTACTGCCAGGTCATGACATACCCCTGGTAGATGTCCAGAGTGCGCGGACCGGGCAGACCGTATAGATCAGGCCACGCATTCTTGAAGTCAAAGGTAAAGCGGTCCCACCATGGGAATTCGAAGGAACTCAGGTCGAGAAACATCTGATAGTTGTCCTTGTTGGCATTGATCAGCATCTCGGTCGTATTCTCGATGTGGGGAAGGTATCCACCCGCTACCTTGGCTTCGTGGGCGGCCGCCGTATCTTCGTTGATGGAGAACAGGTTGATCTTGATCCCTTCGTGCTTGGCTTCAAACACGTTCCAGATCTCCCGGTACGGTCCTTCATACTCAGCCACAGGGGACATCACATCCAAGGTCACCTCTTCGGCTGCCGGCGCCGCCGCATCAGGTGCTGCCGTGGCGGGCGATTCAGCAGAAGCCGGGGCTTCTGTAGCTGCCGGCGCTTCGGTAGCCGCTGGCGGCGCCTCGGTGGCCGGCGCCGCACACTGGGCAGCAACCAGGCCCGCCGTAGTCAAGGCACTTACGCGAAGAAAATCTCGCCGACTTAGTTTTCTATCGTCCATTTGTGTCTCCTCTCATAAAACGTGACTTTGGTATGACAAACACAATGCAGCTCTGCCAATTGGCTTTGGCTCAAAACCGCTCCACCTCCTTTTCCTATGAGATTCCCCGGAAAGTCGGGCCACACTACAACGAATTGAGAAATCAACGAATTATTTTTCTTTGCCAGGCAATTCGTTGTATTCCAAATTCGTTGTTGTGTTGGCTGACCTTCCGAAAAGTCTCCTATTCTAATCGAACGTTATCACCTGACCACGCGCCGCCGAGTCGTAGGCCGAAAAGAGCAGAAGCATGGTCTTCAGATTGTCTGGGCCACTGGTCTCAGCCGATTGGCCTGTCTTGAGGGCCTGCAACAGATCAGCGTTGCAGGCCACTATGCTGGCGTGCCAGGCAGTCTGGTTGTCGGCCCATCGGTAAGTGGACGGCGCGTAGCGTCGAGCCTGGATACCATCTTCGGTGGTAGTGCGAATCCAATAGTCTGGTCCAAGTTCAAGCGTACCCTTGGTGCCCTCGACGAGGATAGAAGCCGGGAAGGTGGCATCCCACTCGTTGTGGGTGGCGTTGCTCATCTCGCAAGTGCACGTCACGTCGCCAAATTTCAGCATGACGGTTGCCACGTCCTCACCCACGATGTCATCCCGGGTGCGGTAATGCTGGCAGTACAGGCTTTGGGCTTCGCCAAACAGAAAACGTGCGGTATCGAACAGGTGGCTGCCGATGTCGGCCAGCACCAAGTGCTCCAGGGTCTTTAACATAGGTTGGTTGGCGTAGTCATCGTAGCCGATCATGCGCAGCCGGGCACGGAAAGGTTGGCCGATTTGGCCCTCGTCGATGATACGCTTGACCGCCCGGATGGGCGTATGCCAGCGCAGGTTTTCGTGGATCATAAAGGGTACACCCGCCTCGCGACAAACTTCTACCATCTTCTGGCACGTCTCATAATCAGGGCTCATGGGCTTCTGACAGATGACCGGCACTCTATGTTTGGCCGCGAGAAAGACCAGCGGCGCGTGGGCCTGGACCTCGGTAACGATATCGATGAAATCGAGATCTTCCTTTTGAAGCAATTCTTCCGGGTCACCATAGACGCGCGGCACGTTGAACCGCTCGGCCATCTTCTCGGCTTTGGAGACGGTGCGGTTGTATAGTGCAACCAACTCTACGCCCCCCACCTCGAACCAGCCGGCAATCTGGAAATGGGACCACCATCCGGTGCCGAAGACTGCGAATTTCATATCAGCCATTATGCGTTTTCCTTTCTGACCGAAAAGACTTTTTCCAACCCGTGAGACCAGGAATTATGGAGGAGCAGTCTGGGATATTCATAGCCTCACCCTGAACAGTTTTCTGTCAGGAGTATCATCCAAGCTCATGTTCAGAACTAGTGATTGCTCTCGCTGGATTGACAAATCCAGCGGCTCCAGACGGCGGATATGACTATCCGCCGCGAGCATCAAAGACACCTTTGCACTTGTTCTGAATATGAGCCATCATCCAAAACCGAAACCCGGGTTCGGGATGTCGGCGACGATTTTTCGGAAAGGTTCGTCGCTCAGAATGTGCCACTCAATCCGAGCCCCGATCGGGACCAAATAGACGCATGGCGCTTCAGCAATAGCCGTGATCTTGTTTGTAAGGTCAGGGGGTTCCCAGAGCGTGATCTCTGCCTTTCCCTGCAAGACGAAATGGATTTCATCCGTCCAGGCTGACCATTGAGTGTCATTGTCCTTATACCAATCCTCGTACACGATCTGGGCGGCGGGCTCGTCGATCACGGTGATGATCCGGAACTCGGATGGCTCGCAGAATGGATAGGGTTGTAAGGGGGCATTTTCGATATCATCGGGATTAATCTTATAGAGTTGAAACTTTGAGTATTCGAGCCTTCGTAACATCTTTGTCCTCCTATTGTGCTATGCTTGTTTTTCGCTTTCTCTTACAGCTAGGGTAAGCGGTGGAATATGGTTACATTTTTGATTCAGAGGGGGGTGGCGGGTTCCTTGTCTTGGTTTGTACTGTTCCTCCTTTCGTTCTTTACGCCGCGAACGGCAAGATGCAGCACATTGCGCTGAGTCATACTTTCCCCCTCCACGACACCGGCTACCCGTCCGCGGTAGAGAACAAGAATCCGGTTCGAGATGGCGAGGAGTTCCGGCAGTTCGGAAGAGGACATGATCACAGAAGCCCCGCCCTGGGTCAGGTCGGAGATGATCTGGTAGATCTCAAGCTTCGCCCCAACATCGACGCCAGCGGTCGGGTCATCCAGGATCAGCAGGCGCGCCTCGCGCATCAGCCACTTTCCGACCACGACCTTTTGCTGGTTGCCTCCCGAGAGCGAACGTATCGGCGCTTCGATTGAGGGGGTACGAACCCTGAGCCTCTCCACGACCTGCATGCTCAGATGCTGCTCTAACACTCGCCGGATGACGCCAAGGTGGGTGATGAGATCACCGGACGCCGAGGATATGTTCTCTCGAACGCTGACGCTGTCGAAGATCGCTTTGGCTCGTTCCTCTGGAACGAGCCCGATCCCAAGACGCTTGGCGTCAGCCGGCGAACGTGGGGCATATGCTCGACCCTCAAGACTCATACGCCCGTTCGCCAGCCTGTCCGCACCGAAGAGTGCCCGGGCCAGCTCAGTGCGTCCTGAACCCATCAGCCCATAGATGCCCAAAACTTCGCCCTTACGTAAGGTAAGCGATACCCCGCGCAATCCTGTATCTGTCCATAAATCTTTGGCCTCCAGGAGCACTTCATCAATCGCTTCGCTGCGCTGCACATCGAACCCATGGCTCAAGTCCCGCCCGACCATCATCTCGACGAGCTGTTCGGGAGGCGTGGAGTCAGCCTGAACGGTGCCGATCGTGTGACCGTCGCGCAAGACTGTCACTCGGTCTGAAATCTCCATTACCTCACTAAGCTTGTGCGAGATGAAGATGATCGTGACGCCCCGCTCGCGTAGGCCACGCATTACGTTGAAGAGACGTTCCACCTCGCGATCGCCGAGTGAGGCAGTCGGTTCGTCCATCATGAGAAGCTTCACGTCGCCCTGAAGCGAACGCGCGATCTCGATGAGCTGCCGCTCGGCGACCGAGAGCGTCCCGGCCTGGCGGTCGAGTTCGAGATCGATCCCGACGCGCTCCAATACAGCCTGCGCCTGGCGGCGCTCCCTGCGCCTGAGGATAACGCCCAACCGTGTCGGCTCACGACCCAGGGATAGATTCTCCTGAACACTCATATGGGTGACCGTGCTGAGGTGCTGGTAGATTACCCGGATGCCCATCTGGTCGGCTGTGTGTACGTCCAGAGTGCGGATCAAGTCACCGTCCCAGAAGATCCGACCCGAGTCCGGCCGGAGCACGCCAGCGATGATCTTGACGAGCGTCGACTTGCCAGCGCCGTTCTCACCGAACACTGTGTGGATCTCCCCGGGCACGACCTCGAGGCGCACGCCTGACAAGGCCTGCACACCACCGAAACTCTTGCGGAGCTCCTCGATTCGCAGAAGCGGCGTTGGGCCGGTCGACCCCTCAGCCGCCTCGTGGCTCGTTGAATTATCCATGTCAGCCCTCCGTCTCACCAGGCTGCTGGAACTCGGTCATCTCCGCCCGCCGCATCCGGTCAGCGAGTCTCTGGCGCAGAGCAACGTCCAAAGCGACGGCAAGAACCAGGACAACCCCCTGGGCGACTGTTTGCCAGAACGCAGGGACACCCAGAAGGTTGAGACCGTTTTTGAGGACTCCCACGATAAGCGCGCCGATGACTGTGCCGACGACGGTTCCCTCACCGCCGGCGAGAACCGTTCCGCCGAGCACGGTGGCCACAATGACGTCAAACTCAAACCCACTCCCCACATTGACCTGCCCGGAGCGCAGGCGGGATGATAGGAGTACCCCTGCAAGACCCGCCATCGTGCCGGTCAGTACAAACAGGAGAGCCTGGACCTGGCGTCCGGGCACGCCGCTCAGACGGGAGGCTTCCGGGTTGCTGCCGACCGCGACCGAGTATCTCCCCACGAGTGTGAATTGCTCGAGAAAGTAGAAGATCGCCACCACGACAAGCAACACCCAGACTGGGTTGGGAATCCCCAAGATAGCACCACCTCCGAATGCTGTGTACTGCTCAGGTACGCCGTACACAGCCACGCCACCCGTCAGGAGCTGCACGCTGCCTCGCACGATGTATAATGTCCCAATCGTCGCGATGACACTGTTGATCCCGATGGGAATCACGAGGGCAGCATTGATAAGACCGACGAGCGTCCCGGACAGAATGCCAACCAGGAATGCGAGCGGGACAGGTAAGTACGAGACCGTAAGGGCAGCAACACAGCCGCTCAGCGCAAGCACGCTCCCCACCGATAGGTCGAGCATGCGCGACACCATCAGCAGCGTGAACGCCGAGCCGACAATGATGACCGGCGCCACAGTGCGCAGTACGTTGGTGATGTTCTTCTGGGTCAGGAAGTGGTCGGTCAGGAGCGCAATCGCAGCCGAGAGAATGACGAGGGCCAGAATATTGATGAGCAGCTTTTGGTGGTAGGTGGTGAGGCCCCAGGAAAATGTGATCCGCTGTCGGCGGGATGGCTTCAGCGCGGCCTTCGCACTGGATTCCTGCTCCACGTGATCAGGAACTGACATAGATGGTCCTCCTCAATGACAACGAAATTGGTCTCTTGCCCGATGCAGGTGAGGGGAACAAGTAGGGTAGTTTATAACCTTCCTGGAAGCTTAAACGGCGCTCTGACCAGGCATTTGGGCACCCGTTTAGGCCGAATTTTTGCTCAAGTTGTACCGCCCAAAGCTTCCAGGAAGGTCTCTCCGACAAGCTGCTGGAGCAATCAATTACTGTTGGAATTCTGAGCAATCGAGCGTCCAGTAACCGGGCACATTGGCATATTGGTCGGAAATGGCTTCGCGCGCCGCCTCACAACTGTCACTCGGCACAAACATGCCCGGCGCGGCTGCTACGTAGTCCGAGTCGGGATCAATCTCGCCACTCAAGACCTTCTTAAAGTTGTCGAGAAACACCTGGGCGTTGTTCTTCGGTGTCAGGGCAATGGTCTTCACGAGTGAACTGCTCGGATCCAGAAGATACTCAAGCTCGGCCGGAGTGGCGTCAATCGACAGCACCCACTCGGTCTCGGGCACATTGTCTACAGCCGTGCCCCGACCGGCAGACTGAAGCGCCTGCATGCCGCCCACCGCGCCGGTGCCGCCACAGGCCGTGAAGATGTTGAAGTCGGCTCCGGACTGGATGATGTCTTCCATCTTGGCCACAACGACATCGAGGGAATGATCGACCAGGTCGTAGTAGACATCCTCGACATTCTCCTCGCCCATCTGCTTGATGACCTCATCCCGGAAGGCCTGCATGCGCCATTCGTGGCAGACGATAACCCCCGGGATGTCGAAGAGGACCAGTTTGGCCTTCTCGCCGGGCTTGTTCTCCTTGAGCCAGGCGACAGCCTCACGCGCCGCCTCTCGCACCAACTCCTCATCGTTGAAGACCCCACCCGCCGGGATGGTTGCCGCCGGGTCCGGTAGACCGCCAACGTACATCACCGGGATGCCAGCCTCACGCGCCGCCTGCACTGAGGGCACAAGCGCGACGGCGTCGTAGGGTTGGATGACGATGCCATCCACACCCGCCGCGGTCAGGTCGTCCATCGCCGCCACCTGGACCGCCGGGTCGAATTTGCCATCGATGACGGTGACCTCAGCACCCTCGGCCTCGACGAATTCTTTGAACCATTCGCCCTGCGAGATCTGGTACTCGCTTGAGTTCCCAAACGTGATGAATGCCAGCTTCTTGCCCTCCAACAGCGACTCACCGGTGACCGGCTCTTCAGCGACCGGAGCTTCTGTGGCTTCTGGCGCCTCTGTAGACGCGGGGGCAGGTGTGGCCGGAGCCACACAACCGGAGAGGGTGGCAGCCAAAATGAACACCAAAAACACACTGAGCCAGAGAGAGCGTCTAATACGTATCTCAGTCATTTTGATCATCTCCTTTAGATATTGCGGCCCGAGGTAGGATCTCGAGCCTATTCACGAGAACCGAGTGCCGACCTTTACCTCATAATAAGGGAAACTGAAACTTGCAGGGTGTCGCTATGCGATGGCAATCACCTCCTTACTGTTGAATCTTTGGCTTTCCGCACCGGTATTGCGACGAGAACAACCGTTTCGGGTTCTCTACCAGCATGGTCGTAATCTCCTGATCCGTGACGCCGTGCGCCCGCAAACGCTGGACAAAGCGTCTCAATATATACGCGTATCCCCACCCACCGTATGCTGTCAACATAATCTTCAGATGTACATCGTGTGAAAGCAAAATGTGGTGCACATAGCCTGCATCAATCAATCTCTTGACGTCTGCCGCGCTTTCCTCATCGCCCGGCCCCATCCCGCGCACGCCCCAGTCGAAACCACAACTGATACCGTCATAGCCCAGAAAGGCACCACGCTCCGCGATCGCCATCTGGCTCTCCATGCTCTTGGGGTGGATTTGCACGTGATCCATAATGGTGTGTTCCAGGCTGGCCCCTTCTTCCTCAAGGATGTCCATGATCCGCGTCCGGTACTCGTGCGACCGCGCGGAGCCGCCCGGCACGTGAATGCTCATCGGCACCTGGGTTCGTCTCGCTGCCCTGGCCGCCCCACGCAGCGATTTCTCCTCTTCAGCGGTGAAGTCCAGGTCTATACCGATCTCGCCGATGATGCCGGCCCGCACACCCGTCCCCGGTACGCCCTCCGTCAGGTCGCGCACGATCTCGTCCGCGATGTCATCGGCCGACATGCTGCGCACATGCGGTGGATGAGAGAGCTCGATGTAGTAGCCTGCTCCCATAACGATCTGTACGCCCGTCCTGCGGCTGACCATTTGCAGTCCAACAGGATCACGACCAGCGCCGTCAAGTGTCATCTCAACGATCGTCCGCCCTCCCCAATGGCGATATTTGTCCACTTCTGAGACGACCAGGTCGAGATCGGTAAGACGTTGGTTGTCGCGGTTGCACTGGGGGAGCAGGCGTACCTCTCCCAGGATGTCCATAGTCAACGGCTTGTGGAAAAGAGCCTTTCGTGATGCTTCGGGAGGCTCAGGCCCATTGCAGCCGACATCACTCAGAATGTGCTCGTGCGTTAGAGTGACGCCGAGTTCCTCCACCGGGATAGGACCCAAAACAGTCATGACTTGCCCGCTGTGGACACCGATTCCGCTGATAGCAGGTGAGGCCTCTGAGTGCATTCCATTGTCCATGTTTACCTCCACTATACTTGTTCACAACTTTGCCCACCTTCTAACTTGCCCTTCCTTTCCCCTGGCAAGCTCATTGGAAATGCATGCACATACTCCCTCTCACACATATCAATCCGATTCTAGCCTTTGATAGCGCCGGCCATGACGCCCTCGACGAACATACGCCGGAAGAGGAGATAGACGATGACCATGGGGATCACCGAGGCGAAGATGGCCGAATAGATGACCTGGAAGTTGGTGGAGAACTGGCCCACGGCGCTCTGGGTGAAGGGCAGCAGCGTGG
>DAOUMD010000303.1:0-10557 GCA_034412795.1 Anaerolineae bacterium
CCACGAGAGGTCGCCTTCTGATGAAACGCGTGATTTGGCATCGCACAGTTTCTATCAGGGGCGGCCTTTTGTCAATCTTCAGCCCACAAATATCTCGTACATATCACAGCCTAGGGTACCATCCCTCTTTTCAATAGTTTGGCTATGGATGAAAAAGTATGCAGCACTTGACATTCAAGAAAAAATCGCTGGAAGTTTCAAGTTGATCGGTTATCTTTTCTGGATGAATGCTTCCTGGTTTCTTTGTGGAGAAACCTCAAAAATGCATCTTAAGGCGTTTGAAGGTAGTCCTTTGCCCAGCCCAATAGAGATTATGACTTTTCTCGTTTTGGGTTGGCTCTTCGTTCTTGTTGGTGAATACAAAGCAATGCGGCTGAAGAAGAGCTGAGTTGAAAATCACAGACCTGGATTGGCGGCACACAAGGACAACACAACCTGGCGGGCTAGCGGATAGCGGCCCGCTATCCGCTACGCCTTGGTACACTCCATCATGCTCCAAGCCTACAATTCACCCCCTGAATAACACCTTCGGGGGATGACACTAATACCACGTTGCGGTTATGCTACCGGTGTCGGGGGCAATTAATGTGGAGGTTGAAATGATTGAAACAGGATATTACACCAAACAACAAGACAAACTGGTTAAGAAATTCAAGGAAACCTTAAAACGATACGAACCGCGGTTATCCGCACAGTACGGCCAGACGTTTGCCGAGACAATAAACACCGATGCAATGGCTTATTTTATCGAACTTATTCCCCGGATACCATACTATGAAACCGCATTCTACCGGCCCATCATATTGCTCAATGCCCAGCTCATCGCCATTGTTAAAGCCATGAAAAAGCATGGTAAAACCGTGGAAGATGTCTTTAGGATACAAGCGGACTTCTTTAAAGAAGACTTCAGGAAAATCCCTGGTTTTATGGGGCGCATCTACGTCAGCCGCTTGGCCGGTTATTTTCTGGGCAAAATGGCTAAAAAAGGCAGCGAAGAAGGTTGGGAAGCCGAAGTTGTCAGAGGTAAAACCACAGACGATTTTGACATATCTGTGATTACAAAAAAATGTGGCTTGGTCGAATACCTAAAATCAGAAGGGATGACCGATTACCTGAAATACTGCAATTTCAGCGATTTTATTATGTTCCAGGCCATGAACATTGGCTTAAAGCAACTTTGTACCATCGAAGAGGGCCAATGTGTGTATTGCATGAAATACACGGGGCAAAGCGAAATCCCAACCTCTTTAGATGTAATTTATAATCCGACCCAAGTTTGAGATGGCCCAGCCGGAGGTAATATAGTGGAGAACAAAACAATTCTACGCAATGACAACATTCTCAAGTTGTCCGATGACCGGCGGCTGAGCTACGCCGAATACGGGGACCCGGGCGGCCAACCGGTTTTCCTTGTTCATGGTACACCCGGCAGTAGACTTTACTGGAAATCTTTTCCTGAGTTTCCTTTCCGGCCTGATCTACATCTTATCGTGCCGGACCGACCCGGATACGGTCTCTCGGACTGGGAGCCTGGCCGCACAATGACGGACTGGCCGGACGATGTGGCAGCGCTTGCTGATGTACTGGGGCTCCATCAATTTGTTATGGTCGGCGTTTCCGGGGGCGGTCCCGAAACCTTGGCCTGTGCCTGGAAAATTCCAGACCGGCTGACCGCCGTGGGCGTGATGCATAGCCCGTGTCCTCCCGATGCCCCGAATTATTTTGAGGGAATGAGCCGGACGAACCGTTTCTTCCTTCGTTTAGCCACTCGCTCACCCTGGTTAATACGAAAGAATATGGAATTTGTAACCTGGATGGTTCGCCGCAATCCGGCTAAATATGTCGAGCGAATGACCTACAAGTTTTCGGGCCCGGATAAAGCGGCCATCGCCCGCCCCGAAGTTCGGGAGAGCCTGCTGCAGAATTTTGTAGAAGCGCTTCGTCAACCCGATAGTGGACGCGCCTATGGTGACGATGTGGTTCTCCATCACGCCCTCCCCTGGGGGATCCACCTGGAGCAGATCAGGGTAAAGGTGTATCTCTGGCAGGGAGAGAATGACACCAGCGTCCCCAACACCCAGGCCCATTACCTGGCAGAGAGGCTGCCCAATTGCCAGGCCACATTCATCCCCAACGCCGGGCACCTGTGGCATATGGATCATATGATGGAGGTACTGGATACAGTGGTTCCTCTGGTCAACCAGACTGATCCAAAAAGTTTTATTGCTGTCGATGACATGAAGGACGTGAAGCGGGGCCATATGCGCGTCGCCAAGTAGCCAGAAAAGATAAAGGGTTGAGTTCCCCTGTGCTCCCAATTTCTCCAGGATTGGTTAGCAGATTATGTTTTTGATTGGTACGCCGATCACTTACAGTAATACGAAGGAGATCGATAGTGATGGAAAGATTGTCGATTAAAGAAAGAATATTTTACAGCCTGGTTTGTAATGAAAAACGGGTCTACAAATATTGGTATAGGAGATACTTGAATACTGGAGTAGATCTTGACCGCATCCGAAGAGTAGTGGCACGAATAAAGAATTGGTATCAATGGTGTTCTGAATGGTCAAAAGAGGGTGAATTGTTAGAAAATCTGGCTGAGACAGCCTTAGCGAAAGGGAACACCTATAGTGCCAGGATTTTCTTTCACGAAGCGGCCGGATGTTTTCATATTGGGCAACATTTCTTCTACATTGATCCTGATCAAAAGGCCAGGGCTGAGGAAAGATTGAGGGCCAATTATAAAAGCGCCATTGCGCTTTACGAGGATGACGAAAAACCTAAAAGAATAGAAATCCCTTTCAAGGGGTCGATGATCCCGGGGTATCTCAGGCTAACAGACCAACCCAACCAACCGCTGGTCATCTTTATCAACGGGATGGATAATTTGAAAGAAATTGAACTTCATCATTATGGAAATCTATTAACGGTTGCCGGCTTTAATACTTTTGCCTTTGATGGTCCAGGCCAGGGAGAAATGTGGAAGGATATGAAATTCATCCCTGACTATGAGAAAGCTGTCAGTACGATTATTGACTGGTTTGAGGAAAACAACAAATACAATATTGATCTAAAGAGAATCGGGACTCTTGGCTGGAGTTTAGGTGGATACTTATCGCCCCGTGCGGCTGCGTTCGATAAAAGAATTCGCTGTGCTATTGGAAGCGGCGGTCCTGCTCATGCTCGAAGTTTTTCAAATAAGATGAAAGTAAATCCTATTTTGCTCAAGGGGATACCTCACCTGGTAGACGCTGAAAGTTATGAAGAAGCTTTAGACCTGTTCGATATTGATATTACGAAGGCCCCGCCAATGGATCGCCCACTTCTTATTTTTCACTCAGGGAAAGACAAACTAATACCTGACGGCAAAGAACATGCGGAGTACTTTATGGAGTGGGCTGTTGGAGAAAAAGAGTTGAAGTATTACCCTGAGGGTATGCACGTTTGTGCCAACTATATGGACGAGACAGATGCTTATATGGTTGATTGGCTTAGAAAATATCTATAGCTGATGACCTGGATTTACAACAACAATCGGCGCAGCACTCTTTCTGCCGTGCTGTTTCATTTCACAATCAACTTCACCGGGGAACTCTTTGCAGTAACAGAGCGGGCAGAATTCTATCAGGTCCTATTGCTCGTCGTTGCAGCGATAGCAGTTACCATCGTCTGGGGGCCTAAGACGCTGACCCGCAGGCAGACGGGCCCGGACTCAGCCAAAAAGACTGCTCTCATGTGAGGGCTGGAATTTGCTCACCAACGGCAGCGGCCCGCTCTTTTGTTGCCCCCTAGCAAATCCCATAATGCTCCAAGCCCGCAATTAACCCCCTGACTAGCACGTTCGGGGTATGATACTAATACCACTTTGCGGTTATGCTACAGGTGTAAGAGGTAATTAATGATGAAAGAAGTTAAACAAAAGTTTACCTTGGATCAACCCGCAACCTACCAAATCAAAGTGCCGGGACACCTCGACGAGAGTTGGTCGGAGTGGGCCGGAGGGATGACGATCACGGTCGAAAGCGAGAGCGATGGTCCACCGGTCACCATCCTGACCGGCGTTGTCGCCGACCAAGCTGCTTTGCAAGGTCTGCTGCGGCGGCTCTATTCTCTGGGCCTGCCGTTGATTTCGGTCATTTGTGTCGAGTGTGGCAAGAAAGACGATGAACCATAATAACTCTTAGGGGAAAGAAATGGACACAACATCATCACCTCAATCATCACATGTGGGGAAAATTCAACCACCTTTTAACATCAACGAGATAAAAATCTCGGAAAGTAAGATAAAGATGCCAGAAAATTTAGCAGTCAAGAAATACGAAAGAAGAGTCACTGGCGCAGAGAGATTTTTTTCTCATTCGCCCTTTTCAATCGTCACCATGGTCGCCCGGATCAAGGGAAATGTTACCGAAGAGATGCTGAAGAATGCTGTTGCTAAAGTCCAACAACGGCATGTCCTTCTCAGAGTTCGGATCAAAGAAGATAATGAGCATGCTCCATGGTTTACTTCCGAAGGAGTCCAAGCAATTCCCATCGAGATCGTCGCTCGAAAGTCTGAGAACGATTGGATCAAAATCTATGAAGAAGCATCAAAGATCCCGTATGAATTCGAAACCCATCCGGCTATTCGGTTCATCCTGGTCCAATCTCCGGATGTGTCCGAATTGATCATCTTATGCCACCACATGATTTGCGATGGCATGTCTTTGGCGTATCTTGCCCGAGACCTGATGGTGCATCTTGGAGATCCATCTGGTGAGGTTGAATTGCTGCCAGCACCAGAACCAATTGCCATGGATAATCTACCCAGCGATGTTTCTCTACCCGGGATAGTTAAGATCCTCATCAATCGGATTAATCAGAAATGGACTGAGGAAATTGTATTCTTCGACCAAGAAGATTACAGGGTCCTAACCAAAACATACTGGGATAACTATAACCATAAAATCTTCTCCATCGAGTTGTCGGAGGCGGAGACTTCTGCTTTGGTCGCCCGGTGCAGAAAAGAGAATATTACAGTGAATTCTGCCATCACGGCCGCCTTTACCGCCGCACAGAGCTTCGTGGAAGGCGAGAAACCCTATCACGCAAAGGCCGCGATTGCCGCCAGCTTACGAGATCGGCTTCCGAACCCTCCGGGGGAAGGGATGGGATATTATGCCCTGGGTGTTGAGATGAAATTGAAATACAACCATAAGAAAAGCTTCTGGGAGAATGCACGTATATTCCACAAAAAAATCAAGCCGAATTTCACCAACAAGAAAGTGTTTGGTGAGCTCCTAAAATGGCTTCAGATGGATTCGAATATCTACGAGGCGATGAATTTCAAGAAACTGGGGGGGCTTGTTACATCGGATTCAGCCAGGTATGAAAAGTTGTCTGGCTTCAGCAAGAGAGAGGATATCGTCGTGAGGCTTTTGCAGCGGGTCAACATGGAATCTCTAGAGACGAAACTTTTGGGCCCCGCAATCACCAATCTCGGCCGTATGGATTTTCCCAAAACCTACGGCGCGCTAGAGTTGGATCGCTTGATCATGCAACCTGGCGGCGCCTTCCCATTGATGCATGTCAATATGGTGCTTGGCGCGGTGACATGTTCAGGAAAACTCAGCCTGATTGTCGAATATGCTGAGGAAGCTGTTGATACTGACACGATGGGAAAAACTAAAGATAAAGCAATGGAATTCTTGCTTTACGAATAAAATGATCTTGGGTTATCCCAAGTATCGTTACCAGAGGGGCATCAAGCGTGATCTCAAGAGCGTGACTTGGGTGTAAGAGGCTAATAACAATCCTCAATTCGAGACCCGTTCTGTTTCCACGATGACGGCGAGATCTATCTTGTGGTCGCGGCAAGAGTCAACTACGTGCCCATCATTCGACGGGGCTGCGTAGCCCTGTTTCACGAAACAGCCGAAGATCAGTTTGAGTTTCGCCCACTCCTCTTTCATCCCAGGCGGTACGATGATGTCGAAGTGCCAAATCTGGTCAAGCTCGACAGCCGCTACTACTTGATCGGCTCGATCCGGGAGGGGGCCAAGGTCCATTACTGGTGTGCCAATGCCTTGGAGGGGCCGTATCACAACTTTCACGACAACGTGCTGCTGCCGCAAGGCAACTACGCCGCCAGAGTATGCTGGGCTGAAGATCGATACCTCATCTGGAACTTCTTCTTCAAGAGCCTGCCCACCCGGGGGTCACACCTGATGGCTCCTCCCAAAGAGTTGGTTGTCAACAATGAGGGTGAGCTTCGCCTCAAATCATTTCAGTCCTCAAACCAGGCCTTGCTCCTCGCTCCGGTTGGCAGTTATATTTGAGCGTGACAAAAGATTGGACGACTGACAACCCAAACCATCACCCCTGATCCAGCTTCTGTATCTCTACCACCATAGAAAACGGCAGATTATGTTGATATCATTTGTGTTGCCATCTACGGGTTCAATTCAATCGCAATGATGTTGGTGGGGAGAGTTTCAGTAGTAGAAGGTAGCTTGAGTCGAGACACGAGACCCGACATCCAACCGACTTAGCGCGGACTGCTCCCTGAAAGGAAGCGGTCAAGTTCAGCTTGCAGTTGCTGCCAGGTTGCTTGGCTCTGCAGGACCAAGTCTCGCATTTTGTCCCACTCAAGTTGAAAGGAGTAGGCGTGGCGAAAAACGTGCCGAAAGCTCAAGTACGCACTCAAGCGAACGTGTAATTCCTCTGAAATCACTGGTGGACGGCTGGCTGTGGATCGCGTCATTGCAGTCAGTAGATCACTGTGGGAAGCATAGCCGGAGGGAATATCGCCATCAATCTCCAACGCAACTCGTTTGAAGATGTTCTCAATGCCGGTGTAGAAGGAGTGCAACATAGTAGCCAAGGCAGATAACTCTATGAAATCTGGCTCCTGCTGTGAAGATTTATTGATGGCAGCCTGATAGGCCTCAAATAATTGGGCAATCTGAGCCTATTCTACGGCTACCTGTTCTTCAACATCAGGCCACACGATGAAGTTTTCCTTTTTGTTTTAGGTAGCGAGTAAAGGGGGTATCAACATCGAGATCGACCAGATCAAGCGAGCGAGGCAGAACAAACATGGTTTGCCCCATCGCCTGGAAGAACCTGGCGGGGGGCAGGCCAGCCACGGCCAGATCAATGTCGGAATCCGGGCGGACTGGCCCTTCGACGGTCGAGCCGAACAGATAAACTGCGTCTGCCCCGGCAGCTTTCAAGATGGCAGCGGCCCGCTCGATAGCTTGCTGAAGTTCGTCTGGTTTGATGCTTATCTTTTCGCGTGAGATATGGTCTGTGTTATGGTCTGCAGAATTTTCAGCATCCATGCCTGCACCCTAGAACGTTGAATGGAGAGAATTGGTTCACTAGCAATCCATTTTAGCACACAAAGCGATTTTGGACTAAAGGCACCTGTACCTAAAGCATAGGACACAAGCTGAGCCGGATCAATCAATCTTGACAATGCCGGGCCATAGCGATGACCTCAACCGATTTTCGGGCTTCGGCGATGTCGTACCTGATAGGTTTGTCCTCGGCGACGGCACCCAGGAATTCCCGGTCTTCTGCCCGGAACATATCGTCGCGTTCGGTGACGAGTTCTTCATACTCCCAGGTGCCCCTGGCGGCTTCGTACACGGACACGGTGCAGTGCTCCCAACGGGCAAATTCGACGATGATGACGCCTTCGGTGCAGATCAATTCCGTCTGCCGACGTCTCGGTCTCTGGTAAAAATCCAGATGCACGCTGGCCAGGCAGCGATTTTCAAAGTCGATGAGGAGTTCGACCACGTCCGGGGCCTGGATGCCAATATCGCTGTAGTTTCCACTTAGCGCACGAACCTGGCGGACCGGTCCCCCGGCGTACCAGATCGCCAGGTCAATCTCGTGCGACAGATCGAAAGCGCCCAGGTATTGGGAGGAGAACAGATCGCCATAATCAGGCCTCACGTCAGGAAGATGTTCTCCCATAAGGGCGCGCACGGATACCAATCGCCCCACGCGACCTGAGTCCACATAACGTTTGGCCCTGACTAACCCCTCGTGATAGCGAAAACATAAGGCCACCATTACCTTCTTTTGTGTTTCAGCCGCCAGCGTAGCCAGTTCGTCGATGCCCTCAGGCGTGTCGGACAGAGGTTTCTCACACAATACGTGACAGCCGGCCCGGATGGCCTGCATCGCCATAGGAATGTGTAACTTAGGAGGCGTGCAGATCAGCACGCTATCCGGCGCGTCCTTTAGACCCCCCTCGTAAGACTCATACATTTTCACCGATGGGGTCTCGCACAGCAGCGCCTGGCGTTGCGTGGGGACCGGATCGCAGGCACGAATGTCTTTGACGCCCAGGCCATGCAACACGCGGGCGTGGCGCTTGCCGATGCTGCCGCAGCCAGCGATCAGTACGCTCGGCTCATTCCACACCTTTACCATGCCATCATACCTCCATCCACGGCCAGGTTGATGCCGGTGACGTAAGAGGACGCTTCTGAGGCGAGAAAGACCACGGGGCCTTTCATCTCTTTGCCGTCCTGGCCCATGCGCCCCATGGGCACCAGGTAGTTGTACTGCTGGATGAATTTTTCGGGCTGTCCGCGTTCGAAGCCGCCCGGACTGATACAGTTGACGCGGATGTTGTACTGGGCCAGGTAGCAGGCCATCTCATGCGTCATGTTGATAACACCGCCCTTGCTGGCGGCATAGTCAATGGTCACACCCCCCATGTCCGTTCCACGATAGACACGGTGGTCCTTGCCACCCATACCGGCCACCGAGCCTAAGTTGATGATCACCCCCCGCCGGGCCGGCTTCATGGCCTGGGCCACGACGTGCTTGGAGACCAAAAACAGGCCCTTCATATTGACGTCCACGGTATATTCCCACTCTTCGAGAGGGCGACGTTCGAGCGGCTTGTTGTCTGGCGTGCTGACTACGTTGCCGGCGTTGTTGACCAGGATGTCGATCTTGCCAAACTCGGCCAACACCTCCTCGACCATGGCTTTAACCTGGTCTTCATAGCGGACGTCACAGGCATAACCGACGGCTTTGCGGCCGGTATCATCCGCGATCTGTCGGGCCGATCTCCGGGCGTTTTCCAGGTAGCGGCTGGTGATAGCCACGTCCGCGCCGGCCTCCGCCAGGGCAGTTGCCATGTCGTAGCCCAGGTTGCGCGCGCCGCCGGTGACCAACGCCACATTACCACTGAGATCGAACAATTCTTGAACGGTCGGGTGTGCCATAGTCGTGCTCCTCGAACTGATTATGTATGATTATTTAACAACTCACGACGCTGTTCCACGTAGTACAAATAGACATCATAGGATACGTCGGGAGGTACAAAGTGATCCAGGAAGGGGATGTAGGCGCCTTCGCGCAACAGAGGACGCACGTGACGTAAGACGGTGTCCACACCATCCCGCCCGCTGGCGATGAGTCGTTTGTCCAATCCGCCCATCAGCTTGCAGCCGGGATATGCCCGCCGCAGGGCGACTGGGTCGGAGCTGGCCGCGATCTCGCAGGGATGAGTGCCATCTATGCCTGACTCTAACCAGATGGGTAGTAGCTCATCCACCCGGCCGTCACAGTCCACCATAATCAGCCTCACGCCATGTCCTCGCAGGTAAGCTACCAATTCCTCGTAGGCTGGCTGCATGAATTCGCGTACGAATTGGGGCGAAATGAGAGGGGCGGTCTTAAAGGCCATATCCTCCCAAACCTGGACCAGGTCCAGCGTGCCGCTGGCCAGGACCCGCGCCAGCAAGTCCTTGGCAAATTGGACTCGATCGGCGATGATGCGCTGCACCAGTTGAGGCTGATCGTAAAAGGCCAGGCAGCAGTTCTCCAGGCCCATCAGATCGCGTGGAAAACCGAAAAAGGCGTGGAGATTGACGCCAATGATCTCACCCCGTTGGCGGCGCCAGCGCAGGTCTTCGTCAAAATCATCGGGATAGCGGTTAGGATCACTCCCGTTCAGGCGGGGTAGTAGCTCCTCATAATCACTTTCGCTCTCCACGGGGAAACGGATGTATTGGGGGATCGAAGGATGGTGCTTCCGTTGCCGATAGGTAACGCCCAGCTCATCGCGTATGACTTGGGTGTTTTCCGTCTCTTCCAATACGACGCGTTCAAAAGGCGGGTACAGGTATTGATTGATGGGCAGCCAGTTCATGTTGAAGCTGCGGTCCAGGCGCAGATAATCTTCCAGGTGGCGCAGGCAGGTGACCCACCGGGGCAGTCCCTCGTGATGCCAGCGCTCCAGTGTCTCGTCCCACACGCCCATCTCCATTAGTGGGATACGATCCACCGTTTGAAAATCCATGTAGCTCAGAAATCGCTCGCGTTCGTTCATCGTTACCCTGTAACTGTTGTGCCATAAAGTGCGTTACATTTTAGGGTCCGTAAATATATGAGTTCCCGTACCTAAATTATGTCATTTCGAGCTTTGCCAAGACGCTTGGGCGTCACTCATTGTGCAAGAAACGTGACACCTACATCATGTCATCCTGAGCGCAGCGAAGGATCTCGTTTCCCTTTGCGATGCGAGATTCTTCGCCTGCGGCTCAG
>DAOUMD010000304.1:0-13470 GCA_034412795.1 Anaerolineae bacterium
ACGAGCTCCGAGCAGGTCCGAGACCGGTGCTCTCGGCGGCAAATGTCGTGTTATGAACATGGATCAGCCGAAAAACCCCGTTTCGTGTAGAACATTTGTCTAATGTGACATTGTCAAAGTAGTTACATTTAATCTTGCAGAGAGAATATCACAAAATATGGTACTTTGTCAACCCTTTAAATGCATGAATTTTGTATGAGTTGCGGAGGGCGGGAGATCTGATGCGTTACCAGTCGTGCCTTGAGAGGGCACTATTTGGAAGGTGACTTCCGAGACTTTCCCATCAACCATGCGGAAAGTGCGCAAATCCGGGTTGTCACTTTGCGTGAGTGAGACGATGGCGTACACTGCGTCAGGGTAATAGGCCATAGACAGGTCAGTGGGAGAGGGATATGCCCGGCCAACTGGATGCGAATGATAGATGGCGAGTAGTTCCAAACCTTGTTCTTCGATCATATGGAAATGATGGATCTGCTTATGCGGGTCCATCAGATATCGGACCTGCGGGTTTTCCGCCACGTTGGCAGCAGGCAGAACGTGCGTCACGTATCCGTCTCGTCCAGCCAACAACCCACAGGCTTCATTGGGAGCCTCGGTACGACCATGCTTTAGGATTTGCTCAAAATGCTCTTGAGACAGTACCAACTTCACTTCGCCACGTACCCTCTTATCCGCAACTTGTGTTATCTTACCATAGAGGCAATCGTGGTGCAAGTGGGTGAAAAAGGGACCAATTTGCTTGACAATTAAAGGATAATGTGATAAATTATATATACACCAATGTAGTTTGCTGGAATATTTTCACCTAGCTTGGTGTCTCTTCGAAGCCCTTCCCCTGTTCCGGCTACACGCAAACTTCAAGACATCGCACCTAAAACGAAAGCACACGGACAGCAAGCAGACCTTAAGGCGACTGAGTTGCTAAATTGGCTTGGCGTTACCCAGTATAAATTGCCAGTGGAATATCAGTCTCGTTAGAACCTGTTTGAAAATTATTGGCTCGTTGTCTCTACATATTGGGGGGCACTGAGCGATACGCCCACATGTAGGTTCAAACCGTTCCAAAACGCTCTAAGGGCCTGTTTGAAAATTGGCTCTTAGGTCCATTCATAGGAGGGTAAAACTATGAAACCAGTAAGTCGCTTTTTCTTTGTGGGGGTCGTCCTCTTCCTTGCTTTGGCGCTTGTCTCTGCAGTACCGACGACGGCCCAAACTGAAGCCGGGATTACAAGTCAGCTTTATGACGAAACCGCCGATGGCGTCTCGGTGTATGAGTACACCCTCACCAACGCCAACGAGGTGGAGGTGAAGATCATCACCTACGGTGGCATCGTTACCTCGATCATGGTGCCGGATCGAAACGGTAACATGGCCAACGTGGCTCTTGGCTTCGACAATCTCCAAGACTACGAGACCGTAAATCCCTATTTCGGCTGCATCACCGGCCGGTATGCCAACCGCATCGCCAACGGAGTGTTCACGATCGACGACGTAACCTACTGTCTGGACGTGAACAACGACCCCAATTCCCTGCACGGCGGTTTTACGGGCTTCGACAAAGTGGTCTGGGAAGCTACAGAAGTCGAAGGTGAGGACGGGGTTGGCCTGGAACTCACCTATCTCAGCGCCGCCGGGGAGGGGTACGACCCGGAGCAAGATATGGTATCCCCCGAATGCCCCGAGGGCAGCGAGATGGGATATCCCGGGAACCTCGACGTCAAGGTTGTGTACACCTTGACTGACGAGAACGAACTTGTCATGGATTACGTGGCCACCACCGACGCGCCGACCGTGATCAACCTGACCAACCACAGCTACTTCAACCTGGCGGGCGAAGGGTCGGGCACCATTTACGACCACATCCTGATGATCGATGCCGACACGTACACGCCGGATGACGCGACCCTGATCCCCACCGGCGAGTTGGCGTCTGTGGAAGGTACGCCGTTCGACTTCCGGGTGCCAAAAGCCCTCGCGCCGGGCCAGCGCTCTAACCACGAGCAGATCGTCATCGGCCGGGGTTACGACCACAACTGGGTGCTCAACCGGCCATCCATGGATGACGAGGAGCTGATGGTGGCAGCCCGCCTGTACGAGCCGGCTTCTGGGCGCATCCTGGAGGTGTGGACTACCGAGCCCGGCATCCAGTTCTACGCCGGCAACTTCCTGGATGGGACGCTGTATGGCACAAGCGGTCGCTCCTACCGCCAGAGCGATGGTCTGGCCCTGGAGACCCAGCACTTCCCTGACTCGCCAAACCAGCCGGACTTCCCGTCCACGGTGCTGCGTCCAGACGAAACCTATGAGACGACGACCATTTTCAAGTTCTTGACCGACTGACCCAAGCCATGCGAATTCTAAAGCGGGTGCACTGGCACCAGTGCACCCGCTTTACTCTGCACAACCAAACCTATATCTCCGGCTTGCGCGATACGCTGTTCACGGTGCTGAGAAGTTTGTGGCATACTGCATAAATAAGCACTTGACACTGTCCCCCCTCTGTGCTATAATGTTTACGATACCGGGAACGATAACGGGAACCTTAACGGTACATCTCTCCCCCCCAAGCGGACCGATCCAGGGTCTAGCATGTCCGTCAAGCAACGAGCAACTATCAAACAAGTTGCACAGGAGGCCGGTGTTTCTACCCAAACCGTCTCACGTGTGATCAATAATCGTCCAGACGTCGCACCTGAGACACGTCAGCGAGTTCTGGAAGTGATTGAGCGCCTGGAGTACCAACCCAGCGCTCTGGCCCGCAGTCTGATCCGGCGCCGGAGTCATACCTTGGGGGTAGTCATTGCCGGACTGAAATACATCGGGCCCTCTCGTACCCTCAACGGCATCGCGGAACGAGCCGAAGACATGGGTTACTCACTCCTACTTAAAGGGCTGCCTAGATTCGACACGAGCGATGTCGAGTCCATCCTCAATGCGCTGCTGGCAAGACAGGTAGATGGTATTATCTGGGCAGTATCGGAGGTCGGGGACAATCGTGATTGGCTCCACGAACGACTGCCTGATTTGCCAGCACCGATCATCTTCCTCACTATGGGCCAGCAGGCTGATCTCTCCGTGGTTGCTGTAGACAATTATTCAGGCGGTCGTATGGCGACCGAGCATTTGCTCGAGCAGGGCTATCGGCACATAGGCCATATCACCGGACCATTGGCCTGGTGGGAAGCCCGGCAACGCAAGGCCGGTTGGCAAGACGCGCTTTTGGACGCCGGCATTCCTGTCAACGACTATCAATGGGCGGAAGGGAATTGGTCTCCCAATAGTGGGGAAAGAGCAATTCACCAGTTGTTGGAGCAATACCTTGCAATGGACGCCGTGTTCGTTGGCAACGATCAGATGGCCCTCAGCGTATCACAGGTTGCTTGCCGTAGAGGTCTGAAGATACCCCAGGACCTGGCAGTTGTCGGGTTTGACAGTATCCCCGAGGCGGCTTATTTCTGGCCACCACTTTCGACCGTTGAGCAGGATTTGCATCAGTTAGGTTGCGTGGCTGTAGAACAAGTGGTTCGTATGATCGAAGCCAATCGAGAATCCGAGAGTGTGTTCGAACCAGAGACCATTTGGCTCAAACCGAGATTGATTGTCAGGGAGAGTTCTTTGGCCTCACCGAAAACGGTTGAAGCTTCGCCGGGCCAAGGCTCATTCGATTCCAGTACCTCTCTCGGTCTGTAATACTGGTCGCCGAGAGAGCAACCGGCGTCTCAGGAAATGGAGATCTCTCGGAAAGTCCTTGATATAACTTAAACAACCCTATACAAAACACTCACTACGAACGCACTGCGTATTGCGTACTGCGTACGCGTACTGCGTATTCCGTTTGCTTTTGGATATGAATGTCACTTTCCGAGTGGTCTCGAAATGCTGAAAGGGGGTGATCAAAAGACCAATTAAACGCGACTGCCGTCTCCGGTTATTGCCTTGCTACCCATTCAAACCTATCTAATTGGCTAAGGCAATTCTGCGAAAAAGTTCTATTCTTTTCCAAAGGAGGAAGAAATGAAACTCAAGAAATTCAGTTGGCTCGTGGTTGGTCTTGTGGTGCTGTCGCTGCTGGCCAGCGGCTGTTACGTACCGACGGTGACGCCCGTGCCTGAGGGCGCAGCAGAAGAAGCGCCGGCGGCTGAAGCAGAACAGCTTTGCACCGGAGTGAAGATCGTCTTCTTCCCCGGCGGGCCGCCAGGGGGTCCCTTTGGCACCGTCGTCTACAACGGCGCTGTCGCTGCAGCAGCAGACCTGGACGCCGACGTGGAGTACTTATGGTCAGACTGGAACCCCGAAAAGATGGTTTCCCAGTTTAAGGAGGCTATGGCCACCAACCCGGACGGGATCGCCATCATGGGGCACCCGGGAGACGACGCCTTTGAAGCGGTCGTCGACGAAGCCGAGGCCAAGGGGATCATCGTCACCAGCCAGAACACCACCCTGCCCAGGCTCGAAGAGCGATACAAGGGCGACGGATTTGGTTACGTAGGCCAAGAGCTGTATGAGTCCGGCTATATGCTGGGCAAAGAGGCCGTCAGGCGATTCGAACTCCAAGAAGGCGATCAAGCCATGGTCTGGGGGCTTCTGTCTAAGCCGACCCGTGGACTACGGACCAAGGGCGCCATAGACGCTCTGGAAGAAGCCGGATTGACGGTCGACTACATCGAGATCGACTCGGCCACGGACGCCGACGCCACGGCTGGCACCCCGATCTTCACCGGCTATGTCTCGTCCAACCCCGACGTCAAGTTGGTGGTTACCGATCACGGCGGCCTGACCGCCACATTGGAGACGTACTTGAAGGCGGCCGGTAAGGGACCGGACGACATCTATGGGATCGGCTTTGACCTCTCGCCGGCTACGCTGGAGGCGATCAGAGCTGGGTGGACCGATCTGGTGCTCGACCAGCAACCCTGGCTGCAAGGCTACCTGCCCATTGCGCAAATCTGCCTGGTCAAGAAGTACCAGTTCTCGGGTCTGCACATCGACACCGGCTCGGGCTTTGCTCACAAGGACAACGTCGAGGCGCTGGCTCCGCTGGTGGAACAGCAAATTCGGTAACTGACGACTCAACCATAAGATGCAACGCACTCATTTCGTGCCATTCCACAATATTCCTGATCAAGTAACGTTTCCGAAAAGTCCACTTCCTCGACACAAAGTGCGTTGCACCAACACGCTACTGCGCGGGACGCGGTGCGAAACCAGGACTATGTGGGGGCAAACGGCACGCAGGGAATACAACGCATATTTGCCGTGACCAGAAGCGTGCAGCGATTATGCGCTTATTCAATGCCGTTTGCCCCCCTTTGCTTCACGTGTTGAACAGACCTGATACGCATGTTAAGGAGAGCATTGGATGGATTACATACTTGAGATGAAAAATATCTCCAAGTCTTTCGGCGAAGTGCAGGCGTTGCGCGATGTGGACTTCGCGGTACCCCGCAATGAGGTGGTCGGATTGCTGGGCGACAACGGCGCTGGCAAGTCCACGTTGATTAAAATCGTCACCGGTTACTATCAACCAGACAGTGGCAAAGTTGATTTCAACGGCCAGAGAGTGGAAGACTTCTCTGTCGCAAAAGCCCGGGCTTTGGGGATTGAAACGGTTTATCAGGAACGTGCCTTAGCAGACCAGCAAAGCCTGTGGCGGAATATTTTTATGGGGCGAGAACTAACCAACCGCTATGGCCTATTGGATGTAAATGGGATGAAACGCGAAACGGAAAACCTGATGCTGGGCTCTATGGGCTTTACCTCGTCGGCTGTTGCGCCTGAATCGGTAGTCGGGACCTTTTCGGGGGGAGAGAAACAGGGCGTGGCCATCGTGCGCGCCTTGTACTTTGACGCCGATTTGATCATTTTGGATGAGCCTACCATGGGATTATCGCTCTCAGAGACCAGGAAATTGCTGGATTTCGTCCAAGACATCAAGAAGGCGGGCAAGTCGGCCATATTCATCGACCATAATGTGTTTCACGTCTATTCGGTAGCCGACCGGGTTGTCGTGTTGGACAGAGGAAGGGTGGCGGGCGAGTTTATGACGGAAGACATTACGTTAGACCAGCTTATGGATAAGATGTTCCAGGTAGCACAGACAGGGCATATAGATTGACGCGAAACACCACAGAAGGATATCATTCTGTCGTAAAAGGAAGGAGTTGAAATGACTTCTCGCGTTGAAGAGCAAGCCCCGAAAGCTATCAGTCAGAAGCGATCCGTGCGGAGCAGACTGATCAGGTTTGCTCGCAGGTATGGGCTGCAGATTGGCATTTTCTGTGTCTTTTTAGCCATATGGGCAATATTTATCATAGGCGCGCCTCAGACGTTTCTGTCGCGCGAAATCTACGCCGCGTTTATGTCCACCATTCCCTTCTTCGCCATCATGGCTTTACCCTTGACGATGGTGGTTATCGCGGGCGAGATGGATTTGTCGTTCCCATCGATTATGGCGGTCGGAATGCTGGTATTCGTCATCGTTATTCAGACAACCGGCAACGTGGCGCTAGCTCTTGTTTTGTGCTTGCTTGCCGGATTCTTGGCCGGGCTGTTGAACGGAGCTATCGTGGTTCTGTTAGGAATCCCATCCCTGGTGGCCACCCTCGGGACCCAGTTCTTCTGGAGGGGGGTTGTCCTGGTTGTCACGGGTGGAAAACCGGCCTCTCTGGTACCGATAAAGGGAACCTTGTTGCATTCTGTGACGGTGGGCAGGATCGGAGCTTACATACCAACCCAAATGATCTGGACCATTATTGTGGCGATTGTGGTATGGGTCATTTTGAACCGACATAGGTTGGGAGCCCATGTGTACCTGACGGGAGACAATCAAGGGAGTGCCAGGCTGATGGGCGTCAACGTTGACCGAACCAGGATGCTAGTGTTTGCCATAGTTGGACTGGCGGCGGCCTTCGCCGGCCTTCTGGCCAGCCTGGAGGTGAACTACTTCTGGGTCACGTTGGGTGAGGGGTATCTTCTGCGGACACTGGCAGCCGTGTTCCTGGGCGGTACCTCGGTGTTTGGCGGAACGGGGACGGTGTTTGGTACATTTATCGCCTGCTTCATCATTGGCGCCATTGAAGCCGGGACTGTCGCCATGGGGCTGACCGGGTTCTGGACGCAACTGCTCTACGGTTTGATTATTGTCCTGTCGGTGGCGATGCAATCTCTCCTTAGGAGGAGGCTGGAGTAGGTAGCGTCCAGTGAAGCATCGAGATCGAGTGCTGGCAGCCCTTAATCACGAAGAACCAGACCGATGTCCTATGCAGATCAGTTTTACGCCAGAGTTCGCCTCAAGACTCAAGGGCGACCTGGGCCTGACCGACGTGGACCTGCATAACCCTCACGGGGGTGGCAATACGTACGCTCTGGAGCGCGCAATCGATGAGGATATGCTCCTGACGTCGGTTGGATGGGCCAATTCATACTACGCCACCGAAACATACAGTGAGGATGGCATCTTCTACACCGATGAGTGGGGAGTCACGTGGAAGAATGTAGCATACGAGACTAAGTTTGGCAAGGGTCATTATACAGAAATGGTTGGGCATCCTCTTGCCGGCGATCAAGCCATTGACTCATACCGAGCGCCTGACCCGAATCGGCCTGAGTTATACCATGAAGCAGAAACGGTCATCGAAGAATATCAAGATGAATATTGGATTGTAGGTGTTACGGTCACCACAGTCTTCGAAACGGCCTGGGCACTCAGAGGCTATGAGAAGACATTAACGGATTTCGCGCTAAACCCGGATTTTGTTGAAAGACTTCTTGATATTCCATTTGATTATCATCTCACTGCAGCCAAGAAGCTGGTGGAAATGGGCGTGGACATGATCTGGATCGGTGATGATGTAGGTGCCCAAGACAAGATGCTCATTTCCCCGGACACCTGGGTTCGCTTCTTCAAACCACGCCTGGCGACGTTTATCTCCGCCCTGAAAGGCATCAACCCGGATGTGAAAATCGCTTATCATTCAGACGGTGCGATTTACCCTATTATCCCCGACTTGATTGAGATCGGGTTGGACGTGCTCAACCCAATCCAACCCCGGTCTATGGACCCCGAAAGATTAAAAAAAGAGTACGGGCAGCAACTATGTTTCTGGGGCTCAATTGACGAGCAACACACCTTGCCCTTTGGGGCGCCAGCCGAGGTAGAACAGGAAGTAAAAACCCGGCTGAAAACACTGGGCAAGGACGGAGGGTTGATTCTAGGGCCGACTCATCACGTTCAGCTTGATACACCCCTTGAAAACTTCTGGGCTATGGTCAGAACCATTACGCAGACGCCATACGGCTCCTTGTAGCGTGGCAACGGGATGGTAGATCACAGACTCTCATGGTAAAATAGTGATGACGTTGACCCACAAAGAACGCATGCGACGCGCCATCCAGCGCGAGCCTGTCGACCGGCTGCCCACTCAGGTCAATTACACTCACGCTATGGGCGAGAAGCTGGCCGCCCATCTGGGCATATCGCTGACCGAGCTGCCCGCCCGGCTGGATAACCACATGGTGCGTGTCGATCTTACTTACCCACGCCAGACGAGCGAAGATGGCCGGGTCGTCTACGACTGGTGGGGCGTCGGGTGGAGTACCGAGACGGAGGGGTATTGGCCGGCGGATTGCCCCCTGGCCGAGGCCGGGGCATTGGAGGACTTCCCCTGGCCCGATCCACACGCTCCACACCTGGTGGACGAGGCAAAAGAGACCATCGCCCGCGAAGGAAGCCAGTACTTCGTTGCACCCAATCTTGGCTTTTGCCTGTTTGAGCGTGCCTGGTCACTGCGTGGGTTCGAGACCTTCTTGATAGACCTGGTGCTGAACCCGGCTTTTGCAGAAGAATTATTGGAACGGATCACCGAGATCCAGGTAGTGCTGGCCCGACGATTTGTGGCGCTGGGTGTGGATGGAGGCTACTTCGGCGATGACTACGGCGCGCAAAAGAGTCTACTCTTTTCACCTCGCATATGGCGCACCCTGTTTAAACCTCGGCTGGCCCGAATATTCGCCGTCTTCAGGGACGTAGATCTGCCTGTGATCCTCCACTCCGACGGTGACATCGCCGAAATTCTGCCCGACTTGGTGGAGATTGGCTTGACCACACTAAACCCGGTGCAGCCTGAGGTATTGGATCACGCCTGGTTGAAGCGTACCTTCGGCAAGCGGCTGGCGTTCTACGGGGGGGTGTCCACCCAGACTGTGCTACCCCACGGCACACCGACAGAAGTGGACTCGTCCGCCACATCCTGTGTACGGACCCTGGCGGCTGACGGCACCGGCCTGGTGATCGGCCCATCGCATCGTATGACGACAGACATCCCTATGGAAAACGCAGATGCATTGCTGGCAAACTTCGTAGCGTTGGGAAAGAGAGGAAGATGACGCAGACGACTCGCAAAGAACAAATGGCGGCCGCTTTCAGAGCACATTACCAAACTGAACCGACGGTCTGGGTTCGAGCGCCGGGCCGAGTGGACCTGATGGGAAGTCACACTGACTACAACATGGGCTATGTGCTTACCATGCCCATTGACCGGGACACGTGGATCGCCGCTCGCCCCCGGATCGGTCGCGTGGTACGTGTTCACTCGATGAACGTGGACGAGGGCAGCGGTTTCAGTCTGGATGCCATTGTCCACGACGAAACAGTGCCCTGGGCCAATTACGTGCGCGGCGTGGCACACATCCTCAAGGCCGAAGGATACAAGTTGACCGGTTTCGACGGCCTCTTGCACAGCACCGTTCCACTCAGCAGCGGACTGAGTTCTTCTGCCGCGTTGGAAGCTGCCACAGCCATGTTGTTTCAGGCGCTGGAGGGCTGGGAGATCGACCCGGTGCAACTCGCCTTGCTCTGTCAACGGGCCGAGAACGAGTTCGTAGGGATGAACTGCGGCATCCTGGATCAGTACACCTCGATCCTGGGTCAGGCAGGCTGTGCACTGCTGCTCGACTGTCGCGACTTGACCAGCCAGCCGGTGACCCTGCCCGACGGCGTACAGGTCGTTATCTGTGACACGCGGGCCAAGCGCGAGCTGACCGGCTCTGAGTACGGCGAACGGCGTGCTCAGTGCGAGGAGGGTACCCGGCTGTTGGCCCGTTTCTATCCCGGAGTGACCGCGCTGCGAGATGTCACGCTTGAACAGTTTTTGGAGCACGAAGCGGATCTGCCTCCAGTGGTAGCTCGGCGTTGTCGCTTTGTCATTGAGGAGAACGAGCGGGTGTTGCGGCTGGCAGAGCGGTTGCCCGGCGGCGATCAGACTGCCATCTGCGCCTTGACGACCACATCTTACAAGGGAGCCCGTGACCTATATGAAATCAGCTCCCTGGAGATGGAGGCCATGATGGAAACGATGCTGAGCGCCCCAGGTGTGATCGGGGCGCGGCAAACAGGTGCAGGGTTTGGCGGCTGCATGGTCGCATTGGTGGAGGTTGCAAAGGTGAGCGCCTTCGAACATCACGTGCGGGCGGCGTATGAGACGGCCACGGGTATTGAGCCAGAGGTCTATCCCGTGCAGGCAGCAGCGGGAGCAGGGGAGCTGCACGCGTAGCCACGCGTGGCCGCGTATGAAACGACTATCAAGTACGGAGAATACTGACGAGAATGGCACAGAAAACGATAGTAATCTGGGGTGCTGGCAAAATAGGGCGCGGGTTTGTAGCGGATCTTTTCCACGCGGCTGGATATGGCATTGTGTTGGTGGATGAGTCCGCGACGTTGATCGCTCAACTGCGCGAGGCAGGTCGCTATACCGTAGTACGGGCTGAGAGCCCCGAACAGCGACAGGATGTGGTGATCGAAAACTACACAGCATTATCCACAGCACAAACTGAGGAGATTTCAGAAGCGATTGCGGCGACTGACATTTTGGTCGTGTCGGTATTTCCGCAGCACTTCGCCCCAGTGGCCCAACAACTGGCATCAGGGATAACATATCGTCGGGCAAAACGCCCAAACGCGCCGCTCGATATTATCTTGTGTACCAACCTGGCCCACGCTGGGCCTCAGTTTCGGACTTTGCTCCAGGAAACGTTGCCACCAGATGCTCAGGCATATATGAGATCGAACGTTGGCGTCGTCGAGACACTGGTGATTCGAATAGCAGCAGAGCCTCCGGCCGAGCTGCGTCAACGCGAGCCGTTGCTGGTCTGGACAAATGGTTATCAGAAACTGCCGGTTGACCGCCACGCGTTCAAAGGTGAAATCCCGCGCGTGCCCGGTCTGCATCTGGTAGACGATATGCGTGCCGAAGAGATACGCAAGCTTTACACTTACAACATGTTTCAGGCCGCATTGGCTTACATGGGTGCCCTGCGTGGCTACAACCTGGCCACGGAATGTTTGGCCGATCCCGAAGTGCGAGCCGAGGCACAAGGTGCGCTCGATGAAGTAAGCCTCGCGTTGCAGGCCGAGTACAGCTTTAGCGCCGACGACATGGCACGCTGGAATGACAACGTTGTAACTCAAACAAACAACCCCTTACTGGGTGACACAGTTAAGCGTTTGGGAGCTGATCCACGGCGCAAGTTAAGGCGGGAAGATCGGCTAATCGGTCCGACTCTGCTGGCCCGCAAGCACGGTATTGAGCCCAGACACCTGGTGCGTGCCATTGCGTCGGGACTGCGGTACAATGACCCAGATGATCCGGGAGTCACGTTTGTGCAAGGAAGACTTGCTGCGCTGGGCCTGTCTGCGGCATTATATGAGGTATGTGGGCTGACCGAAGCAGACCGGGACCTGGTTGAAGCCATCGTGCGGGCCTACGATGATTTATTTGTATCTTCTCAATAATTCGGGGCGAACACCCAGGTTCTACTTTTTGAGAAGATACGATAATTTGTTGGTTGAACAAAAAGATCGCAGAAAAAGTAAAGGAGGGTCAATCGTGAACAAACCAGTGCTAGGCGTTATCGTTGGTAATAGAGGCTTTTTTCCCGATCACCTATGCGAGGCCGGGCGTGAAGAGATTCTGCGTGTGCTGAGTGAGGAAGGGATCGATGCCGTGATCCTGGGTCTGGAGGACACGCCCTTCGGCTCGGTCGAGACCCTGGAGGACGCCGAGAAATGCGCGGCGCTGTTCAAGGAGAACGACGAAAGCATTGACGGCGTGCTGGTCACCCTGCCCAACTTCGGCGAGGAGCGGGCTGTGGCCAACACGCTACGTATGTCCGGGTTAGACGTGCCGGTCTTGATCCAGGCCTTCCCGGACGACCCGAACAAGATGACAGCGGCCGACCGGCGCGACAGTTTTTGCGGTAAAATGTCGGTGTGCAATAACCTGAAGCAATACGGCATTCCCTATACCCTGACCACCTTGCACACGGTGGCCCCGGACAGCGAGAGCTTCCGCCAGGACCTGCGCCAATTCGTCAGCACCTGCCGGGTGGTGCGCGGCCTGCGCGGGGCCAAGGTTGGGGTTCTGGGCGCGCGCCCGGCGGCTTTCATCACCGTGCGTTACAGTGAAAAGTTGCTGGAGAAGGCAAGCATCAGCGTCGAGAGCCTGGATTTGTCCGAAGCCTTTGGCCTGGCGGATCGTCTGGCTGATGACGCCCCCGAGGTCCTTGACAAGCTGAATGAGATCAAGGCCTACGTGCCCACCGAAGGTGTCCCGGCCGAGGCACTGCTCAAAATGGCCAAGTTCGGTCTGGTGATGGGGCGCTGGATCGAGGAAAACCGGTTGGCGGCCACGGCGGTTCAATGTTGGACGTCAATGGAAGAGTACTTTGGCATCGTGCCCTGCACAGTGATGAGCATGCTGAGCAACACACTCATGCCCAGCGCATGTGAGACGGACATCACGGGCGCCATCGGCATGTATGCTATGGCTTTGGCCTCGGGCCAGCCCAGCGCACTGGTAGACTGGAATAACAACTACGGCGAGGACCCCGACAAGGGGATTATCTTCCATTGCAGCAACTTGCCCAAAGATATCTTTGCGGATGTGAAGATGGATTTCCAGGAAATCATTTCCCTGTCGGTGGGTAAGGAGAACACTTACGGGACGGTGGTGGGCCGCATCAAGACCGGACCGTTCACCTATTGCCGGGTGGCCACCGACGACGAGCGTGGCGTCATCCGCGTCTACCTGGGCGAAGGCGAACTGACCGACGATCCGGTCATGACCTTTGGCGGCTACGGCGTGGTGCACATCTCGGATTTCCAGGGATTATTGCATCACATCTGCGAACAGGGGTTTGAGCATCACGTGGCCATGAATCTGTCGCAGGTAGCCCCCGCCGTGAATGAGGCCTTGAGTAAATATATGGGCTGGGAAGTGTATTATCATCAGTAAAGCGCAAAACGTAAAACGTAGGGCGTGAAACGTAAAACGTAAATGGTTGATTAACTTGAGTTTAGACAACTTGTAAGAAACCGGGTTTTTGAACTTCAGTGTGCAACCGCAACTATGAAAAAGCACCTTGCAACGTGCCAAAACCTATGGTCAGACGACAAAAAACCCGGTTTCTTGG
>DAOUMD010000305.1:0-68447 GCA_034412795.1 Anaerolineae bacterium
ACGAACTGTCCAGGAGATAGACAGAAAAGTGACGATACGCTGGCAGCTAGCAATGCCATTTAAGTACACGATGCGTTGACACCTCTTGATACCATGAATCTACACGCCGATGCGTTGACACCTCGCACATAGCACAGCGAAGCCACACGCAAGAGAGATTTTCGACCAACAGCGCTTGACAGGCTACCCAAAACGTCTTGCAATTAGGCTATCAGCGTAAGACACTTTCTTGGAGGTGAAAGTAATGTTGACACGCCTTTCGTCCAAAGGTCAATTGGTCATCCCCAGCTCGGTGAGAAAAGCTCTGGGGCTTCGGCCCGGTAGCCAGTTCCATCTGCGACTTGAGGGAGACAAAATAATCCTGGAGCCGATAAGGGCTTCCCCAATTGAAACTTTGTACGGCAAGTATGTTGATACCGATTTCCTCGCCGACCTGGAGGCAGAGCACAAGCAGGAGCTAATGAATGAAAGCGAGATACGTACTTGATGCGTGGGCGATTCTGGCCCTGTTGCAGAAGGAGGAGCCTGCTGCCTCGCGTGTCAAGCATTTGCTGCAGGAGAAAAGGAAAGACAGCGTCGATCTCTTCATCTCCATCATCAACCTCGGTGAGGTTTACTAAAGCGTCGGTAGAGTCAAAGGTGAACGTGAGGCGATGGAGACACTGGACAGCATTCGACGTCTGTCTTTGACGATTGTCCCGGCAACTGAAGAAGCGGTCTTCAATGCCGCTAGATTCAAGATGAGCTACACTATTTCTTACGCGGGCGCTTTTGCAGTGGCCACGGCTGATGAACTGGACGCGGTTCTGATGACCGGGGACCCAGAGATTGAGCAACTTGAAGACCGAATCCAGCTTGAAATGCTGGATCGGAGGTAGTCAGAGGTTGATTTCCCTTTTCGAGGCTTTGCCTGCGGATAAGAAGAAGGGATATGTAATGGACATGGCCACTACCATAATTCTGACAGCCTTGGGTGTAACCCTGTTACTCGGCTTTGGGGCATTTGCATGTTACTCTGTCTGGGAGGGCGAGCGCCGTGCGGCACGGTTGGCCCTGGGAACGGCAATAGCTGCATCGTTGCTGCTTCTTCTGGCCTCGCTGTTGCCGGTTGGCGCTAAATTGGTCATACTGGGCCTGATTGTGGCAGCCGGAATCTTGGGGGTGATCCTGTTTCTGTTGCCCGTCGGCCGGGTCGAGCGTGGGGGGGATGTGACCGGGCGCTTTGATGAACGGGACATCATGTTCGCCCGCGCACGGTTGGCTCCGGGCAGCGCGGAATACGAGGCCTACTATGCCATGCGGCCCGAAAACAGGGCCTGCGACGACAAGACGCGTGCCCTGCCGGGCTTGCTCTCGATTGACGCCAGGAAAGCGCAACCGTTGGTCTTTGCCTCGGCCGAGGCCAGTTTTTCGCTGACCGAGGCGCTGCGTGAAGAGGTGGATGGCCCGCTGGCGCCGGCCCGCTCGGAATACCCGGCAGAGCACATGACCTCCTACATCAAGGGCCTGGCTCGCTACTATGGCGCGTACACGGTGGGCATCGCCCTGTTGCAGCCTTACCACGTCTATTCACACATAGGCCGTGGGAGCGGCGAGTACGGTGCGCCCATCACCCTGGACCACCGTTACGCCATCGCCTTCACCGTCGAGATGGATCACGCCATGATGGGACCTGCTCCCCAGGCGCCGGTGGTGATGGAATCGGCGCGACAGTACGTCGAAGCGGCCCGGGTGGCCCTGCAATTGGGCTACTTTATCCGCTGGCTGGGATACCCGGCGCGCGCGCACATCGATGGCAACTACCGGGTGGTTGCGCCGCTGGTGGCTCGCGACGCCAGGTTGGGCGAGATCGGTCGCATGGGGTTGTTGATGACGCCCGAGCTGGGGCCGCGGGTGCGCCTGGGGGTGGTGACCACCGACCTGCCCTTGATCCCCGACCAACGCGGCGACGATCTATCGGCCATTGACTTTTGCCGCATGTGCAAGAAGTGTGCCGAAAACTGCCCCAGCCGCTCCATCCCCTTTGGGGATAGGCAAGAGATCGATGGCGCGCTGCGTTGGCGCATCGATTCGGAGGCATGCTTCCACTACTGGAACCTGATCGGCACCGACTGCGGACGTTGTATGGCAGTCTGCCCCTATTCGCATCCGCACAACCTGGCGCACAACCTGGTGCGCTGGGCCACCCGCCGTTCGGGCGCGGCGCGGCGGGGGGCGTTGTGGCTGGACGATGTCTTCTATGGCACCCGGCCCGCACCGCGTCCGGTACCTGACTGGGTGCCGCATGACTGGTCTCTTTGAAGTGACCGGCACTTACGTGAATTTAAATCGAAAGGTGCCGGTCACCTGAAAACTTCGAACTCATGTTGTCCAGTAAACTCCTCGGGGTTGAGGCTACTGCTGATCAGCAGGTTCCTCTGGGAGTTGCTCCACATCAGGCGGCTGCTCCTCCTCAGGCAGTGGCTCTGTGGGTTGCCCCTCGGGAGGCGGCTCTGGTTGGGATCCCCCGCCAAAGATGCTATCAATGATGCTGGCAATGCTGTCGAAGATGCTCTTAATCATATCGAACAGCCCTTGAATGAGTGAGCCATCCGGCTGCTGGGGCGGGGTTGGTGTAGGTTGCTCACCGCCAGGAGCAGTGGTTGCCGTCGGTGCCGGGGCGGCCGGTTGCCCGCCCAGCGCCCCGAAAACCCCCACGGCACACACGGCCAGCAAGCACAGCGCAACCAGGCCAATCAACAGGATTAATACCCAACTGGGGCCGCGCCTGGGTGCCGGGGGCGGCGCTTGGGGAGGCAGCGCGGCAGGCGGTTCTGGCTGTGCGGCGGGAGCGGCTTGCGGCGTCAGAGCCATGTTCAGAGCGTTGCGCAACGCGGCGGGTGTCTGGAAACGTTGGTCCGGGTACTGGGCCATGGCCTTGAGGATGACCTTCTCGACTTCAATGGGCAGGTCAGGTCGCTTGAGCCGGGGACTGGGTGTGACACCCGGCGCGGGCGGTTCGCCGATGAGTATCTCGTACAGCAGCACGCCCAGGGCGTAGACGTCTGTCCGCTGATCGGCGAAGGCGCCTTGCGCCTGCTCAGGGCTGAGATAGACGTTTTCCTGGCCGGCGACATCGATGCCCTGAGTGTAGCCCAGATCAGTCAATAGGGGCTGGCCTTGGGGGGTGATGAGGATGTTGGACGGCTTGAGGTTGCCATGCACGATACTCCGGGCGTGAAGGTAGTCCAAAGCTTCAGCGATGGGATTGATCATCGCCTGGGCTCCTTGAAGCGACAGGGCCGGGGGCAAGCGGTCTTTTAGGGTGCCGGTCTCTACGTAGCGGGTGACGATGTACAGCAAGTCATCCTGTTGTCCGTAGTCGTAGACGCGCAGGACGTTGGGATGCTCCAGCCCGGCGATGCGCTCTATGTCCTGGTGAAACTGCTGGACAAAGGCTGGGTCGGTGGCTAGTGACTGCCTCAGGATTTTGACCGCCACGTAGCGGTTCGTGGATGGCTGGAAGCCCTTGTAGATGGTGTTTTGGCCTTGATAGATGAGTTCGATGAGTTGATACTCGCCAAGGGTTTTACCCAGTAAGTCCGTCATATATCTCTCTCTTTTCTACCGGGTAGGATGAGCCATTATGTCGATAGCCACCGTGGCGGCCAGGATGAGGACGTCATCCTGACCCTCGGCAATCTCCACCCCGTAGGTGTCGCGCACCCGGAACCACTTTTTGGAGACCTCGGCAACTTTGTCGCGTCCCTCCCCGATCCGATACTCGTGATCCAGGATGTTGCCTTGCACGTCCAGGTCGGGACCGTTCTTGATCTTGACCGTCCAACGGTCGCGTAGGGGTGTGATCAAAGCCTTCTTGACCATGGCCAGCCGCTGTCCGCCGGGGCCTTCGATCTCCATGCTGTCCTTGACACGCAGCATGCGCTCCTGGATCTTGCACAGCTCGTTGCCGTGGGCGTCTTCGAACTTTAGCGTGTCGCGTACGCGCAGCGCCTTGCCGTCCACCTTGAAGACTTTCTGTCCCTGCTCATTCTGAATCCAGAAGTCGTCACCGATGGCCACCATCTTCTGACGCATCTGGTAGCGGTTGATACTCGGTCCGCCTCCGCGGCGCTCTTGTCGTTTCTCTTGTCTACGTCTCATTTTTACCTCCGTAATGGTATGTTAGTTTACTTACGCTCCGGCTGCCAGGGCCAACGGCCCTCGATTTCGACTACCAGCGCCCAGCTCAAAAAGGTGCGGATGAGCACCAGCAAGCCCAGGACAACCACGCTCTCCAGGGTGGCTTCCAGGGCCACGGTGCGCACGATGTCGGCCGCCACCAATATCTCCAGCCCCAATAACAAGGCTCTGCCCAGGCGGAACTTGAGCTCCTGGTACTGGCCCACCCTCTCCGGGCGGAGAACGGAGTGGAAGAGATAATGTATCAGGGAAGAGAAAATAGCCACCGCGATGATGGTTACGGCCATGATCTCGATGGCCAACGCGGCGATCTCAATCCACTCCAGGATGATCTCGCCACTACTGCTGTTGGCTATGACGCTGCGCAACATAGTCGGTATTCCTTTTCGACCATTCCAGCCGGCTCTGCACTGAATTTGGTTTGCCCATCTTGACAGCCTGGCTCATGCGAGCCAGGCTGTCAAGACAGATGTGATGTTGGGCTTTGGGGTTCAACCTGACTATCAGCGATAGCCCGGGATGCGGTCACGATTGCCGTAACCGCCGCCCGCGTACATGCCGATGTCGGCCAGGACGGCGAGCGCGAGCAATATCCAGTCGAAGAAGACGATGCCGCCTGGTGCGACGAGCACATACATCAGCGTCGTCCAGGGCAGGAAGATAAAGCCCAGCAACGGCCAGATGAACGTGTTAAAAGTAACCTGCCAGCGGACTGGGTTGAGGAGCCACCACACCAAGATGGCCGCGCGGGGGCCGAGTAGAAATAGGCTCGTGAGGAAACAACACATCTTTTCACCTCCATTTTGTTGTGATATGACGATAATGTTCAGAAGCCTACTCAAAAGCGCCATGCCCAGTCTACCATAAACTCAATCCATGGACATCAGGCATATGTCTAGTTCATGCCCTATACGAATGTATAGTCTTTGGCTTTCTCAAATTAATTCCAGGCCTGGGGGATACACGTCTTGCCATCTGGGGGGATCTGGCATATCATTTTACTGGACGGAGGACGAAGGGGTTTAGACCAATAGGCGATGGATTCTCTTTCTGAAAGACTCAAGGCGCTGGGCGTGAAGGTCGGGGCGCGGGATGTAGCGCCGCCGCGCCCACGTGATGCATATCCCATTCAGGGTGCGGTGCCCGGCCGCTTTCAGGAGACGCCCTACGGAGAGGTCTTTCTGGTTGAGGGGCGGTACCCGGTAGACTACCAGCATGGATCGGCCTCGCTGAGGCCCAATGCCTCATTGGGCCCCAATGCCTCATTGGGCATCATCGCCGAGTGGGCGCACGACCCACGGCTGGCCGAGCTTGACCCCGACAGTTTCGCCTTCCTGGACACCGAAACCACCGGCTTGGCGGGCGGCACCGGCACCTATGCCTTTCTGGTCGGTGTGGCTTGCTACGACGGCGAAGACTTCCACCTGGCGCAGTTCTTTATGCGCGACCCGGCGGAGGAAGCGGCGCTGCTGTGGGCCCTGACCGAGTTTCTCGGTCCCTGCCAGGCGCTGGTGACCTTTAACGGCAAAGCCTTTGATGTGCCGCTCTTGAACGCGCGCTACATCAGCAATGGCGAACAGCCCCCTTTGACCTCTATCGCCCACCTGGACCTGCTGCCGCTGGCGCGGCGTCTGTGGCGGGACCGCCTGCCCAGCCGTACCCTGGGCTATCTGGAAGAGCACATCTTGGACCTGACCCGGGGCCAGGAGGACGTCCCCGGCTGGGTGATCCCCAGTCTGTATTTTGACTACCTGCGAGGGGGCGACGCGCGACCCCTGAAAAGCGTCTTTTACCACAACGCCATAGACGTCCTGTCTCTGGCTGCGCTCTTAAGCCACGTCGCGGACCTGCTCGACGCCGCGTTGGATGCCGGCTCGGCACCCCGTACCCAAGGGGCACTCGGAGAAACCGTCGTCCACGGCGTGGACCTGGTGGCCATGGGAAAATTGTTTGAAGACTTGAGCCGTCTGGAGACGGCCGTGCGCTTATACGAGCACGGGCTGGCGGGCGAGGTGCCGGAGGAGACCCATTGGGAGGCGGTGCGGCGCTTGTCTTTTGTTCACAAGCGGCGCGGCGACCTGCTGGCCGCGGTGGACCTGTGGCGCCAGGCGGCGGGCGGGGGGCAGGTGTATGCCCACGTAGAACTGGCCAAGTATTACGAGCACCGGGCGCGAAACTATGGCGAAGCGGCGGACTGGACCCAGTCGGCCATGGCCTTGGTCGAGTCCTCCACCTTTCCCCGGCACGCACGCCAGCGCTGGCTGGCCGAATTGGAGCATCGCCTGGCGCGGCTGAGGCGGAAGCTGGGGATGGCGTAGTTTCATATGCCCTTCTTCACCCTCCCTGACGGCGTACAGCTTTACTACGACGACATAGGCGGCGGTCCGGTCGTGATCCTGCTGCACGCCGGGTGGGGACGCTACGTGAACTGGTTCTACTCCCAAATGGAGGCCTTCGCCGGTCACCGGCTGGTCATCCCCGACCGGCGCGGCTACGGGCGCAGCACGCCGGTGGATCACCTGCCGGCGGACTATCACCAGCGCAACGCTGGCGACATGCTGGCCCTGCTCGACGGCCTGTCGATCGATGAGGCGGTCCTGTGGGGACACTCGGATGGGGCGGTGATCGCCGCCTGGATGGCAATCAAGTCGCCCGATCGCGTCCAGGCCCTGATCCTGGAGGGGACGCATCTCTGGCGGCGCAAGCTGGGGTCGGCCGAGGCCTTTCGGGCGGGGATCAGCCATCCCGAGGACTACCTGGAGGAGCGAGCGGTGGAGCGCTTGAAGGAGGGCCACGGTGCGCGCTGGCGGCAGGTGGTGGTCAATTGGGGGCAGGCATGGCTGGCGCTATACGACATGGACGGCGACCTGTACGACGGGCGGCTGGGCGAGATTGGAGTTCCTACCTTAGTGTTGCACGGCCTGGAAGACCCGCACACCGACCTGGAGGAGATCCAGGCCTTGGCCGATCAGATCCCCGGCGCGAAGCTCCACCTCTTCCCCGAAGCAGGACATAGCCCCCACAGCCAGCGGAAAAGCCGGGAGGCGTGCAACTGGTTGGTGAGGGAGTTTCTCCATTTGCATTTTATCTAGCATTATGCTATACTTATTATAGCAAATGCGGATGCCAGTGCTGTTGCGCACGTGATGGCCGGCTGGATCAAGGAAAAGGAAGGTGTGTGATGTCCCAACAATTCAACGTCCGACTGCCTGAGATCACTCACAATCAAATCGCCCAGATCAGCGAAACGCATGGCTTAACAAAAACCCAGGTGATTATCCTGGCCGTGGATCGCCTCACCAGCGCTCTTACCGATCAGAACCAACAGGCTCAACATGAGCTCAGACGACTGAAGACGGTCGCGCGCATCGCACCTGACATCGATCTCGGTCAAGACGACTGAGACTCCTTGGTTTTGTTGAGCAGGCCGTATCACGTATAATGTGAGCGCGGTTGACTCCGGTTGGAGGAGGAATCAGGATATGGAAAATCTACCTGTGCCGCGATGCACAAACGAAACCCAATGAGGTCATCCATAAGGTCTGGATTGAGCCTGTCTCGGGAGGCACAGCGCGCGAGCCAGTCAATGTTGCTGAATGCACAGCCCCGCAACACACGGGTGCCCCTGGCCTCTGGGTCTTCCCGGCCATCCTCGGGATCATAGGGGTAGCCTTTGTATGCGCTCAGCGTCCACTCCCACACATTGCCAACCATATCTAGCACGCCATAGGGGCTGGCCCTTCCTGGATAGGCGCCCACCGGCTTGGTGTCGCCTGGACCACCCTCAGCGGAATCGTAGAGATCCCTGTCCCACTCATTCCCCCAGGGATAAATCCGCCCATCCGTCCCCCGCGCCGCCTTTTCCCACTCGGCCTCGCTGGGCAGCCGATAGGCCTGGCCGGTCGTCTGGGCCAGCCACTGGCAGTAGGCCATCGTATCGTACCAGTTGACATACACCACCGGATGGTCCTCCTTGCCCCCCGGTGGTTTCCCACCCTCCCAGCGACTCGGCACGCGATGATTGGTTGCCTCCACGAAGGCTGCGTACTGCGCATTGGTCACCGGCGTCTTGGCTATGAAGTAGTCGGGCAGATGTAGGGTGTGCTGGGGCTGCTCGTCTGGATAAGCACCTTTATCCTTCTCGGGATTGCTACCCATCAGGAACTCGCCGGCGGGAATGTGAATTAGCTCCGGATCGAGCTGGATCGGGCGTGGGTCAGGCTCAAAATCCAGAGCTCGCATAAGGGTTTCAAGGCCACCCGGTGCGAAGAGATCAACCCAGTGCCGGGATCGTAATCGTTCAGGTACTTCACATGCTTCGAACCGAACTGGGATGAGATAGATATTGCCCTCAGGCATTTCATCAAGAACGTCAAGCCCCATCTTGATTTCCTTCTGGACGTAGCCCCTTTTGTCAATGGATTCCTTCGACAGGCAAGCCAGAAAGAACTGTGAACCGCGGATGGCACGCCGGATCTCGAATTCCCAGTCCACGCCCGGCAGCAGGTCTTCTTGATCCAGCCAGGGATGATAACCTGCCTCTTTCAGTTGATGGTATAATTCCCTGACTCGTGGTTTATCTTCTTTGGCGTGGCACAAGAAGATGCGGGGCTCTTGCTCGGTCAATTATCCTTCCTCTGCCTTCAAATCGCGCAGCAGGCGGTCGAAAGGCCGCCTGGTAGGAGTCGTGGTCTTTCCAGTGGCTGAAAGCGCCGGTGTGCCGGATGCGGCGGATCTTGGCGTCCAGGCTTCGTCCGTCTCCATCACCGCTTCATCCAGCCGGATTGGTAGGGCATCCCGCTAAAAGAGTCAGGCCGCCGCCTTGATGCCCAAGGTCGGCGGCCTGTACCTATCGAGGCCTGGAGCGGGTAAGGGGATTCGAACCCCTGACATTCAGCTTGGGAAGCTGACGTTCTACCACTGAACTATACCCGCTCGGTGGTTGGTTAATGTGTTTGACGCCGGTATTATATCATAGGGGCGGGCTGGATGCAAGTCGATTCCGAGCGACCGTAAGCCGCAGACCGACGACCGCCGCCAAGCGTGTGAAGTATTGCCCGACAGATGAACCGGACTGGTAGTGCCCAAATGTGACAACGAATTTGAGGATTGACCCAATCGCCGCCGCCAATTCGGTGAGGCCTGGTGTTGTAATTCGTTGAATCTTCGAATTCGTTGTCACGCGGTTCCAGCAACACCCAAATGCACTACGATTGGCAATTCTTATGGCCTGGCTTGCTCGGTTGTGGTATAATTTGGCGCACGAATACCGTTCCCCAAAATGATCTATCTTCTTTACTTGGAAAATCCTCCCTTCCGTGAATCGAATTTGTCGTTGTTAGGAGTAAGGCGATGAAAGTACAAAAGGTCCACCTCAGAAACTTCAAACGATTTCACGACCAGAGGCTTGACTTTCGAGATCCTGAGACTGGTCTGGCTGAAGATCTGATTGTGTTGGTGGGTCAAAATGGGTCTGGCAAGTCCAGCATTCTACAGGCAATTGCGGCTATGCTAGGAACTGCCACTGATCGATTGCCTGGTCCTGATGAATTGGACTGGCCAGGATTTGACCTAAGCTTAGCAAATTTGGCCTGGGCTCGTCCAGTTGGCATTGAATTTGATGTCGAATTCAGCCAGGGCGAAATCGAGGCAACCCGTGACTACTTTGCTCGCACTGCTATGGGGCAAGATAAAGACAAAGTCCCACCGGGGCAGAGCTCTGTCATCAAGCTTTGTTACAATCCTACCGAGAATCGTGTTGAATCACCCAATGCCGCCGAGTTCTCCCAGTTTCTTGGTCGACGCTATGCTCGTATGATTCTGAAATATGCTCCAGAAGGCTCACGCTTGTTTGAACGGGTGGGTGATGTCTTCTGGTACACTGAACACCGAACTACCAACAGCCTGACACCAACCGAAAGCAATGGAAAACCTATCACGTATGATATGGCCCTGTTGCGTCGACGGATGTCGGACTTATTTCTATTTCACGAGCGAGTGCGGCGTGGTGAGTATGAATTGCGTACCGGGCAACGCGACCTATTTGCTGATATCGAGCGTGCGTACGGGACTGTCTTTCCCGGTCACCGTTTCGAGGGGCCTGTGCCAGTCACAGAAATGGAGGAGATTTTGGCCGAACCGTGGTTCTATCTTTTCGACGGCAACCGCCAGTACGAGTTGGGCGAAATGTCAGGTGGTGAACGTGCAATCTTTCCCATGATCTTTGATTTCGCCAACTGGAGCATTCACAACTCTATTGTCTTAATTGACGAGTTAGAGCTGCACCTTCACCCCCCACTCCAACAAGGGCTTCTCAAGGCACTCCGCAATCTAGGAAATAATAATCAGTTCATTGTCACCACACATTCCGACGCAGTTACCCACATTGTGCCGGAAGAGTCGATTCGTCGGTTGTGAGGTACAATAATGCCACACGTCGTTGATCCGGCTTCTAGAATTGTCTTTTGTGAAGGGCGCCCCAGTAGTCTGGATGCTTTGCTCTTGGGGAACCTTCCGCTGCTGGGCCACGTGTTGATTCAACCCGTCGGGGGGAAACACGGGATGCGAGCGTATATTGAGGGCTATCTTGGTAGCTATCCTGGATCGCAGCCTGATTACCTGTGTTTCCGAGATCGCGATTTTGACGTTGAGCCCCCTGATCGGCCCCAACTAATATCTCTGTCAGGACAAAAGCCTATCTGGCTCATTCATCGCACAACGATTGAGAATTATTTGATTGACGCCGATTTAATCCAGAAGTATTGGTCGGAGCGAGAAAATACTCCAGGTTGGGCGCATAGCTCTGCGTTTTCCACTGATGAGATCGAAGACCATATTCGAGGATCAGCACAAGAGTTAGCTGATTACCAAGCAGTTCGCTGGGCGCTGGCTAGACTGAAACCTGGTCCGCGGTGGCCAGAGATCCCCACAACTTGGACAACACATGGTGCTGGTGACATCCCTGCATCTCTGGTCTATGAAGACTGCCTGTCCCAGGCATGTCAGATCGTTGTCTCTTTCCAGACTCAAACCCAGGATGTCCATCCAGATCGTCTACAAGAATATGCGGAGGTGTACCACCAAAGATTTAACGACAACCACTTTATCGAGGAGCGAGGATACTTAGTGTGGTTCCATGGTAAGGACCATCTTGTCCAGTTATGTCGCCGCCTTGCGATCAACTTCCCGCGGCGGCACTACGCAGATTGGGCAGCGGAGAGCTTAGATGCAAGCAAGCATCCTGACCTACAGCAGTTGGTTGCCCTCGCTAGCGGAATAAGCTGAAGGTAAATGTTCTTCACCAGATACGAAAGAACGCCCCACGGCATCATTGTACTGAACCTCGCCGCAATCGGTAAGGGAGGTTAACATATGACACGTTCCATTGACTTGACTCTATGGGGCTTGCTCCTGGTTGCCGCCTCGTTGGAGTTGGTAGGCGACATATCGCTCAAATGGTGGGCTGAAACCAACCGCTGGCTGGGGTTCGGCGTCGGATTGGTACTCTATACTCTGGCGCTGGCTATGTTTGCCGTGATGCTGCGCCGCGCGGAATTGGCCGTCATCTTTGCGCTGTGGACGGGGATCGCCACCGTGTTTTTGGTCCTCGCCGGCTGGCTGATCTTCGGGGAGGCGCTGTCGCCCCGGCACCTGGCCGGGATCGTTTTGGTGATGGGCGGCGTGGTTTTACTAGGAGTGTAGAAAATAGGAAAGGTTCTTTATGGCAAAGTATCATCCTCTGCGCATCTTTAGTGGCGACGCCAATCGCCCCTTGGCCAGAGAAGTGGTGAACATCCTGGGTACCACACTGGGAGATCTGACCGTTACTCATCTGCCTGACAGTGAGATACACGTTCAGATCCATAAACCGGTGCGCGGTGAGGACGTCTTTATCATCCAGCCCTGCGCCACGCCGGTCAACGACAACTTGATGGAATTGTTATTACTCATTGACGCCTTCCGCCGGGCATCGGCGGCCAGCATCACGGCGGTAGTGCCCTATTTCCCCTATGGGCGTCAGGAGCGCATGGCCGAAGGGCGGGAGGCGATCAGCGCCAAAGTCGTCGCCTCGATGCTTGAGATGTTGGGTGCCAGCCGGGTGATGTACTTCGACGTGCACGCGGCGGCCATCCAGGGATTTTTCAACATACCGGTAGATCCGCTAAGCGCCTTTCCGACCTTCGCCGAATACTTCAAGAGTGAGGGCCTGGCGGAGGACGCCGTCATCGTGTCGCCCGACACCGGACGGGCCAAGCTGGCCAGCCGGGTGTCCAGCATAATGGACGTCCCCATGGTGATGATGCACAAACGGCGAGCCAGCTTCGAGTCGGCGGATGTCACCCATGTGGTGGGTGACATCAAGGACCGGAGACCCATCGTCATCGATGACGTGATCGCAGGAGGCAGCGTGATTGACTCGTTGCCCGCCCTGCTCGAAGCCGGCGCACGGCCTGAGATCTGCGTGGCTATCACCCATCCGGTTCTGGTGGGCGACGCACTCAAGAAACTGGACGCCCCGTACATCAAGCGAGTGGTGGTGAGCAATACCATCTACCTGCCCCCGGAAAAGAGACACCCCAAGATCGAGGTGGTTTCCATCGCGCAGGTACTGGCCGAAGTCATTCAGTTGGTATACGAAGAGAAATCCATCACGCCGGTTTTGAGCAAACTCCCCGGCGCCCGGTGATCGCACCTTATTGGTGGTCGCACCTTATTGGTGATCGCACCTTATTGGTGGTCGTACCTTATTGACAAAGGACCAACGACGATGGGCGAAATGAGCGGGTTAGACGCGGGGTTTTCGTCGTTTGTGACGCCTGCACTGATAGCGCCCGTGCCGTCCGGCGGGACGATGCTGGCACAAGCGTTCGTCGTCGGTTAGGGCTAAGGATTTAATAACTCACCCATTAGCCGACTAAATCAGGCTAGTATTTCGCTTGCATCTGAGGAAGTTATTTAATTCTCAATCCTTAGCATAAAGGAGGCTGCCCATGGCCTTAAACCAATTTGTGATGGACAACGCCGGCTGGTTGTGGCTGGTGACCTTACTGATCGCCGTTATCGCCCTACTGATTGCCGGTGCTGCCCTGGCTTGGGCCTTCTGGCTACAGGGCCGTTTGAGAAAAGTGGATGCCGAATACAAGGCGTTGGTGACTGGCACCAGCGGCGGGGACCTGGAGCAGATACTGCACGACCACATCGCCCAGGTGCGGCTCACAACCCAGAGGCTGGAGGAACTGGAAGCATTGGCCCAGCAGACCGATCTGGCCTCGCGACGCAGCTTGCAATGGCTGGGCGTGCTGCGCTTCAACCCCTTCGATGACGTGGGGGGTGACCAGTCTTTTGCGTTGGCCCTGGTGGATGGCTACGGCAATGGAGTGGTCGTCTCCAGCCTGCACATGCGCGACCTGACACGCGTTTACGCCAAGCCGCTCAAGAAGTGGGAGGCTGAACACCATCTCAGCGATGAAGAGAAGAAGGCGATTGCCAACGCCTATGCGCTACAAGGCCAGGCAAAGAAGAAGGATTAAATTAGCTTACCTCATAAAACCGCTTGAAACGTTACTACTCGGCCGCTCCCGATGGACGACAGTCCAGAGGTCCTGAACAGGGCTTCATGAGCAATCAGGATCGGGATTGTCATCCCTCGTGAGCATTGGGCTGAGTAGTAATCTTGAAACTCTATATATATTGTCTTGATTCAGGTAAGATTGACTTTTGTAAATTGTCATGCTATTATCACTTATTGGATTCCCCTTTGGTTCTATTCCCCTGGGGTGCCAGTACACCAAAGCGGAAATGAGCTTATAGTTAGTTTTGCTCTGAGGGGACTGCCAAATCCCCGATTTTGCCCAATCTCCGATTGGGGGGCAAAAGGCTGGGATTTGCCAATCCCTGGCGAGCAAATAACTATGGACCTATTTACGCTGAGATGTGCCAGGGTAGCGTTATGTTTTGGACTCTCGCTACTCGTTTCACCCCGAACAACTGCATTGTTAGGAGGAGGAGAGAATGTCCAACCGCGATGTGTAAGGTGGGTGCCTCCTCTCCATTCTCCTCTAAACCGCACCCAAAAAGTCACTTTAAAATCACCACTTGAGCTGGCGTCGATTCTTCATTTTCTCTGACATTCTATACTGAGCCGAATTTGAAAAACTAAACGTAGTTGCTCCTACGGGATAGCCTGGAACGTTTAGGGCTAAGGATTTAATAACTACCCACTAGCTGACTGAGTCAGGCCAGTATTTCACTTGCATTTGAAGAAGTTATTAAATTCTCAATCCTTAGAAAGTTAAGTTCGGCTCAATAGTCATAGAGAGGGGGTGATGAAAAGCAAGGGACGATATAGGAAGAATCGTTATCGACAGTCACTACACCGGCATCAGTACCATTTTTAAGTAAAGGAGGAGGTCAGATGTCTCGCAAATCACTCTTTTGGGTGGTAGCGGTTCTTGCAATCACTTCGCTGGTGGCAGCTCAGTGTCAGACGGTAGTGGTTGAGAAAGAAGTCGTCGTCACGCCCACGCCGGAAATGGCCGAAGAAGTGGAGACGATTCGCGTCGGTGGCATTGGTCCACTCTCGGCGCCTGGCTCGGTCGTGGGTGGCATTGCCATGCAGTTCGCTATGAATCTGGCAGTCCAGGACGTCAACGAGGCTGGGGGAGTGCTGGGCAAACCCCTTGAGCTTATCTTTGCCGACACCGAAGGGCTGCCGGAACGCGGCGTAGCGGTGGCTGAGCGTTTGATCACAGAGAACGGCGTGGTCGCCGTCACCGGTGAGTATCACAGCGCTGTCGGCCTACCAGTTGCCGATGTCTGCCACGAATATGGTATCCCTGTCCTGTTCTCGGAGACCTGGTCTGACAAGATCACCGAAACCGGATATCCCGAAGTCTTTCGCATTGCGCCTGCTTCGTCAATGAACTCTCGCGCCTCGGCGGAGTGGTTCGCAGCGGTTGGGGTGGAGCACGTAGTAAGTATCGTGGAAAACACAGACTACGGTATCGGGCAGAATGATAGTGACCAGGCCTTTTTTGAGGAACTGGGGATCATCTCCGACGAGGTCTTCTTCGTAGAACTGGGCACCGAGGACTTTTTGCCCATCCTCAATCGTGTCCAGGCCATAGATCCGCCTCCCGATGCGATCCGGGTGGCGGTAACCGGGGAGACAAGTTATAACCTGGAGCAGCAGATGGCGGAACTGGGCATCGCCCCGAGCGAGCAAACCATCGGTACGGCCAACCAGGTAGCCATTCAGCCGGAGTTCTGGGAGAGCGTCCCCAACGGCAACTATTACGTCTTCTCGCTGGTAGGCCTGCCGCCCAGCCTGTATAACGACACCACCCGGCACGTAGCCGAGGCCTACAAGGCTCAGTTCGATACGGACCCACCCAGCTATGCCCTGGAAGCCTACGACAGTATATGGATTCTGGCCGACGCCATTGAGCGGGCAGGTACTACCGAGCCTGAAGCCCTGATCAAGGCACTGGAAGAGACCGACATCAATCTGGCGCAGGGGCGCTATTGGTTCAAGTATACCAGCGAGAACCCACTGCCGGAAGATGGTAGCGTGCCGGCTTATATGTGGCACCAGTGGCCTGATCCGGCCGTCTTGTTGATACAGTACTTCGAGCCCAATCAGAGTTGGGAAGAAGCGGCTGTGATCTGGCCGCCCGTCTATCAGACTCACGGCACATCCTACATCGTTCCGGGCACAGAGCCCTAGTCCATTCCTATACAGTTTGTTGTAACAGGAACAGCCCTGATACGATCAGGGCTGTTCCTTACCCCTCTATCGACTGTTAACCGTTCAGTGGGGAGAAACCCGGTTTTTCCGCATAAGAAGTGCCTTTCATACCCGAAAAGCAACCATTAACCTGTAAGAATTTGCCTGCAAAGAGCCAAAAAACCGGGTTTCTAAGCTACCCTTTGAACGCTTATCGACTGTGGGCCTAACTGATCAGAAGTCTGGAGGAAAAAGCTAATGCCAGGTATTCATCCGGCCCTTGCCATTTGGCTGACGTTGGCTGGGCCTATATGGGCAGCTATTGGCGCCTGGGGGTTGCCGCGAGTCTACCGGCGCAAGGGCCTGGACGACTCGCGGGCACGGTTGGTGGGTGGACTGGGAGGGTTGACTATGGGGCCTCTCATAGTCGTCCCGCTGTGGCTTATGACACCCGAGCTCACGGCCTGGTATTGGGCCGGAATGCCGGGGATGCTGGCAGCGGTGGAACTCTACGCCTTGTTCGCTGCTATGGACCCCCAGAACTTGTGTGTTACCAACGCCCAGTATGTTGCCAACCAGCTTAGCAGTGGGCTGACTATCGGCTTTATATATGCTCTTATGGCCGTCGGATTGACGCTTATCTATTCAGTTCAAGGAATCATCAGTTTCGCCCACGGTCAGTTTTACATGCTGGGCGGCTATATCTCCTATTACTTGCTGGTGCTTGTTGGGGACGTAAACCCGATTGTGGGAGTCCCGGTAGCCGGATTGGTGACTATGCTGATTGGCTTTGTATTTGAACGTTTGTTTCTGCGCCCTATGCACCTGGGACACATCGAGCGGACTGGCGAATATGCGATTTTGATTACTTTTGGGTTTGGATTCTTCCTGCAATACACAGTGCTGGCGGCGGTCGGCCCATTTTCGCAGAAGGCCGACCCTTACGTGCGCATGGGAAGCTTGCAGATTGGACCGCTTAACCTGATCCCTAATCGGCTGGTTGCGGCAGCCATCGGCGTCATCTTAATCGTCGCCCTCCTGTATGTACTCAATCGCACCTGGCTGGGGAAGGCGCTGCGTGCCGTAAGTATGGACAAACAGGCGGCCGCCGTGGTTGGCATCAATCCTCTGACGATGAACACCTTAGCTTTTGGCATCGGTACCATGCTGGCCGGGATGTCGGGCGCGGCACTGATACCGGTCTTTACCTGGGTGCCCTGGGTGGGCGCACCGGCAGCCACGCGTTCCTATGTGATCATCGTGTTGGGCGGCATGGGCTCGGTTCCCGGGGCGCTTCTGGGTGGTCTCATCATCGGTCTTGTCGAAGCGCTCGGCTCTGGCTGTTATCCAGATCCCAGCAAAGGAGCTGCCTACAAGACGGCGTTTGGACTGGTCATCTTCGCCATAATGCTGCTCTTGCGGCCGACCGGTCTGTTTGGGAGAGAGCTATGAGTGATGACCCTGTCCGCGCTCACAAACGTATCACACTGCCGTTGAAGCAAGCGCGAGTCCAGCGCTGGGTTGGGGTAGCTGTGTTGGTAGCGCTGCTTTTGCTGGCCCCCCTCCACCTGAACCGGTCTCCTTACCAGATGGGCATCGTGACGGGAGCCTTCTTCTACGCGATTCTGGCCTCCAGTTGGGCGCTGCTGGCCGGTGTAGCCGGTCAGTTCTCCTTTGCCCACATGGCCCTGGCCGGTATTGGCGCTTACAGCGCTGGCCTGCTGGGCCGGGACCTGGGCACCTCGCCGCTGACCGGTATCATCGCCGGCACGCTTGCGGCCGGATTCGTGGGCTTGGTTATCGGCCTGCTCTGTTTGCGCCTGCGCGCTGCCTATCTGGCTCTGTTTACTATTGCTTTTTCGGAGATTGTTCGTATTATTCTGCTCACAGAGTTTCAATACACAGAGGGTACCAACGGACTGCAATTGGCACCCCTATATGAGGGTATCACTCCCCTGGCGGAGTACTATGTCACTCTGGGCTTGCTCCTGGCCTCTATGGCGGTCATGTACTGGATTTCCAGTTCGCGCTTCGGTCTCTTTCTGCGAGCTATGCGTGAGGACCAAGAGGCAGCCGCTGCTATGGGTGTAAACGTGGTACGCTACAAGGTGCTCATTTTTGTCGTCACCAGTTTAATTGTCGGCTTGGCGGGTGCTGTATTCTACCATCAGGTGCGCATTATTACTCCCAACACAATGGAAATCCTACAAATGTCGCTGATCATTGCTATGGCCGTTATCGGCGGCATGGAGAGTTTGCTGGGGGCTGCGATTGGCGCATTCCTTAGCCGCGTAAGCTTGGAACTCCTGCGTGAGATCAATATTCTGGGCCTGCACATCGAGTTGGGCGCCTGGCGGTATGCGGCTTTTGGCCTGTTGCTGATGTTTACCCTGCGCTTTGCTCAAAATGGCCTGCTCTATCCTATTATTGACCGGCTGTTCATGCGCAGGGTTCGAGAGGAGACAGTGGCTACACGGGCGCAGACGGCCGAGGTGGAACCATGATTGAGCTCCAAGTGCGCAGTGTTTACAAGAACTTTGGCGGGCTTCAGGCCCTGAATGACGTTTCGTTCCAAATCCGCGGTCCGGAACTGATCGGATTGATCGGACCCAACGGCGCCGGGAAAACGACATTGACAAACATCCTGGACGGGATTCACAAACCAACCGGTGGCCAGGTGTGGTTTAACGGTGAACGTATCGACGGACTTCCCCCTTACGAAATCGCCCGGCGTGGCATCGGGCGCACCTTTCAAGTTACGCGCGCCTTCCGGCGCATGACGGTGCTGGATAATTTGCTGGTGCCTGCCATGGCCATGCATCCCACTGCTCGCCAGCGAAGTTTTCGCGACAAGTCAATGGAGGTGCTCAAGTTCTTGACCATGGAGCATTTGGCGAAGGAATATGCCCGGGCATTATCGGGCGGGCAGCAAAAGCTGTTGGAACTGGGACGACTGCTGATGCTGGATCCAGACATCATTATTTTGGACGAGCCCTTTGCCGGCGTCCATCCCAAGCTGATGGAGATCATCTACGAGTACATAACCACAATTAATGCTCAGGGTAAAGCCTTCCTGATCATCAGCCACGATATGGACACTATCTTCACCCTCAGCCAACGGCTGCTAGTGCTTGACTTTGGAACGCTTATCGCCGACGATGATCCGGCAGTGGTGCGCCAGGATCCGGCCGTCATCGAGGCTTATCTGGGTGAGGAGGAAGAGGAGAGCGGTCCAGCCATGTATGAGAAGGACAAAAGGAAAGATGCTTGAGATCAAAGATCTCTACGTTGGCTATTACCGGGACTTAAATATCCTTCAGGGTATATCGATCCAGGCTGAGAAGGGAAAGATCACCACCGTCCTCGGCGCTAATGGGGTGGGAAAATCAACCTTGCTCAAGGCTATCTATGGTTTTTTAAAACCGAATGCCGGTGATATACTGTTAGAAGGCAAGAACGTGGGAGGTATCCCTACCCACAAGCTGATTGGAATGGGAATCTCATATATTCCCCAGCAGCCGGGGATCTTTCGCTGGATGACGGTGGAGGAGAACCTGGAGTTGGGTGCGTGGACCTACCGCCGCGACAAAGCGCGCATCCAACGCAAGCTGGACGAGAACTACGAACGCTTCCCCGCCATCAAGGATCGTCGCCGTTCTCAAGCGGGTGAACTTTCGGGCGGTATGCAGCGCATGGTCGAATTGGGCCGCACCTTGATGACCGATCCTAAGGTCATCCTGGTCGACGAGCCGACCGCCGGCCTGGCTAAAATGCTCTCGGAAGAGGTATACCAGATGTTGGTAGACCTGCGCGACAAAGAGGAGATGACCATCATTCTGGTGGACCAGGAAATCCGCCAGGCTCTCAAAGTCGCCGACTATGTGTATATACTGGAACTGGGGCGCAACAAATTCGATGGGCCGGTCGAAGAGTTCACCGACCCACAAGATCTGAAGAAAGCTTTCTGGGCCTAATGTTATGACTGATCAATTTGGACCATATCGTTTTTCGCGGGCTGGTGTGCGCGGGTTAAAAGCATCGGCCACCCTCTCATTGAACGACCGCGTGCGCGAGATGTGGGAGGCCGGGCGCGATGTTTATCACCTGGGGTTTGGCGAATCGCGATTCCCCGTCCATCCCAAAATTGCCGAGGCGCTGCGGGCCAACGTGCACCAGCGGAGCTACCTCCCGGCTCCGGGTATCCGGATACTGCGCGAGGCGATTGCCCGGTTTTACCATCACAAATTGGGGATGGACATCTCCCCCGACCAGGTCGTGACCGGCCCCGGCAGCAAGTCGTTGCTTTATGCCCTGGTGTTAGCCCTGGGAGAGGAGCTAATCCTGCCACATCCATCCTGGGTCAGCTACGCCTCCCAAGCGCACCTGGCGGGCAAGCCGGTCTTGTGGGTGCCCACCCGCCCCGAGGAGGACTATCAGCCTGAGATCGATGTCCTCCGGCAGATGATGGAGGAATCCAGGGAAAATTGGGGCAACCCCGAAGTCCTCGTTCTCAACAGCCCCAACAACCCGACCGGCACCATGTTGTCGCCTGCCAGGGCACAGGCACTGGCCGAGTTTGCCCGCGAGCAGCAACTTATGGTCCTCAGTGATGAGATCTATGCCTTGACCGCCCACGGCCAGGTCCCCCACGTGTCACTCGCCCAGTACTATCCTGAAGGGACGGTGGTGCTGGGTGGGTTGAGCAAGCACTTATCACTGGGGGGCTGGCGATTCGGCCTGACGATTTTGCCCCCCGGTCGGGCTGGCGAGGCCTTGCGGCGGGCACTGGGATGCATTGCCGGTTCCATCTGGTCTTGCGCAGCCGCGCCGGTGCAATATGCGGCCCTGGTTGCCTATTCCGATGATCCGGATGTGAATGACTATATACATCAGTGCACTGGCATGCACGGCGTACGCACCCGCTATCTGTATCGGTCGCTGGTCGAGGCCGGGGTCCCCAGTGTGGAACCTAGCGGGGGATTTTACGTTTTCCCCTCCTTCAACCAATGGAGAGACCGGCTGGCGGAGCGTGGCGTGCACACCGCTGATGAGCTGGCGCTCTATTTGCTGGAGAACTACCAGTTGGCCACGCTGCCCGGCTCGGCTTTCGGCTGCCCGCCCGAAGACCTGTGCTTGCGCCTTTCGTCCAGCTATCTGGACACCGAGACCGAGGAAAAGGTGGCGGAGCTGGTCGATGCCTACGGGCAGGATCCCGATCCGGCCCGCTTCGTCGAAAATCATCATCCCCAATTGCGTGAAGCGACCACTCGTATCGCCGAATTTGTGGCCGATTTGACGCATGGGTAGCACTACTACCTGAGCGCAAGCGGGGCGTTGAAACACCCCGCTGATATACGAAACCTGTTAAAAACAGGTTAAGAGACAAAGTTTTAGTGCGTTTTGAACGCACTTCCTCATATCAGCCGATGATTTTTATCATTGGCTCTTCTCGGACCAGTCGCTGATCATTACGGTTATTCAACCGTAATGGGTATTTGCGGATATATATCCGCCGATTATGCCATCAGGCTGAGTAATTACGAGTCGTAAAGATATTAAACAACCAATGGAGGTTTTCGGTCCTATGAAAGAAGTGGTTATTATTGATGCCGCCAGGTCACCCATCGGCAGACACAGCGGCGCGTTGTCCAGTGTACGCCCCGACGACCTGCTGGCCGTGATTCTCAGGGCGCTGATGGAGCGCACCGGTGTGGACCCGGCGCTGGTCGAAGACGTGTACTCCGGCTGCGGCAACCAGGCCGGCGAGGACAACCGCGACGTGGCCCGTATGTCGGCCTTGCTGGCCGGCTTCCCGGTTGAGGTGAGCGGTATCACCGTCAATCGCAACTGTTCCTCGGGGCTGGAGGGCGTCAACCTGGCTGCCAAGTCCATCATCGTCGGCGAGGCCGACGTCTTTGTCGGCGCTGGCGTGGAGTGTATGAGCCGCGCTCCCTGGTCACTGCCCAAGCCGGAGCGTCCGCAGCCGGTGGGCCATCCCCAGATTTGGGACACCACCGTCGGTTGGCGCTACAACAACCCCAAGATGGAGGCACTGTATCCCATCATCAGCCTGGGCGAAACCGCTGAGAACATCGCCGAGGAGATGGGCATCACCCGCGAGGAGCAGGATGCCTTCGCCCTGGAGAGTCACCGGCGGGCGGTGGCGGCCATCAACGCTGGCCTGTTCAAGGACGAAATCATCCCCATCGAGGTGCCCCAACGCAAGGGGCCACCCAAAGTTGTGGACACCGACGAGCACCCCCGCTACAAAGTAGTAGATGGCGAATATATCCTGGATACCAGCATGGAATTACTGGCCCGCTTGAGACCCGCCTTCCGGGCAGGGGGCACGGTGACGGCTGGCAACTCCAGCGGCATCAATGACGCCGCCGCCGCGTTGCTCTTGATGAGTGCCGACAAAGCCAGGGATCTGGGGCTGAAGCCCATGGCGCGCTGGGTGGGTTCGGCGGTGGCCGGCGTGGACCCCGGCGTGATGGGCTACGGCCCGGTGCCGGCCACCCAGAAGCTCCTCAAGCGACTGGACCTGAGTCTGGACGACGTTGGTCTCATTGAGTTGAACGAGGCCTTCGCCGCCCAGAGCCTGGGCGTGATGCGCAAATTGGGTATGCGCCACGAAATTACCAACGTCAACGGCGGAGCCATCGCCCTGGGCCATCCCACCGGCTGCTCCGGCGCGCGCATCCTGACCACCCTCTTACACGAGATGAAGCGCCGCGCCCCCGACGAAGAGCGGCCTTATTACGGCCTGGCCACCCTGTGTGTGGGGGTGGGTATGGGTGTTTCCACCATCGTCGAGTGGTTGGATTAATGGGCTATTCTCAGAGTAGAGATTGGAGATTAGACATCATGCAACGTCCGCTCACCGGTATCCGCGTCATCGGACTGGAACAGTACATGAGCGCCCCCTATTGCACCATGTTGCTGGCCGACGCCGGCGCCGAGGTCATCAAAATCGAACGCCCCGGCCGGGGCGACCCGCGCCGCGCCATCCCCCCCTACGCCACCGACGCAGAGGGGCGGCGCGCGGCGGGGGGATTTATTGGCTACAACCGCAACAAAAAGAGTCTGGCCCTCAACCTGCGCGAGGAAGCGGGCCGCCAGGTTTTGAAAGATCTGGTGAAAGCTTCTGACGTGGTAGTCGAGAATCTACGCCCCGGCGCGATGGACAAGATGGGACTGGGTTACGAACAGATGAAAGTAGTCAACCCCCGGCTGGTCTACGCCGCTATCTCCGGCTTCGGGCGGCTGGAGGGCTATACCGGTCCCTACGGCAACCGGCCCGCCTTTGATATCGTAGCCGAAGCCATGGGCGGCATCATGAACCTGGTCGGTTTTGAGGACAAACCGCCCTCGTGGACTATCTATGGCATGGCTGACGTCCATTCGGGACTGGTCACCGCTTATGGCGTTATGCTGGCCCTATTTATGCGCGAGCGCACCGGCGAGGGCCAGTTCGTGGACAGCGCCATGCTGGACAACATGCTGGCTCTCAACGAACGCATGGTGACCTTGTACTCTTTCACCGGTGAGTCACCCGAGAGGGGGCGGCTCAAGCACCTTTACCCGCGGGGCGCCTTTCGCTGCCAGGATGGTTACCTGGCCCTCAACGTGCCCGACGACATCCAGTGGGGCCGGCTGTGCGAGGCCATCGGGCGCGAGGATTTGAAGGATGACGCCCGCACCGCTGATGGGACGGCCCGGGCCGCCAACGCCGACTTTATCCGCCCCCTCATCGAAGACTGGTTGGCCGACAAGAGTCGCGCCCAGGCGGTGGCGCTTTTGGGGGAGCGCGGCGTGCCCGCCGGCCCGGTGTACACCGCGGAGGACGTATTCAACGACCCGCACATCGCCGCCCGTCACATGCTGGTGACCGTGGACGACCCGGTGGCCGGATCGCGCAAGTACGCCCGTAGCCCGGTTCACCTCTCCGCCACGCCTGAGATCCCCACCGACCCCGCCCCACAATTGGGAGAGCACACGCGTCCCATTTTGCGTGACCTGCTGGGCTACGACGAGGCACAGATCGAACAACTGGCAAGCGAGGGCGTGGTGGCGATTGGGGACTGAGCGAATGGGTAGCCACTTGCATCACTGCCCGTGGGACCCATAAAGGTTCTTGGTTAGGCATGAAACCTACGGGTAAAGCCGTTGTATTTACTGGCGTTAACATTAATAAAGTTGTTGATGGTAGAATCATTGAACATGGTGGAGCCGCCAATCTCTTTGGGCCGCTACTGGAGATTGGAGCGATTCAGGTGGTTGGTGATTCAGACAATGAGAAATGAAAAGCCTGACAATGCGCTCCACCCAGCCTACGCAAGTAAGCCCTAAACATATTTTATACAAGGAGGATAGCTCAATGCCAGCTAGAAGAGCCGTCAGGCGAACAGCCAGACGAACGTCAAGGCGGACTGCCAGGCGAACCGTACGTCGAATGCGACGACGCAGGCGAAGACGAATCCTGATAGGGGGGATGGTGCTCCTGGCGGTGGGCGGTGCCGCTTACGGTGCCGTCAAGTTAACCCAACAGGATGCTCAAAGGATCGAGGAGCATACCGGTGCATCTGTTGAAGAACTGTCCGAGGAAGATTTGATCGCCGCAATGGAGGATCTCGGTATCCAGAGCATCGAACTCACCGAGGACGACCAGGCCATCATCGCCAACGAGGCGGAGGGCGCACCACCGGCTGATGCGCCCTCCGCACCTGCGGAAGAGTCGTATCTCGACGAACTCGAGAAGCTGGCTGACCTACGCGATAAGGGTGTCATTTCCGAAGAGGATTTTGAGGCCAAGAAGAAGCAGTTGCTTGGCATTTAGGACTAAGTGCCTATCCGAATAACTGTACCGACGCATAGGGATGCGCCAGCTACGGGGTTATTCGGATAGGCTTTAAGCCAATGCGATAACCAGGGCGTATAGATACCCCAGCGCCATAGCGCCTAGCAGCGCAAAGGTGACATACAATACGAACACCCGCCGTGTTGTCAACGCCCAAACCGCCGCCATGGCCGGGATCGTGGTTGTGGGGCCGGCGATCAGGAAAGCCAGCGCCGCCGCCGGGTGCATCCCCTGGGTCAAAAGACTACCCACCATGGCCAGCGCGGCCAGGTTGCTGGTGTAGACCGGCACGCCGATCAAAGCTGCCGTGGGGATGGCCCATGCATTGCCAGCCCCCAACAAAGCGGTGATCCACTCCGAGGGCACATACAGCTCGATCAGCGCCTCCAGGAAGAAGGCCAGCAGCATAAACTTGGCCACCATAGTTGTGGCACTCCACGTTTCGTTGAGCAAGCGACGCTTGAAAGGGATGGGTGTGACGCTGCAACTGCTTTCTCCCCTGGAACCGCAGCTTGAGCCGGTGGGCTCGCCGCTTGAGGTGGACGCAAGACCTAGCTGACACGGCTCGGCCGAGGCGGCGCAGGCTATGCCAGGCGACTGAGAGACCCCACATGCCGCAAACCCGAGGACTGGCGCGGGTCTCAATCCCTCCCTGAGTCGACCCCAGCCGTTTTTTAAGATCGCCCACGTGCTTGGTGCTGAGGTCGCGGGCTGCTTACGCAAGAACTGCCCGCCGAGCCAGCCGCGCCCCACCATGAAGTGGGTGATAAACCCGGCGCTCAAGCTAAGAACCAGGGTCACCCCCATCCGCCAGGCCGCCAACTCCCAGCCGAGGGTGGCCACGCTCAAGAAGAAGATCTCCGGGTCCATCGAGGGCGAAGCCACCCAGAAAGACATGACGGGTGCCAGCGGCACACCACCGATGAGCAGCGCTGCAATCACCGGGATGACGCCGCACGAGCAGAAGGGGCTGAAAGCGCCAACGGCTGTGGCCAGGAAAATGGCGACCAGTGGCCGTGCCTGAAAAGCGCGGCTGATGTATCGTGAAGCACCCGACACGCGCACTAGGACCGACAGGGGGATAGTAATCAGCAAGTAGGGCCAGATGTGCAAAAAAGCGTCCGTGATGAAACTGACAACTGCTAAGATTTGGTCGAACAGGTTCATGATTCTTATCTCCTTATATCGTGTTTTTACGATTAACTAAGCCAAAAAAATCTGTTAGAATATTTCACCTATCTTCTCCCTGAACCAGGCAATGGTCTCTTCGTTCAAGTAATAACAAGTGGCCGGCCCCTCAATCTCCCCCGTAATCCAACCGGCCTCGCGCAATACCTTGAGATGCTGCGATACCGTCGCCTGGGCCTGGGGCACGAAGTCCACGATGTCGCCGGTGATACAGCCGGGATGTGTCACCAGGTACTTCATCACCTCAAAGCGAGTGGGGTTACCCAGGGCTTTGAACATCCTCACCAGTCGCTCCTGCTCCGCGCCGGAAACGTCCAGGGTGCAGCAGGGTGCGGGGGGGGACGCCAGGTTCTGAGCTACCGGCGCAATTCGCACCACATCATCCTCCGGTCCATTTACGTCTTGTCTGGATGCAGTCATTGGCTCTCCAGGTATCGACACGATCACCCCTTACGCTTCATCGTATTTTTACGATAAAACTATACCACATAAAAGCTATCTTGTCAAGACCTAATTCTAATCAAATTAAGCAAAGTAACCTCGTAAAACGTAAAACGTGATGCGTAAAGGCACATCTACAAGGCGCATTCGCCCAGAATCATTACGCTTTACGCCTTACGTTTTACGCATGTGTCTGGCAAAGCAGGCCAAATTGTCAACTATTTTTCTTAGCAAAATGAACCATGCCCGGTTGAATAACCGTATTACTTCTTGCCTTTGGCGGCCTCCTTCTCTTCCTTGGCCTTCTTCTCCTTGGCCGCGGCCTGGGCCCGTTTGCGGGCCTCCTCGGCCGCCTTGGCCTGTTCTTGGGCCAAGGCCTCGATTTCGTCAGCCACAGCGTCTAATTCATCTTGCATCTCGGCCACGGATACTTTGTTGGTAGCGTGGCAGGCGGGGCAGACGGCCTGGTAGTGGCGGGGGTTCTTGACCTTCAGTTTACGCAGCTCCGCGCCGACAAAGACGGGATCCAGGTCAAAGCGGCGACGACATTTATAGCAGGTCACGTTTGCCATTGAAAGCCTCCTTTCAACCGGGCATACCGTGAGTCCGCTTGTATTGTACGTAAGGGTTAGTGGATTGTCAACACGCCTCAACCCGCGGGTTGCGTTCGGATTTGGGGGCAGATTTAGAGGCTTGCATCCTGAGCCAGACTTCGGCGAGCTCAGTCGAGCCGTCGAAGGATGCGCATTTGCACAGATTCGATATACAAGCCGCATCCTTCGACTGGCTCAGGATGCTACGGTGCTCCCAAATCCGAATGCACCCTAACCCGCCAGGTGGGCGGTGTCTGATGTAGTTGCTCGATAGAGAGAACAGTATCCTCCCACTCCCTGTTCCACCGCCCGGTGGTAGATGGCGGGTAGAATCGCGGCGTATTCGCCCCAGATGCCGAGGGCGATGTAGACGAAACGCTCCTCGTCTGTCTCGCGCCCCGGGGCACGGCCGGCCACGATATCCGGCCACTCGGCATGCAGTGCCCACCGGGTGAGACGGCCTTCGTCCAGCAAGCGGGCCAACTCCGGGACGCGGTGGCTGACGTACGCCCAGTTATCCACCACCAGCTTGTCGGCCCCGGTGATCACCTCCAGTTCCAATTCCTGGTAGGAACCCATTTTGCACACCAGCGTGCCCGGTTTGAGCCAGTCGCGCCTGACCAACTCGCCGCTGCCGGTGGTGATAGTAACCACCACGTCCGACTCGCGGACGGCCTCCTCCGGTGAGTCGGTCGCCTGGAGGTTGAGCCCCAGCCTGGCCCGCATCTCCCCGGCCACGCGCTCCGCCTTGGCCCGGTCGATATCCACCAGCCAGGCCTGGCCCCAGTCGCGAACCACGCTCAACGCCTCCAAGTGCATCTGGCCCTGCAACCCTGCCCCAAAGAGGGTGAGGGTTTTCGCGTCAGATCGGCATAACCCCTCGACGGTGAGCGCGGTGGAGGCACCGGTCTTCAAAGCGGTCACCCAGCCTGCTTCCATCAGGCAGACGGGCATGCCGGTCCCGGCGTCAAACAGTAGTACCTGTGACGAGGTAACCGGCAGTCCCTGGTCCACGTTGTCGGCGAAAAAGTTGAAGGTCTTGACAAAAAACAGATCCTCGCCCGCCTTGTATCCCGAGAAGGGCTTGAGGAAATGCCCCGGGCGCAGGTCCATGTAATACTTGTCACCCATCACCTCTCCGGCAGCATCGGCCTCCAGGCCGGCGCGCGCCAGTTCCACTGCCTCGGCCATAGTCAGCGTCCGCTGCACGTCGGCCTCGGTCAACACCAGTATCTCGTGTCCTAACTTGGGTTTTGGCATGACACAGTCTCCTCTTTGGCTGGTAGATTGGTAAGTTGGGAAATTGGTAGGTTGGTAAGTTGGTAGATTGGAAAATTGGGAAGTTGGTAGGTTGGGAAATTGGCAAATCGGGCATATTATACGTTGTCGGCTGTGGTGGGGCAAGGGTGAGGAAGGAGTAGGGGGTAGGGAGTAAGAAGTAAGAAGTAGGGAGTAAGATTTGTTCGACTTTCTTTAGCGTTGACTTGACTGTCTCACCTGTGTTATACTGAGTTAAGCTACGTGCTCTTAGCTGAACGAGCGAAACGACCCGGCCGGGGGATCGGCTTATGGGTGGCGCGATGGGCGCACGGCAAACGAGGGGCGCAGACATATGAAGCACAGCGAGCATACATTGATTATCCGCTTCAGCACGGTTGATGACCGGGCCTACCGGGTGGACCTGGAAGGGCCCGAAGTAGGAGACCGGCATGGCGAGTTTTCACCCCCCTACGACCCGGCCACCTGGGTGGCCATCCTCCGCGCCCTGGAACCGGCCTTCTCCCTGGAAGAGGCCGATGAGGCTACCCAGGCCGCCCTGAAACCCCTGGGCGACCTGGCCGGGCTGCAACACACGGTGGGCACAGCCCTGGCCGACGCGCTGTTGGCCGACGAGGGGGCACGGGCCGGCTTTGACGTGGCGCTGAGCATCGCCGAGAAAGCACGCCGCCCCCTGTCGATCGAGGTTCAGTTCGGCCAGGGTTGCGACTCCCTGGCCGCGATGCCCTGGGAATTACTCCGCTACAAAGATCGTTTTCTGGTGGGCGACACCTCCGTCGCCCTCAGCCGCTACCCGGCGGGGGCCATCCCCCTCACGCCGGCGTTGACCGAATTGCCGCTGCGCGTGTTGTTGGTCCTCTCGGAACCGGCGGACGCATCCCCCATCTTCCCCCAAGAGGCCCGTCGAGAGCTGGTGCGCGGGCTTAGGACGTTGGATGAAGTGGGTGCCGTCATCGTCGACCTGCTGCGTCCGCCCACCTTTGACACGCTGGTCGAGGCCGCACGCAACGGCGGCTACCACATGCTGGTTTTTTACGGGCACGGCGCTTATGGTGTTTCAGGTGAGGCACCGGGCGGGCATCTGCTTTTTGAGGACGAATGCGGCGGCGGAGAACTGATCCAGTCCGCCCACCTGGGCGCAGCGCTTCGCAACACGGAGGTGCGGCTGATCCTGCTCGGCGCGTGCCAGTCGGCGCAGGTTGGGATGGATGAAGACGCGGGATGGGACGTGTGGAGCGCGACCGCCCCGGCGTTGCTGAGAGCCGGTGTGCCGCTGGCGATTGGTATGCAGGTCAGCATGCGAGTCGATGCGGCGCTGGCCTTCATCCGCCAGTTTGCGCTATCGCTTGCGGCGGGCAAGACGGTCGTCGAGGCTGTGGGCGACGCCCGTCTGCCGCTGATCCGTAAAACGTATGGTGAGACGTGGTTCATCCCGGCGCTGTACGGGCGTCCATCAGACGAGTACCGTCTCTTTGATCCCGGCACGCCCCTGCCCGAAGATACGGCGGTCTTACGAGCCGAAATGAAAAAACGGCGGGCCGAAATCGTCCGATTGGAGGAAACAATCGGCGACCTGGGTATGCTGAGCCAACCGGGCGAGATCGCCCGGCTGCGAGCGGCCAAAGCGGCCTTCGCTCGGGCCCGGTCAGGTCTGGCCCGGCGCACGCCCGGCCCTTCGGCTGAGCTCAGGACAGGCGGCTACGCATCCGTCGTCAGCCCTTTATACGGCGTGCCCTCTAACCCTGTCTTTGTGGGTCGCTCCGGGGAAATGCGCGAGGTGTGCCAGGAACTACGTGGCCGGCAGCCGGTAGTCATCTGGGGCGCGGGCGGCATCGGCAAGACGGCGCTGGCGACAGAGATCGCCCACCGCCAGGGCTGGCGTTTCCCGGCCGGCGTCTTGTGGCTGGACTGCCGGGGCGGTCCGGCCTTCGACACCCTGTTGGACCGGATCGGGGCTTTTTGCGGGGTGGTGGACATGCAGAAGGTTGAGCCCGCCAGGAAGGAGATGACGGTGCGGGGAGCATTGGCCGGGCTGGACGAGTCTTGCCTGCTGGTCTGGGACAACGCCGAAGATGTGTGGGACGAGCGAGCGGTGCGGCGCTTTGCGGAAGCCTTGCCGCCCAATTGCCAGGCGCTGCTCACCACCCGCCAGGACCCGGAGCGAGCCACGTGGCCCACGATTGAGTTGCGCCCGCTGCTTGACGAAGCGATGACGACCCTGTTCTACCGGCTGGCATCCGACGCCAGGGTGAAGGTCGGGACGAGGGCGGATGTGGAGGCCGTTCCGCACATCATCGGCTGGTTGGAGGGACACCCGCTGGCGCTGATGCTGGCCGTGCCCTTGATCAAGAAGCGTGGTTTAAAGCGGGTTTGGATCGAGTTACAACAGCATCCTCTCAAGGGCGTGGAGGCCGCCTTCGAGTTGAGCTACGCGCGCCTGAGTGATGCCCAACGGCGGCTGTTCGCCCGCCTGAGTGTCTTCACCATCCCCTTCGAATGGGAGACGGCGGCAGCCCTGCTGCCGGACGAGCCGGGCGTGGATGACGCGCTGGACGTCCTGGTGAACCAGGCCCTGATCAACTTCGACGGGGCGCGTTACGCCTATCATAGCCTGCTGCGCCAGTACGCTTACGCCAGGCTGAGAGACCTGGGGGACTCACGTCCGGTTCACCGCCTGGCGGCGGAATACCTGGGGACCAAACTCGCCGACCCGGAGCGCGGCGGCACGCCGGAGGAGGCCCTGGAAGCGGTGGACCAGTGGGAGCGGGCCGAGGCGTGGGAAGAATTTGCCCAGAGGGCGAGTGCCCTGGTAGGAAGCCTGGACCGGCTGGGTTACTGGGGCGAGATCCGCCAGCGGTTGGAGCGGGCGTTGGCGGCAGTCCGCGAACCCGCGGGGACGTTGTCGGAGTTAGAGGTAGGTCTGTTGGGCGACCTGGCATCGATTACGTACAAGAGCGCCGAATGGGACCAGGCCATTAGCCTGTGGGAAGAAACGGTCAACCTATATCAGGAAAGCGGCAACGAAGAAGGCATGGCCGGGACCTATAACAATTTGGGCAATGTCTACGCCGACAAAGGGGAGTGGGAGCGCGCCATCGAGTTCTATCAGAACGCCCTGGGGACCATGGAACGGGTGGGCGACATCCACGGCATGGCCGGGACCTATAACAATTTGGGCAGTGTCTACGCGCGCAAAGGGGAGTGGGAGCGCGCCATCGAGTTCTATCAGAAATCATTGGAAACCAAAGAACGGGTGGGCGACATGCACGGCATGGCCCATACCTACGGCAACCTGGGTGCCGTCTATATGCAAAAAGGGGAGTGGGAGCGCGCCATCGAGTTCTATCAGAAATCATTGGAAACCAAAGAACGGGTGGGCGACATGCACGGCATGGCCCAGACCTATAACAATTTGGGCTTGGTCTACGCGCGCAAAGGGGAGTGGGAGCGCGCCATCGAGTTTTATCAGAAATCATTGGAAATCAGTGAACGGGTGGGCGACATCCACGGCATGGCAGTAACATTTATGAATATCGGCAACGTAAATCTTCAGCAAGGGAAGTGGGATGAGGCCATCCAGGCTCACGAGCGCTCGTTGGAAATCAGAGAGCAGGTGGGCGACATGCACGGCATGGCCCAGACCTATGGAAATTTGGGTCTGGTCTACGCCGACAAAGGGGAGTGGGATCGGGCCATCGAGTTCTATCAGAACGCCCTGGGGACCATGGAACGGGTGGGCGACATCCAGGGAGTCGCATACACCTCCGGTAATCTGGGGTTGATCTACCTGGAACGTGGACGATTGGATGAGGCAGAAGATCTATTTCGATATAACCTGGAGGTTTCTCGGAGGCTCGGCGATGTCCATAGCACCGGCTTAGCTTTCAATGCCTTGGGGCAGGTCTTCGAGCGACGAAACGACAATGGGCAGTCAGCTCTCTACTTCGCCCAGGCTTTCCTGGTGTTCCAACATCTGGGGTCTCCCAGCGCCAACAGCGCAGCCCAGAGCTTGGTGCGAGTCTGCGGCTCGCCGGAGGCGGCCAACGCTTACCTGGCCCAGATGGCGGAGGACGAGGCAGCCGAGGTTGCGTCGCCTGCCCAAGGAGAAGAGGGCATCACGCTCGAACAACTGCTCGGCTACGTTGCGCAGGCATGTCGAGGGAACGCGGAACTGGGCGAGCAATTGTGGCCACTCGTTCAGACGCTGGCAGCCGACGAGGATCAGCCACCGGAAACCCGTGCCCTGGGACAGGTGCTCAGACTTATCCTGGCCGGCGAACGTCAGCCCGACCTGTCGGCCCTGCCGCCGGAACTGGCCCAGGCCATACAAGAGATGTTGGATTCATTATAGTCACACTCCCCTACCCCCCCGTTGGCCTGTCCGTCCCACCCGTGTTATACTGAGCACCCATGAGCGCCCGGCAAACCACGAGAAGTATAACGTACTGCGTACTGCGTATTGCGTCCAACGTCTCTACTGAAAAAACCAGGTTTTTGACGAGATGAAAGGGATGGTGTGCCAAATTTTGGCCAGAATAGGTGCATTTCAGGGAATGCACCGACAAAAAACCTGGTTTTTAGGCGAATTCGCCCCACTTATAGCCGTTTGGAACCTTTTTTCAGTAGAGTCGTCCAACGTATTACGCAATACGTTTTACGCACCCCTACACTGCGCGCAGGCGCAATTGTCACGTTTCACGTTTCACGTTTCACGTTTCACGCATCACGCATCACGTTTCACGCATCACGTATCACGTATCACGTTTCACGTTTCACGTTTCACGTTTCACGTCCTACGTCTCACGCTTTACGTTTTCCTCCTCACCGCCTGCGGACGGACGGCGGAGCCCGCCCCACCCCCTACCCAACCGCCCTTGCCCGGCTCCCTGGAGACGGCCGTGATCCCCATCCCGGAAGATCCGCCCGGATTCAACGCTTACCTGACCGACAGCGGCTATGAGGAGTTGATGGGCGAGCTGATCTACGAGGGCCTGGCCGAGATGGCGCCGGACGGCAGCTTTTATCCCAAGCTGGCCCTGGAGCTGCCCTCCCGGGAAAACGGCGGTATCGCGCCGGATGGATTGACCGTGACCTGGAAATTGCGCGACCATATCCGGTGGTCCGACAGCCAGCCTTTCACCAGCGACGACGTGCGTTTTACGTGGGAGGTGCTCAGCCACCCCGACAACGGTTTAGCCCAGGCGACCGGCTTCGACCTGATCGACTGGGTAGAGACACCTGACGACTACACCGTCGTCGTCCATTATCGACAGCCTTACGCCAACATGTTGGGACAATTTGGCGGGCGAGGGTTGGGTATATTTCCACGCCACGCGTGCGGCGAGCCGGGGCGCATGGTCTATTGGGCGTGCAACACCCAACCGGTAGGCACCGGCCCCTTTGTGCTGGAATCCTGGGAGGAGGAGAAACAACTGGTCTTCGCCCGTAACCCTGATTACTGGCAAACTGACCGCCCCTTCCTCGACCGGCTGATCTTCCCTATCGTCCCCCGCGACGGGGTGCGCAGCGATATGCTGCGGGACGGCGACGCACAGCTCAATTTATGGCTAACGCCCGACCAGATTGAAGAGTTACAGGACATCGAAGGGGTACATCTGGCCTCGCTCCCTGGCCGCTGGCTGTTGCGGCTGGTCTTTAACCTGACCCAAAATCCCGATGAGGACCAGGATGATGAAGCCGGGACCGATACCCCAAGTCCTCACTTTGCGCTGGGCGACCCCCGGGTGCGGGAGGCTCTGGAACTGGCGATCGATCGAGAGCGTCTTATCGAGGAGGCCTTCGATGGGCAGGGACATCCCGCCTATGGTGAGTTTTTCCACGGTTGGGCGACGTGCCGCGAGGCCCTTGAGCCAGGCTCATCTTCCTACAACCCTGAGGCCGCCCGTGCCCTGCTGACTCAGGCGGGCTGGCTGGACCTGAATGGCGATGGGGTGCTGGAAGCGCACGGCGCACCCTACGCAGCCGACGAGACCAAACTGCAACTGGACCTGCTTACGTACGACGACTGGGACGAGCTGACCGACGCCCAAAGCCTCATCGCCGAGATGTTCCGCGAGCTCGGGGTCCGCGTCTTCACCGACATCGCCGGACCGGGGGATCTGTGGGGGAATTGGGAGGAAGAAGGCTTGGAAGCCCACGGTCAGTTCGAGGTAAATTTATGGGACGATGGGTACCCCGGCCTTGACCCCACCGATTACCTCATTTGGCGCTACGCCTCGTGGTCTATGCCGGGCATGGAAGATGGGGGCGCGGGCGGTAACGTGATGCGCTTCGAAAACGCCGAGCTAGACCGCCTTTTGCAGCAGGCACACACCCAGCCTGAACCCCCAGCGCGGCTCCAGACCTTCTGCCAGATACAGGACGTCTTGTCTGACCAGCGCCCCATGCTTTACCTGGTTTACTTCTCTGACACGCATGCCTTTTCGTCCCAGTTGCAGGGGCTGGTCATCAATCCTAACGATACGATTACCTGGGATGTGATTAACTGGCAGTTAGCGAGATAAATGGAAGATTGGATGCTTGGAAGACCGGAAGGTTGGAATAAACCGGTCTTCCAAACTTCCAATCCTCAAGACTTCCGGCTAAGGATTGGGAATTTAATAACTTCTTCAAATGCAAGTGAAATACTGGCCTGATTCAGTCAGCTAGTGGGTAAGTTATTAAATCCTTAGCCCTAACTTGGCTCAGAGAGCGTCACCGACGTGCCCAACCCATTGGTGCTCCACGTCCCGCTTTCGTCTCCCTGCTGGTGGGTGCCGTGTCCCCACAGGAAGGCTCTGCCGCGCCCGGTGGCGTCCAGGTGAACGTCCACGCCAGCGATGATGACGCGCAGCCGACGGCCTTCGATGTGAGCCGTGCCGTGGAAGCCGGCGTACTGCTGCCAGCCATCGGGGAAGACCTCTTTTTGACCGTAGCCGGCTACCTCCACAGTGGCTTCCTCTTCGGCCTTGACCCACAGGATGCCGTTGCCGTTCAGGTCAATGGTGCCCTTGCCGAACAGCATGGCCAGCCCGTCGCCATCGGCGATGAGGGTGTGCGGGGCGTGTTCCTCCGGCTCCTGTGCCGCAGCCACGGGCACCACGAGCGCTCCTAGCCCCAAGACCAACAGTAGAATAATAAAGACTCGCCTTTTCATTTTTCCTGTCTCCTTTCGTGGAACAGTGTTACTGAAGTTATCTGGTGACAGGATAAGGCGAGTCTGTAAGTTGCGTATTATGGGGTTGTAAAAAGAGTGTAAAATGGGAGCCCGGTTACATCACCACGTTCGTTGGATGAGAACCTCGAAAGATGCGTGGAACCGCGAGTTGGCGACGGGATTGTCGTTCTCGACGCATAGCTCGTCTAATTGAAAATCAGGCGTAATACCACTGGCGACCTGACTCTTGGCACCGTCGATCTGTACGCTATACACGCCTTTGAACATAGCGAACTCCACCCAACCTTTGCCGCGTTCCTTGGTCTCAGTAATCGGAAAAGCGCAGTCAGCCTCGCCGGGCCCCCAGCATATCTTAACCCGCACGTCGTTCAATCCGTTCCCGGCTGCATCAACCACGTGCGTGAAAATGTGGTGTTTGCCCTGGTTCTCGCAGGCCGTGAGCTGGCGCACGCTGGCGATGATGAAATCAGCGTCGGGCGTGGGCGTGGGCGTAGGGGTGGGTGTGTCAGTCGGCGCACGCGGCGTGGGTGTGTTCGGAGGGGGTGTGGGTGTCGGCGTATCAGGTGGATTGGTCGGCGTGGCCGTGGGTGGCAGCGGCGTGTCGGTGGGTGTGGGTGTCGGCGTCCAGGTCGGGATAGGAGTTTCGGTTGGCGTTGGCGTAACCGTCGGGGTGTGTGTCGGCGTGTGAGTCGGGGTGGTCGTCGGCGTCACAGTTTCAATGAAAGGTAAGGCAGCTACTGCGCCGTTCTCACGGACGTTTTCAATGAGAAGCATCGACGCATTCCCGTCGTATTGGGATTGAGCGTAGGCGAAACCGATGTCGTTTTCGCCGCCGTTGAGATTGGCACTCAAGGTACGGATGATCGAGGAAGGCGCTGCGATGAAGATCAACCAGACGAGCAGCACTAACAAGACCAAGATGCCCAGCTTGACACGAAGGCTTCGAGTTGCAAACCAGACCGCCATCTCGCCGATGAAGCCCCCCATCTTGCGTGAAAGGCGATTGGCGCCCCGGCTGACGCCCGTAGTCGCCGGGGGCCGCCGTCTGGATTTCCTCTTAGCCGGCGGACGAACCGGTGGACGGGTTTGTGGTTTGGGTTGGGGACGGGGTTGTGGCGGCGGCATTTTCGCTGGCTTTGGCTTTGGCTGCGCGACGGCGGCTACCGCTGCCGGTGCCGCAGCAGGGGCTGGGCGCGGAGTCGTTCGGGGGGGGGGTGCTGGAGCTGGTGCTGGTGCCCCGTTGCGTAACTTTTCCATTGCCTCATACTGACGTTCACTCGACGCCCGGCTCAGAACGACTGCCAGGTTTGGATACTTGTAGACCAAGTCGTCAAAGTCTGACTTTCTCAACGCCCATACGTTGGCTGCGGTCAATGCACGTGCGGTCTCAACGTGAGGCTTATCCGCCAGCAAGGCGTTTTCACCGAAGAAGTCCCCGGTCTCCAGGTTTCCCAGCACGATCGGTCCCCTGGGACCGCTGACCGTCCGCTCCACCTGGCCCGACTCAATGAAGTACATCGTGTCGCCGCTGCGACCCTCAAAATAAATGATATCGCCGCTTTGGTAGGGTTGCGCCTGTAACCGCTCGGCCAGTTCTTCCAGTTGCACGCGCGATAAGCCGCCCAAAAGCGCGATTTTGTGCAGATGGGTTGGGACGAAACTTCCCTCAGCCTGTGAGAGGCGCTCGCGTAGGACATTGCTCAAAGCGACAGTTAGGCCGGGATGTTTGACCAGCAGACTGTCGAAGTCAGTGCGATATAGGACCCACAGGTTGCCGTGGGTAACCGCACGCGCAGTGACGATGCGCGCTTGGCCGGTTAGCAGAGCCATCTCGCCGAAAGAGTCGCCGGGGATGAGACGGGCTAACGTTTCGCGCCGTTCCTCATCCTCCTTGGTTAGCTCCACCTGGCCCGACTCGACAAAGTACATAGCGTCGCCAGGATCACCCGGTGAAAAGATTACCTCGCCAACCGGGGTGTGTTGCAAGAGCAGGTGCGTGGCGACTTCGTCCAGGGCTTCGCGAGATAGATTGGCAAAGATAGGATTGCGCTGGAGTACGCTCACGGCCTGAACCACATCGGCAGCGCTGAGGCGGGAACGAAGGTTACGGCTGAGAGACGCCCGGATATCGGGATAAGTCTCTGCCAGGCGGACAAAGTCAGAGGGAGTAAGTTTCCATACTGTTGACGCCATAGCCGCCTGAGCCGTATTGGCGTGCGGCTTGCTCGACAGGACGGCCATCTCGCCAAACGTTTCACCAGGTCCCAGTTCAGTGAAATCATCGTCGCTGATTAGATGTACAGAGCCAGATTCAATGAAGTATATACCGCCGGCTGCATCACCACTGCGGAAAATGGCCTCACTCGGCGCATAGCGCTGGGGGGTCAGCCGGCTGGCCACCATCCGGCGCTCCTCATCGTCCAGATCGCGCATAAAGGAGATGTGGCCCAGATGGTCCATAAGGTACCGCTGATACTGAGCAATGCTCGTGCCCAGGGCCAGCCCCAGTTTAAGTCCGACCTCGTTATGTTCGTCTATGATGTCAAGGACAGCATTTTCGTCCAATACCCACACACTGATGGGTGAAGTGGCACGGGCGGTCATGCCGCGCTCACGTCCCAGAAAGAAGTCGGTTTCGCCCAGTAGGCTGCCCGGTCCCATTGTGGCAATGGCCGTCTGACCACTATCGTCAGTAAGCTTGACCCAGCCTTCCTTTATGAGGTAGAGGGCATCGCTCTCGGTTCCTTTGGCAAAGACCAACTCCCCTGGCTGGTAGGTCTCAAGACGCATCCGCTTGCCAACAGCTCTTTGCTCGGTCTCGGTGAGATCGGCAAAGAGGGGTGCGTTCTTGATGAACTCTTCCTTCACGATGTATGGTACCTCCCTAACGAATGAGCAAATCTGCAAATTGGCAATTCAGCAAATCTGCAAATCAGCAGATTTGCAAATCTACACACCCAATCATCAGATTGCAGGTTTGCAGATTTGTTGATTCATTGCCTCGCTCATTTGTCGATTTGAAAAACAATCTGCCAAGATGGTTGGACGTCTGATGGTATATCAGGACACAGATCGGTCAGGCTTGCGCCGATCTCTTCTGCTGTGTCGCTTTCAACATCCACCAATTCTACTTGGTAGATCTCGTCGGCCTTCATCTCAAAATCGGCGTAACCCGGATCGACCTCCGGCTTAAAACCGGTAAAAAACCGATCCTCGCCGCCCGGCCAGTTGACCAAAATTTGAACCCCAGGCACGCCATTACCTGTGCCGTCACGTACATAAACCCGCAGCAGTCCATCAGTGGTTGGGTCACACAGCGCTGTGGACTGGACTACGCCGAAGAGGTCAACCGCCTCCTCCGTTGATGCGCCACCCGGGGTCGGTGTCACAGTCGGCGTGGCCGTGGCGCGCACGACTTGGGTGGGAGTGGGTGTAGGCGGCTTGGGGGTGGGTGTTGGCGTCATCGTAGGCGTAGGTGTCTGGGTGGCGATGAAAGGTCGCATCGCCGCCGATGTACCTCCCAGAGCGTCGGCCAACCGGGCCAGCGCTCGAATATCACGTGCGTCTCGACCTTCATTGATATAACGTTCGGCCAGGGCAACGATGATTCCTTCTGTGTCAACGTACTCCAGTTCCGCCAGGCGACGATGCGCCCGGTCCAGATCTCCGTCGGCTACATAGGCGGCAGCAATCAGGACCGTGTATATCTCTTTATCGTGCGGATTGAGGGCCGCCGGGGTAGTGTCGGTTAAAAGTGGTGGATTGATCACCCAGGTATACAGCAGGCCCAGAGCCAATCCAATCGCAAACCCGGCTAAAAATCCGCCGACCCAAATTATCCCCTCGCGCCTCATCCGCTGACCACGTTAGTCTCTACAGCGTCTCGTACTTACTCCACATACATTCACAACGAACTCCGCACCGTGTGTCAGGCTAGAACGGGTGCGTTGCCTGAAATACGACCCAGTATGAGTGGTGGAAATTACACATTGAGTTGTTATCTATCCTTGTTCTACAATCGCCTTCGTCAGCACAGTAGCCGGTCTCAATAAGCCAGGGGATTGGGATTTCCCATTCCTGGGTGCTCATCAAAGGCGTTTGCTCGCTGCTAACCGGAACCCCCGCAGGGTATTCGATAATCTGTAATTGAGTACCGCCCTTTGTCAGTTCAATCTCAGCCAGCTTGGTCCCCATGCTAAGGAAAGGCTCGTTCTTTTCGCCAGAGACTTGGTGGAAGTTATTCCAGGGCGGATCAGCCACCACAGCTCCCATCAGCGGCGCGCCGTTGACATCCAACACCGAGATAAAGACATGGTGATTTCCGGAACACCCCCCATTTTCTTGTTTGGTTAACTTATGTAAATTGGCGATGACGAAGTCAACAGGCGGTGGTGTCGGCGTGGGCGTGTCCGTTGGTGGTGCTGGCGTAAAGGTGGCGGTTGGCGGGCCAGGTGTTGGCGTATCGGTGGCCGGCACAGGCGTATCGGTGGGTGCTGCTGCCGGTGTGTCGGTAGGCAGCGGCGTCGGCGTGTCGGCCGGGAGCGGCGTCGGCGTGTCGGTGGGCGTCGGCGTCGGTGTCGGGGTCAAAGTCGATGTCGGTAACGGCGTTGGCGTGGAGACGTAGGCCACCATAGAGATTGTGCTCACGCCCAGCGCGTCCGAAAGACACACCAGGTTCACCGTGTCAGTATCTTCCTTACCACGATCCTCTTTTACGTATTTGTCGGCCACGTAGGCCACAAATTGTTCAGGATTGGGGACATCGAGTTCGGCGAGGCGCTGGTGGGCCTGTTCTACGTCATGATCATTACAGAACTCGGCCGCAACCATCAAGACATACTCTTCGGCCTGATCAGGTCCAAAGTTGCCTATCTCGGTATTGATGTACTCAACCGGGAATAGTTTGAGACCAACGAAAAGGGCAAAAACTAGCCCCGCCAGGCAGCCAACCGGGATGATGACTGCCAGTATGAGAAGTGTACGATTTATTCTGCGCATCTCCAAACGCCATAACAGGCGCATCTGAAATCCTCGAGTAACCGTAACAGCTCGGCCTTTGCTTCAGATGCGCCCGGGATTGAAATGAGGACAGGTCATCCTCTCGGTCTTCACGGCCTAGAGCGGCGACTTCGCCGGGCGATTCTCGCGGAGCCACCCTGTTCCCAGGGCGAAAGACACCGTATCTATCCGCATCCCCAAGGGGAAAGACCGTCTGCCAGGTGATTGAGTCATCCTACCTGGCACATTACGTTACATGCTGCTATAATAAGCTCTACCAGCACGTAGATAGGTAACTGCGTGTATCCAGCCACCAGATAAAGGTGCCGGAGGTGGGAATCGAACCCACAAGGGCCAAGCCCACGCGAGTTTGAGTCGCGCGCGTCTGCCAGTTCCGCCACTCCGGCGCCGAAATCTAAAACCAGTATAGACGAATCAAGCTCATTCGTCAAATCCTATTACTCTACGATATTTGTACGCTTCTTCACAGTTGGGGAAGTGGAGAGTGGATTCTGTCTCCCATCTCCAACCTGGACCCTGATATGGACGAAACTCAGGCCATTCAAGCAGCTCGAGAGGGAGACCTGTCTGCCTTCAACCGATTGGTGATGGCGTATCAGGGTCTCGCCTACAACGTCGCCTTTCGTATCGTGGGTGATGCCGACGCCGCCGCCGACGCCTGCCAGGATGCGTTCCTGTCCGCCTTTAAGGGCATCCAGAAATTCCGGGGGGGGTCTTTCAAGGGCTGGATCATGCGCATCGTCACCAACGCCTGCTACGATCAGTTGCGTTACAAGGGTAGAAGGCCAGCCGATTCGTTGGAGGCGGTGAATGAGAGTTCGGAGAATTCGCCCAAGCTGATCAATGGTCGCGAACGGCCCGAAGAATATGCCCTGCGCCACGAACTTAATGAGTTGATTCAACAGGGAATCAACATCCTGCCTCCCGACCAGCGTGTGGTATTGGTTTTGTCGGACGTGCAGGGGTTCGCCTATCAGGAGATTGCCGACATCACCGGGGTTTCGTTGGGCACCGTCAAATCCAGGCTGAGCCGTGCCCGCACCAAGCTGAGGGACTATTTGGTGGAGTACCAGGAACTTTTACCGGCCCAATACCGTCTAGGTAGTAGGTAGTAGAAGCTGTGAGCAGAGGATTTTGAGGTGGCTGATCAGAACGGTCGGATCCACAGCCTGGTTGCCGAGTTATTATCGGCATATATAGATGACGAGGTAAACGTCGACGAACGAGCGCTGGTCGAGGAACACCTGGCGACATGTACTGCGTGTGCCCAAGGCCTGACCACGCTGCGGCAGACGGTGGCACTGCTTGGGGAATTGCCCCAGGTGGCTGCCCCGCGCCCCTTCACCTTGCGCGAATCGGACGTCCGGCCCGTACGCGATACGGCCCGCCTGGCGTGGTTGCGGCTTCCCTGGGCCCAGGGATTGGTTGGGGCGGCGGCTGTGCTGCTGTGTGTGGTTGTGGTGGGCGGCGTGGTGTTGCTGGGACGCGGTGGGATGGTCGGCGCACCGGCGGCATCGGAGCAGATTGCGATGGAGGCTCGCCCCTCGGCTGACGACGCCGCCAACGAGGCGACAGTTGTGGAGACGGTCGTGGCCGAAGCAGAAACGGTCCTGGAGGCGGAGAAGGAAGATTGGCAGGCAATTGAGCCGGCTGCCCCTCCCCCCGAACCCGCCGCTGAGGAGGCCACCACCGAGGAGTTTGGCATGGCCCAGGAAGCACCGGCGGAGGAAGCTCCATTGCAACAGAAGGCCGCTGCCGACGAGGGGGAGACATTCTCGGACACCCAACCATCCCGAGCGGCGTCCGGAGCAGTGCCTACGCTCTCCGCCACACCGGCGCCTATGCCTACCGCCACGCCGGCACCCATGCCCACCACGACACCCGCATCTGCCGCCGAGCCGTTGCCCATCGTTCCGCCCACCCCCACTCCTACCTTGCTTGAGGTGGAGGAGTTGATCTTGGAGATTGAACCCGGCGTCATCCGTGCCAGGGGACGCGTGCCCCTGCCGGAGGGCTTAAAATTGCTGGCTGTGTTGTGGCGAAACGGGCAACCAATTGAGTGGGCGACGATAGAGAGCCAACGGTTGGTGGTTGAGGCCGACGGCCAGTTCTCCTTGGTGCTCGTAGCACGGGCTGAAGCCCCGGATTTTGATCTGTTCGCCGCCGAACCCGCCTACTACGAGATCCGTATCCGTCCGGTGGACCCGCCTGCGCCGGTGGAGATCCGCATTCCCTTCGATACTTATGGCCCGGCTTCCCCGGAACCGACCAGTACTCCCTAGAGACGGCCGATTCTTATGAGATTGCGCCTCCTTTCCTGGTTAATGTTTCTCTTGCCCCTCACGGTAGCTTGTGCACCCATCACGCCGACGCCTCCGCCGCCACCTGCCTCGACGCCGACGCCCAGCCCGACGCCCCCACCCACGCCAACTGTGCCGCTGCTGCTGCCCACCGACACACCCACGCCGGCGCCGGTCCACCTGGTGCTGTGGGAGAACTTGCCCCCAGCCCAGGGGGAGGCCTTGGTTGTCGAGGTGGCCGCTTTTGAAGCTACTCAGCCTAACGTCACGATCGACGTACAGCACTACGACGACAAGCAAGCTCTGGTCCAGGCTATCACCGGCGAAACAGTCGAGTTTCACCTGGCGCTGGGCGATGCTTCCCTGGCCGGCGCCTTGCAGGCACAGGACGCCCTTGAACCGCTCGACGAGGGATTGCCCCGTGAGTTCCTGGAAGGCTTCGTCAGCCCGGCGCTGACCGGCGCCACCCGCGATGGACATGTGTGGGGACTGCCTGACACGGCTGGTCTTCATCTGCTTCTCTTTTACAATCGCGATCTGATCGCCGTGCCACCTGAAAACACGGAAGGGCTGTACTCCGTTGCCGAATCGTTCACGGAGGAAGAGCGTTGGGGATTGGCCTTGAACAGCTATGACCCTTTGTGGGTAGTGCCCTGGCTGTGGGCCTACGGCGGCTGGCTGACCGACAGCGACGGGATCCCCACACTGGACAGTCCGTCGATGGTCAATGCTCTCACCCTCTACTTGAGCTGGCAGGGACGGCTGACGGGCGTTGCGCCGGTGACGACTTACGTCGAAGCGCGCGAGTTGTTTGACAGCGGCGAGGCGGCCATGCTCATCGATGGCGAGTGGGCTATCGGCGAGTTAAATCAGTCAGAGGGCGCAAATTGGGGCGTAGCGCCACTGCCGTTGGTCGGCGAGACGGGGCAGCCTGCCGCGCCTTTGGTCGCCGGACGCTACTGGCTGATGAGTGGCCGCTTATCGCCCGGGGAACAGGGGGCGGCTACCGACTTCCTGACGTTTATCACAGCCCCGGAGCGACAATTGGAGTGGACGGCCCAGTTCGGTACGTTGCCCACTCGCCTGGAGGCGCTGAAAGACCCCGTCATAGAGAGCGACCCGGCCTTGCGTGTCAGCGCCCAACAGATGCAGGCCGGGCATGGGTTGCTGTTGGGTGTGGATGCCAACCAACTCCTGGACGCCATGCGTGGACCGCTGCGCGCCGTCCTGGAAGGGGATATGGTACCCGAGGAAGCCGCTCGGGCTATGCAGGAGGCGTTGGAAGAGTCGAATAGGTAGGCGGTTGAGGCTGACCCCCAGGTGCGATGCACTCGCTTCAGGCAAGTGTGTTGCACCTTTTCAGTTGGTCGTCCTTCAATAACCGGTTGACTGAGGGTTGTTCCACGTTTTCAGAAAAGTCAGACCATAATTCCCTCAATAACGACTTGTTCTTGGTCAGTGCCAAGCACCAGTTCGTATTCGCCCGAGGTGAGATCGCAGAACACGAAGTTGCCCAGCGTGTCCACTTGCTCGAGTGCGATAGCCTGTCCGCGGCGACTGAGTTGCACTTGAGCACCGGTCAGGCTGTTGATCGGCATGCCCTCTCGTGTGGTGAACCCTAACAACATCTTACGGCCGGCACGCAGCCCGTCTACTTCTAAACCGACCACCATCTTGATGTCCTCCGCCTGGTAGACATCGGGGGGAGCGGCGGCTGCGCCTCGAAAGGCCAGGGCCGGCGATTGAGCTACTGGACCCGGCGGAGGGGTGACCGGACGAGCGACCAAACGCTTCAACTGAGTTTGGAGAGGGACTGGTGGGAGCGTGATGGGCACATCTCGAAGAAAGTGAGCCAGATCGTTGATTTCTGTGGCACACTCAGAACAGGACTTCAGATGATCGTCAATGGCAGCCCGTTTATCAGCCGAGAGAAGACCCAGGTGAAACTCGCCCAGGGTGTGGGCGTCGGGACATTCAACACGCTGGAACAGGATGCGCAAGACTGACTGATTGGCGGCGATGGTACGAGCCTGTTCCTGGCAGTAAGGGCACCGGCCAATATGTTCTACAGCAGTATCGTCTGCTTCGCCATCGCTATAAGCAAGCAGTTGTTCCTCAGTGATTTCATGGGGTGCAATGCATTTCATCTCGATACCCTGTCGTTTAGGACTAAGGATTTAATAACTTACCCATTGGCTGACTGAATCAGGCTAGCATTTCGCTTGCATTTGAGGAAGTTATTTAATTCTCAATCCTTAGTGGCTCATGTTTAGAACAAGTGCAGGTCGGTCTTCGATGCCGTCCAAGCCCGTTGGATTTGACAATCCAACGGGAGCAGGTACCAGCCCTGAACATGAGCCTCGTTTAATTTAGTACTTTTTACCTATATAAACGGAGAAGTTCGATTTTTTCGTCCATGAATTGGTGGTGGGAAGATCAAAAACACAACACTATAACGGGTGCCGAGGTCAGGTACTTACATTCGACTCAGGCACAAGCATGAAACCATACACGTGACCATCCTCTGACGCGGCAGCGGCAACTCGAGCATCGGTCGAGATAGCCACGCCACGGACGTTCTTCTGCGCTACGTGATGGTGCACTGGCTCGCCATCGCCGCTGTAGAAATACACGTGCCCGGCTCGAGTCCCGGCTGCCACGAGTTCACCTCTGGCGGAGACCGAGATGCTGCTCACACTCCCCTCCACGTGGCGCTTCCACACTGAGTTCCCTCCGCGGTCGAAGGTTCGGACGTGGGCCTCTTTCTCGCCGGCCCCGACGATAAGCCGCTCACCCGCCCCCGGCAGGGACACGGCCCATACCTTGTCGTCCAGTTTCTCGTACCAGAGGAGATTGCCTTGCCGGTCCAGTAAGTAGACCTGCTGGTCACTGGAACCAGCGGCGACGGTCTGGCCATCGCGGGAGATAGCCACTGCATAGACATCGGCGGCAGCACGATGCTCGCCCAGCAGATTACCCCCCCGATCCAGGATAAGCGCCGTTTTGTTGGCTGATCCAACCACGACCGTCTGGCCGTCCGCCGAAAGAGCGGCGGCCATCACCCAGCCCGACCAGCCGAATCCAGGCGTCTCCCGTCGCCAGAGCAGGTGGCCATCTCCGTCAAAGAGCAACGCCTCGTGGCCATCAGTCCCCAGAGCTACAGTCCGCCCATCCCTGGCCAGGTCCAGCCCCCAGCCAGAGGCGCGCAGATCTTGTCCCCAGCGGAGTTGGCCGTCGCCGTCGAAGGCGTACAGTCCGCGTCCCTTCATGTCCCATGGGCGGGTACTGCCGGTGGCGGCGACAGCTACCTGCCCATCATCTGAAAGGCCTACCCGCCAGGCCTGATTGCCCACCTCCGCCGACCATAGTGTTTCGCCATCTCGGTCGAGACAGACCACCCGTTTGCCCAGCGTACCAGCCAGTATACGGTTGCCATCTGCGGAGATAGCCACGCTGGCGACACCGCTACCCAGAGGCCGCTGCCATGTCTGAATCCTTGTTGCCGTGTGGACTCTCTCGCCCTGTCCAGTCGAAGCACCAGCCTCGACATCTTCTGCTAGCCTGGAAGCGGAGATCGCGGATTGGATAGCCTGGTACAGGTTCGTCAGTTCGTCGCGCAGTGCATCGCTTTCCTGGTATCTATCGCGCAAAGCCGCCAGGAACAGCGGCAACGCTGGCCGACCGTCATTGAGATGCTTGTCCATAAGAAAGGCTAGGCAGGTATCTAGCCGCCCGCTCTTGCTGTCCGCCTCGGGTAACCCGTCCCGGAAGGGTCGGAGTTCATCGGTCACAAAGACGGCCCGCAGCGAGGCATCGCTATCGAATTCGCTGCATTTCAGCAGCGTATTTCGACATCGGTTGTAGAGTCCGGCGGATAATTCCGGCATAACCTACTCCCTACTCAATCATAGTGCTGATCCACGCCGCCATAGTGTACAAACGCATCTCGCGCCCTGGGCCAGCAGACTTCGGAAACTCCGCCGACAAGGCGATGCGCTTCAGTCCCCAAAATGCTTGAGGCCAAGAGATCGGGCGATTTCAAAATCGCTGTATCCTTATTTGATCTCGCCAGGTCTCTGATACGCGCTCAACGTTCTTCTCAATGGTCGCTATCTGACGTTCCGAGGGCAGCAGAAAGAATACAACGTGCGCTGTGCGGAACGAGTAAACTCGCGCGGCCCCGGTCCTGTGTTGTATCTCTTTCGCCATCCGCTCGATGAAAGTATCTCTTTTCTCGCGAGGGAAGTGTTGGTAGACCAAAACCGAGTAGGCATTTACGTATGCCCGCACCAGCTCATCCCAGCCCAGATACTTGGAGGATCCCTTGCGACCGAGCGGTTTGGACTTGACCTCCAGCCCATTGTCCGGATCAAAGAAGATAAGGTCGCATCCCTCTGCCACATTCCAGAAAGAATCGAAGTAACGGGCTCTGCTCTCCAGGTCATCGTGTAGCGTCTGGGTATAGAAGCGGGCTCCGGGCAGAAGGCCGGCCTCGCCGGCCAGGGTTAGGTCCCGTACTCCCCTCAGGACGACCCACTCTCTCAACCTGTCAAACAGGTCCGGATCATAGCCTCGCCAAGCATTTGCTTCCTCCAGATACCCGATGAACCCGCCATCAGTCCGGTCATCATCAGGCGTGAGCATCCAGCAGACGGCAGCCGACATTTCGCCCCGGCCGGTGAGTATGCGGAGCAAGCCATACTTTCGATAATCGTTGACATCGCCGAAATATTGGTTCTTCATACGGCTTTCTACGAAAGTCTCAATCCTCGCGGTTTCCAGGTCTTTTTCGTTAGTCAGGTGGCTGCAAATAACTCAACCGCCTGGCGTGGGCCAACAAAGGCCGGACCGCCGGGTCCATGGTCGCCTCCGCTCTCGCCAGCAACTCCTGCCAGGTGAGGAGATGAGTGCGCTCCGCCGGGGGGCGCAGGCACTTGCGAAATGCCTCAAACTCCTCGGCGTGGGGGCGCCGGCTGGCGTGGACGTTGAGATCGTTGACGATGGCCAACAAATGTGGCTCCAGGTCCCACACCTCGGGCCGGCACAACTCGTTGGCCAGAACCAGATGCCGCAGCAACTGGTAGAAACGACGCATGGTCTCCTCCCAATCCTGCATACCGGCCAGCAGAGCCTGCAGGGGTGCTTCGTAGCTCGGTGGCACCCGCGCCCGGCTGGTCCGCTCCCAAGTCCGGATGCGCGCGCCCGGCTTGCCCAGCTTGCTCTCGACCATCACCAGGTAACGCTGGCCCTTAAGGATGATGTCGGTCTCGGTTTGGTAGCGGCCCCCTACCTTACCCCACGGCTCGACCCGGTCCAGGGCTTGCTTGATCTCAGGTGGCGGATCGGCCGCGTCCCAGGGCCGGTACCAGTAGAGAACCTGAAACTCGTCCACCAGGCCCAGGGCGCGGGCCACCACGTCCAGCCGCTCTGCCTTCTCCAGAGTGCGGAACAGGTTCCAGGAGAGGGCATCCTCGTTGTTTTCGCTGGCCAGGTAAGATTGGCCCGGCACGCTGGTGTTGGCCCCAAAGAGATCACGCCCGGCCTTCCAGACCAGCGGCGGGGCCTCTGGGTCTACCACGATGTTATCCCGCCAATCGTCGTAGACCTTGACGCCCGAGCGGGTAATGGTGTGCGGTTTGTCAGGCTCCGGCTCGTCCACAGATAGGGGCAACTCGGCCTGCCCCATCGAGCCGAGCTGCGGGTCGTAGATAATGCGGTAGCCCCTGGGCAGAGGCACTTCGACGGCTTCCGGGTATTCCCAATCGCCGACCAGTTCCCGTTCGATGGCCTGGGCTACGGCTTCCTCGGGTGTTTCGGCGAAGATTACGGCTTGGTGACGGATGCCGTGGATGTGGTAGACTTTCATCCAAATCAGATCGCTTTTCGTAGCAGGAAGTCTGGACTTGCGCAGCGAATACACGTAGTCCCATTTCCAAAACCTGTAGTTTTATCTCTTCGGAAAAGCACAACTTGTTGTAGGGTTGGAACTTTTCAAAATTGGGGTTGGCGTCCTCCAACCCCGCCCGTGCTTGGGACGACCACAAACAATCGCATCAATCGACTTGCCCTACACAAGTAGTAGGGCTTTGTGAAATTCTGCCGCTGCGAAAGCCCAGTCTTATTTTGTTGGTGATTACCCACATGTTGTCTGGGACTTGAAAACTCCGTCCAATGCAGTATGCTTAGAAGAACACACAACCAAACAACTGCGGAGGACGGAGCATGAATACAATACTGGAAAATGAGGCAGTTGCCAACCTGCCAGTAGCTGAACTTGAAAATGAGCTGGAGGCATTTCTGAGACCTGTCTCGGTGCAACTGCCAGAGGATCGGCTGCGGCGAGTGGGCAAGTTGGCGGTGCAAGGCATCATAGCGGGACAATCGTCCAGGGTGACGCAAATGGCGCGCGGGGTAGTTCGCCAGGGGGAGACCATCTGGCCGGTGGCCAAGCGGCTGTATCGGTTCATATGGAACAAGCGGTTCAACCACCGTGACTTGTTGAAAGGCGTGTATGGGATTGCTCAACGCGCAGTGGTGCAACACGCACCCTCGTACCTGGTAGTGGCCTTGAACCCGGTGAACTTTGAGAAGCCGTACACGGAGAAGTTGGAAGGCGTCTCCACGGTCATGAAGAGTACGCCTCCTGGGCCAGACAAGAAGAAACGTCTGACATCTGGCTACCCAGCCATAACGGCCTCCGTGGTCAATCTGCCCGAGCCGGTGGTGACGTATGCCAATTGGTTTTCTTACGTGACCGAGGACTTCATCAGCGAGAATCGGGAGATCTACCGAGCCATACGCATCACCCGCGCTTTGTTCCCGCACGCCAAGTTGCGTTTTGTGGGCGATGCTGGGCTGGATGACCAAAAGATCTTCAAGCAAGTGGGCTTGGTCCGTGGCGAGTTCATCTTCAGGGTGTGTCATAATCGCCAGGTAGAGGTCTACAATGAGCGACTGGATCGCTGGGAGCTTGAAATGTTGGACGATTTGACCGCTAGCGTGCCGCTGCCCTTGGCTCTCCGCGTGGCTTTCACCCACGCGCGTAAAGTGCGAACCGTAGACATCCAGTTGGGCTGGCTCAAGATCCGCATCCCCGGAACCCAGCAGATGTTGTGGGCCATAGTTGCCCACGACCCCAACTTGGACCACGATTTGGTCTTGATCACCAATATCCCTATCCATTCCGCCCACGATGCCCAGACTGTGTACACTGAGTGGCGTTATCGCCCCCAAATTGAACATACCTATCGCTTTGATCAGGAAGATGGACTGGATGTCGAAGATGTGCAGGTGCACACCTTGGAGCGTATGCGCCGCATCTTCGCCCTGGTCTTGCTTGCGGCTCTGCTGGTATATCATATCGCTCACGCCTGGCCCCACCATATGGTCCTCTGGCTCCGTCGCCTGGGAGGCAAACTCGGTCTTTCTTCTGACCGCGATGGCCCTTATGTCCTTCTGGCAGGCATCCGTGCTGTCTTTGTTACCATCGCTACCTTGACTTTCGCTGCACAACACCCCTTTCCCAGAGAAGGAGTGACATGTGGGTAATCACCAATTATTTTGCTATTGAATTTTGGATCAAACCGTGATATAATATAGTCAAGAAGGAAGAACAATGAACATGGGTAGCACTGCACTAAATCGTGATGGCGCTCCCGGACTTGTCGCGGGGCGGAAACACCCTGCTGACATGCAAAACCTGTTAAAAACAGGTTAGGATGTGTGGTTTTAGTGCGTTTTAAACGCAATACGGTTTAGTTAAGGATTATGTTAATATTTGTGAGCGACGGAGAACCATATGTTATGTTAGTGAATCTCGTCAAAAAAGTGAAGAATTTGGGATCTGGCAGGCCAAAACCAGCTTTACGTAACGCTTAGCTGAACCGTATTGGTTTTAAACGCACTTTCTTAAGCGGGGCTCAGGCGTTCCACGGTTAAATGTGGCGCTACCCGAACATGAACGATTAAGGCTTTGTTGGTAGTTATTTGTCTACTAGCTAGATTGTGCATCACCTTCTCTCAATTCTCTCCGCCGATTTGCAGTCACTGGCTGCCAGTTACTGAGCGTTAATAGCTTCTTGCTTGATGATTAAGTTGGGTAGCTGATCTTGTCTGCACGTAGTAAATTCATTTTCAGTGAAAGGAGTTTTAGCAAATGTTGAAGTATTTCCAGCTCGACGATGTGAGGGTAGTAGGTACCGTTACACCTGCGCCAAAAGCAGCCAGAACGTGTTTTCAAGGTTCAAGCGGGGCGGCTTATCGGCTGCAAGGGCGAATGATACAACGCCAAGGACTGCCCATGGCTTCAAATGATTGGAAACGGGATATCCCTCCTTCCAGTGAAATTACCACTTTGGGGTCAAATATCCTTGTGATGCCCTTTGAAGGCGGAGATGCATAATTCCTGTCATCTTTCAGCTGGCGAGCGAATGACCTGTGTCTGTTATTTCAGATTGCGCCCTTCTGATCACTTTGTTTCGTTATGTAGGCCAATTTGCTAGTTGCCCCTGTGCCCCTTATCTGGAAAAAAAGGCGCTCTAGCTACTTCTCTTGAGTATGACCAAGCCGCTGCGTTTGATCGTACAAATAGGAAAGCCATAGGGCCTCATCCCCTGCAACGGCGTCAAGGGCCATTTGAACTGACAGTGAGACAGCTTACCTTCGTGCGGTCAGTTGTTCATAAAGTTGTTCTGTTACCGGGTCCGGCGATCTGGCATACTTCTGTTGCAACCACTTACACAAGTCAACATAATGAGATTGCAGGTCATCATAAGACCCTAAATCAGCATAAACTCTTAGAGCATTGCGATGTAAGTCCTCCCGAGAATAATCCTGGGCCAACCCTTTTTTGATAACTTCCAGAGCCTTCCTGCAAAGACCATCTTTAAGCAACTGCTCGCTGGCTAACCTGATGCTTTGAAAAAGCTTGACCTCACATCTGGCTCGGTGGGAGTTTCCCCAGTCTCCTAGAATAAAACCGGCTAAAAATTCTCCCTTATACAATTCGATAACTTCCAAATACAAGGCTAAGGCTTCGTCTTGTCCGGCCCTAGCCGCTCTGTCACCAAGGACTTCAAAGACTAACGCATCACACCAGTCAAGATATTGGCTATTAACTTGGTAATAGTCGTCTTTGAGGATAATATGATCGGGGGACTCGAGCACAAACTCCTGCAGTGTTTGCAAGCTCTCATGCAAGATGTCTTGTGCTCGTTTTGGTTCCAACTCTGGCCAAATGGCACCCATTATCTCGTTCTGGCGACAACCACTGTCTTGTCCTTTTAAAATCAGGTATAGTAACAATTCCGGCACTCTAAGTAATTCTGCACGTTCGTCGAACCGCTTTTGATTGCCGGCAATACTTAGAAGTGGGGTGCCAAAGGCAAATACTTGGAGAATAGGTTTTGAGGCCTCGTCTAACTCTTGGCTCTGAGTTATTAGCGTGCGAATACTCTTTCGAATACGCTTGGGGATATCTACCCGGTACAAGAAGTGAAATAACAGTCGCTGTGTTTCCAGAATTGCTTGTTCTATTCCTTGGATCGGTTCCCCTAACGTCAGAGCCAATCTAATAGCCTCCTGTAGGTGGTCATGTGCTGCTGAAGCTCTCAAATCAAGCAGTAGGCTGTACGCCCACCATAGTTGAGCTTGAGCTTGTTCTAATGGATTTTCTGTAAAGCAGTCCACCGCCTTCGCCAATAGCTCAGAGCTCGTTGAATAATACCCTATTCGAATATGGACTCTAGCCTGGAGCAAATAGACCAATCCTGTTTCAAAGGGAAGCTCTACTTCGGAGGCAATTTCTCTGGCCTGGTTAGCCAGTTTGAGAGCTTGGGCCATATTGTGTTGTTGGTAATAACATTCACCTGTCTTGACCGTGTTATAAACCTCAAGCCGCCGAGCGGTTGCTTTCCCTGCCAGTTCTGTAGATACGGTGTAAGCTTCAATAGCCTGATCATATTCTTGACATCCCAGATAGGCGTCACCCAGGCTAGCTTGAGCAAAGGCGGCCTGACGTGTAGCTCCAATTTGGATTGCAAGGTTGAAAGCTCTACTGCATCTCTCAATTGCTTCGCCGTAATTACCAGTGATGCACGAAATCATCCCCATATTGTTTAGGGCCAGGGCTAAATACTTAGTATTGCCTATAGTCTGCCAAATACAAATAGCTTCTTTAGTGTGTTGTTTCGCGCCCTCTACATTTCCCTGTTCTCCTAAGAAACGCCCTATGTCGTGATGGCACAAACCTGCTCGGTATGTGTCGTCCAGTGCTTCAAACATTTCCAGAGCTCTCTCTAAATCCTCTAGAGCCTCTTCTATGTTGCCTGCAATCCCGTGAGCTATACTGCGATTTCGAATTGACCAGGCTATAATCCACTTACTTGCTCGATTTGCTTCCAATTGGTCAAGCCCTTGTGAAGCTAATTCTACTGCTTCCTGGACACGCTCCCCTATCATCCGCAGAGACACTGATCTACAGACTTTAGCTTCAGCGGCTCCGACTAGATCGTTCAATTCTAGGAACTGTTTCTCTGCTTGTCGAAAGAAGTCTGCTGCCAGCTCAAGTTGTCCAAGATCATTTAATTCTAGCCCTCTTAGTAAAAGCAATAGTGGGTATTGCACTAAATCTCCTTCTGGAATCTGTGAGAGCCAATTATCCAGAATCTTGGCCCAGGCAGTGTTATAGTTGTAAAGGTTTCTACGTTCAGTCTCAAACAAGGATGCCAACTTGTCCCAGGCTTCAGTCGATAGGTAAACATTGACAACCTTCTCCATGTCAGGAAGAAATTCCGCTGGATCCGAAGAAAGAAACTCTACCCCAATCTCTGGCTGAGTAAGTTTAACCATCATCTTAGACAATAAATCAAATGCCTTGACCATATCCTCGGATTGTACTTCGACCTTTTCGCGTACTGCCACCACCTCATCGAACGAATAGTAGGGAACCTGAGGTATTTTCAATTTCCAAAATGACCCCAGTTCGCCTTTCAGTGACTTTGGCAAAAAATCGTCAAATCTCGCGATGAACTGGCGATGAAATTCATTGAGAAGATGTGTTTCAGCTCGATCTTCAACCCGTGCGGGGATGATCAAGACTTCTAAAGATCGACCACGACGTAACTCACGAACTTTCGGATTTGTAAAGTCTCGAGCCATCTCATATGTACCGCCAATACTCTGCTGATTAGGTGTACAAAACATAAGCACTACATCTGCTAATTGATAGGTGCAAACACCACCCATTTCCGTCACGCCGGTCCGGCTGTCTATTAAGGTCACATCAGCCATGCTTTCAAATTCTTCACGAAGCCAGTTGAAATAAAGCTCGCCTCCCCATGTTATATAGAAGCCCTGCCAGTCGAAGGTTAGAACGGCTCGGGCGTAGTCGGCAAAGTGTGATCTGGAGCGTCGTCCGGCGGTGAGTAAAAAGAGTTCACCGGGGCCTGGCTGCTCGGGGTAGACGTTGATAATGTATTGCCCGGGACTCTCAAACTCCAACGGAGTCTCGTCATCTATCTCCTGGGCCATTTGTTCTTTGTAACGCAGCAGCATATCGATCAGGCCAGGTTGATCAAGCGTTTCTTCCAAGTTGATGGAGGGGAAGAAACGCTCCAGTCCAGGCGCTTCCAAGTCCCAATCAACCACCAAGACTTTGAGGCCGGCCTGGTAGAACAGTTCAGCGATATTAGCCAGAGCCATCGTGCGGCCAACGCCGCCCTTATACGAATAGAAGGTGTAAATCATTGCACACCTCCTAAGGCCACGAAATCAGCCGGACCGTAGCCGCTCGGTCTTTCACCACGCTGTTGCTCGAATCGTTCTAGCGTTGCTGGGTTTGGCTCTAACTCCTGAACACCGATGGTTGTCCTGTGCAGAGCATTGAAAAGCCAACGCTTGAGGGCGCGCAAGTCACTAGTGCTGATCTCGCAAAGGTGATCAAACTCGGCATCAAAACGGATGAATGCCGACTCCATATGCGAATCAACGACCTGCTCAATCGTCTGATTTATCTCTTGAATGCTGGTGTTGACCGGGGAGATTATAAGTATTCCTGCCCGTTTGTATGAGCCAATGTCGGAACGGGAGACACTCCGATTCAAAATAGGATGAAACATTGAGATGGAGTCCACAATGACAACACCACCGGATCTCTGCAGTTGTCTCAAGGTCCGCCTACGTGCAGTTCGATCTTCTTCAGTTGGGTCCTCAGGTAGGACAAAATCTTCAGAAAGGAAATATTCCGAAAGGCGTGGTAGATTGTGGGGTTCCCGGTGGTTGTTGATATGACTAAGGATATCCGAGATGATATCAGCGATTGAAATGTCAGGACAGGTAAGTGGTTTCCAGTGTTCTCGCGCTTCACCATAAAGATCGTTTAGCTCCTCGAAACCGTGATGCTCCAGAGCCTCCCTAAATTGCTGAAAGAGATTATGCTCAGCAGGGGTCACATTTGGATTGTCTTCAAAAACTGTCTCATCTAGCAACTCAACGGCCTCCGATTCTTTCATAGCCACAATCACGAAGGGTATGATGATCTTGCCCTTCAGTACCTGGTCAGTCTCAATTCGTAGCTGTTCCAACTCGTCGCGCAGAGCATCACCACCGCCTCGGTGATCGCGCAGTTGGATCAGGAATAAGGGTAGAACTGGCTTGTTATCACTCAGTCGCTGGGGAAGCAGATACGCGAGAGTTTGGCTTACGCGTTCGCCCTTGGAAGAACACTCGGGCAGATCGTTCTGGAATATCCTCAGTTCGGGTGTCACAAGGATGGCACGGAGCGAATTATGATTGTCAAACTCGCTACACCTAAGTAAGACCTCACGACAACGAGTAATAAGTTCTGGAGGTAGTGCCATAGTCAATCTCCCGGCAGTTGATACTGTTCAATCAAACGTCGTGACACAACCAATGTATTTTGGAGCTCCTGAAGCGGTTAACGATCAGTGATGAGAGTGTGATTTCCAGAGAACTGCTGTTAAGGCCAAAAGCTACCCGCATCTGATCTAATCGCAGACATCAAGACGCCCTCATTAACGAAGCGCTTATCGCCCTTGGCGTTTACCCGAAGTTTGCCTCCGGCGTGATGGATGGCAATCACCTGCCATAGATCATTGAAAACCGGCGATCCACTGGAGCCAGGCATCGTATCAGTCGTATAGTGAAGGCGATGCTCCCACAGATTGACAACCTGGTTGGCCGTCAGAACAATCTGCTTGAGCCCACCATTGGGATGTTGAATGATGATCACGTGCTCCCCCGGCACGGGATCGGCGTGCGGGTTAAGGAAGACGTGACCCCAAGTCTCCAGGTCAGGATTATCAGGATCAGGGGATACACCGACGATAGTATAGTCGAGGTTTTTGTTGGAAAAAAAGCGCTCTGCGTCTAGTCTGTAGCGACAACTCGGCTGCACGTTGCCTTCAAAGTCGTGCTGGTAGTTGAACTCGACCACGGTCTGGGCGGCCATGTCGGCATCCCGGATGACGTGGTGATTGGTCATCAACAGGTCTGGAGCAATCAGGAACCCTGTGCCCAGACCTTTTGGGGTGAGAACGCGACAGACGCACTTGGACACCTTTAGGCCGCGTTCAATCCAGGAGATTTGTTTCAGGTTGTTGACGCCCAGAATCTTCTCCAGGCCAACTTCCTCGGGAATGACCAGCTCCTCTAGCGCAGGCGCGGGGGCCGGAGCGGGTGACATCTCTTGGCTTATCTTCTTGGGTACTTCCTGAAGAAGTTCCAAGAGTGCGTCGACCAGTCTATTTTGATCAGCTTGGGCCGTGTCGCGGGAGATAATCCCTTTGCGTTCGTCGCGGCGAAGGCGGTTGTAGCGCGCGGTGAGCAAGATCACCTCGTCTCGCAGGTCGGGAGCGCTGGCGCTCAGGTAGTTACCCAATCGGTCTAGGACCAGCTCGATTTCGCCCTGAGCAAGTTGCTCCTTGAGACTTTGGACGAGCTGTTGTAGAGATGTCTCCGCCATCACACCCTCCTACCGTGAGTAAATAAGATCAAGGATTGCCTCGGCGATTCTGCTGCGCTCAGCACCGACCTCATCGCGGGTGACTGTGTGGCGCCGCTCTTGCTTGCGGAGGCGGGTCAATCGCTGGGCGAGTAGAGTTGCCTCCTGCTGATACCCATCCAGGCCCGATAGTATATCAAGTACTTCTGCCAATTGATCTTCCCGCACCAGCATCTCGATCTGGCTGGTGAGTTCCGCATTGAGTACGGGCAACTGGTCGCTCGGGGGCCCGGTTGAAACACTCACTTGGCCGACCGACCCTCCACACCTGAGCGCACGTTCCAGGTCATCGGCCAATTTGGCCAGACGTGGATGGCATTCAGCGGCGGGGTTAAGCCGTTCGCTTAGGACGCGCAACAATAAGACCAATCCGTTCTCTTTGGTGTCAGCACGGCGTTTTTCAACCAGGAAGGCCATTACCGCCTCCGCCCGAGCCGCTAGGTTGGACGCTTGTGGTAAGCTATCTCGCCAGGGTTTGAGCCTGTCGTCCACAAATATGGCCCTTAGCGCCGCATCACTCTCAAAGGGACCACAGTCCAGTAGGGCTTGTTTCAGCGGGTTGTACATAGCAGAGGGAATGCCAGCCATAGACATCTCCTTGGCACGCAGTATTCATCTTCTTGCTTTATAGTATTAACGGGAGTCTCTGTGGAAATTGGTATCTGATTGTCGGGCACATCTCTTCGGCCCCTCAACCAAAAGAGCCCGCCCAGTCTGATGCCCGGCAGGCCCTAATTTTACAACCGGAGATGACCGAGGTGCCCGCCTCGCACCTGGCAGTCCCGTCTCGCCGGCCATCCGAAGCCAACCGAGACGTTTTATATAGCTTTTCACAATAACATTATATCATCTTCAGCGACTCAAAACAAGAAGTTTCCAACTCAAATGGGCCAGAAGTCCCTATTCGAGTCCAAACAAAAAAGCCCCGCCGCCATCCCGGCACAAGGCTTCCTTCATAAATGAAGAAACTCTCTCATCTGATATAAGGCACATGCCGATTAGTATAAAGAGTGTGTGCCTTATTGTGTCATAGGCAATCGAGGTTGGCAAAGCCTTGCACCCCATTCACCCCCAGTGCAGGCGAGCCATAGAAGACTTAAAAATGCCGATGAAAGAGCGCCAGGGCTTGTCGCGCCTGGCCCTCCCTAATCCCCCGCAAAATCCAACACAAAAATGTACCAGTGCCTCCTCCGCGGACCGGGTCGACACGTAATAATTCTCCCCCGCCCGGTCCAGGTCCAGGCCGGCGTCGCGTGGACGGTCGCACACCCGCTTACCCTCGGGCGAGCTGTGCCCCACGTAATCGCGCGCCACCATGTCCTGGGCGTGCGCCTGGGCCACGGCCGCCAGCGTGTCGTCCACGCGGTAAGGGGGCAGGCTATGCGCTTCCCGCCCGGCGTTGACCGCCGTCGCTATGGCTGCCTCCAGCCCGATTAGCTCCGCCGCCGGCACTGCCTCGCTCCCCGCCGTACCCGTCACCACTTCGGTTGGGGCCGAGTGCGTCCCTAGCGTATCACCCCCCTCACGACAACTTGGCCGTCGCGCCATTCTGCCGATGTGAAACGCACCGGCAGTCGGTCGGCTTGCCTTAGCTGCGTCTGAATCTCCTGTTCGATGGCTTCCCGAATCGGCCCCGGTACGGGCAGGTTGAGTGCCAGGATGTCGACCACCGGCAAACCATCTTGCACGCTAATGCGCGCCTTGCCGCTGACGTGTACGCGCAGGCCGGCTATGGTCGCGTCGCCCTCGCCGGCCACGTAGTCGGGCGTAATGCGCACGCGGGGATGTTCGAAGGGAATTTGAGGATAGCGCTGCAGATACCACGTGATCGTCTGTTCAGCCTCCAATTCGGTCAGGGTCACCTCCCAGCTTTCCCCCGAATGCTCTCCCGAGTGGATATAGTCCAGCAAGGCGACGACCTCCGGGTCGCGGATGGGTTCCACGACGTAAGGCTCCGCCATGGCCAGCAGCAGCCTGGCCCAACTCAAGAGATTTGCCGCCAGCAGGACAGCGGCTATCCACACGTTTGCGCGCTTGAACAGGTTAGTACGCATTTGGACCTTAAGCTTGTGAGTAACCACATGGGATGCAGAAACCAATATAGGGTTCTCTGCATCGGCATGGTTCAGATGTCCCTGAAATTAGGGTAACAGGTGCAGACGAAGGACGAAAGACGAAGGACCAATTATTGACCCGGATCTCTTCGTCGTTCGTCATTTGTCCGGCTGAGAAAGTGTTACCCTATTTCTGAACCATCCTTCTGCATCCTACCGTTAATGGATCAAGATCTCCAGCCCGGTGATCCCGGCCGGCACAATGGTCACCAGGCAGGCCAGGCCCCAGATGGCCACGGCCCTGTTGGACAACACAAAGCTCACCTCATCTGCCTGGCCGGCGGACAGGCTGCTGCGCGTTACGCCGCGCCCGATCCACAAGGCAGCCAGGCCCAGTACGATGAGCAGGGCCAGGGTGGTACCCGCTGCTGACAGGCCCAGCACGTCTATGTCGGGCGGAAGCTCGCCAAAAAACTGCGCGCCAGCCAAGGTGACCACCAACAGGGAACCGCCATTCCACAGGGCGTGCACGCCGGCTGCGATGCCGAAGCGGATCAGCCAGCGGGGCCAGGCGTTGACCTCGCCCCGCAGCACGTCGCGCCAGCCCAGGGCAACCAGGCCAGCGCCCAAAGGGTGGATGGCTCCCCCCAGTGCCCGCACGACCAGGATACCGGCCCAGAAGTATAAACCGAAGCCGGCGTAGATGACATTCTCCAGGGCGGCAAACCCAGCCCCGGCCATGGCCCCCACCAGAAACGCGTCCCGGCGTTCCAGACGACCCACCAGCGGCAGGGTGACCAGCGGCTTGGCTAACTCCTCGGCCAATGGAGCGATGAGGGCCAACTGCGCAAAGGCGTAGATAAAGCCGGGACTGGTCATAGCGGCGGCGATATCCTTGCCGGCCAGCGTTTCAACCAGGGCTTCCATCCCCTGCCTCACAGCGTCTGCCAGGTCGAAGACCAGGGCCAGGATGATCGCCGGGAAGAGGATCTCCAATATCAGGGCGATGACGACGCCCAGCGTGGCCCCTCCGGCGAAAGTCACCATCCCACGCCGCCAGGTCAGCCCCTCTGTGGGCCGCCCCATGAACCATGCAACGGCCAGCAGGGGAGGCAAAGCTGCCGCCGTGAGCAGCAGGGGGGGAAAGAGCAATGCAGGCACAAAATTGTTTTCGGAGACGAACAGTCCCATGGCCACGCAGAGGCCGGAAATGCCGGCCAGTGCCCACACAGGCGGCAAACACAGCGCTGACGACGTTTTTCCCTGAAGCGACCTGAGCGCATGCCAGGCAACCGCGCCGCCGGCGCCTGTGGTAACCACCGCCAAGGTGAAGCTGGCCAATCCTGGGCCAACTTCATCCAGGCTGCCTTCCAGCACGCTCATCAGCATGATACAAATATATCCCAAAACGCCGAGCAGGCCGGGTAACATCAGCAGCAGTCCGGCCACGGCGATGGTGCGTTTCAGCCAGAGGGGCATCGGTCCGGCTATCAGATTCACGCCTATCACTCCCAATTCTCCAGCATTTCTTGCCAGGCCTGGATGTCCGCCAAGCGGCGCTCCACAATGACGGCAATCACCACCAGGCACAGCCCAATGACGCCGAAGACAATCCACTGGTTAATGGACCACAGCGAGTTGATCAACTGGCCCAGGGTAGCCAGGATCACGCCCGTCATACCCGCGTAGAGGAACCGCCGCAGGCGGCGCGCGCTGCCCCACCAGACGAACAGAAAGCCCTCGGCTCCCAGTAGCAGCGCGTAGCGCCAGCCGTATAGCAGCGTTTGCCAGAAGAGCGAGCCCATCATCAACAGCATAGCCGCGTAGTCGAGCCAGCGCGCCAGCGTCCGGTTGCCGCGCTGCCACTCCAGGTAAGCTACTCCCAACAAGTACAGGCCGGCGGGTATGGCGTACCACTGAACCCGCGCCGTGCTGTCCCATTGCTGGACATAAAAAGCGTGCAGCATCCATCCCATCAGCAGCATCCCCACGGCCACGTAACCCAGTCGCAGTCGCCGATGGACCAGGGCGATCGCCACATAAAGCAGTCCCAGCCAGGAGAGCACTCCGACGGCCATACGCACGGTAGCCAGGTCCACGATTTGCCTGAAGGAAAAACCCAGCATGGCCCTGAGGCTCCAGCCGATCAAGTCCACCCCCAACCAGACGGTCAGAGTCCAGACCCCGAGTGAAAACGCCATACCGGCTCTTTGTAGTGGCCTTTCCCAGATCCCCAGCCAGGCAGGCCATAGCTGCCTCTCTTTTAAGTAATCGCGCCCCAGGGCCAGGGCGCAGCCGACCAGGCCATATCCCAGCGCCATACGTGCCAGCATGACTGGCAGCCGCTCGACCGGCTCGTTCAGGAATAACCACCACTGCCCCAGCGACACCACTCCCAGCGCCGCGCCCAGATAGGCCAGCCAGGATGAGTTCCAGGCGGAGGCGAAACAGGCGATGAGCAGCGCGTGCACCAGGGTGACGGCAGCCGCGGCCCACGTCCCTTCTAGACTCCCGGCCTGGGCGATCATAACCTCCAGAGCGACTATGGCATACAGAGGGCGCGACCAGCCTCTGGCCAGGCGGTCTGGCTGCAGCGGTGATCCTTCGCCGCGATAACGCTCGACGGTCAGGCCCGCCAGCGCAGTGACCAGAGTGACCGGCAAGAATCTGAGCCAAGCCCAGGGCGGGTAGTGCCACCAGCCCCACGCCTCAAGCAGGTAGACTGCGGCCAGGTGTCCCGCCAGCGCCATAGCCAGTAGCCAGGCCCGCAACCGGAAACGATAGACAGCCCAGGCAAACAGGGGCACCAAGAGCAGGCAATTCAGGGCCGTCAATTCGGCCCGGCCGGCAGTAAACACGGGGCTGAACAGCGTCAGACCAAAGCCAAGCGCGTACAGAGGGAGCGCCCACCACTCCGTCAGGCGCTCGGCCAGGGCCACCGGCCAGTCGGGTGGGTTCTCCCAGGGAAAAGCACGCCGGTCGCCGAAGCGCCGGTCCAGTAACCAGCCCAGCGCCAAGGCAACCAGGGCGCCGGGGAACAATGCCAGTCCGTAATACTCGGGCCGGCACGGCGAGCGCTGCAGGCCGATGACGTAGGGCACAATGACCAGCGCACTGGCAGGCGTCAACAACAGCGGCTGCCGCAGCCAGAACGCGGCGACGGCGTATAGCAAGGCGGCGCTCCCGTATCCCCAGAATGCTCCGATTTGGTCCCGGCTGGAAGGTGGCAAACCCAAAGCGACCAGCGCGAAGCCCATCGCCAGCACGCCGGTGCCGTAGGACGACAGCCTGACCCGGCGCAGTGTCCAGGCCAGGCCCATGTAAACGGCAGCCAGGCCGATGAGCCACCAACCATGCCGGTCGCCGGGGATGCCGGCTTCGCGCAGGGCGATCAGCAGCGAGACAGGCGGCATAACAACTGCCGGGTAAATCCAAAGAGGGTTGTGGAAGAGCCGGGCAGACATCAGCATGAGCAGCGCATTAAAGAGCAACACCAGGGCCAGCAGGGCCGCCACGTGTGCCACTAACATGGTACCGACGATGAGGGAAACGTAAGCCGTCAAGTATCCGGGCAGGCCGTACCCCCGGGGTCCCGTCGCCTGGAGCGTGACGTGTCTCTCAAGCCACCAGCCGGCAAGCATACCCAGGGGGCCGAAAACCAGCAACAGCAAGCCGTAATGCTCGTGCCGGGCCGCCGGAAGCAGCCAGGCCAGCACGTAGACGCACCACACCGGTATCAGTCCCAGCGCAGGATAGATGAACCTGGTGGCCTGCAGAATAGAGATCTCACCGTTGGCCTGCTTCAAGCGCCGCGGGTCGAGCAGCGCAGCGGTTCCATACAGGGCTACCGCCAGGCCGAAGGTGAACCTGCTAGTATCCACGTCGGCCAGCCCCCACAACAGGGCGAGGGGCAGCAGGGTATGCGCCACCGCCTGGAGCGGCAGCGCGTAGGCCGGCGGGGTCAGGCGACTTAGCAGCAAGTATAGCCCGAACAGCAGCCAGACCAGCAACACCCAACTCAGGGCGAATCCCGGCGGCGTGGGGCGGTAGACGGTGAACCAGCCCAGGTTGGTCAGGATCGTCCAGGGGACGACGACCAACAACGCGGCCAGCCAGGCGAAGCGCGCCTGCCGAAACAATCGCGCGGACAGGGCATATAAACTGGTAATCAGCAGCAGGCCGGCAGCCGCCCAGGTCTGCTGGATGCGTCCGCCGCCCAACAGCCACAGGTTGCGGATCAGCGCCAGACCGATGACGCCGGCCGACATCATCCAGCCGGTCACCAGCAGGGGGCGCCGGTACAGCCACCACGCCAGGCGGGCCCTGGCCCGCAGGCGGCGGGGGGTTGCTCGCTCGCGCAGCCAGTGCAGCCCTCTCTCGGCCAGCACACACACAAACGCCATGAGCGCTGCTTTGGCTGCCGAGGATCCGCGCCCGGTGCTATAGCTGATGACGATGAAGCCCCCGCCGGCCGCGCCCAGCCAGGCCGCCACATGTCCCCAACGCTCGCGGTAGGTGCCCCAGGCATACAGCCCGTAGATGCCCCCCAGCAGCAGTTGGGCGGCCGCTCCCCACATGCGCATGGCGTCCGTCCAGGACACGTCGAAGAAAAGCGCATCGAAGGGGCGCACGTAAATCCGGCCTAGCACCAACAGCGTCAGCAAGTGCGCGGCCAGATAAAGGGGGACCAGAAAGTGATGGGTGGCAGCGGCCGGCTTCTGACGCTCGGCCCACAGCCCGGCCAGTAAGTACAGGGCCACCAGGGCGGCCAGGGCCAGGGTGACGGCGTCGAAGGGTAACCGCAGGCGATCCAGCAACAGCCAGCAGCCCCCGGCGGTCACCAGTGCCGCCGGGGCCAGTTCGATGGATTGGCGATGGGCCAGGGCATCGACAAAATAGAGCGTGCCGGCCGCCAGGATGGTAACGGGCAGCGTAAAGCCATCCGGGACGATGACCCAGGCAACCGCCAGCGCGGCGACGCTGACCAGCAGGCCGCTCACCCGCCATGTCCAGCCGTACCATCTCTCCACCCGGCCCAGCCGGTAGCCCAGCGCGGCCATTCCCCAGGCCAGGGCAGCCAGGGCCAGCGGCAGGCTGAAATCCAACGGACGGCGGTTGAAGAAAAGCAGCCCCAGCCACAGGGGCAAGGGCAAAGCAACCAGCCAATGAAACACGGATTTGCGCCAGCCGCGCTGTCCGGCAAAGCCTGGCTGCCCCGTGTGCGTCAGCCGGGCACCCCAGGCAGCCAGCCCCAGCCAGTGTCCCAGAGCATAGGCCAGCAAATCTCCGTCGTAGGGAAACAAGGGGGGGAGGAGGGCCAGGGCGGCCACGGCATAGCCGCCGACGACCAATGCATGGCCAAAGTCGGCCGCCGGGGCCGGGAAGCGATCTCCTACGCTCAGAACGATTAGCAGGTGCACCAGAGACAGGGAAGCCCAGCCAATGCTTAATTGGGCCAGCGTCAAGCCCAGTTGGCTCATGGCGAAGCTGCTGGCCGACAGAGACAGCAGCGAGGCCGCGTACAAATAGGCCGGTCGCCGCCAGAGAAAGGCGGCCAGCAGGATCGAACCGGATAGCACGGCGTGGCTGGCTGCTGCGGCCGCCCCGTGAGCCAAGTCGGCAAGCGGCCATTGGGTGGCGATGACCAGCAAGACTATGCCTCCCCAGGCCGCAATACGCCCGTGCACGTGCAGGATGGTGTCTTCGGTACGCGTGCGCAGCCCGTGCGCGGCGAGAAAGTAAAACGGCACCAGCCCGGCCCAGCCCAACGCGTACCAGCCGAAACTGGCGCCGGCCCGCTCGAACATGGCCGCCTCGGTCAGATAGACGGCCACCGGCAGGGCAATAGCCGACAGTAAGGCCAGGCTGCGGCTGCGATGGTGCACGGCTCCCCAGACAAATATGAGGCCCCCCACCCACCAGTTTATCGTTAGCGCATCGTGCAGTGTGTCGTAGCCGGCGCGGTCGATGAAGCGCCAACCGAAGGTAAGCAACATGAGCACGCCCACCGTGAGCGGGGCCAGGTAGCGAAACGGCTCCACCAGAAGCTGCAGCCGATTCCCCTGCGGCAGGCGGGCTAGGGCGCCGGCCGCGGCCACCAGGCCCAACGCCAGGCAGGAGAGCCCGGCCGTGCGCCAGTCCAGGGAGAAGCCAAAGGCCTGGTGGGCCACCTGGATACTCGCCAGCACCAAGCTGCCGGCCGCGGTAGCTACCAGGTAGCCGAAAAAGCGGCTGCGAACCATAAAAGTAGCGGCTAGATAGGCTACCAGGCAGAACAGAGAGGCTGCCAGCCAGAAGGAGGGCCAATAGCGGGCAGGGATGTCGAAATTGGCATAGACGGTGTAAAAGTCGATAGGGAACAACAGCGCGGCGATGGCGTTCAGGGCAATCCCGGAACGCTGTAGGGGCGTGTGGGCGTGGACGTATCTGCCCAGCACGAAGAAGAGGATGGTGAAACCGGTGGGGATGGCCACCCGCAGCGGCGCCGAGAAATTTCTCCAGCCCCAGATGACAAAAGAGAGCGCCGCTGCAAAGAGCAGAAATATGCCCAGGAAAAGGATAGCTTGCAGGGTGCGTTCCGAAACCAGCGCCTGCCCAAGGCGTTCGCGCAGCGGCACAGGCGGAGGCGCCGGAGTCGGCGAAACGGAGGGCGGGGTCACTTCTCCAGGGGCACGGGCCACCTCCCCGACCACCTCGGCCGCATGCAATTCCTCTCCAGCCTCAGGCGCCGGGCGCAAATCCAGGGCGCTTTCCAGTTTCTCCTTTTCAATCAGCAGGTCGGTCCGGGTTTGCTCTTCGGCTTCGGCTGTGACAAAACCTTCCTCCTGGCTTAAATGATCGACCGCCTCTAGCAGAAAGCAAACCATGTCCAGGCGTTCAGCATCGTTGCAGAGATAGTCCGGGCGGGCATAGCCTTCCAGTTGCTCCAGCAGGGTAGTCACCTGGTCACTGACCTGGGTGACCAATTGATCCGCCGCCTCCGCAATGAGCCGTTCGGCTGCCTGCCACTCGGCGACTTGAGCTAGCAGCGCCTCACAATGAAAAAGAAGCGGCCATGCCTGGCGCGCTTCTTCCTCTGAGAACGGGGGAAGGCGTAATTCCAACGCCACCTGCAGCTCACGCCCTCGGGTGGCGTATTCCTGTTTCAGGCGTTCCCGCTCCTCCTCGTCAACCCCCAGCGCTGGCCAGCCCTCGATTTCATCCAACACCCATTCCACGTGAGCCAACTCCTCCACCAAAGCCAGGTCGCCGCTGAACTGGCAGGCAGGACAGGGTTGAGTGAGATCGTGGATCGCCTCATGGCATCTGGGGCAGCGCATAGGTAGGGTAACCCTTACACGTTATCTGACTGTGATTCTACCACAGTTAGCGCACGAATAACGTAAACATATCGTAAATTTTTTGGGGGGACATCGTGGCACTTGGGGAGGAGGACCCCGGGTGACGATGTTGGGCGTTAACCCAAACAAAAAAGCCCCGCACTATCCTGGCGCGAGGCTTCCTTCATAAATTCAGTGGGCGGTACAAGACTTGAAATTGTGATGTCAACGTGGCGCTCTAGCCATCTGAGCTAACCGCCCAGTCACGCAAATTACGCCAGTCTTGAATCAATTACGCAAACGCTAAACCAACTTAGCCGAACTTAGAGGCCATGGCGCGCCAGCAGTCGGCTCAGGTGTTGAATGTTGTGGCCTGAGAGGAGACTCTCATCTGAAATAAGGCACATGACGATTAGTATAAAGAGCATGTGTCTTATTGTGTCATAGGCAATCGAGGTTGGCAAAGCCTTGCACTCACCCCAGTGCAGGCGAGCCATAGAAGACTGAAAAATGCCGGCGAAAGAGCGCCAGGGCTTGTCGCGCCTGGCCCTCCCTAATCCCCCGCGAAGTCCAACACAAAAATATACCAGCCTGGTGACCGAGAGGCGACACCCACGCCCATACGGGTGTAGTATCCGTGCAGGATGTTGTTCCGGTGGGGTGGATCGTCCATGAACCAGCTAAGCGTGTGGGCCACTGCCTCCTCCGCCGGCCGGGTGGTCACGTAATAATTCTCCCCCGCCCGGTCCAGGTCCAGGCCCGCGTCGCGTAGACGGTCGCGCACCCGCTTGCCCTCGGGCGAGCTGTGCCCTATGTAATCGCGCGCCACCATGTCCTGGGCGTGTGCCCGGGCCACGGCGGCCAGCGTGTCGTCCACGCGATAGGGGGGCAGGCCATGCGCCTCCCGCTCGGCGTTGACCGCTGTCACCATGGCTTCCTCCAGCGCGACCAGCTCCGGCACCGGCACTGCCTCGCTCTCTGCCGTACCTGTCACCACTTCGGTTGGGGCGGTCTCGCTTAGCACAGCAGTCTGCGTCAGCGCTTCGCTGGTGCTCATCGGCGGCACCACGTCAGCCGTACCGGTTCCGCTCAGGGGTGAAGTCGGCCAGATAGGCTCGGTCGGAGCAAGCTGGGGCGCGGCGGCGGCATCGGTCTGGGCCAGTGGCTCCATACGGGAGATGGGCGTGGCTGGCGGCGCCAGCCCTGTGCCAGGCGGTACCGGCACCATCAGCTCTTGCCCGGCCAGGATCAACTCCGCATCCTCCAGGTCGTTGGCGGCCATCAGTGTTTCGACCGTCGTGCTGTACTGCTGGGCGATAATGATCAGTGCCTCGCCCGCTTGCACCTGGTGCACGATGCCTGGGGAGAGCGCAGCTTGCTGCCCCTCATCCCCGACGGGGATGACCAATTCCTGGCCGATATCCAGGGAGCGCGCGCCCTGCTCATCCAGGCCGTTGGCCTGCAAGATTGCCTCCGGCGAGCTGCCGTATTGCTCGGCCAGCCAGTATATCGTGTCGCCCGCCTCAACCCGGTGTCGCGTCGACGGGGCGGAGGACGTCGTAGGCTCCGTCTCAAGATCGGGAGCGGTCGTTGGAGACATCGGGCGCTGGGGTGGGCGGGCATCCCCTCTGTCTACCACCGCCGGTGGCTCGGTTTTCCCGCCAGCGGAAGTGTGGGTGCCACGTTTCGCCGTGGGCTCGGAGGTGAGAGTGGGTCTCTGCGCGGATGGTGTCCGCGTTGGGGTCAGGACGGTCGGGACCGACGTCGAAGGGCGTGCCGAAACCACCGAAGCTTGCCGGGTGGGCGACGAAGCAGCCGGCGTCGGCGGGCTGGGTCGAAAGCAGCCGGTTGCCACAGCCAGCAGGCTACCGGTTATGGCAGTGACAATTATTGGTTGGAGAGGATGGCGCATAGTGGCCGCCTGAAAGGGGACGCGTTCCCCTCGCGCATCGGAATCGCACCCTTACGGCTAATGGAGTGGACTAGGTAGTGTTGACATTTGCGCATTCCCAGCGGTGCATTTCGTTATTTGTCGCCGAGTTCTCAGGCGCAAAGACTAAAATGTCAACACGGTTTAATCGTGTTCCCACGCGCCATGATAATCAACTCAGCCGAGTTGTCAAAGTGGTTGGGGTGGCGGCCAGAGCAAAAAAGCCCCGCACCATCCCGGCGCGAGGCTTCCTTCATAAATTCTGTGGGCGGTACAAGACTTGAACTTGTGACCTCCACGATGTCAACGTGGCGCTCTAGCCATCTGAGCTAACCGCCCTATCGCGCAAATTATACCAGCC